>NZ_JAJLMN010000001.1:1302500-1902500 GCF_021730615.1 Lichenibacterium dinghuense
CTCGGCGTGGAGCCCCCGATCCAGGTGATCGGCCGTCCGCTCATGGCCCACGACCGCCGCAACGTGTCGGTCCGCTGGCTTTCCGGCGTGGTGCTGACCGGGATCGCGGGCTCGGCCCTGATCGGCACCAACGTGTTCATCGCCATGAACGGGCAGTCCACCGTGGCCCAGGCGCCCGAACTCGTGACCCCGGCGCGCAGCGCCAGGACGGCCGAGACCAAGCTGGTCAAGGGCGACCGGCTGATCCGCTCGGCCGACATCGTGGCCGAGAAGCAGAGCTTCAAGGTGCCGGTGCCGGTGAAGGTCGGCGACAAGCAGATCATCCGCATGCGGGGGTTCACCCACGTCGCCACCACCCTCGCGCTGGCGTCGACCGGCAACGAGGACGACGTGCCGGAGTTCAACCCGCTGAAGCTCATGGCGCAGGACGCCAACCCGGCCGAGGCCCCTCCCCCGGACCCCGGCCCCGCGCTCGCCGACTCCGACGTGTCCTTCACCACGAAGGACCTCGGCAGCGCCGAGGTGGCCCGGTTCGGCGGCGGGCTGTCGCCCGAGGAGATCCAGGCCCAGGTGGCGGAATCGGCGCGGAGCCTCGCGAGCCCGAACCGGGTGCCGCTGCTCCCGCAGATGCTGCTGATGCGCACCAGCCGCGCGGGCACGCTGCCGGCGAACAGCCTCGACTTCGCCGAACCGGGCCTCCCGGCCGCGCCCTTCTCGTCGATCGAGGTCCACATGGTGGCCGAGAACGTCACGCAGGTGCCGCGCTCGGACGCGAGCCGCGAGCCCAGCGAGCGGCTCGTGGTGTTCCGGCACGGCGACAACCTCGACGACGTGCTGCGCAGCAACGGCGCCACGCGCGACCAGATCCGCTCGATCGAGGCCGCCTTCGCGCCGAAGCGCGGCGAAGCGCCGGTGGCCGACGGCCGGCGCATCCGCCTCCTGTTCTCGCGCCTCGACGACAGCCGCCCGCGCCAGATCGCCCGCCTGTCGGTCTACGCCGACGAGGCGCTGGAGACCACGATCGCGCTCGCCGACACGGGCGACTACGTCAAGGTCGCCAACGCCGAGGCGCCGAAGAAGCCGGCCGCGCCGGCGTCGGGCGACGAGGGCGGCTTCCGCCTCTACGACAGCCTCTACGAGACGGCGCTCAAGCAGGACATGCCGAAGCCGCTCATCGACACGCTGGTGCGGGTCTTCGGCAACGACGTCGATTTCCAGCGCTCGGTGGCGGGCGGCGACAGCTTCGACGCCTTCTACACGGACGGCGACGACGACGGCGGGCGCTCGGACCTGCTCTACGCCTCGATCACCGTCCACAACGAGACGTTCCGCTACTACCGCTTCGTCACGCCGGACGACAATGCGGTGGACTTCTACGACGAGAACGGCCGCTCGGTGCGCAAGTTCCTGATGCGCTCGCCCGTGCCGAACGCGCAGATGACGTCCGGCTTCGGGCTGCGCTTCCACCCGATCCTCGGCTACTCGCGCCCCCACACGGGCGTCGACTGGGCCGCGCCGATCGGCACGCCGATCCTCGCCGCGGGCTCGGGCACGGTGCTCAAGGCGGAGCACTCGTCCTCCTACGGCAACCACGTCGAGATCCAGCACGCCAACGGCTACATCACGACCTATTCCCACATGACGGGCTTCGCGCGCGGCATCGCGGACGGCGTGCGGGTGCGCCAGGGACAGGTCGTGGGCTACCTCGGCCAGACCGGCCTCGCCACGGGCCCGCACCTCCACTACGAGGTCATCGTCAACGGGCACTTCGTCGATCCCATGCGGGTCAAGCTGGCCCGCACCCGCGAGATGGACGGCAAGGTGCTGGCCGACTTCAAGCGCGAGCGCGACCGGATCGACGGGCTGATGGCGGGCGCGCCTAACGCCGTCGCGACGTCGCCCGAGAAACACGCGGAAAACTGAGCGGGGCGGAACCCGCCACCGATGCCCGGACATTGACGTTCTCCAGACTGAACCATCCGGGACGGACGCCCCATGAACCTGCGCTACGCCTACAACACTAACGGCACGGGACGGCATCGCCTCGACGACGCGCTCGTGCTGATCGCGGAGGCGGGTTACGACGGCGTCGCGCTGACGCTCGACCACCACCACTTCGACCCCTTCGCCGAGGATTGGGAGCGGCGCGCCGAGGCGCTGCGGCGGCGCCTCGACGAGCTCGGCCTGGCGTCCGTGGTCGAGACGGGCGCGCATTTCCTGCTCGACTTCCGGCAGAAGCACGAGCCGACGCTGATCTCGTCCGCCGCGGAGGGCCGCGCCCGCCGGCTCGACTACCTCCGCCGGGCGACCGACATCGCGGCGATCGTCGGCTCGGAGTCGCTCACCTTCTGGAGCGGCGTCCTCAAGCCCGGCGTCGGGCGCGGCGACGCGACGGCGTGGCTGCACGAGGGCACGCGGATCGCCGTCGACTACATGCGGAGCCGGGGCGTGGTGCCGGCCTTCGAGCCCGAGCCCGAGATGATGGTGTCCACGGTGGACGACTATGCCGCGCTGGCGCGCGCGGTGCCGGAGTTGAAGCTGGCGATGGACCTCGGCCACCTGCTGGTAACCGGCGAGCGCGAGCCGGACGCGGCCGTGGTGGAGTTCGGGGACCGGCTCGCCACCGTGCATCTCGAGGACATGAAGCGCGGCCGCCACGAGCACCTCGCCTTCGGCACTGGCGACATGGACGTGGGCGCGGCGCTCGGCGCGCTCCGGGCGGTCGGCTTCGGGGGCCTCGTCTGCGTCGAGCTCAGCCGCGACAGCTTCCGCGCGGACGCGATGATCGGCCAGGCGCGCCGCGACATCGCCGCCTACGAGCGGCGGCTGATCGGGGCGGCGGCCTGACGGGGGAGTGCCGCCATGGCGATCGTGTCCTATTCGGCCATCGACGAGATCACGCAGGACATCACGGCCAGCATCCCCGGCCCGCAGGACGGCGAGTCGATCTTCGACTACCGGGCGCGGGTGAACCGGCGCCTGATGGAGATCGTCGACGCCATCAGCGCCCACAGCCGGCGCGTCGACCGGTTCATCCGCGACCGGTCCGACGAGAAGCTCGACGAGACGGACCAGTTCTACAACGCGGTCCGACAGCGCTTCATCACGGACGAGTTCGAAGGCTGAGGGGTCGGCGGCGCGGCCCGCGCCGCGCTTGACCCGGGGGGCGCGAAGCCCGATCTGCGGCGGGACCCGCAACGACACGAGGATCCCGCCTTGGCCCCCATCGACGGCCCGCGCCTGCCCGCGCGCTCCCGCCACGCCCGCCAGCTCGTCGTGTTCCTCCACGGCTACGGGGCCGACGGCAACGACCTCATCGAGATCGGGCGGCAGTGGCAGGCCTGGCTGCCCGACGCCGAGTTCGTGGCCCCGCACGCGCCGGAGCGCTGCACCCAGTCCCCCACCGGGCGCCAATGGTTCCCGCTGACGATGCGCGACCCATCCGAGCGCTGGACCGGGGTCGTCAAGGCGCGCCCGGCGCTCGACGACTTCCTCGACGCCGAGCTCGCCCGCACGGGGCTCGACGACGCGCGGCTGGCGCTGGTGGGCTTCAGCCAGGGCACCATGATGGCGCTGCACACGGGGCTCCGGCGGCGGCGGGCGCCGGCCGCGATCCTGGGCTATTCCGGCATGCTGGTCGGCCCCGAGCACCTCGGCGAGGTGACGGCGCGCAGCGCCGCCGGGCGGCCGCCGCCCGTGCTGCTGGTCCACGGCGACCGCGACAACGTCATCCCGGTCGACGCCCTGTTCGACGCAGCCGAGAGCCTCGGCAAGGCCGAGATCCCGGCGCAGTGGCACCTGTCCTTCGGCGTCGCCCACGGCATCGACGGCTCGGGGCTGACCCACGGCGGCCAGTTCCTGGCCCAGAGCTTCGGGCGCCCGACGCCGCGCTGACCTCCCGCCCGAAACGCAGGAAGCCCGGCTCGCGCCGGGCTTCCTTCCAAGTGACGGTTCTCGTCGATCAGAAGTCGCGCTCGGTGCGCAGGCGCACCTCGAAGGCGTCCGGGTTCTTGGACACGCCGGCCGGCAGCGCCGTCGCGGCCTGGCCGACGTTGTGGGCCAGCGTCTGGTCGAGGTGGAGGTAGTCGAACTCGAGGCCGATCTCGAAGTTCTTCACGGGATCCCACAGGAACTGGTTGCCGATGCGGTACTCGCTGGCGTCGCCGAGGCCGCCGAGCGTCCAGTCGATGTTCTTGGCGCGGCCGTAGGAGGTCTGCTCGTAGGAGCCGAACAGCACGTCGTGGAAGTTGGGCGAGAAGTAGTGGTTGATGGCGAACATGGCTGAGAAGCCCTCGCCCTTCTGCAGCGTGTAGGTGCCCGCCGCCGCGCCGACGTTGTGGATCGCGATGGCGTCGCGGTCGATGTGCAGGAAGCCGCCGAGCGCCGGCGAGCTGAAGCCCTGGTTCATGTAGGTGGCCGAGTCCTGATACAGGTAGGCGCCGTTCTGGTAGGCGCCCTCGACCCACAGGTCGTCGCCGGCGGCGAGCATCGGCAGCTTCAGATGGATGCCGGCCTGTACCGCGAAGCCGTCGCCGTCGGCATTGGTGAAGCCCGAGCCGGTGGTGCCGAAGGGGCCCGAGGTCGTCTGGATGTCGTGATAGGCGGCCGACAGCTGGGCCGAGCCCCAGCCCTGGTCGTAGCGCAGCACGCCCACGAGGTCCGGGATGGTTTCGCCGGCGTAGCGAGCCGCCGAGCTCACGGCGTTCGGGCCGCCGAGGATGTTGCCGACGTTCTGCGGAAGGTTGCGGGCGTTGCGATCCTCGATCGAGAAGGTCGCCGCCAGGCCGCCGCCGACCTGGTAGGTGTAGGCGAAGACGTTCTGCGCAAGGTCGGAGTTGGCGATACCTTCGTAGTTATAGTTGTCGGCGTAGAAGTCGAAGAACGACTGGACGCGGCCGGCGGTGATGCCGGCGAACTGGATGAAGCCGCGGCGCACGGCGGCGTTGTTGCCGCCCTGGTTGGCGAAGGTGTTGGCGCCGCCGGACAGGCCGCCGTTGGCGTAGAGGCCCTGAACGCGGTCGATCTGATACTGAATGTAGGTGCGCAGCGTGCCGTAGGCGGTCTGCGTGCGGGTGTCGACGCCGAGGCGGACGCGGGCCAGGAAGCCGGTCTCGTCACGGTCGCGCGCGGCGAACACGGTGCCGATGGCGGGAACCGCGCGGCCGGCGGCGCCCGGAACCGGCAGGAACGCGCGCTGATTGCTGATGAAGTCCGCCTCGATGCGGACCTGGGCGCCGATCGCCAGGCAGGTGTCCGTGCCGGGGATGTAGAAGAAGCCCGAGCCGGTCCAGTCGCAGACGCGGACGTAGTCGACCGGGGCCGCCTTGGCGACGGGGAGGTCGGCGGCTTGGGCGAGGCTGGCGGCACCGACGAGGGTGGCGCCCCCCAGCAACAGGCTCTTGGCGAACATCATGGGTCGAGATCCGTCAGTCTGAACTCTGGTCGGCCGCGGCGCGCCAGGGAAGCGCCGCAAAACTGCCTTGGATCGAGACCTAGTCAGCGTCACTTAGCTGAAAATGAGTTTTATGTATGCGATCCCGTCCGGAGCGGTCCCACCCTCGACTACGGCAGCCTATGTTGCTCAGGGGCAACAGAAAGTTCCGAACGGAAACACTTCAGACATGGTTCTGCCTCCATGACCACTTTGTGACACAGCACCAACTCAGCTCCTCGACTGCAAAGCCGGGTCAGCTCAGAGTCGGACGACTTCAATCATTCATCGCCGAATGGGGTCGGAATATTCTACCTTCGGGCACAGCACGGCGTCCGGCCGGGAGTGTTCTCCGGCCGGAGCATCGGTGCGCGTTCCCGCGTGGGCGGCTCAGCCTTCCTCCTCGTCGGCATCCTCACCGAACATGGCGATCATCTGCCGGCAGAACTCGGGGAGGTCGTCGGGCTTGCGCGAGGTGACCAGCAGGCCGTCGCGAACGCAGGCCTCGTCGACCCACTCGCCGCCGGCGTTCTCGATGTCGGTGCGCAGGGACGGCCAGGATGTGAGCTGCACGCCCTCGACGGCGTCGGCCTCGATCAGCATCCAGGGGCCGTGGCAGATGGCGGCGATCGGCTTGTCGTTGTCGACGAAGTGCTGGACGAACTCCACCGCGTCGTCGCTCACGCGCAGCTTGTCGGGGTTGGTGGTGCCGCCCGGCAGCACGAGGGCGTCGAACAGGTCGAAGTCGACCGACAGGTCGCAGTCGACCGGGACCTTCTCGCCGGGGTTCACGTCCTCGGTCATGGACTGGATGGTGCCGGTCTTGAGCGACACGACCTTCACGTCGGCGCCCGCGGCCCTGAGGGCCTTCATGGGCTCGAGGATCTCGACCTGCTCGACGCCGTCCGTCGCCAGGATCGCGACCTGCAGACCTTCGAGATCGGTGGACATGGTGGGATCCTCGCTGTTGGGCGCGGGGCCTCCCCGCGCGGCGAGCGCCAACGCGCGAGACGCGGCCGGCGATCCGGCGAAAGGCGTCAGTCCTGCCGGATCTCGACCTGGTCGGGGTAGAAGGCGAGGTGGCCCGCGATGGCGGCGGCGGCCGGGATCGGCGCCTCGTAGCTCCACACGGCGTTCTGGGCCTCGCGCCCGTCGGCCTTCAGGGTGAAGTAGCTCGCCTCGCCCTTGAACGGGCAGTGGGTGTGGCGGGGCGTGGGCTCGAAGGCCGACATGTCGGCGTCCTCGCGGGGCACGTAGATCACGGGGCGCAGCGCGCCCTCGGCGAGGTCGAGCGCGCGGGCGGTGTCCACCACGGTGCGCCCGGCGAAGACGATCCTGACCCGGCCGGGGTGCGGCGTGACGGCGATGTGGTGGGGGCTGTCGGGCATGGGGGCTGGCTCCTCGGCGCCGCGGCTCTGGCCCGGCGCTGCCGGACGAGATAGCGCGGCGGACCGCGGCGGGGAGGCAGGCTCGCGCGGGCCGCGGGCCCATGCCGGAGCGCGGCGCGGGGCGGCGGCCGAGACCGGGCTGCCGCTCTCCCTCTTCCCGGCCGACCCGCCGTTCACGGTCGGTCGGGCGGAGGACGAGGACTTCTGGCCGACCCCGGCGCCCTGGCTCACGGCGCCGCGGCCTTGTCGATCTCGGCCTCCAGCGCGCCGATGTTGTCGGGGGTCACGGGGCCGATGAGCTTGTAGGCCAGGGTGCCATCGCCCCTCACCACGAAGGTTTCGGGCACGCCATAGACGCCGAAGTCGATGGCGGTACGGCCCGTGCGGTCGTCGCCCACCGCCGCGTAGGGGTCGCCCTTCTGCCCGAGGTAGCGGCGGGCGTCCTCGGCCTTGTCCTTGTAGGCGATGCCGTCGATGGGGATGCCGAGCTCCTTCATGCGCGGACTCTGCGCCAGCGCCATCAGCACGCCGTGCTCGTCGTGGCATTCGGCGCACCAGGACGCGAAGACGTTGACCAGCGTGACGTGGCCGGCCTTCAGGGCCGCCGCGTCGAGCCCGACGGGAGCGCCGGCCGGGATTGGGCGCCCGGCGAGCGGCGGGAGCGCGAAGTTCGGCACCGGGCGGCCGATCAGCGGCGACGGGATGCGGGACGGGTCGCCGGCCCCGAGGCGCAGGAAGAACAGCAGGGCCAGCCCGAGGAAGACCACGAGCGGCAGCGCCACGAGGGCGCGGCGGGCCCTCGGCGCCCCGCCCGGCGCGGCTTCGGGCGCCGCTCCGGCGCTCACCGCCCACCCCCCGCCCGCGCGCGGCCGGCGCGGGCTTCGAGCCGCTCCAGCGCGCGACGGAGCGCCCGCCCGTCGAGCAGCACGGCCGCGACCGCGCCCCCGACGACCAGAACCGTCACGGCATAGGCCGCCACGATGAAGCCGAGATGCGGCACCGCGGTCACGACGGCACCGCCTCGGCCGCGGCGACGGCGACGGCGTGGCGGGACGCCGGATCGCGATCGGCTGCGGCGAGCAGCATCATGCGGCGGAGGCGGCGGCGCAGGACCTCGTTGCGGATCGCCGCCACGTGCAGCGTCGCGAAGAGCAGCGTGAAGCCGAGCGCCATCACGAGCAGCGGCACCAGGATCGACCGGTCGACGGTGGAGCCCGTCATGCGGAAGATCGAGCCCTGGTGCAGCGTGTTCCACCAGTCCACGGAGAACTTCACGATGGGCAGGTTGACCGCGCCGACCAGCGTCAGCACCGACGCGGCGCGGGCGGCGCGGCCCGGCTCCTCGATCGTGTGCCACAGCGCGAGCAGGCCGAGGTAGGTGATGAACAGCACCAGCATGGAGGTGAGCCGCGCGTCCCACACCCAGTACGTGCCCCACATGGGCTTGCCCCACAGCGAGCCGGTGACGAGGCACACGAAGGTGAAGGCCGCGCCGAGCGGCACGGCCGCCTTCTGCGCCGCCTCGGCGAGCGGGTGGCGCCAGACCAGCGTGCCGAGCGCGGAAGCGGTCATCAGGACGTAGGCCATGCTGGCGATCCAGGCCGCCGGCACGTGCACGAACATGATCTTCACCGTCTCGCCCTGCTGGTAGTCGGCGGGCGACGCGAAGGCGAGGACCAGCCCGACCGCCAGCGTGAGCGCGGACAGGCCCGCCAGCCAGGGCAGCGCGCGGCCCGACAGCCGCATGAAGGTCGCTGGATTGGCGAGGGCGTACATGGATCCGTCCCTTGGCATCGCGGCGCCGGACGTCGCGCCAGCCCGGCACGTGTTCTAGCGCAAATGCGGCGACATTCCCAAGGCGACGGGGCAGAGCGGCCGCGACGTTTCGCGGGGCCGGCGGCTCATCGGCCCGGCCGGGCTCTCAAGCCGCCCGCACCTCGGCCGAGGCGCGGGCCCGGCAGCGGTTGCGCCCCTCCGCCTTGGCCCGATAGAGCGCGACATCGGCGTCGGCCAGCACGTCGCGCGCCGCCCCGCCCGCGGCGGGCCGGGCCGCCGCCACGCCGACGCTGATCGTCACCACCCCGCCGACGCCCGACGGGTGCGGCAGCGCCAGGCCTTCCACGGCGGCGCGCAGGTCCTCGGCGACCCGGAGGGCGCGCGCTTCGTCGCAGCCGGGGATCGTCACGGCGAACTCTTCCCCGCCCCAGCGGCCCGCCAGCCCGCCCCGCCGCCGCGCGCCCTCGTCGAGGCGCGCCGCTATGGCCTGGAGCACGAGGTCGCCCGCCGGATGGCCGAACAGGTCGTTGTAGGCCTTGAACGAGTCGGCATCGACCATCAGCACGGCGAGGGGCTCCCGCGATGCGGCGGCGCGGGCCCACTCCTCGGGCAGCGCGGCGTCGAAGCGGCGGCGGTTGGCGAGGCCGGTCAGGGCGTCGGTCGAGGCGAGGCGCCGGAGCTCCGCCTCGGCGGCGGCGCGGCGGCCGAGCTCGCGCGCGAGCGCCAGCGACAGGCCGAGGACGCCGAAGCACAGCAGCGTCAGGAGGCCGGCGATCGCGGCGGCGCGCCGCCACCAGGCGCTGTAGGGCCCCTCCCCGGCGACCTCGACGGCCTGGATCAGCGGCAGGTCGCCGACCCGGTGGAAGGAGATGACGCGGGGCAGGCCGTCGACCGGCGACGCGCCCTCGAAGGTGCCGTCGCGCGCCGCCCGCATGCGGTTGAAGCTGTCCCCGCCCCCCGCGAACATCCCCACGTCCCCCTCGTCCAGGGGCGCGCGGGTGATCACCGTGCCGTCCGTGCGGAACAGCGTCACGGCGCTGCCGTCCCCGACGTGGAGGCCGGCGTAGAGCTTCGTGAGGTAGGCGACGTCGAGCGTGCCCACGGCGACGCCGGCGAAGGCGTCGTCGTCGTCGATGCGGCGGCTCAGGGCCACCACCCAGGCATCGCTCACGCGGGACCGGAAGGGCTTCGACACGTACAGGCCCACGTCGTCGTTGCCGACGTGGACCCGGAAATAGTCGCGGTCCGCGAAGGACGCGCCGAGCTCGCCGACGTCGACCGACCGGGCGACGAGGCGGCCGTCGCGGTCGAGCACCATCATCATGCCGAAGCCCGGCGCCCGCATGGCGCCGTCGAACAGCACCGTGTCGCGCAGGCGCGGCGGCAGGGCCTGCACGTCGGGCACGTCCCATTGTTCGGCCACGCCCTGCAGCGAGAAGTCGAGCAGCTCGATGTTGCGGTCGACCTCGCCGGCCACCGCCGCCGCGATGCTGTCGCCCGAAGCGCTCAGCACGCGCCCGACGTCGCGGTGCCACGCCGCCATCACGAAGGTGAAGACGAGGCAGATCGCCAGCAGCACCAGCGCGGTGAGGGCCGGCAGGGCGCCGCGGCCGGCGCCGGGCGCGAGGTCCGACCGGCGTCGCGTCGCGGCCGTCATCTCGCTTCGGCCCGGCGGCAGCGGACGGGCCGGCGCTCGGGATGCGGCGTGGCGTTGAGCGGCATGCGGATCGGACCCCGTTGTTCGCCCGGAGGCTCGCACGGACTCGCTACCGTTTCATTGCTTTCGACCCATCATCTCGGGCCGTTGATCCCTTTTCGCTCAGCAGCCTCCACCGCCTCGCGGCGCCGTCACGCCGCGCGGCCGACCATCGTCGCCGTGTCGAGGTCGAAGCTGCCGTCCTCCGAGATCGCGAAATGCGCCCGCACGGCCGGCGAAGCGCCGTCCTGCAGGGCGCGGATCGCGCCCGCGGTGGCGGGCGGCACAGCCGTACGGGCGATCCAGACCGGGAACACCATGCGCAGCTTGCGCCGCGTCACGCGCTCGACCGCGAAGCCGGCGCGGCCCAGCATGGCGAGCCATTCCGAAACGGCGTAGTCGCGCACGTGGGACGCGTCGCGCAGCAGTTCCACGGCCTGGAGGTGCGTGTCGGCGGCGCGGTCGGGCGGCGCCACGGCGTCCATGAACACCGCGAGCCCGCCCGGCTTCAGGACGCGGCGCGCCTCTCGCAGGCCCGCCTCGACGTCGGCCCAGTGGTGCGCGGTGAAGCGGCACAGCACGGCGTCGAACTCCGCATCCGCGAAGGGCAGCGCTTCGGCGCCCGCCCGCCGGGTCTCGACGTTGGCGAGGCCGCGCCCGGCCGCGGTGCGGGCCACCGCGTCCAGCATGGCGGGGGTGACGTCGCAGGCCACGACGGCGCCGACATGCGGCGCGGCGCGGTAGCTGACGTGGCCGCCGCCGCAGCCGAGGTCGAGCGCGCGGCCCAGGCCCGCGCCGCGGATGCAGTCCTCCATCTCGTCGAGGTCCGCGCCCTGGCTGTGGTCGCGGCTGTCGACGTAGGCCTGGGCGCGGGGCGCGTAATGGTCGGCGGTGAAGCTGTTCTGGGCGTCGGACATTGCGTCGGTCTCCTCGTGAGCGGATGCCGCCCTTCTGCCGGCCCCGGCCGGCCGCTATAAGGCCCGAGCTTATCCTGTGATCCGCGGTCCCACCCTATGCTGCTTCCGGCCGAGCGCCGCCTCCTCCTCGGCCGCTTCGTGCGCTCGCGCCGCGAGGCCCTGCCCCCGACGGCGGGCGGGCGGCGTCGCACCCCCGGCCTGCGCCGCGAGGAGGTGGCGGAGCGCTGCGGCATCTCCACGGCCTGGTACGCGTGGGTCGAGCAGGGCCGCGACATCGCCCTGTCGCCGGGCGCGCTCGGCCGGCTCGCGGGCGCGCTCGGCCTCACGGCCGCCGAGCGCGCCTACCTGTTCGAGCTCGCGCTGCAGCGCGACCCTTTTCCCGAGGCGCCGGGGCCCGACGCCGTGCCCCCGGCGCTCGAAGCGGCCGTCGCGGCGGTGGGTCCGCCCGCCTACCTGCTCGACCGGCTGTGGCGCGCCCGCGCCTGGAACGAGGCGGCGGCGCGGCTGTTCTCGCCCTGGCTCGGCGGGGACGACCCCTCCCTGCTCGCCTTCGTGTTCCGCGATCCGGCGGCGCGCGCCTTCATCGTCGACTGGGAGGAGCGGGCGCGCCGCGTCATCGCGGAGTTCCGCGCCGACACGGCGCGGGCGCCCGACGACCCGGCGCTCGTGGCTCTGGTGGCGGGCCTGCGCGAGGGGAGCGCCGACTTCGCGCGCCTGTGGGACGGCCACGCGGTGGCGGCCCGCGACGGCGGCGAGCGGCGCTTCCGTCACCCGGAGGACGGGATCCTCCGCTATGAGCAGGTGACCCTGCTCCCCGCCGCCCACCCGGACCACAAGCTCGTGATGCTGCTCCCCCGCCCCGAACGGCCGCCCGCGTGACGGCGCGCTCCCTCCGCCTCACCGCCGACGGCCGGCTCGACGGCGCCCCGCTCCTCGACGACCCGCGCCTCGCCCGCGTGCTCGACCTGCTCGACCGCGACGGCGAGGAAGCGCGCGTGGTGGGCGGCGCCGTGCGCAACGCCCTGCTCGGCCTGCCGCCCGGCGACATCGACGTGGCCACGACGGCCCTGCCCGCCGCCGTGATGGCCCGCGCCAAGGCGGCCAGGGTCCGCGCGATCCCGACCGGCATCGAGCACGGCACCGTGACGCTGGTGTCGGGCGGGCTCCCGGTGGAGGTGACGACGCTGCGCGAGGACGTCGAGACCGACGGCCGCCACGCCGTGGTGCGCTTCGGGCGCGACTTCGAGCGCGACGCCGAGCGGCGCGACTTCACCGTCAACGCCCTGTCGCTCGGGCGCGACGGCCGCATCCACGACACGACGGGCGGCGTCGCCGACCTCGCGGCCGGGCGGCTGCGCTTCATCGGCGACGCCGCGACGCGCATCCGCGAGGACTACCTGCGCATCCTGCGCTTCTTCCGCTTCCACGCGACCTACGGGGTGGGGCCGCTCGACGCCCAGGGCCTCGCCGCCGCGGTGGCGGGGCGGGACGGGCTCGACCGGCTGAGCCGCGAGCGCGTGCGGGGCGAGGTGATGAAGCTCCTGGCCTCGCCCGGCGCCGCGGGCGTGCTGGCGACGCTCGACGCCGAGGGCCTGCTCGCCCGCATCCTCGGCGGCGACGCCGACGTGGCGCGGATGGCGCGGCTCGCCGACCCCGACCCCGTGCTGCGCCTCCACGCGCTGGCGGTGCGCGGCGGCGCGGACGTCGAGCGGCTGCGCGACGGGCTGAAGCTCAGCAACGCCGAGCGCGACCGCATGCAGGCGGCGCTGACGGTCCTCGCGTCGGGCGCGCCGCCGGGAAGCGACGCGCCCTCCGTCGGCGCCGTGCGCGCGCTGCTGTTCGACCACGGCCGGGAAGCGACGCGCGACGCGCTGCGCCTCGCGGCCGCGGGGCCTGACGCTCGCGGCGACTGGGCCGCGGCGCTGGCCGCCGCCGAGGGCGAAATCCCGGCGACGCCCTTCTCGGGCAAGGACGTCGTGGCGCGCGGCCTCAAGGGCCCGGCAGTCGGTGAAGCGCTGGCGCGGTTCCGAGCCGCCTATCGCGACGCCGGCTTCCCGGAGGACGCCGCGGCGCGCGAGGCGCTGCTCGGGGCCAGCCTCGCGCCGTGAGGCCTCGCTCCCCTACCCCGCCGTCCACAGCGCCGGCACGTAGTCGTAGCCGGTCCCGCCCTTGATGACGTAGCCCGTGGCCGGGAACGGCGCGTGGAAGAAGGACAGCCGCAGGTGATCGGCGGCCGCGCGGTCGAGCAGGCGGCGGCGGGTCGCCACGGCCCGGTCGGGCTCGACGTCGAACATGGCCTGCCATTCGGGATGGCGGGCGAAGACCAGCGGGTTGTTGGTGATGTCGGCGACGAACAGCGTCGCGGCGTCGCCCGACGCGACCTCGATCGCCGCCATGCCGGGCGTGTGGCCGCCGGCGTCGACCGCGGTGAAGCCGGGCAGGATCTCGGCGCCGGAGGCGAAGCGGCGCAGGCGGTCGCCGAGGGGCGCGAAGACGCGGCGGGTCGCGTCGGCGTTGGCCTTCAGGGCGTCGGGCAGCCGGGCGCCGTCGCCGTCGCCGAGCCAGAAGTCCCACTCGGCCTCGGGCACCAGCACCTCGGCGTCCGGGAAGGCCGGCGTGCCGTCGCCCGCGAGCAGGCCGCCGATGTGGTCCGGGTGGAAGTGGCTGACGATCACCGCCGTCACGTCCGCGGGCCCGAGGCCGGCGGCGAGGAGGTTGGCGCCGAGTCGACCCGCGCCGGGCCGCGCGCCCTCGCCGAGCCCGGTGTCGATCAGCACGGTGCCGCGCCCGGTCTCGATCGCCAGCGCGTTGAAGGTCAGCGTCAGCTTGTCCCGCGCCATGCCGCAGGCCGCGAAGGCTTCGCCGACCTCGCCCGGCGAAGCGTTGCGGACGAAGCCCGGCGGGCGGTCCCGCACGATCACGCCGTCGTGCAGCGCGACGGCGGTGAGATCGCCGACATCGAAGCGGTAGAAGCCCGGCGCCTGCGCGCCGGCCCCGGATGCGCCCGCCTCGCCCATGTGCTCCTCCCCGTCGATCGCGGCGCGACCCTGCGCCGCCGGGAAGGCCCGATCAAGGCGGGCGGCCCTTGACGCGCCCCGGCGCCTCGGCGCTGGGATGGCGGCCGGGGGCGGGACGACGGAGGGAACGCATGCGCATCATCGACGTCCGCGAGCGGACGCTGCCGATCGCCTCCGCGATCAGCAACGCCTACATCGACTTCTCCAAGATGACGCTGTCGCTGGTCGCCGTGGTCACGGACGCGGTGCGCGACGGCCGCCGCGTGGTCGGCTACGGCTTCAACTCCAACGGCCGCTACGGCCAGGGCGGCCTCATCCGCGAGCGCTTCGCCCCGCGCCTCCTCGCGGCCGACCCGGCGAGCCTGCTCGACGCGGCGGGCCGCCTCGACCCCGACCGCGCCTGGGCGGCGATGATGAGGAACGAGAAGCCGGGCGGCCACGGCGAGCGCTCGGTCGCGGTGGGCACGCTCGACATGGCGATCTGGGACGCGGTGGCGAAGGCGGAGGGCGTGCCGCTGTTCCGCCTGCTCGCGAGCCGAGCCGGGCGCGAGGCGGACCCGCGCGTCTTCGTCTACGCGGCCGGCGGCTACTACTATCCCGGCAAGGGCGTCGATGGGCTCCGCGCCGAGATGCGCTCCTACCTCGACCGCGGCTACACGGTCGTGAAGATGAAGATCGGCAACGGCATCGCCGAGGACCGGCCCCGCATCGAGGGCGCGCTGAAGGAGATCGGGGGGCAGGCCCGGCTCGCCGTCGACGCCAACGGCCGCCTCGGGCTGGAGGAGGCCGTCGCCTACGCCCGGATGCTGCGCGACTACCCGCTGTTCTGGTACGAGGAGGCGGGCGACCCGCTCGACTACGCGCTGCAGGCGGCGCTGGCCGAGCACTATCCCGGCCCGATGGCGACGGGCGAGAACCTGTTCTCGCACCAGGACGCCCGCAACCTGCTGCGCCACGGCGGGATGCGCCCGGACCGCGACTGGCTGCAGTTCGACTGCGCCCTGTCCTACGGGCTGTGCGAATACCGGCGCACGCTCGACTGCGTCGCCGCGGCGGGCTGGTCGCCGTCGCGCTGCATCCCGCACGGCGGCCACCAGATGTCGCTCGCCATCGCGGCCGGCCTCGGGCTCGGCGGCAACGAAAGCTACCCCGACCTGTTCCAGCCCTTCGGCGGCTTCCCGGACGGCGTGCGGGTGGAGGACGGCCACGTGACCCTGCCGGACCTGCCCGGCATCGGCTTCGAGGGCAAGGCCGACCTGATCAGGGTGATGCGCGACCTCGCGGGGTGACGGCCGCTCAGAACCGGCGGAACCCGCCGGGCCGGCCGCCGAAGCGCCGGAAGCCGAACGGGGCGAAGCGGGGCGGCGGCGGGGCGAAGCCGAACCGGCGGAAGGGCCGGAAGCCCGCGCCCGAGCGGTAGCGCCAGAACGGCCGCGCGAAGCAGCGGTACGGGCCGCAGAAGGCCTGCACGGGTTCGACCGCGGCGCCGGCCCGCATCGCGGCGGGCACGGGCAGGGCCGCGGCGCTGCCCGCGGAGGCGAGGGCGCCGGCGAGGACCAGGATCCACAAAACCCTCATCGCCCCCGCCTCCCCGCCCGCCGCCGAACCACGCCCGGCGACGTTACATGAAATGTCTTGCGCCGGGCTGCATCCGCGGCGCGCGTGCGACGTTGCCGTCTCGGAGCACGGGCCATTTCCCGGCAGCCGGCGGCCCATCCCTCATTTCGGGATCAGGCGGACCTGAGAAGCTCGGCGCCGAGACAGGGAGGACGATGATGAGAGCGAGACTGATCGCTGCCGCGCTGATGGTGCTGGCCGGGGCCGACGCGGCCTCCGCCAAGATGATGTCGGAGAAGGAGCGCATGCGGGCCCAGGCCGAGCACCTCTGCTACAACGACGTCCAGACGCTGTGCAACGCTGACATCCCGGACGAGACCAAGATCGCGGCCTGCATGAAGGTGCACCGCGCCCGGCTCAGCCCCGGCTGCCGCAAGGTGTTCGACGCCGGCCTGAAGTGACCGGCTGTTGCACCGTCGCCACGGCGCGGCAGAATCCCGGCGGGCGGGGAACGGCGCCCGCCCGGCCCCATTGACGCACCGGCATCCGGCCCGCGGCCCGATCGCCGCCCCGCCAGCTCCGAGGACAAAGCCATGAACGCCCGCACCCTCATCGCCGCAGCCCTGCTCGCGTCGAGCGCGCTCCCCGCCCTCGCGGCGAAGCTCCCCTCCGACGCCATGCGGCTGCGCCAGGAGGCCGAGCACGTCTGCTACGGCGACGTGGAGAAGCTGTGCAACGACGCCATCCCGGACGAGGACAAGATCAAGGCCTGCATGCAGGTCCACCACGCCCAGCTCTCCCCGGCCTGCGCCAAGATCTACGATTCCGGCATCGACGGCTGATCGGGAGGCGCCGGCCATGCCGCAGTTCCTCGTCACGGCCCGCGACGGCAGCGACCCCGACGCGCCCGCCCGGCGCGCGGCCGCCCGTCCGGCGCACCTCGCCGGCCTCGCCGGGCTCGCGGCGTTCGGCGGCAGCATGATCGTCGGCGGCGCGATGCTGGACGATGCGGGCACGCCGCGGGGCTCCACCATGGTGGTCGAGTTCCCGGACCGCGCCGCCGTGGACGCCTGGATCGCCGCCGACCCCTACACGGCCGGCGGCGTATGGCGCGACGTCGAGGTCGTGGGCTTCCGCGTCGCCGTGGAGCGCGGCGCCGGGGGCTGATCCGTCAGGACAGCAGCCCGGCCAGGACGTTGATCGTGAGCGCCAGGATCACCGTGTTGAAGGTGAAGGCCACGAGCCCGTGCACGGTGCCGATGCGGCGCATGCGCTTCGAGGTGAACTCCACATCGGCGGTCTGCGACGCGACGCCGATCACCACGGCGAAGTGGATGAAGTCCCAGTAGTCGGGCGCGTCGTCGTCCGGGAAGCGCAGCCCGCCCTGCTGCAGCGTGGCCGGATCGCCGTCGTCGTCCGGCGCGTAATATTCGTGGGCGTAGTGCAGCGCGAAGATGAGCTGCGTGACGAACCACGAGGCCGACACGCTGACGAAGGCCAGGGCCACGCGCAGGACCTCGTCGAGTCCCCGCGCGCCCTTGGCGAAGGACAGCTCCACCGCCACCGCGGCGAGCGATGCCGCCGACAGGGCCAGCACCAGGCCGAGGATGATGCCCTGGCCCTCGTCCTGCCGCGCCGCGGCGTCCCGGATGAAGGGCGCGCCGCGCCGCGCCACGTGCCGCAGCGTCGTCGCAACATAGGCGATGCAGCCGACGTCCCAGCCCAGGATGCCCCGCGTCGGCCCGTCGAGGCCGGAGGGGACCAGCGCGAGGACGCCCCAGACCGCGAGGCTCGACGCGAAGCAGGCGAGGAGGCGCGGGCGCGAGCGGAACGGGCCGAGGTAGCGGAGGGGCGAACGGCGGGGAGCGGCCATGGTCGACGCTCATGGCCCGGCGCCGGGGCCGGCGCAACGTCGCACGGGACATTTGAACCGGCGCCCCCTCTCCGTCGCCGGCCGGAGCGCCCGCGACCGGCAGCGCGATTCTGTCATTTGCGTGTCTCCTTTACGCCGTCGCAACCCGTTTGAGATCAGTTGACCCGCGTCCATGGGCCGCGGGAGCCGCAATGCAACTCAGTCGAGACGAAGTCTTTCGCATCTTCAACGTGCGTGATCGGGGTGGTGATCGCAGGCCTTTGATGTTCGCCCATGGTTTCGGCTGCGATCAAAGCATGTGGGATGCGGTCGCTCCGGCGTTCGAAGACGAGTACAGGGTCGTCCTGTTCGACCACGTCGGCGCGGGCGCGTCCGATCCGAGCGCCTATGACCGGGTCCGGCATTCCGACCTCGCCGGCTATGCCGCGGACGTCAACGCCATCTGCGACGCGCTCGATCTCCGAAACGTCACCTTCGTCGGGCATTCGGTGAGCGCGACGATCGGCGTCCTGGCCGCGATCCGGCGGCCCGGGCGCTTCTCCGATCTGGTGCTGATCGGGCCGTCCCCGTGCTACCTCAACGACGGCGACTACCGCGGCGGCTTCGACCGGTCGACGCTCGACGAGCTGCTCGACGTCATGGACAGCAACTTCCTGGGCTGGTCCAGCGCGATCGCCCCAACCATCATGGGCAACGCCGACCGGCCGGAGCTCGGGACCCGCCTGGCCGAGAGCTTCTGCCGCGCCGACCCGGTCATCGTCAGGCAGTTCGCCCGCGTCACCTTCTTCTCGGACAACCGGGCCGACCTGCCCGGATCGCGGACGCCCGCCCTCATCCTGCAGTGCGCCGACGACGTCATCGCGCCCGATTCCGTCGGCGCCTACATGCACGAACACCTGCCCAACAGCCGGCTCCTCCGCCTCAAGGCCAGCGGCCACTGCCCCCACGTGAGCGACCCCGACGAGGTGATCGCCGTCATGAAGGGCCATCTCCGGGACGTGGCGGCCCACCCATGACCATGGCCGTGCTTCCGATCCCGGACCCGGCCTGCATCGAGCGCCTGTTCTTCCAGGACGCGCCCTGCGGCCTCTTCCTCACCGACGAGGCGGGCGTCATCCGCGCCGTCAGCGACACCATGCTGGCCTGGATGGAGCGGACGCGGGACGAGGTCGTCGGCCGGCTCCGCTTCCAGGACACGTTGACGGCCGCCGGCCGGATCTACGCGGAGACGCACCTGCTGCCGATGCTGCGGAAGCGGCGCGGCTTCCAGGAGATCGCGATGACGCTGCGCAGCCCGAGCGGCATCGAGCGCTCCGTCCTCGTCACGGCCGCCGGCCGGGGCGGGAGCGACGGATCGGACGCGGCGGCCTTCGTGGTCTACGGCGCCGAGCATCGGCGCCTCTACGAGCGCGAGCTGGCCGCCATGCGGGCCGCCGCCCAGACCCGCATTTGCTGGCTGCGCCAGGTGGAGACCATGGCCGGGATCGGCGCGTGGACGCTGGACCTGTCCACGCGCCGCCTCACCTGGTCGGATCAGATGTTCGCGCTGCACGACTGGCCGGTCGGCGACGCTCCCGACCTCGACGGGCTGCTGGCCCTGCTCGACGGTCCCTGGCGCGACAGGCTCGCGTCGGACATCCGGCACACGGTCGAGACGGCGAGCCCGCTGGACGTCGAGGTCGAGATGGTGACGGCCCGCGGGCGTCGGCGCGTGGTCCACGCCGTGGCCGAGCTGGAGAAGGAAGGCGGGAAGCCCTGCCGCCTCGTCGGCGTCCTGCAGGACGTCACGGAACGGCACGAAGACCAGAAGCGCCTGTGGCGCGGCGCCCACATCGACGACCTGTCCGGCGCCGCCAACCGGAGCTGGTTCCAGCGGGAGCAGGTCGAGGCGCTCGTCCGGGCCAAGCGCGACAGGGCCGCGTTGACGCTGCTCCTGCTCGACCTCGACGGGTTCAAGGAGGTGAACGACACGCTCGGCCATCAGGCCGGGGATCAGGTCATCCGGACGGTCGCGCAGCGCATCCGCGATCTCCTGCCGGCCGAGGCCTTCTTCGCGCGGCTCGGCGGGGATGAGTTCGCGATCCTGCTGCCGTCCTCCACGGGCGACGGAGCCGGCGTCGAGCGCCTCGCCGGGGAGATCCAGGACCGGGTGCGGGCGCCGATCCCTCACGAGATGCACCGCGCCAGCGTGACGGTGTCGATCGGCGCCGCGAGCTTCCCGGCCGACGCGGAGCAGCCGACCGACCTGTTCAAATGCGCCGACATGGCGCTCTACAAGGTCAAGCGCTCCGGGCGCGGGGCGCTCGGCCGGTTCAGTTCCGAACTCCATTCCGTCTTCGACGCGCGCCGCGCCGCGATCGAGAAGGTGCGATGCGCCGCCCGCGACGGCCGGATCGTCCCGTTCTACCAGCCCAAGGTCAGGCTCGCGGATCGGACGTCCTGCGGCCACGAGGCGCTGGTCCGCATCACGAACCCGGACGGCACCGTCAGCGGCCCCGCCGACTTCGCCCAGGCCTTCGACGACGCCGAGGCCGCGAGGACCATGGACGGGCGAGTGCTGGAGGGCGTGGTCCGCGATCTCGCGCGCTGGCGCGCGGCGGGCCTGAGCCCCGGGCCGATCAGCCTCAACGTCTCGGAAGCGAGCCTGCAGGGCGGGTATGTGGACCGCCTGCTGGCGCTCCTCGCCGAGGCCGATCTGCCGGCCTCCGCGATCGAGGTCGAGATCGTGGAAACGGTGCTGCTCGGGACGGACTCGAGGACGACGGAGCCGCTGTTCGCCAAACTGCACCGGGCCGGGATCTCGATCGCCCTGGACGATTTCGGCACCGGCTTCGCCTCGCTGTCGCACCTGCGCGACCTGCCCATCGACACCCTGAAGCTCGACAAATCCTTCGTGCTCGGCCTCGCCGCGAAGCCGCAAAACCGCGCCATCGTCCGCTCGGTCGTGGACCTGGCCCACAACCTGTGCCTCAGCGTCGTGGCGGAGGGGATCGAGACGGAGGAGGCCTGCGCGTTCCTCCGAGCCACGGGCTGCGACGCCGGCCAGGGATTCCTGTTCGGCGCCGCCCTGCCGTTCAACGACATGTTCGCAGGCCCATGCGACGCTGCCGGCCTCGGCGGGGTGGAGGGCGCCCCGCGGAGCGGGAGCGCCGAGCCGGCGAGGCCGGCCTCGGTCTGACGCGATCCGTGGGATGGACGGACCGGCGGTCCGCTATCCCGCGATCCTCGGCTCCGCGCGGCTCGGCCCCGGCAGCGCGGCGTCGCCGCTGCCGTCCTTCAGCGCCACGCCGGTGAGCGACAGCGCGAGGGCCTGGTCGGCCAGCCAGGCGATCGTGTGCGCGGCGGCCTCCGGCGCGAGCCCGCACGGGCGGATGTTGGACACGCAGTTGCGGGCCTCGTCGGTGAGGCCGACCCGCGGGCCGAAGGTGAGGTAGGCGCCGAGGCTGTCGGCCGCCGACAGGCCCGGCCGCTCGCCGATCAGCACCACGACGAGCCGGACGCCGAGGATCGCGCCGACCTCGTCGCCGAGCGCCACGCGCCCCTGCCGCGCCAGCACGACGGGGGCGAGGCGGCGCGGCGCCAGCCGCGGCAGCAGCGCGCCGAGCAGCGGCAGGGCGTTGGCGTCGACCGCGGAGGCCGACAGCCCGTCCGCCACCACGACGCAGACCTCGGCGTCCGACGCACCGATGCCCCCGAGCAGCGCCCGGCTGCGGGCCGACAGGCGGCGGCCGAAGTCGGGGCGGCGCAGGTAGGTGGCGCGGTCGGGCGCGGCGCTCTCGACCTCGACGGCCTCGCGCCCGAGCGCCCGGAGCCCCGCCCGCAGCGCGTCGAGGTCCGCCGCCGCGTGGACGGCGTCGCGCGCCCGCGCGTGGGCGAGGCCGAGCTTGAGCATCTCGCGGGTGGGCAGCGACGCCCCGGAGCGGCCGAGCGCGAGCCGCGCCGGCGTGAGGGCGGCGAGCTCGCCCCAAGGATCGGGCGTGACGGGCGCGGGCGGCCGGGCGGCCGGCGCGCTCACGCGGCCTCCGGTCGGGCGAGCAGGGGGTGCGAGCCCGTGGGCGCCCGGAGCCGCCCGTCCGGCCCGGTGATGCCCATGCGCAGCAGCCAGGCCTCGAACTCCGGCGCGCGCTTCACGCCCAGCGCGTCGCGCAGGTAGAGCTGGTCGTGGAAGGACGTCGACTGGTAGTTCAGCATCACGTCATCGGCTCCCGGCACGCCCATGATGTAGGTGACGCCAGCGGCGGCCAGCAGCGTCATCAGCGCGTCCATGTCGTCCGCGTCGGCCTCGGCGTGGTTGGTGTAGCAGACGTCGCAGCCCATCGGCAGGCCCATCAGCTTGCCGCAGAAGTGGTCCTCCAGCCCGGCGCGGGTGATCTGCTTGCCGTCGTAGAGGTATTCGGGCCCGATGAAGCCCACCACCGTGTTGACGAGCAGCGGGTCGAAGGCGCGCGCCACCGCGTAGGCGCGGGCCTCGAGGGTCTGCTGGTCGACCCCGTGATGCGCCCCGGCCGACAGGGCCGAGCCCTGGCCGGTCTCGAAATACATCACGTTCCGCCCGACCGTGCCGCGCTTGAGGCTCAGCCCGGCCTCGTGCGCTTCGCGCAGCAGCCCGAGCGTCACGCCGAACGAGGCGTTGGCGGCCTCGGTGCCGGCGATCGACTGGAACACGAGGTCGACCGGCGCGCCGGCCTCGATCAGCCCGATCGTGGTGGTGGCGTGGGTCAGCACGCAGCTCTGGGTCGGGATGGCGTGGCGCGCGATCACGTCGTCGAGGAGGTGGCACAGGCGCGCCAGCACGGCGGGCGCGTCGGAGGCCGGGTTGATGCCGATCACGGCGTCGCCGCAGCCGTAGAGCAGACCCTCCGCCACCGCGGCCGCGATCCCGTCCGGGTCGTCGGTCGGGTGGTTCGGCTGCAGCCGCACCGCCATGGTGCCGGGCAGCCCGATCGTGTTGCGGAAGCGCGTGACGACCCCGCACTTCTTCGCCGCCAGGATGAGGTCCTGGTTGCGCATGAGCTTGGACACCGCCGCCGCCATCTCGGGCGTCACCCCCGGCGCGACCCGCGCCAGCATGGCCGGGCTCGCGAGGTCGGACAGGAGCCAGTCGCGGAAGTCTCCCACCGTGAGGTGGGAGACCGGCGCGAAGGCGGCCTCGTCGTGTGTGTCGACGATGAGCCGGGTGACGTCGTCCTCCTCGTAGGGGATCACCGGCCGCGCCAGGAAGGTCCTGAGCGGCAGGTCGGCGAGGCAGTGGCGCGCCGCCAGCCCCTCCTCGGCCGAGCCCGCCGCGATGCCGGCCAGCAGGTCGCCCGAGCGGAGCGGCGTCGCCTTGGCCATCAGGTCCTTGAGGTCGGCGAAGGCCCAGGTGGTCCGGCCGACCGCGTGGGAATAGGCCATCCGGTGTCTCCCCGTGCATCGAGGGGGAGTGTTTCACATCTGGCCGGCCGGCGTCGAGGGAGGGCCGAGGCCGCGCTCCATGACGACCCTGCGCTCTTCGCCCGGTGTCGGCTGCCGTGACCCGCCTGACGGCGAAGCAGGTCACTTGAACGCGCTCGGCAGCCCTTCGCGCTCCTTCTGCGCCGTCGGGCGGTAGTCGTAGGTCGGGTAGAACTCGGTGCGGTAGGCGCCCCAGGCCGTGCGCTCCAGGGCGCGGTTGACCTCGCGCAGCCGCTCCGCCGGGAAGCGCAGCGTCACCACCTGGCCGACGCCCATCAGCACCTGCCAGGACAGGACCTCGACGCCGGGCGGCGGGAAGCTCTCGGTGAAGCCCTGCCGCTTCAGGCGCGCGTTGATCTCGTCGAGCGTCTGCGATTCGTCGTGGCGGAGGAACACCGTCAGCGTCGTCATGCCCCTGTCGGCGGCCGCGGGCGGGGCGGGCGGGGGCACGGCGGAAACCTCCTGGGCCGCGGCCGGGGCGGCCAGGAGCAGGCCGATCAGCAGGGCGGTGGCGCCGCGGCGTTTGTCGAACATCATGGGTCCTTTCGGGACGATCGGGGCCCGGGCGGGGGCCGCAGTCTCGGGCGGGCGCCGTCGCGGGACTGTCAGAAACCCGTGCTAGCGCGGGCCGTCGTCCCGTGGCAGCCTCGCCGCGCGGCACCCGCACGCATGGGGTTAGATGATGAAGACTGCTTCCAGGTTCCTGGCCTCGCTGTCGGTGCTGGCCGTCGCGGCGGCGTCGCCGGCCTTCGCCCAGTCGTCGGACGACCTCGTCAAGGCCGCCAAGGCCGAGGGCCAGCTCTCCGTCATCGCCCTGCCCCACGACTGGTGCGGCTACGGCGGCATGATCGACGGCTTCAAGGCCAAATACGGCCTGACCCTGAACGAGCTGAACCCGGACGCCGGCTCGGGCGACGAGGTCGAGGCCATCCGCGCCAACAAGGGCAACAAGGGCCCGCAGGCCCCCGACGTGATCGACGTCGGCCTGTCCTTCGGCCCGACGGCCGCGGCCGAGGGGCTGCTGATGCCCTACAAGGTGCCGACCTGGGACTCGATCCCGGCCGACGACAAGGCCGCGGACGGCGCCTGGTACGGCGACTATTACGGCGTGCTCGCCTTCGAGGTGAACAAGGACATCGTCAAGACGGCGCCGGCCGACTGGCCGGACCTGCTCGGGCCCGACCTCAAGAACAGCGTGGCCCTGGCGGGCGACCCGCGCGTCGCCAACCAGGCGATCCTGGCGGTCTACGCCGCCGGCCTGTCGAAGTCGGGCGGCGACGCCGCCAAGGCGGCCCAGGCCGGGCTCGACTTCTTCGCCACCCTGAACAAGGACGGCAACTTCGTGCCCACCATCGGCAAGGTGGCGTCGCTGGCGCAGGGCGCGACCCCCGTGATCGTGCGCTGGGACTACAACGCGCTGGCCGACCGCGACACGCTGAAGGGCAATCCGGAGGTGGACGTCGTGGTGCCGAAGACCGGCGTGGTGGCGGGCGTCTACGTGCAGGCTATCTCGGCCTACGCACCCCACCCCAACGCCGCCAAGCTGTGGATGGACTACGTTTATTCCGACGAGGGCCAGCTCAACTACCTCAAGGGCTACTGCCACCCGATCCGCTATCAGGCGCTCGTGGCGGCCAACAAGGTGCCGGCCGACCTCATGAAGAAGCTGCCGCCCGCCGAGGCCTACGCCCACGCGGTGTTTCCGACGCTGGACCAGCAGAACAGCGCCAAGGCGACGATCTCGACGGGTTGGGACAAGACCGTCGGCGCCAACGTGAAGTGATCTGAGCCGACCTGTGAAACGCGGGGACGGGTGAGCCGCCCGTCCCCGCCCCCAACCCGAGACGAGGCACGATGGCCCAGGTCGACGCGGTCGCGATGGCGACGCCGGCTCCCCCGGCGCGGGCGCCGATGTCGGCCGCCTGGCTCGGCGTCGTGCCGTTCTTCTCCTTCGCGGCGCTGTTCCTGCTTCTGCCCACCGCCTACCTCGTGGTCGGCGCCTTCCAGGACGCCGAGGGGCACTTCACGCTCGCCAACCTCGCGGGCCTGTGGGAGCCCGGCATCCGCAGCGCCTACCTGATCAGCCTGGAGGTCAGCGCCGCCTCGGCCCTGCTCGGCGCCATCGGCGGCTTCGCCCTCGCCTGGGCGGTGGTGCTGGGCGGTCTGCCGCGCTGGATCCGCCCCGTGCTGATGACCTTCTCGGGCGTCGCCTCGAACTTCGCCGGCCTGCCGCTGGCCTTCGCCTTCATCGCCACGCTGGGCCGCACCGGCCTCGTCACGACGCTGCTGCAGAGCCTGTTCGGCTTCAGCCTCTACCGGACGGGCTTCAACATCCTGAGCTTCTCGGGGCTGACGCTGACCTACCTCTACTTCCAGATCCCCCTGATGGTGCTGATCCTCACCCCGGCGCTCGACGGGCTGAAGCGCGAGTGGGGCGAGGCGGCCAGCATCCTCGGCGCCTCCACCTTCACGTACTGGCGCCTGGTGGTCATCCCTATCCTGTGGCCGAGCCTGCTCGGCACGACGCTCCTGCTCTTCGCCAACTCCTTCGGCGCCATCGCGACCGCCTACGGGCTGACGGGCTCGACCCTGAACCTCGTCACCATCCTGCTCTACGCCCAGATCCGCGGCGACGTGCTGCACGACCCGCACCTCGGCTACGCGCTCGCGCTCGGCATGGTGGCGATCACCGGCGCTTCCAACGCTCTCTACATCTACCTCCGCGCGCGCTCCGAGCGGTGGCTGCGTTGATCGGCTCCCGCACCATGGGCCACAGGATCGCGGCCTGGGCCGCCTTCGCGGTCGGCGTCCTCTACTTCCTCGTGCCGCTGGTCGGCACGGTGGAGTTCTCGCTGCGCATCCGCCGCGGCGGCTACAGCCTCGGCGCCTACAGCAACGTGCTGAGCGACCCCGCCTTCTGGTCGACCTTCGGCTTCTCGGCCGCGGCCGCCGTGGCGACGATCCTGGTCGGCACGCTGCTGGTGGTGCCCACCGCCTATTGGATCAGGCTGAAGCTGCCGCGCCTGCGGCCGGTCGTCGAGTTCATCACCCTCATGCCGCTCGTCGTGCCCGCCATCGTGCTCGTGTTCGGCTACCTGCGCCTCTACAACTCGTCGTCCTGGCTGCCGCTGACGGGGCAGACCTGGAGCACGGACGTGCTGCTCGTCTTCGGCTACGTCGTGCTGGCGCTGCCCTACCTCTACCGCGCGGTCGACACGGGCCTGCGCTCCATCGATCTGCGCAGCCTGACCGAGGCGGCCGAGAGCCTGGGCGCGCGGCGCGCGACGATCCTGTTCCGCGTGATCCTGCCCAACGTCCGCGCCGCCGTGCTGAGCGGCGCCTTCCTGACCTTCGCCATCGTGATCGGCGAGTTCACGCTGGCGAGCCTGCTCGACCGGCCGGCCTTCGGGCCGTATCTGCAGAACGTCGGCGCCAACAAGGCCTACGAGCCCTCGGCCCTGGCCTTCATCGCCTTCGCGGTCACCTGGGCCTGCATGGGGCTGATCCAGCTCTTCGCCCGCGATCCCGCCGCCCGGTCCGTGAGGGTGTGACCATGAGCTTCCTGTCGATCGACCGCCTGACCAAGAGCTACGGCGACCATCAGGTGGTGCAGCGCTTCGACCTCGACGTGGCGCCCGGCGAGTTCATCACCTTCCTCGGCCCCTCGGGCTGCGGCAAGACCACGACGCTGCGCATGATCGCCGGCTTCGAGAGCGCGAGTTCGGGCACGATCCGCATCGCGGGGCGCGACGTCACGCACCTGCCGCCGAGCGCGCGGGGCGTCGGCATGGTGTTCCAGAACTACGCGCTGTTCCCCAACATGACGGTGGCGGGCAACGTCGCCTTCGGGCTCAAGGTCGCCAAGGCGTCCGCCGCGGAGACGCGCGAGCGCGTCGCCGCCATGCTGGACGTCGTGAAGCTCGGCGCCCTCGCCGACCGCTACCCCTACCAGATCTCCGGCGGCCAGCAGCAGCGCGTGGCGCTGGCCCGCGCGCTCGCCACCCGGCCGAAGCTGCTGCTGCTCGACGAGCCTTTGAGCGCGCTCGACGCCAAGGTGCGCGTCGCGCTGCGCGACGAGCTCAAGGCCCTTCAGCGGGACCTCGGCATCACCACGGTGTTCGTCACCCACGACCAGGAGGAGGCCCTGTCCATGTCGGACAGGATCGTGGTCATGAGCGAGGGCCGCGTCGAGCAGCTCGGCACGCCGTTCGAGATCTACAACCGGCCGCGCACGCGCTTCGTGGCCTCCTTCATCGGCACGCTGAACGTGCTGAAGGCGCGCGTCGTCGACGCGGGGGCCGGCGCGATCCGCATCGACGGGCAGGAGGCCCGCGTCGGCCGTCAGATCGCGGCCGCGGAGGGCGCCGACTGCACGCTGGCGCTGCGGCCCGAGGCCGTGTCGCTGCAGGACCCGGGCCACGGCTGCAACCGCCTCGGCGGCACAGTGGAGGACGTGGCCTTCCTCGGCGCTGTGGTGCGGATCAAGGTGGGGCTGGGCCAGGACCGCATCGTGCTCGACCGCTTCAACAGCCCCGGCCTGCCGCCGCCGAGCCCGGGCGAGCGCGTGACGCTGCATTTCTCGCCCGACGACCTCGTGCCGCTCGACAGCGCTTAGCGCCCACCCGCCGCGCCGCCGGCCCCCTTGCACCCCGCGCCGCCGCGCGGCAGGGTCGCCCCACACTCCACGGATACCGGACCGCCATGCCGCTCCTCAGCCTCGACCACGCCCGCACCATCCTCGACGCCGCGCTGAAGGCCGGCACGGAGCACGGCTTCAAGCCGCTCGCCGTGGTGGTGCTCGACGCGCGGGGGGCGCTCAAGGCCTTCGCGGCGCAGGACGGCACCAGCCTCAAGCGCGGCGAGATCGCCCGCGGCAAGGCCGACGGCGCGCTCGCCATGGGCATCGGCTCGCGCGCGGTCGCCAAGATGGCGGCCGAGCGCCCGACCTTCGTAGCGGCGGCGACCCACGCGGTCGGCGGCTCGCTCGTCCCGGCGCCGGGCGGCGTGCTGATCCTCGACGGGGGCGAGGTGGTGGGCGCCGTCGGCGTGTCCGGCGACCTCAGCGACAACGACGAGATCTGCGCGGTCGCCGGCATCGAAGCCGCCGGGCTCAAGGCCGAGACGGGCGCTTGAGGCGAAATCCAAAGCCAGGCTTTCGCCTGTAGAGATCTCCGCCGCATCTGACCCGAGATGAGGACATCCTAAAATTTCAGCAATCATCCGATTATTGAGCGGGGATTGCTGAACCGCATCGGAGAGCGGTTTGTTTGAGGACCAGAACATATTCGGGAGGTCCTCATGCGTGTACTCTTGAGCGCAGCGTTCGTTGCTGCGTCCCTGTCGGCGATCGTGATCGCGCCGATGCCGGCCTCGGCGGATTCGGCGATCGAGGAGCTTCGGAAAACGGAGGTCCAGACGGCTGAGCCGCCGGCCGTCGACCCTGCGCCGACGGCCGGCACCACGCAGCCGCGCGTGTCGCATCGGAGCAACCATCACCACGGGACGCGGCGCATCGACCGCGACGACTGATCCGGGATCCGGCCGGATGCCTTGACGGCAGCCCAGGCGGCGCTCGAGCGAGGCCGGCATCCGCGTCGCGGAGCGATCGAGCGGATGCCGCATCACGCCATGCTCGCCGCCGCCGAGCCGGGCGAGACCGGATCAGGCCAGCCCGTGGTCCCTGAACCAGCTCTGCGCCTTGCCCCAGGCGTCGCGCGCGGCGTCGGGTCGGTAGCTCGGGCGGTAGTCGGCGAAGAAGCCGTGCGGCGCGTCGGGGTAGACGACGATCTCGGATCTCGTGCCCTTCAACTCGGCCTGCATGGCCGTGATCAGGTCCGGCGGGATGTTGTCGTCGTGGCCGCCGTAGAGGCCCAGCACCGGCACGGTCACGTCGTGGCCGAAGTCGAGCGGGTTCTGCGGCTTTATCGCGGTCGGCGGCGAGGCCTTGCCGCCGAGGATGCCGTAGAAGGCCACGGCCGCCTTCAGCTTCGGGTCGTGGCGGGCGTAGAGCCAGATCATGCGGCCGCCCCAGCAGAAGCCGGTGGCGCCGACCCGCGTGGGATCGCCCCTGCCGCCGTTCGTCGTGGCATAGGCCACCGTGGCGTCGAGGTCGCCCATCGCCTGTGCGTCCGGCACCTTGGGCACGATGTCGGTGACGATGGTTCTCACGTCGGCGTGGGCGGGGTCGCCCTGGCGGGCGAACAGCTCCGGCGCCACCGCGAGGTAGCCGAGCTTCGCGTAACGGCGGCAGATGTCCTTGATGTATTCGTGGACGCCGAAGATCTCCTCGATCACCACCATGACCGGGAACGGCCCCGCCCCCTCCGGCATGGCGCGATAGGCGGGGATCTGCCCGTCGGCGGTGGGGATCTTGACCTCGCCGGCCACGAGCCCGTCCGCCGGCGTGGTGATGACCTGCGCCATCACGGGGTCGGCCGCCAGCGCGAAGCCGGTGCCGAGCGCGGCGACCAGGAAGGTGCGGCGGTCGGCGGTCGGGACCTCGCCGGGCCGCGGAAGCTGGTCGGGGTGCTGGGGTTGGGTGTTGCGGAACATCATGGGCGTGGTCCTCAGAGGCACCTTGGGTCGAACGACTTCCCATCCGCTCGAAGAGCCAAGCCTCAGCGTGGTGGGCAGAGAAGCAGAGTCAGAAACATCTTTTTCTGCGGCGCGGGTAGGTTTCTGAACGCCGCGAGCCCGCTTCGACTCTGCGCGATCGCAGCCCGAGCATTCGACATCCTGTAACGCGCGCCCACATCGTAGTCGGCGCGGTGACGCTCCTCCTGCAAAGCGGCGAACGTGCCCGCGAAGATGAGGAAATCTCGCCCGAAGAAACCCGTCGGCGCGAACGGAGCATATTTCGCTGGCGGCGCCCTCTTTGACAGTGTGAGGCAGAGCTCCTTGATGGCGCGATGGTCGACGCTGCGATGGACCAGAGCGTAGCGAAGCGTGTTCTGATGAAATGCTCCGACCACCTCGTCGGCGAGGGCTGTCAACGTCGCGTGGAACAGAGCATAGTAGGCGCTCGATACCGCACGGCGGAGGTCGACTTGCCGAGGCGGGCCGGCGAGCGGTGCTGCGACCAGCCTTTCCGCCTGCTCAAGCAGGTGGTCCGGGTTGAGAATCGGCATCCGCTGCGAGTTCGCTCTCGTTTGTGAAATCGACAAACGGAAACCTGTCGTCTCCGACCGCCTGCAGCGCTTGGCGCAGGTCCACGATGACGTTCGCCATCTCATCGCCGCTCAGGCTCGCGTCGTCGCCCACCAGCACGACCGTCACCCGAAGGCCTTCCAGACCGTCCGCGTCAACATCCGGTGCGGTCGCAATGCTCGCGATATCGTGCCCCGGCAAGGATGTGGTGGCAACCTTGCCGACGAGCCTGTCGAGATCGAGCTGTATTCCCATAGCTTCAGGCTAACAGCTCCGTGAATCGGGGCAAGATCCTCTGAAGCGACGCGGCGATGGAACTGTTCAGATCGAAATCGATACCGTTCAGCCCGCGCTCCGCCACGCCCACGGCCGCCTCGGGTCGGCCGGCTGCTCCGAGCCACCGTGGCCGGGCTGGTAGAAGTCCGTCATCACGGGCGCCTTGCCGCCCTCCAGCGCGCGCAGCGTCGGCCCGTCCTCGATCAGGAAGGCGTCGAAGCCGCAGCGCCGCATGAGTTGGAGTTGGTCCCACAGCACGTCGCCGACGGCGCGGATCTCGCCCTTGAAGCCGTGCTGGCCGCGCAGGATCGACGCCTTGGAGAAGGCGCGGCCGTCGCCGAACTTCGGGAAGGACAGGGCCACGAGGCTCAGCCGGTCGAGGTCGGGCAGGATCGCGTCCACCATCTCGCCCGCGTCGAGCTTCACGCCGACCGGCGCGTTGCTGCCGCGCCGGCCTTCGGCCCCGAGGGCCGACCACTGCTTGAGCGACATCACGGTCGGCCCTGTGTTCGGTCCTTGGCCCGGCTGCTCGCCCTCGGGCAGGCTGTGCCACGGGTCGTCGACGAAGGCCCCGTCCTTGTAGAGTCGCATCAGATGTCCTGTCCGGCCGAAAGGATGCCGAGGTGGATGCCGCATTCCGTCTTGCCCTTGCCGCGCCAGCGGCCGGCGCGGGCGTCCTCGCCGGGCTTCACCGGCGACGTGCAGGGGATGCAGCCGATCGAGGGATAGCCCTTCGCCACCATGCGGTGGCGGGGCAACGCGTGCCGGTCGAGGTAGCGCAGGAGGTCGGACGCGTCCCAACCCGCCAGCGGGTTGATCTTCACCCGCTCGCCCTCGGCCTCGAACAGCGGCAGGGCGGCGCGGGTGGAGCTTTGGAACCGCTTCCGGCCGGTGATCCAGGCGTCGTAGCCCTCGATGGCGTGGGCCAGCGGCTTCACCTTGCGGATGTCGCAGCAGCGGTCGGGGTCGCTCGACCACAGGAAGCCCTCGGGGTCGAGCGCGGCGAGGTCCTCCTCGGAGGGCTGCACGGCCCGCACGTCGGTGAGGCCGAGCAGGTTCACCAACTCGTCGCGGTAGTCCAGCGTCTCGGGGAACAGGAAGCCCGTGTCCACGAAGACCACCGGCGTCGCCTTCTCGACCTGCGCCACCATGTGGAGCAGCACGGCCGAGTCGGCGCCGAAGCTCGACACCAGCGCGATGCGGCCCGGAAACAGGTCCTGGATGGCCAGGCGCAGCAGCGCGCCGGACCCCATGGCCGCGAAACGAGCGCCCAGCCGCGATGCCGCGACCTGGTCGCCGAACAACGTCACGTCATGAGCGCTCATCGGGTTCAGATCTCCCGGCCGGCGTCGCGCTCGTAAAGCGCCTTCTTGAACGGGGCCATGCCGACGCGGCGGTAGGCGGCGAGGAAGCCCTCGTCGGCCCCCTCGCGCAGACCGAGGTAGGTGTCGACCACGGTCTCGATGGCGTCGACGACGTCGTCGGTCGAGAAGCCCGGCCCGGTGAGGTCGCCCAGCGAGGCGGTCTCGTCGCCCGAGCCGCCGAGCGTGATCTGGTAGGTTTCCTCGCCCTTCCGGTCGAGGCCGAGGATGCCGATGTGGCCGACGTGGTGGTGGCCGCAGGCGTTGATGCAGCCCGAGATCTTGATCTTGAGCTCGCCGATGTCCTTGGCCCGCGCCCCGTCGCCGAAGCGCTCCGAGATGCGCTGCGCCACGGGGATCGAGCGCGCGGTCGCCAGCGCGCAGTAATCCAGGCCCGGGCACGCGATGATGTCTGTCACGAGGCCGGCGTTGGGGGTCGCGAGCTTGGCGGCGTCGAGCGCGTCGTAGAGCGCCGGCAGGTCGTCGAGCGCGACGTCGGTCAGCACGAGGTTCTGCTCGTGGCTCACGCGCACCTCGCCGAAGGAGTAGCGGTCGGCGAGGTCGGCCACCGCGTCCATCTGCTCCGCCGAGGCGTCGCCGGGGATGCCGCCGATGGGCTTCAGCGAGATCGTCACGATGCCGTAGCCGGGCTCGCGGTGCTCCGCCACGTTGACGTCCACGAAGGCGGCGAAGCGCGGGTCCGCGGCGCGGCGCGCCGCCACCGCGTCCGAAGCGGCCGGGCGCTGCGCGTGGGCCGGGGGCGCGAAATAGGCGCGGATGCGCTCCACGTCGTCGGCCGGCAGCGTCAGGCCCTTCGGGCCCTTGGCGAACTCGGCCTCCACGGCCTCGCGCATCGGCTCGGCGCCCTTCTCGTGCACCAGGATCTTGATGCGCGCCTTGTACTTGTTGTCGCGGCGCCCTTCGAGGTTGTAGACGCGCACGATCGCGTCCACGTAGGCGAGTAGGTCCGCCTCTGGCAGGAAGTCGCGGATGGGATGACCGATCATCGGCGTGCGGCCGAGCCCGCCGCCCACGTAGACCTTGAAGCCCAGCGCGCCCGCGGCGTCCTTCACGACCTGGAGCCCGATGTCGTGGGCCTGGATCACGGCGCGGTCGCGCGTCGAGCCCGTCACCGCGATCTTGAACTTGCGCGGCAGGAACGAATACTCGGGGTGGAGCGAGGACCACTGCCGAAGGATCTCGGCATAGGGGCGCGGGTCCGCGACCTCGTCGGCGGCGGCGCCGGCGAAGTGGTCGGCCGTGACGTTGCGGATGCAGTTGCCCGAGGTCTGGATGGCGTGCATCTCGACGGTCGCGAGCTCGGCCAGGATGTCCGGGCAGTCCTGCAGCGCCGGCCAGTTGTACTGGATGTTCTGGCGCGTGGTGAAATGCCCGTAGCCGCGGTCATAGCGGCGCGCGATGTGGGCCAGCATCCGCATCTGCTTCGAGCGCAGCGAGCCGTAGGGGATCGCGACGCGCAGCATGTAGGCGTGGAGCTGCAGGTACACGCCGTTCATCAGGCGGTGCAGCTTGAACTGGTCCTCGGTCAGCTCGCCCGCGAGGCGGCGCCCGGTCTGGTCGCGGAACTGCGCGACCCGCTCCGCCACGAACTGGGCGTCGAACTCGTCATACCGATACATCGTCGTCCTCCTGCACCGCGGCCGGGGTCGATCCGGGCTTGGTGAACGCGGGAAGAATGGTGGGGCCGCGGGCACGGATCGCCTCGCGGAGCTTGGTGGGCACGACCGAGCCGCCGGCCGTCGACACGTCGACCGCGTAGACGTCGACGACCAGGCTCGCCGCCTCGGCGGCGCGGCCGAGCTCCAGCCCCGCCGCGCTCTCGGCCTTGCCGGAATAGAGGGCGGCCCGGTCCAGCCGCTCGCTCCAGCCGCCGCCGGCGTCGAGGAACACGACCGCCCCGTCGGCGAGGCGACTGGCGGTGACGATCTGGGCCATCATGGGCGAACTCGCTCGCGGTGTCGTTCCGGGCGAGCCGTGTCGCACGCCGCCCCGGTGGCTGCAACGGCCGATGCCGCCGGTTCCGAAGCGGATATAGAATTCCCCACTGAAAATACGAGAATTATGAAATAGGACATGACAGATTTGTGTTTTTGCGGCCGGGCGGCCATCTGAGCAGCGGGCCGGCGCGACGCTCCGCACCTTGCGGGGTTGTAGGGTCCATGCTCATCTCACCTTGTCAGCGGTGCGGGAGCCGGCTATTCCGGGGGCCGCCACCGCCGATCAGGAGCCGAGACCGGCCCCGATCAAGAGCGGAAGGTCTGAGAAGCGTGGCATCCCAGAGCGTCGGGCGGTTAGCTCAGTCGGTAGAGCGTCTCGTTTACACCGAGAATGTCGGCGGTTCGAGCCCGTCACCGCCCACCGCGCCCCGCGCGCGCCGGATGTCCGCCCTCATCGCCAGGATCGGCCTCGCCGTCTCGGTGGCGCTGTCCGCCACCGCGGCCGTCCTGCCGGGCGGCGTCGCCCTGGCGGCCGAGCCGATGTCCTTCGAACTCCTCACCATCGCCGGGCCGGCGCCCTGCGCCAAACGCCGCTGCTCGAACGCCGAGATCAAGGCGGACGTGATCAGCGCCCAGGGCGAGATCACCAACGACACGGCGGCGAGCTTCCTGTCCTTCGTGCAGGCGCACGGCGGCGATCCGGACTTCCGGCCGCTGGTGCTGCTCAGCTCGCCCGGCGGCACGGTGGTGGGGGCGATGAAGCTCGGCCTCGTGCTGCGCCAGGTCGGCGCCACCGTGCTGGTCGCCCGGGCCCGCGCCGTGGACGGGTCGGACGACCTCCACGTCATGTCGAGTTCCTGCATGTCGGCCTGCGTCTACGCCTTCTTCGGCGGCAAGCGGCGCATCATCCCGCCGTCGAGCCACCTCGGCATCCACCAGATGGCGATCTACAGCCACAGCTTCTTCGGCCTGGGCGACGACACGGTGCGATCCAAGGGCACGCCCGAACTCGTGAGTGCGCTCAGCGCATACACCAAGATGATGGGCGTCAACCCCGAGGCCATCGCGGAAGCCGAGCAGGTCGACCCGACCTCCATCCACATCCTCACCCCGAAGGAGATCGCCCGCTGGCGCGTGGGCACGCCGCGCCTGCACTGAGCCGGCGCGGACCGCCGATCCCTCGCGGGAGGGGCGGCTCGTCCGCTCCCGTCCCGGCGGGCGCCGCGCCGCGCCTCACAAAATCCGCCCCTCGCCACCGGCGCGCTTGACACCCTCGGGGGCCCCCCGTAGACACGCCTCACCGAGCGAGACCGCTGCGACGACACGCAGCGCGGTTCGCGGGGGAGTAGCTCAGTTGGTTAGAGCGCCGGCCTGTCACGCCGGAGGTCGCGGGTTCGAGCCCCGTCTCTCTCGCCAGTTCGGTCAGATGATATGACTTGCGTTCCGGCCTCGCCGGTCCGCGGGGGAGTAGCTCAGTTGGTTAGAGCGCCGGCCTGTCACGCCGGAGGTCGCGGGTTCGAGTCCCGTCTCTCTCGCCACGCCGTCCTGGCCCCTCATATTTCCTATCTGATGTTCAGTTTTGCCCGTGGGTCGCGGATATCCCTGACCTGCGCCGCCTCGCCCTTCAGCGGGTTCGCGATCGTCCGATGCCGATCAGTGCGATCGCGGCCACGAGGCCGCCCAGCGCGGCGATCGAGGTCAGGGCCGGATGCAGGGCTGCCGTGGTGGCGAGCGCGCTCTCGCCCGGGTAAGGCGCCGAGGCGCGGCGCGCCAGCAGGTGCTCGTAGAGCCGCGTGAAGGCGCGGTCGATCGCGCGGGTCTCGACGATCGTGCGGTCGAGAAGCTTGGCCGCCTCGGCGTGCCCGAGCGCCCGTGCTTCGCTGCGCAGCGTGCCGTATCGCGCGATGTAGAAATGCGCCGCCACCTGTCCGTAGGCGATGTTGACGAGGTCGCGCTCGGCCGCGCCCGGGTGCCTCGCCACCTCCGCCTCGTTGGTGTCGCAGATGCCCTGCATGCCGGCGTCGTGCCGGGCGTAGGGCGTGGCGCCGACCAGCGCGAAGACGCGCTCCAGCCGCTCCGCCTGGACGAGGTTCTGCTTCGAGCCTGCCCGCAACATCCGCCTCAGCTTGGGCAGGGCGGATGTTTCGCAATTGCGCGCCGCCTGCGCGGCCCCCTGCCGGTGTGCGCCGTAGAGGAGGCGCAGTCCGTCCTCGAAGAGTTGCCGGTCTGCCGCCATCGCCATGTCTTCCCTGTGCCCGTCGGACGGGGGGCAACATTCGCGACGGGCGCTTGTTGCGGTGAGGGGACGACGCCGCGTCGCCGACTCGGCCCGCTGCGGCTCGCCAGCGCCGGTCGGTCGTCGAGATCGACGGGCTCCACGGCATCCAGCGCGCCGGGCCAGGCCGGCTTCCGTTCGGGGGGCGAAGCAGTCCGCAGGGGATCAGGTCCGTCGATCAGAGCGCCGGCCTGTCATGCCGGAGATCGCGGGATCGCGCCCTTCGATCGCGGAACACGTGTCCCGCAGTCGACTTTTCTCCGTCGAGCGGCGCCGTGGGCGGGGGCGAGCATGACAGGTCACGATGAGGCGCTGTCGGCCGAGGAGCTGAAAACGCTGGAAGGCCTGCTGGCCAGGCTCGACGGCCGCGGCGCGGAGCTTCCCTGGCCGCTGTTCCGCTTCGTCAACGAGGTCGTGGCGACCGTCAACGTGGACCTCCTGGTCCAGGACGCGGCGGGACGCGTGCTGCTCGCCTGGCGCGACGACCCGTTCGGCCGCGGCTGGCACGTGCCCGGCAGCATCATCCGCCACAGGGAGGAGGTCGGCCACCGACTCGAAGCCTGCGCGCGCGACGAGTTCGGCTGCGACGTCGCCGTGGCGGACCGGGCGATGGCGATCGTCCAGATCTTCGACGACCGGGGCCATTCCGTCTCGCTCTGCCATCGCGCGACGCTGCGGGGCGTGCCCGGCCGGCGGCTCGTCACCGGCGATCGGGCACCCGAAGCCGGCGACCTGCGCTGGTTCGAAGCGCCGCCGGCCGACCTCTACCCCAGCCACCTCGTCTATCGCGACGTGCTGGAGGCCGCCGGCCGCGGCGAGCTCGACGGCGGCGCGCCGCTCTTCACCCAGCATGTCGGGCGGCGCGACGCGGCGCGGGACGCCCCGGAAGGCTCGATCAGCTCCGACGCCGCGCTCGCGTGACCCCGGCCCGGCGCGGGCGTCGCCCCTCCCCTTCCGACGTGGGACAGAGCCATGCGCCGGCGCGGCTACCGGCCGGTGGCCCTCTGGTCCATATCGGGGCTGCGCCTTCGGGCACCGCCCTTCTTGGGCGTTTCCTCCCTAGACTTGGGCCGCTCGCCGCGAGGCGCAGCGGCTCTTTTTTCGTCGGCGGGCGGCCTTCGGTTCGGCGTCCGCCCCCTCGCCAGCGCCCGCCTCGGACCGACAGCGAAAAGCCCTGACCTCGTGCCACCTCCCCTCATCCTGAGCCGGGCGCGGAGCGCCCGTGTCGAAGGATGAAGGCGGTCGAGGAGATTGGGGCTCCGTCCTCAGTCCGGGCGGTCGGGATGCTGCAGGCTGGCGAGGGCCGGGCCGTCCTGGAGGTCGACGGGCCGGAGGTCCTCCAACGCGTCGAGCCAGGGCGGCTTCCGCTCGGGGCTGAAGCAGAATTCGAGGTCCACCGCGCCCGGATCGTCGAGGCTGTAGATCGTCAGGCTGACGTCCGTCCCCCGCGTGTCGCGGTAGCTCAGCGGCGTGCCGCAGGCGGAACAGAACCCGCGCTCGACCGCCTCCGAACTCGCGAAGGTGGCCGGCGGGGCGGACCAGCTCACCCGCGCGGCGGGGAAGCGCACGAAAGCCATGAAGGGCGCGCCGCCCGCCTTCTGGCACATGCGGCAGTAGCACACGCTTGAGCGGTCGCGCGGGCCCTCGGCGCTGTAGCGCATCCTGCCGCACTGGCACCCACCCGTGAAAGCCATGGCGTGCCCCGCGCCGGAGCCGCGGCCGCGCGCGCTCCGCCCTACTCGGCAGCCGTCATGTAGAGCTCGTTCCACACTTTGGCAGCCTCGTCCCTCGGCAGGCCGACGAGGTCGATGCGGTCGTGCCCCACGAGCTTCACCGCGGGGACGTTGTAGCGCACCGCCACCTCGGCGATGCGCAGCAGCTGCGCGGGCGTGCAGTGGCCGTCCTCCGTGTCCGGCATCATCGAGAAGGTGCCGTCCTCGAGGATGCGCGCCTGCACGTGGCCGTCGAGCCGCGACGGCTCCTCGGCCGCGAGCGCGGCGGCGGGCGCCGGCGCCTGCTCGAGGAAATAGGTCGTCAGCGCGTCGACCTGCCCCTTGCAGGAGCCGCAGCCCATGCCGGCGCGGGTCGCCGTCATCACGGCCCTGAGGTCGCGGTTGCCGGCCGCCACGCAGGCCCCGATCGCGCCCTTGGTGACGCCGTTGCAGTTGCACACCTGCATCTCGGCCGGCATCTCCTCCAGCGACACTGCCTGGGGCGGGGCGCCGATGTCGAACAGCAGCGCCAGCCGCTCCTCGGGCAGCGGTGCGTCGCGGTCGAAGGCCTGCATCAGGTAGGCGGCCTTGGAGATGTCGCCCATCAGGATGCCGCCGACGAGCCGGCCGTTCCGCACGATCAGCTTCTTGTAGGTGCCGCGCTTCGGCTCGGCGAACTGCACCACCTCGTCGCCGTCGTCGTGCGGCTCGGTGATGCCCATGGACGCGAGCTCGACGCCCATCACCTTGAGTTTCGTCGCGAGCTTGGAGCCGTGGTAGGCGGCCCGCTCGTCGCGGCCGGTGACGTGCTCGGCGAAGACCTTGGCCTGGTCCCACAGCGGCGCCACGAGGCCGTAGACCTTGCCGCGGTGCTGGGCGCATTCGCCCACCGCGTAGACCGAGCGGTCGTCGATCGACTGCATGTGGTCGTTGACCACGATCGCGCGCTCCACCGTCAGCCCGGCGCGCAGACCGATCTCCGAGTTGGGGCGCACGCCGGCCGCCACCACCACCATGTCGCAGTCGAGCGTCGTGCCGTCCTTGAAGGCGAGGCCGGTGACGCGGTCCTCGCCCAGCACCTCGGTGGTGGCCTTGCCGGTGTGGACGTGCAGGCCGAAGCCCTCCATGGCCCGGCGCAGCATGCCGCCGCCCGTGGCGTCGAGCTGCAGCTCCAGGAGGTGCCCGGCGAGGTGCACGACGTGCGACTCGCATCCGAGGTCGCCGAGCGCCCGCGCGGCTTCGAGGCCGAGCAGCCCGCCGCCGATCGTCACCGCCTTGCGGGCCGCCTTGGCGGCCTCGGCGATGCCCACGCAGTCCGCGAAGGTGCGGTAGGCGAAGACGCCCGGCTTGAGCGTGCCGTCGGACGCGAACGCGCCCTTGAAGGGCGGCACGAAGGCCTTCGAGCCGGTGGCGATCAGCAGGACGTCGTAGGATTCGACGCGCCCGCCCGCGGAGCGGACCGCCTTGGCGGCGCGGTCGATCTCCACCACGCGGTCGCCCTTGTGCAGGACGATGCCGTTCTCTGCATACCAATCGGGCGTGTTGATCAGGATGTCATCGAGCGTCTTCGTGCCACCGAGGATGCCGGACAGCATGATGCGGTTGTAGTTGCCGTGCGGCTCGTCGCCGAACATCACGACGTCGAACTGGTCCGCGCCGCCGCGCTTGAGGATCTCCTCGACCGCGCGGGCCCCGGCCATGCCGTTGCCGATCACCACCAGCTTGCGTTTGCTCATGTCGAGGTCGCGATCCTGCCTGCGGGTTTGGCGGACAAGCTCGCGAGATCCGTGCCACGCGGGGACGTGTCCGCGCATGGCTGGGTTTCCGGACCGCCCCACCCGTCATCGGACGGCTGCGATCGTCATCGCGAGCGGAGCGACGCGATCCAGCCCCCGCGTTCCAAAAGGGCCGCTCCCGGGTCGAACTGCCTCGCGGCGCGGCGCCCGACAGTCCTGGATCGCGTCGCTACGCTCGCGATGACGGCGGAGAACGCGGGCGGCGTCGAACTGATCCGAAGGTGTCGTGCCGGGACCTCGCCGAAGGCCGACGGCCTTTGGAAGCCGAAGTCACACCTCCATCAGCCCGAGGTCGAGCACGATGTGGCCCTCCGCGCCTTCGGGCGCCGACACCAGCACCTCCACGAGCGTGTCGGGCTCCAGGTCCTCCAGCACGGCGAGCGGCACGTGGACCGCCGCCCCGGCGCCGACGGGGAAGAGCCGCATCACCCGGCCGTCGCGCGTCACCGTCAGGCAGGCGAGCGCCGCGGCGGAGTTGCCGGCGCGCAGGTAGATCACCTGGGCGCGCCGGTCGGGCGGCACGCGGTAGCTCACGCCCGCGGCGAGCGGCGCCGGATGCTCCAGCCCCGCCCCCACGAAGGGGAACACGCCCGTGATGGTCCTGGGTCGCGACTGCATGGCGCTGGTTCCGGTCAGGCCGCCGCCCGCTCGACCCGCACCGCGCAGACCTTGAACTCGGGCATGCGCGAGGTGGGATCGAGGGCGGCGTTGGTGAGGACGTTGGCGGACTGGCCGTCGCCCCAGTGGAAGGGCACGAACAGCGTGTCGAGGCGGATCGTCGGCACGAGCCGCGCCTTGACCGCGATGGTGCCGCGGCGCGTCGTCAGCCGGGCGAGGTCGCCCTCGGCGAGGCCGAGGCCGCGCGCCGTCTGCGGGTGGATCTCGACGTAGGCGCCGGGCTCGGCGCTCGCGAGCTCCGGCACGCGGCGCGTCTGCGAGCCGGACTGGTACTGCGCCAGCACGCGGCCCGTCGTCAGCCAGTAGGGGTAGTCCGCGTCCGGCTCCTCGGCGGAGGGGCGGTGCTCCACCGCGTGGAAGCGCGCGCGGCCGTCCGGCGTCGCGAAGCGGTCGAGGAACAGCCGCGGCGTGCCGGGGTGGTCGGGCTCGGGGCACGGCCAGAACACGCCGTCCTCGGCCACGATGCGGGCGTAGGAGATGCCGGAATAGTCGGCGACGCCGCCCCGGCTCGCGCGCCCGAGCTCCTCGAAGCCGGGCTCGGCTCGGGCCGGGAAGGCGGCCGAGGAGCCGAGACGCGCCGCCAGGGCCTCGATCACCTCGGCGTCCGTCATCACGCCAGCGGGCGGCGCCACGGCGCGGCGGCGGCGGATCACCCGGCCTTCGAGGTTGGTCATGGTGCCCTCCTCCTCGGCCCATTGGGCGGTGGGGAGCACCACGTCGGCCAGCGCCGCCGTCTCGGACAGGAAGATGTCGGACACGACCAGGAAGTCGAGCCCGGCGAGGTTCGCCTTGACGCGCCCCGCCGACGGCGCCGACACGACGACGTTGGAGGCCAGCACCATCAGCGCCTTGACGCTTCCGCCCGGCGCGGTGGCGTCGAGCAGCTCGTCGGCGGAAAGGCCGGGGCCCGGCAGCGCGTCGGGGTCGACGCCCCACACCGCGGCGACGGCGGCGCGGTGGGCCGGATCGGCGATCCTGCGGTAGCCGGGGAGCTGGTCGGCCTTCTGGCCGTGCTCGCGCCCGCCCTGGCCGTTGCCCTGGCCGGTCAGCGTGCCCCAGCCGCAGAACGGCCGGCCGGCCTTGCCGAGCGCCAGCGCGAGGTTGATGAATGCCGACACGTTGTCGACGCCCTGGCTCTGCTGCTCGGGGCCCCGCCCCGTCAGCACCATGGCGGTGGCGGCCTCGCCGAGGATGTGGGCGGCCTCCACGATCTGCCGCTCCGGCACGCCGGTGACGCGCTCGACGCGGTCGGGCCAGTGCTGGGCCGCGATGCGGCGCACGGCCTCGAAGCCGCTGGTGCGCTCGGCGATGAAATCCGCGTCGATCAGCCGGTCGCGGATGGCGACGTGGAGCAGGCCCGTCGCCAGCGCGCCGTCCGAGCCGGGCGTCGTCTGCAGGTGCAGCGTGGCGAGCTTGGCGGTGGCGCTGCGGCGCGGGTCGACCACGACGAGCCGGCCCCCGCGGGCGCGCTGCTCGTCGAAATACTGCATCAGCGGCGGCATCGTCTCCGCCGGGTTGCTGCCGGCGATCAGCACGGCCTCGGCCCCGGCGATGTCGGCGATGGGGAACGGCAGGCCGCGGTCGAGCCCGTAGGCGCGGCCGCCCGCGGCGGCGGCCGAGGACATGCAGTAGCGCCCGTTGTAGTCGATGTTGGCCGTGCCGAGCGCCAGCCGCGCGAACTTGCCGAGCAGGTAGGCCTTCTCGTTCGTGAGGCCGCCGCCGCCGAACACGCCCACGGCGTCGGCGCCGTGCCGGGCCCGAACCTCCGAGAGGCGCGAGGCCACGCGGTCGAGCGCCTCGTCCCAGCCGGCCTCCCTGAACGCGCCGCCCTTGCGGTCGCGGACCAGCGGCGCGGTCAGCCGCTCGGGCGAGGCGAGCAGCGAGGCGGCGGTCCAGCCCTTGCGGCACAGGCCGCCGCGGTTGGTGGGAAAGTCCCGCGCCGCGACGGAGAAGCGCCCCTCGGCGTCGGGCACCAGCGTCATCCCGCATTGCAGCGCGCAATAGGGGCAGTGGGTGTCGACCGGGGCGAGGCCGGAGGCCGGCAGGGGATCGGCCTCCCGCGTGTCGGCCGGCGCGAAAGATTGAACGGTCATCGAAGCTCTGGGACTCGGCTCGCGGGCGCCGCGGCGGCTCAGGGCCGGGCGCGCGCGGCGCCGCGGCGGCCGGCGGCGCGGCAGGAGAGCGGGGCGGCGGTCCTGGCCATGGCGGCGGCCCTCCTGAGAACGGGTGGGCGCGGAGGCCCTCGCGGCTCACGGAAGCAACCGCCATGCCATGGCGCCGCCCGGGATCGCGCCGCGGCGCACCATCCCGGACGGCGCGCGATCCGGGCAGCCTGCCCGGCGATGCGGCATCCGGGCCCGCGGGCCGGCCGGGCGACAGGCGCCCGCGGGCCGTGGTAGGCTCGGCGCCATGGCCATGAGACCTTCGGCTCGCACGAGCCCGCGCGGCAGGGCCGCGACCGCCTCGATCTTCGACGCGCCCGCCTCGGCACCGAACGACGAGGCGGAGGGCTCGCGCCTGTCCAACACGCCCGAGGTCAGCGTGACCGAGCTGTCGGGCGCGCTGAAGCGCACCGTCGAGGAGCGCTTCGGCCACGTGCGGGTGCGGGGCGAGGTGTCGAACTACCGCGGCCCCCACTCCTCCGGCCACGCCTATTTCTCGCTGAAGGACGAGGGCGCCCGCATCGACGCCGTCGTGTGGCGCCACAGCTTCGCGCGCATGCGGGTGAAGCCGGAAGAGGGCATGGAGGTCGTCGCCACCGGCAAGATCACCACCTTCCCGGGCAAGTCCGCCTACCAGATCGTCATCGAGTCGCTGGAGCCGGCCGGCGTCGGCGCCCTCATGGCCATGGTGGAGGAGCGCCGCCGGCGCTTCGCGGCGGAAGGGCTGTTCGAGCCGGCGCGCAAGCGCGCCCTGCCGTTCCTGCCCGCCGTGGTGGGCGTCGTCACCTCGCCGACCGGCGCCGTGATCCGCGACATCCTCCACCGCATCACCGACCGCTTCCCGCGCCGCGTGATCCTGTGGCCCGTGCGGGTGCAGGGCGAGGGCAGCGCCGAGGAGGTGGCCCGCGCCATCCGGGGCTTCGACGCGCTCCCGCCCGGCGGACGGCTGCCGCGGCCGGACGTGCTGATCGTGGCGCGCGGCGGCGGCTCGCTCGAGGACCTGTGGGGCTTCAACGACGAGGTGGTGATCCGCGCCGCCGCGGAATGCCGCATCCCGCTGGTGTCCGCCGTCGGCCACGAGACCGACTGGACGCTGCTCGACCACGTGGCCGACCTCCGTGCGCCAACCCCCACCGGCGCCGCCGAGCTCTGCGTGCCGGTGCGGGCCGAGCTCGCCGTGGGGCTCGACCGGCTCGGCGCCCGCCACGGCGCCGCGATGCTGCGGCGGGTGGAGGGCGCGCGCGACGCGCTGCGCTCGGCCGCCCGCGCCCTGCCGGACGGCGCGGAGCTCCTGGCGCTGCCGCGCCAGCGGCTCGACCGCGCCGCGACCGCCCTGCCCTCCGCGCTGCGCCGCGGCGCCGACGCGCGCCGCCTCGCCGTGGCGCGGGTCGGCACCCGCCTCGCCGCCCAGTCGCCCGGCGCGCGCCTCGCGCGGGCGGCCGAGCGCCTGAGCGGCCTCGACGCGCGGCTCGGCCGCTCGGCCGCCGTGCTGGCCGACCGCCGCCGCGGGCGGCTCGACGCCGCCGCGGCGCGGCTCGGCGCGGCGCTGGTGAGCCGCGCCGCCCTGGCCCGCCAGCAGAACGCGGCGGCGCGCCAGCGGCTCGACGCCCTGGCGGCCCGGCTGAAGCCCGCCGCCGCGCGGGCCAACGACCGGCGGCGCGAGCGCGTCGAGCGCCTGGCGCAGCTCCTCGGCACGTTGGGCTACAGGTCGGTGCTGGGCCGCGGCTACGCCCTCGTGCGCGACGCCGCCGGCCAGCCGCTGCGCTCCGCCGCCGGGGTCGCGCCCGGCGCCCGGCTCGGGCTGGAGTTCGCGGACGGCGTCCTCGCCGTCGAGGCGCTGGGCGGCCCCGCGGGGGGCACCCCGCCGACCGTACCGGACGCGCCGAAGCGGAAACCCGCGGCGCCCCGCGCCCCGCGCCCGCCCGCCAGGACGGCCCGGAGCGCGAAGGCGCCCGTGAGCCAGGGCGACCTGTTCTGATCCGACGCCCGCGCCGGGTTTGACCTCGACGGCTTTCGCCGCCAGGGTTGCGCCGCGCGGCCGTCCACCCCCTCGTGGCGTCGCCCGATCCCGCGGAACCCCATGGACCTGCCCGTCTCCCTGCAGCGCGCGCTCCAGCGCCTCAACGGCGCCATCGACGCGCTCGACGCCGCCGCGGAGCGCCGCGCCGAGGCGGACGCCGCCCGCGCCGACGCCGAGGTCGAGTATGCCGTGATGCAGGACGACCGCTCGCGCCTCGCCGTCGAGCTCGACGCCGCGCTGGCGAGGGCCCGCGCGCTCGACCGCGTGGCCGGCGAGGTGGCGGCGCGGGTCGACCGCGCCGGCGCCACCGTGCGGGGCATCCTGGCCGAGCTCGACCCGACGGGCTCGCGCCCGCTCGGCCCGATCTGAGGCCGCCGTGGCCCAGGTCAACGTCAGGATCGGCGGCCGCGTCTACCGCATGGCCTGCGCGGACGGCGAGGAGGAGCACCTGGCGGGGCTCGCGGCCCGGCTCGACGGCAAGATCGGCGAGCTGCGCGGCAGCTTCGGCGAGATCGGCGACACGCGCATCACCGTGATGGCGGCCCTGACGATCGCGGACCAGCTCGGGGAAGCCGAGCGCCACATCGCCGCGCTGGAGGGCGAGAACGACCGCCTGCGGGCCGAGCAGGCCGGTGCCGACGCGCGCATCGACGCCCTCGCCGAGGCGGCCGCCGGCGCGATCGGCGAGGCCGCGGCCCGCATCGACCGCGTCGCCCACGCGCTCGACGCGGGGACGGCGCGCGGCTGATACGGCATCCGGCCGATGTGCCGTATCGCCAGCCCGCGCGGCGCATGAGCGAAGCCGACATCCGCATCCCGAAGGGATTCAACGGATGTCGTATGAGAGCCGCGACCCCGCTCCGCCTACCGGTCCGCCGCGCGATGACTTAGGATGGCGGACCGCTTCCGCACCGGGTCCGCCGATGTCCGCCGCCGCCGCCAACAGCCTGATCCTGGTCGCGATCGGGCTCGTCTTCGCCGTGCTGATGGCCGGGCTGGTCAACATGGTGCGCGGCGGCAGTTCCAACACGTCGCAGCGGCTGATGCGCTGGCGCGTGGGGCTCCAGTTCGTGGCCATCCTGGTGGTCATGGCCGTGCTGTATCTCAGGGGGTAGAACGCCGTGGTGGTCCTCAATCGCATCTACACGCGCACCGGCGACGACGGGACGACGGCGCTGGGCTCGGGCGAGCGCCGCCGCAAGTCGGACGTGCGGATCGCGGCCTACGGCACGGTGGACGAGTGCAACGCCGCCATCGGCATGGCGCGCCTCCACGCGGCGGCCGAGTCGCCGAAGCTCGACGCCATGCTGGGGCGCATCCAGAACGACCTGTTCGACCTCGGCGCCGACCTCGCGACCCCGCCGGCCGAGGGCGAGGCGGAGGGCTCCCGCCTGCGCATGGTGCAGGCCCAGGTGGACCGGCTGGAGCGCGAGATCGACGAGCTCAACGCCGACCTGTCGCCGCTGCGCTCCTTCGTGCTGCCCGGCGGCACGCCGGCCGCCGCCCACCTCCACCTCGCCCGCACGGTGTGCCGGCGCGCCGAGCGGCTGATGGTGGACCTCAAGGTCGGCCACGGCGAGGCCGTCAGCGCCGCGGCGGTCGGCTACGCCAACCGCCTGTCGGACTTCCTGTTCGTGGCCTCGCGCCACTGCAACCACCTCAAGGACGGCGACGTGCTGTGGGTGCCGGGGAAGAACCGGTAGGGGCGCGGGCTCGAGGGCCGCTCATCCCTTGCGGGCCGCCTTGGCGGCGGCCCGCTCGGCGCGCAGCAGCTTCGCCCGGCCGTCCTTCGTGGTCTGCCGGGCGCGGCCGATCGCCAGCGCGTCCTCCGGCACGTCCTCGGTGACGGCGGAGCCCGACGCCACGTAGGCGCCGCGCCCGACCGTGACGGGCGCCACCAGCGACGAGTTCGAGCCGATGAAGGCCCCCTCGCCGATCACGGTGCGGAACTTGCCGTAGCCGTCGTAGTTGCAGGTCACCGTGCCGGCGCCGATGTTGGCCTCCGCGCCCACGCTGGCGTCGCCGATGTAGGTGAGGTGGCTCACCTTGGCGCCGTCGCCGATGTCGGCGCTCTTCACCTCGACGAAGTTGCCGACCTTGGCGGCGCGCCCGAGCGCCGCCCCCGGCCGCAGCCGCGCGTAGGGCCCGACGTCGGCGTTCGGGCCCACCCGCGCGCCTTCGAGGTGCGAGAAGCTGTGGATGACCGCGCCGTCCTCGACCCGCACGCCGGGCCCGAAGACCACGTGCGGCTCGACCACGACGTCGCGCCCGAAGCGCGTGTCGTGGCTGAGGAACACCGTGCCCGGCGCCTGCAGCGTCGTGCCGCCGCGCATCGCGGCGAGCCGCAGCCGCGCCTGCACGGCGGCCTCGGCGCTCGCGAGCTGCGCGCGGTCGTTGACCCCCATGGCGTCGGCCTCCGGGCAGGAGATCGCGGCACAGCGCCGCCCGTCGGCCAGCGCCAGCTCCACGGCCGCGGTGAGGTAATATTCCTTCTGGGCGTTGTCGCAGCCGACGCGCCCGAGCAGGTCGAGCGCGGTGCGGCCGTCGAGCGCCATCGGCCCGGCGAAGCAGAGCCTCACGGCGCGCTCGGCTTCCGTCGCGTCCTTGTGCTCGCGGATGGCGACGAGCGCGCCGTCCTCCGTCAGCAGCCGGCCGTAGCCGGTCGGGTCGGCGGCCTCGAAGCCGAGCGCCACGAGGCCGGCCCCCGCGGCCAGCGCGGCCCGCATGTCGGCGAGCGCCGCGGGCGCCACCAGCGGCACGTCGGCGAACAGCACCAGAAGGTCGTCGTAGCCGCGCGCGATGGCGTCGCGCGCCGCCAGGACCGCGTGGGCGGTGCCGAGCCGCTCCGCCTGCACGGCGATCTCGGCCCCCGGGAAGGCGCGCCGCGCTTCGGCCGCGACGTCGTCCCGCCCCGGGCCGACCACCACGACGACGGCCTCGGCCCCGGCCTCCGCCACGATGCCGAGCACGTGGCCCAGCATGCTGCGCCCGGCCAGGCGGTGCAGGACCTTGGGCGTGTCGGAGCGCATGCGCGTCCCCTCGCCCGCCGCCAGCACCACGGCGAGGCACCGTCTCGATCCGCTCATCCCGTCCGAACTCCCGCGCGTCCGCCTTCCCATCGACGCGCCGCCTTAACAGGAGATTGCGGCGAAGGCCCATCCGGCCCGCGGCGGCGGTGCAGCGCGTGCAAAAATCGCCTCGCCGCACGTCGGATATGGGCTATACGAGGCGATGCGGCCGGCGGCGCCCGGACCGGGCTCCCGCGGGGATGAGTGCTTCGCTTCGAGCGACGATGCCCGGCGCGGCGGAGCGCTCATCCCCGCGGAGACCTGCACCGGGCGGCGCCCGCCCTTCCGTGTTCTCGTTCCAGATGGCCGATGCTGCTTCGCCGGGATCTCTTGAAATGGGCCGCCACCGGGCTCGGCGCCGGCCTGACCCCGGCGGCCGCCGACGCGCCCCCGGCCCCCGCCGGGGCGCCGGCCCCGGCGCCGCAGGGCTCGGCGCCGCCGGCCGCCACCTTCGACCTGTCGGCCGTCGTCGACAAGGCCCGCGCCCTCGCCAAGAAGAGCTATGAGGCGCCCGCGGTGCCGCTGCCGGGCGCCTTCTCGAACCTGACCTACGACCAATATGTGTCGATCCGCCCCAAGGCCGGCACGGCGCTGTGGGCCGGCGACAACGTCGGCTTCGCCATCGAGCCGCTGCACCGCGGCTTCCTGTTCACGGCCCCGATGGCGATCAACGTGGTCGAGAACGGCGCCGTGCGGCGCCTCGCCTACGCCGCGAGCGGCTTCGACTTCGGCAAGGTGCAGCCCCCGGCCGACCTCGGCGACATCGGCTTCTCGGGCTTCCGCGTGCTGCACGCGCGCAGCGGCAGGGGCCTCGTCGATTCGGCGATCTTCCAGGGCGCGTCCTTCTTCCGGGCGCTGGCCAACGGGCAGAACTTCGGCGTGACCGCCCGCGCCCTGATGATCCGCACCGCGGACCCCAAGGGCGAGGAGTTCCCCGCCATCCGCGAGGTGTGGATCGAGAAGCCGAGCCTCGCCACCGACGCGCTGGTGATCAGCGCGCTCGTCGATTCGGAGAGCATGACGGGCGCCTTCCGCTTCACGCTGCGGCCCGGCGAGATCACCATCATCGACACGGAATGCACGCTGTTCTCGCGCAGCCCGGCCGACTTCTACGGCCTCGGCGGCATGACCGGCATGTTCCTGTTCGGCCCGACGAGCCGCCATGCGGCCGACGACGTGCGCCTCGGCGCCTACGACGTGTCCGGCCTGCAGGTGCTCAACGGCAACGGCGAATGGCTGTGGCGGCCGGTGTCGAACCCCTCGACCCTGCAGGTGTCGGTCTTCGTCGACGCCAACCCCAAGGGCTTCGGCCTGCTGCAGCGCCAGCGCGACTTCTCGCAGCTCCAGGACGACGAGCAGCACTGGGAGCTGCGCCCTTCGCTCTGGATCGAGCCCATCACCGACTGGGGCGAGGGCAGCGTCGAGCTCGTCGAGATCCCGACCGAGTCGGAGAACAACGACAACATCATCTGCTTCTGGCGGCCGAAGGCGGTGCTCGACCCCGCCGGCGAGGCCTCCTTCTCCTACCGCCAGTTCTGGTGCTGGACCCCGCCCGACCGGCCGCCGCTCGCCACCGTGAGCGACACGCGCGTCGGCCGGATCGGCAACACCAAGAAGCGGCGCTTCGTCGTGGAGTTCACCAGCGACGTCTTCGTCGACCCCGTCGCGAGCCACGACGTGAAGCCCATGCTGACCGTGTCGGCCGGCACGGTGGGGACCGTGAAGACCTTCGTGTCGCGCGAGCGCAAGACGTTCCGCGTGCTCTTCGATGTGGATTTCGGCGGCGACGCCCTGTCCGAGCTCCGGCTCGTGCTGGAGAACGGCGGCAAGCCGGTGAGCGAGACATGGCTGTACCGATGGACCGCGTGACCTTCGATGAGCCGGCCGCGGGCGAATCCCGCGCGGTGATCGACCTAGACTCCATCCTGGCCATGCCGGCCATGCCGGACGAGAGCCCGATCCTCATGCCCACGCAGTCGCTGCGCCGCCACGACCGCGCGGGCCTGCGCGGCTGGGCCAACCCCCTGCACCGCTCGGTGCCGTGGCTGGCCCGGATCGTCGTGTTCGGCGGCGGCGCGGCGCTGCTCGGCTTCGGCATCGAGGAGATGTGGCGCGTCATCGACGTCGGCGAGGTGACGCTGCTGAAGTGGATCCTGCTGGCGCTCTTCGTCGCCAACTTCTCCTGGATCGCGCTGTCCTTCGCGAGCAGCGTCGTGGGCTTCGCCTGGCTTCTGTTCTTCGCCCCGAAGCGCCCGGCCCTGCCGGCCGCGCTGTCGGCCAGGACCGCCGTGGTGATGCCGATCTACAACGAGGCGCCGAGCCGCATCTTCGGCGCCCTGCAGGCCATGGCGGAGGACGTCGCCGCGACGGGGCTCGGCGACCACTTCGACTGGTTCTTCCTGTCCGACACGACCGACCCCGACGTGTGGGTGGCGGAGGAGCGCGCGCTGGTCGCCCTGCGGGACCGCCTGCGCGGCAAGGCGCGCGTGTTCTACCGGCACCGGCCCAAGAACACGAACCGCAAGGCCGGCAACATCGCCGACTTCGTCACCCGCTGGGGCGGCAGCTACCCGCACATGCTGGTGCTCGACGCCGACAGCCTGATGACGGCGCATTCCATCGTGAACCTCGCCGCCGCCATGGAGGCCGACCCCGACGCCGGCATCGTGCAGACGCTGCCCCTCATCATCAACCGCAACACGCTGTTCGCGCGGCTGCAGCAGTTCGCGGCGCGCATCCACGGGCCGGTGATCGCGGCCGGCCTCGCCGTGTGGTCGGGGCGCGACGGCAACTATTGGGGCCACAACGCCATCATCCGGACGCGGGCCTTCGCGGACCATTGCGGCCTGCCGCACCTAGGCGGCCGCCCACCGCTCGGCGGCCACATCCTCAGCCACGACTTCGTCGAGGCGGCGCTGATCCGGCGCGCCGGCTGGGCCGTCTACATGCTGCCGGTGCTCGGCGGCTCCTACGAGGAAAGCCCGCCCTCGCTCATCGACCTCGCGGCGCGCGACCGGCGCTGGTGCCAGGGCAACCTGCAGCACATGCGGGTGATGTGGGCGCACGGCTTCCACCTCGCGTCGCGTCAGCACTTCGCCACCGGCATCATGGGCTACCTCGCGTCCCCGCTGTGGATGGCGCAGCTCCTCGTCGGCATCGTGCTGGTGCTGCAATCGGCCTACATCCGCCCCGAATACTTCACGCAGGACTTCTCGCTGTTCCCGGCCTGGCCGCGGTTCGACGCGCAGCGCGCGCTCGACCTGTTCGGCATCACCATGGCGGTGCTGCTGGCGCCGAAGGGCTTCGGGCTGCTGATCGCGCTCGGGCAGCGCGACGCGCGGCGGGGCAGCGGCGGCGCGGTCGGGCTCGTGCTGTCGACGGTGGTCGAGATCGTGATGTCGTCGCTGCTCGCGCCGGTGATGATGCTGATCCAGTCGGGCTCGGTGATGCAGATCCTGCTCGGCCGCGACACGGGCTGGAACCCGCAGCGGCGCGACGACGGCTCGATCCCGCTCGGCGACATCGTGCGCCGCCACCGCTCGCACGTGATCCTGGGCTTCATCACGCTGGTGGCGGGCTTCCTGATCTCGCCCTCGCTGGTGGCCTGGATGTCGCCCACCATCGCGGGCCTGATCCTGGCGATCCCGCTGTCCTGGGCCAGCGGCCAGCGCTCGATCGGGCTGTTCCTGAAGCGGATGGGCCTCCTGCGCACGCCCGAGGAGACGAGCCCGCCCGAGATCGCGCGCCGGGCCAACGTGCTGGCGGGCGAGCTCGCGCAGGCCGGCTACGACGTGACGGACGGCATCTCGGCGCTGCACGCGAGCCGCGAACTGCGCGTGCTGCACGAGGCCTACCTGCCCACCCCCGAGCCGAAGAAGCGCGGCGCCATCGACCACGACGCCGTGATGGCCCGCGCCAAGCTCGCCGAAGCCGAGACGGTGGAGGAGGCGGAATCCTGGCTGAACCGCAAGGAGCGCACCGCGGTGCTCAACGACCGCGAGCTGATCGACCGCGTGGCGCGCCTGCCCTCCGCAGACATGCGGGCCGCCGCGGCGGCGGAGTAGCGCACGCCGCGGCCGATCGGATCGGCCGCAGCGGGACCTCCGGCTCGGCAGGGCCCCGAGTTCGGCGACCCTCGACTTCCGCCGCGAAGCTGCGTTGAATGGGTCGCCGCGTCGCGGCGCCCATCGGAGGGCCGCTCTTGAGTCGCCTCGACGAAGCAGAACGCCGCTGGCGGCTCGCCGATGTCGAGCCGACGAAGCGCGCCATCGCTGCCGCCCTGGCCCGCCCTTCCGCGGGCGCCATCCGGCATCGCCCGCCGCGCGGGCCCGATGCGGGCGAGCAGCCGTGATGCCGGAAGCCCCGATGCGTTTCCCCGTGCCCGCCCTCGCCGACCTGCCCGAGGACCTCCGCGAGCGCCTCCTCGCCGTGCAGGAGAAGTCGGGCTTCGTGCCCAATGTGTTCCTGCTGCTGGCGCGCCGGCCGGACGAGTTCCGCGCCTTCCTGCTCTACCACGACCTGCTGATGGACCGGCCCGGCGTCCTGACCAAGGCCGAGCGCGAGATGATCGTGGTGGCGACCAGCGCCGCCAACCGCTGCCTCTACTGCGTGGTGGCCCACGGCGCGATCCTGCGCGTCCGGGCGAAGGACCCGAGGATCGCGGACCGGGTCGCGGTGGACCACCGCAAGGCGGGGCTGACCGCGCGCCAGGTCGCCATGCTGGATTTCGCGCTCAAGGTCGCGGGCGAGGCCCAGGCGATCGGCGAGGGCGACTATGCGGCGCTGGAGCGGCACGGCCTCAGCCGCGAGGACGGCTGGGACATCGCGGCCATCGCGGGCTTCTTCGCCATGTCGAACCGGCTGGCGGGGGCGGGCGACCTCCGGCCGAACGACGAGTTCTTCGCGCTGGGGCGGGAGCCGGCCCGGCCGACCTGAGGCGCAGCGGGCGCCGGGCGGCCCCGCCTTCGACGCGGCCCGTCGGCGGCGTTCGTCGCCTGGGGAATGCACGGCCGCTGGACTCGGCGGACGGTCCTTGCGGCCGGGATCGGCGGCGCGCGGGTCGCGGTCTGCCCTTCCGGACCCAGGAGTTGACCGGCGGCTCGCTCCTCCGCGCCGCCGCGGGACGCTGCGCCCCTATGCCCGGCGGGCGGGCTCGGCCGCTCAGGCCGCCGCCCGCTCCCGCCGCGCCGCGCGCAGCCGCTGGAAGTCCTCGCCCGCGTGGTGCGACGAGCGGGTGAGCGGTGAGGCTGACACCACGAGGAAGCCCTTCGCGGTCGCCACCGTCTCGTAGGCCTTGAACGCGTCCGGCGTGACGAAGCTCTTCACGGGGTGATGCTTCTTCGTCGGCTGGAGGTACTGGCCGATGGTGAGGAAGTCGATGTCGGCCGAGCGCATGTCGTCCATCACCTGCAGCACCTCGGTGCGCTCCTCGCCGAGCCCGACCATGATGCCGGACTTGGTGAAGATCGAGGGATCGAGGTCCTTCACGCGCTGGAGCAGCCGCAGCGAGTGGAAGTAGCGGGCGCCGGGCCGCACGGACAGGTACAGCGACGGCACGGTCTCGAGATTGTGGTTGAACACGTCGGGCCGCGCCTCGACTACCACCTCCAGCGCGCCGGGCTTGCGCAGGAAATCGGGCGTCAGCACCTCGATCGTGGTGCCTGGGGCGAGGCGGCGGATGGCGCGGATCACCTGGGCGAAGTGCTCGGCGCCGCCGTCGGCGAGGTCGTCGCGGTCGACCGAGGTGATCACCACGTGGGCGAGGCCGAGCTTGGCCACGGCCTCGCCGATGTGCTCGGGCTCGTGCGGATCGAGGGCGCCGGGCAGGCCGGTGCGGACGTTGCAGAACGCGCAGGCGCGCGTGCAGGTGTCGCCCATGATCATGAAGGTGGCGTGCTTCTTGGTCCAGCACTCGCCGATGTTGGGGCAGCCCGCCTCCTCGCAGACCGTGACGAGCCCGTGCTCCTTCACGATGCCGTGGGTGGCCTGATAGCCCGCCGAGCCCGGCGCCTTGACGCGGATCCAGTCCGGCTTCTTCAGCATCGGCTGGTCGGGTCGATGCGCCTTCTCGGGGTGGCGCGGCGCTTCCGCGGGACGCGGGGCGGCCTTGGACCGGGGGTCGCTGTTGAGCAGGTCGAGCACCAGCATGGATTTCCTCCTGCCCCTCACTTAAGCGATGGCGCGCGCCGCCACCACCACGATGACGGTTTCCGATCGTCGCGCTGCGCTGCGCCCTTCTCCCCTCGCGGGAGAAGGTGGCCGGCCGAAGGCCGGTCGGATGAGGGGGTATGGCTCCGCGCTCGACGATGACCCCGGGGACGGAGAGCGCCGCGCTCGTTCCCCTCAACCGTCAGGCTCAGCCCGACACCTTCTCCCGCGAAGGGAGAAGGGGAGCGCGGCTTACGCGTGCACCACGCGGTTCTGCGAATCCAGCACGGCCTCGTGCATGGTTTCGGAGAGGGTCGGGTGCGGGAAGACCGTGTGCATCAGGTCCTCTTCGGTGGTCTCGAGGTTCATCGCCACCACGAAGCCCTGGATCAGCTCCGTCACCTCCGCGCCGACCATGTGGGCGCCGAGGAGCTGGCCGGTGTCGGCGTCGAAGATGGTCTTCACCATGCCCTCGGGCTCGCCGAGCGCGATGGCCTTGCCGTTGCCGATGAACTTGAAACGGCCGACCTTGAGCTTGTGGCCGGCCTCCTTGGCCTTCGCTTCCGTCAGCCCCACCGAGGCGATCTGCGGCTGGCAGTAGGTGCAGCCCGGGATCATCGTGCGGTCGAGCGCGTGGGTGTGCATCCCCTTGATCGTCTCGACGCAGATCACGCCCTCGTGCTCGGCCTTGTGGGCCAGCATGGGGGGGCCCGCGATGTCGCCGATGGCGTAGATGCCGGCCACGTTGGTGCGGCCGTGGCCGTCCGTCGCCACCGTGTTGCGCTCCATCTTCACGCCGAGCGCTTCGAGCCCGATGTTCTCGGTGTTGCCGACGACGCCCACGGCCGAGATCAGCCGGTCCGCCGTGATCTCGCTCTTGCCACCCTTGCCGTCGTCGATCGTGGCGGTGATCGAGTCCTCGCCCTTCTTCACGCCCGTCACCTTGGCGCCGGTCAGGATCTTGATGCCCATCTTCTCGAAGCGCGCGCGCGCGAAGGCGGCGATCTCCGGGTCTTCGACGGGCAGGATCTGCGGCAACACCTCGACGATCGTCACCTCGGCGCCCATGGCGCGGTAGAAGTAGGCGAACTCGACCCCGATGGCGCCCGAGCCCATGACGAGCAGCGACTTCGGGAACGCCTTCGGCACCATGGCCTCGTAGTAGGTCCAGATCAGCTTGCCGTCCGGCTCCAGACCGGGGAGGGCGCGGGGCCGCGCGCCCGTCGCCACGATGATGTGCGGGGCCGTGTAGGTGCCGGCCGCCTTGGCGCCCTTCGGAGGCGGCACGGGCTTGCCGCCAAGCGCCGACTTCGTGGCCGGCTTCACCTCGACGGTGCCGACCTTGGGGATGGTGGCCTCGCCCCAGATGACGTCGACCTTGTTCTTCTTCAGCAGGAAGCCGACGCCGCCCGAGAGCTGAGCCGACACGCCGCGCGAGCGCCCGACGACCTTCTCCAGGTCGAAGCTCGCGCCCGGCGCCTTCAGCCCGTAGGCCTCGGCGTGCTGGAACTGGTGGTAGATCTCGGCCGAGCGCAGCAGCGCCTTGGTGGGGATGCAGCCCCAGTTGAGGCAGATGCCGCCGAGGTGCTCGCGGTCGATCACGGCCGTCTTGAAGCCGAGCTGCGCGGCCCGGATGGCCGTGACGTAGCCGCCCGGGCCGGCCCCGACCACGATGATGTCGTATGCGTCAGCCATGGCGTTTCACTCCGGTCCTTCGGCGGCGCTCGTCGTTGATGCAGGCATGGGACCGCGAGGGCGCGCCCTGCCCCCGCCTCCCGGCGTGTCGGTGGCGTCCGCGGCGCAGTGCCGTCAGACCAGCATGCTCATCGGATGCTCGATGTAGTCCTTGAAGGCGCTCATCAGCTCGGCGCCGAGCGCGCCGTCGACCGCGCGGTGGTCGGTCGACAGCGTCACGGTCATCACGGTCGCGACCTTCGGCTCGCCGTTCTTCACCACGACGCGCTTCTCGCCGGCGCCGACCGCCAGGATCGTCGCGTGGGGCGGGTTGACGATGGCCTGGAAGTTCTTGACGCCGAACATGCCGAGATTCGACACGGCGCTGGTGCCGCCCTCGAACTCCTCGGGCTTCAGCTTCCGCGCCTTGGCGCGCGACGCCATGTCCTTCACCTCGTTGGAGATGGTCGACAGCGTCTTGGTCTCGGCGTGGCGCACGATGGGCGTGATGAGGCCGCCGGGGATCGACACCGCCACGCCGATGTCGGCGTGCTTGTGCTTGAGCATGGCGGCCTCGGTCCAGGACACGTTGGCCTCGGGCACGCGCTTCAGCGCCAGCGCCAGCGCCTTGATGATGAAGTCGTTGACCGACAGCTTGAAGGCCGGCTTGCCGTCCTTGTCCTTGCCGGCGGAGCCGTTGACCTGCTCGCGCAGCGCCATCAGGGCGTCGAGCTCGCAGTCGGCCGACAGGTAGAAGTGCGGGATCGTCTGCTTGGCCTCGGACAGGCGGCGCGCGATCGTCTTGCGCATGCGGTCGTGCGGCACTTCCTCGAAGGAGCCGGCCGGGAACATGCCCTTGACCATGTCGTCGGCCGCGGGCGCGGGCTTGGCCGGCGCGGGCGCCTTGGCGGCAGGAGCGGGCGCCGCAGCGGCCTTTGGCGGGTTGGCGATGGCCGAGCGCACGTCGCGCTCGACGATGCGGCCGTGCGGGCCCGAGCCCTTCACCGCGGCGATGTCGAGCCCGGCGTCCTTGGCGACGCGGCGCGCCAGCGGCGAGGCGAAGACGCGGCCCGCCCCGTCGGCGGCCGGCGCCGCGGCGCCGTTGCTCTGCGGCGCGGGGGCCGCTCCGCCCGCGGCCGGCTTGGCGTCGACGTGCTCCAGCTTCGGGGCGCGCTCGTACTGGTGGCCCTCCGGCACGGTCAGCTCGCCGGCCGGCGCCGCCTGGGGCGGCGGGACCGATCCGCCGGCGGCCGGCGCGGCAGCCGCTGCGGGCGCCTTGCCGCCGCCCGACGCCACCGCGGCGGCGTCCTCGCCGTCGGCCGCGATCAGCCCGATCAGCTCGTTGACGGGCACGTCGGCGGTGCCCTCCGGCACCACGATCTTCGCCAGCACGCCCTCGTCGACCGCTTCCACCTCCATGGTGGCCTTGTCGGTCTCGATCTCGGCGATGACGTCGCCGGACTTGATGGCGTCGCCCTCCTTCTTCAGCCACTTGGCGAGGTTGCCCTTCTCCATCGTGGGGGACAGGGCCGGCATCAGGATGTTGGTGGGCATGGACGCCTCGAAGGGGGGCCGGAGCAGCCGGGCTGCCGAAGATCGGAGGGAGCGGCAGGCGCGGACGAGCCTGCCGAGGGCCCGGCGGAGCGCGCCGGGCGTGAAGCTCACCGGTAGGTGACGGCTTTGACGGCCGCGACCACCTCGCCGACGTTGGGCAGCGCCAGCTTCTCAAGGTTGGCGGCGTAGGGCATCGGCACGTCCTTGCCGGTCACGCGCACCACCGGGGCGTCGAGGTCGTCGAAGGCGAGCTCCATCAGCTTGGCCATGATCTCGGCGCCGACGCCCGACTGGGCCCACCCCTCCTCCACGGTGACGCAGCGATTGGTCTTCTTGACCGACTTCACCACGGTTTCGATGTCCATCGGGCGGATCGTGCGCAGGTCGATCACCTCGGCCTCGATGCCCTCCTTGGCGAGCTCGTCGGCGGCCTTGAGCGCGTAGGTCATGCCGATCGACCAGGACACGATCGTGACGTCCTTGCCGCTCCGGGCCACCTTGGCCTTGCCGATCGGGATCGTGAAGTCGTCGCCCTCGGGCACCTCGAAGCTCTGCCCGTAGAGGATCTCGTTCTCCAGGAACACGACCGGGTTCGGGTCGCGGATGGCGCTCTTCAGCAGGCCCTTGGCGTCCGCCGCCGTGTAGGGCGCCACCACCTTGAGGCCGGGCACGGAGGAATACCAGGCCGTATAGTCCTGGCTGTGCTGCGCGCCGACGCGGGCCGCCGCGCCGTTGGGGCCGCGGAACACGATGGGCGAGCCCATCTGCCCGCCCGACATGTAGAGCGTCTTGGCCGCCGAGTTGATGATGTGGTCGATCGCCTGCATGGCGAAGTTGAAGGTCATGAACTCGACGATGGGCTTCAGGCCCGACATCGAGGCGCCGACGCAGATGCCGGCGAAGCCGTGCTCGGTGATGGGCGTGTCGATGACGCGCCTGGCGCCGAACTCCTGCAGGAGCCCCTGCGTGACCTTGTAGGCGCCCTGGTATTCGGCGACCTCCTCGCCCATCACGAAGACCTTAGGCTCGCGCCGCATCTCCTCCGCCATGGCGTCGCGGAGCGCTTCTCGCACCGTCATGGTCACGGTCTTGGTGCCGGCCGGGATCTCCGGCGAGTCGGCCTCGGGCGCGCCGCCCTTCAGCGCGTGGCTGGCCCCGTCGGCCGTCGGGCCGGGGCCCGGCTGGCCGGGCGCCTTGGGCTTGCCTTCGAGGTCCGGCGCGCCGGGCTTCGCGCCCTCGGGTGTGCCGCCCGCCGCCGGCGCGGACGCCGCCTCGGCCTTGGGGGCCGCCGCCGGGGCCGCGTCGGCCGACTCGCCCTCGGCCACGATCACGCCGATGGGGGTGTTGACCGCCACGTTGTCGGTGCCCTCCTCCACCAGGATCTTGGCCAGCGTGCCCTCGTCGACCGCCTCCACCTCCATGGTGGCCTTGTCGGTCTCGATCTCGGCGATGATGTCGCCGGACTTGATGGGATCGCCGACCTTCTTGATCCACTTGGCGAGCTTGCCCTGCTCCATCGTCGGGGACAGGGCGGGCATCAATACGTTGGTGGCCATGTTTCTTCCCTAGAGTCCGGCTTGTCGGAGCCCGGCTTCGCGCGCGGTCCGGCGTGTCGTTCAGAGCGTGATGTCGGTCCACAGCTCCGACGGGTCGGGCTCGGGGTCGGACTGGGCGAAGTCGGCGGCCTCGGCCACCACGGCGCGGATCTTGGCGTCCACCGCCTTGAGGTCGTCCTCGGTGGTGCCGTGGTCCTTCACGAGGCGCGCCCGGACCTGCTCGATCGGGTCCTGCTGGTCGCGCATCTTCTGCACCTCCTCGCGGGTCCGGTACTTCGCCGGGTCCGACATGGAGTGGCCGCGGTAGCGGTAGGTCTGCATCTCCAGGATGATCGGGCCCTTGCCGGAGCGGCAGTGCTCGGCCGCCTCCTCGCCCGCCGCCTTGACGGCGCGCACGTCCATGCCGTCGACCTGGATGCCGGGGATCGCGAAGCTCACGCCGCGCTTGGAGAAGTCGGTCTGCGCCGAGGAGCGCGTCACCGAGGTGCCCATGGCGTAGCGGTTGTTCTCGATCACGTAGATCACGGGGAGCTTCCACAGCTCCGCCATGTTGAAGCTCTCGTAGACCTGGCCCTGGTTGGCCGCGCCGTCGCCGAAATAGGCCATGGCGACCGTGCCGTCCTCGTCGTACTTGCTGGCAAAGGCGAGGCCGGTGCCGAGCGACACCTGCGCGCCCACGATGCCGTGGCCGCCGTAGAAGTTCTTCTCCTTGGAGAACATGTGCATGGAGCCGCCCTTGCCGCGGCTGTAGCCGCCCCGGCGCCCCGTCAGCTCCGCCATCACGCCCTTGGGGTCCATGCCGCAGGCCAGCATGTGGCCGTGGTCGCGGTAACCGGTGATGACCTTGTCCTTCGGGGTGGTGGCCATCTTCATGCCCACCACCACGGCCTCCTGGCCGATGTACAGGTGGCAGAAGCCGCCGATCAGGCCCATGCCGTACATCTGGCCGGCCTTCTCCTCGAAGCGGCGGATCAGCAGCATGTCGTAGTAGCTGTCCAACTCCTCCTGCTTGGTGAAGGCCGCGAAATGGTTGCGCTGCCCCGACGTGTCGTGGGCTTCATCCCCGGCGCGGGACAGTTCTGCGGCTTCGGCCATGGGCGCTCCTTCATGCGACAGCGGCGCCGTCGAGGGCGCCGTCGGCAACATTCGGGGCATAAGCTAGCGGAGCCCGCCGCCGAAGGCGAGGGGTGAAAGGCGCTCTCGACGGCTCATCAAGCCGCTGTTTTGCATGACCAATCTGCGCATTCTGCATGCTGCGTCGCAGCATTCGGTGTTGCGGCGCCGTTGTATGCAGAAATGCCGCGGCCGGCGCGCGTCCCGCTCAGCGCTTGCGGTTGGCGTCGGTGAAGATGACGAGGTCGCGCGGGTCGACGTAGCCGAGCTTCAAGCGGATCTGCTCGGACGCGAGGTCGCGGTCCACCGTGTCGCTGTGCATCAGCGTGACGCGGTGCAGCCAGCCGGCCCGCTCGGCCTTGAGGCGGTCGAGGTCGCCCCGCAGTTGCGCGATCTCGGCCTTGTATTCCTCCTTGGCCTTGATCCCGCGCGCGCCGTGGATCGCGGTCTGGACGAAATAGGCCGACATCGCCCCCGACACGGCGTAGAGGAGCAGCGGCGTGAGGATGGCGCGGAGGCGGGTGCGGACGACCATGGCGTCACCCTGCACGGGCGGTGTTGACGCCCCGTTAAGGCTGTCGCCGATGGCCGGCGCGGGACCGAAGGCCGGCTCGGGCGTTGACGGCGCGGACAACACGGAGCCGCGCCATGCCCGACCTCGCCGACCTGTTCCCCGGCTTCGCGCCCCGCACCGCGTCCACCGACGCCGGCCGCGTCTTCGCGCGGGTCGGCGGCGAGGGCCCGCCGCTCGTGCTCGTCCACGGGTTTCCCGAGACGGCGGCGCAGTGGCACCGCGTCGCGCCGAAGCTCGCGGAGCGCTTCACCGTGGTGGTGCCGGACCTGCGCGGCTACGGCTGGTCGTCCGTGCCGGCGAGCCGGAACGGCGAGGGCTACACCAAGCGCGCCATGGGGGCCGACGTGGTGGCACTGATGGCCGACCTCGGCCACGCGCGCTTCCGGTTCGTCGGCCACGACCGCGGGGCCCGCGTCGGCTACCGCCTGGCGCTCGACCAGCCCGGGCGCATCGAGCGCCTCGCGCTGCTCGACATCGTGCCGACCGCCGAGGTGTGGCGCTCGCGCGAGAGCGATCCGGAGGTGTCGCCGCACTGGCCCTGGCTGGCGCGCCCCGAGCCGCAGCCCGAGACGGAGATCGGCGCCGACCCGATCGCCTATTACGAGGGCCTGATGCGGAGGTGGACCGGCACGAAGGACCTGTCGCCCTTCGCACCCGAGGCGCTGGACCATTACCGCGCCGGCTGGAACGAGCCGTCCCGCATCCACGCCATGTGCGAGGACTACCGCGCCGGCGCCGCGCAGGACGTGGAGCACGACCGCGCCGACGAGGCCGCGGGCCGCACGATCGACTGCCCCGTGCTGGTGGTGGCGAGCCGGCGCTACCTCGTCAGGCCGGGCAAGCCGAAGCCGGTCGACGTGTGGCGCGCGGGCTTCGCGCCGGACGCGCGGGGCGTCGAGACCGACACGGGCCACTTCATGGCCGAGGAGGATCCCGAAGCGACGCTGGCGGCGCTGCTGGCGTTCCTGTGATCCTCCCCTCGCGGGAGAAGGGGTAAGCCGTCACGGCGTCAGCAGGCGGCTCAGCGTGTCGCGGGTGCCGGGGTCCATGGCGCCATCGATTCGCGCGGGGCGGTGGCGGCGCTGGAAGGCCTCCACCACGGCGCGGCTCGCGGCGTCGTGCACCCCCGTGGCCGCGATCCCGTAGCCGAGGCGCGCGAGGTCGGCCTGGACGGCGCGCACCTCCTCGGGGTCGAGCGGCAGGCCCGTCGACAGGTCGTCGGAGGGCTCGACGCGCACCACGACGCCGGCCGCGGCCAGGCGGTCCCACGGGAAAAGCTCGCCGGGGTCCCGCTTGCGGCCGGGCGCGAGGTCGGAATGGGCGAGCACGCGGGCGGGCACGATGCCGTGCCGGTGCATCACGTCGCGGCACAGCGCGACAACGGCCTCGATCTGCGCGGCCGGGAAGGGCGGCAGGCCGAAGTCGTGGCCGCCGTTGACGATCTCGATCCCCACCGAGGCGGAGTTGAGGTCGCCCGCGCCGGCCCACGATCCCGCCCCCGCGTGCCAGGCGCGGCGCGCTTCGGGCACGAGTTGCAGCACCGTGCCGTCCTCCTCGACGACGTAGTGGCACGAGACCTCGGAGGCGGGGTCGCACAGCCGGCGGACCGCGGAGGGGCCGTCCGCCATGCCGGTGTAGTGCAGCACGATCGCGTCCGGCCGGCCGTGGCCTCGCCGCTCGCCGTGGTTGGGCGAGGGGCGGACGGCCGCGGCGAGGCGGCTGTCCGGCGTCGGCACGCGGCTCAGTAGTTGGAGGGCGGCACGGCGCGGTAGCCGGCGAGCCTGAGGCACACCGGGTTGCCGTATTCGTCGTAGCCCATCTTGGCGCAGGCGCGAGGGGGCGGCTCGTAGGCGACGGGCGGGGGCGGATAGCCGTAGCGCGGGGTCGAGGCCGCGCCCAGCACCGCGCCGGTGCCGGCGCCCACCGCCGCACCGGCCAGCGCGCCGACGGGCCGGCCGGTGGCGAGGCCGCCGATCAGCGCGCCGGTGGCGCCGCCCAGCACGGCGCCGCGGCCGGCGTTGTATTCCTCGGGCGTCTGCGCCGCGCAGCCGGCGAGCGCCAGCGCGCCCAGCATGGCGGCGCCGGCCGCCGCGGATCTCTTCCTCATACCCACTCCCTTCGGCCGCACGCCGTACCTGCCCGGCCCCGAACCCGATCCGACGCGCGAGCCTGGCGCCGGCGAAGTGAACGCCGGCCTAACGATGAATCCCGACCGCCCCTGGACGGGGGCTGCCGGGGCTCATTCCGGAGCAAAGCGGGCTTTTCTGCGGAAGGCGGGCGCGACCGGCAGTGTCGATCCGGTCCCGGCGCGCCGTTCCACCCTCCCCTGTGTCGAAAACCACACAGCGGACAAAAAACGACTTCCCACGGCGCGCCTTCATCGACCTTCAACACATCGCTGACCGGCCGGGCCCGGATTTCGACGCATTTGGGCGGCGGTCTGCCGGCTTCGACCAACCCATGTGGAGGAAGCGGCTTGCTCTCGATGTCGCGCGCTGTTCTCGCGACCGGCGCCCTGCTGGTCTCCGCCTCGCTGGCATCGGCCGACGGCCAGGCCCATTTCTCGCCCCTCCTGCAGGACACGCCGACCCCTCCGATCGCCGCGGCCCCCGCACCGGCCCCCGTCGCCGAGCAGGCCCCCGCGGGCCGGACCCGGTCCGGCCGCCGCCGCACCCGCATCGCCCGCGAGCGCGAGCGCCGGGTGGCGCGGGCCGCAGCGGCGCTCAACCGCAGCGTCGACCCGTTCGGCGGCATCCGGCACCTCACCATCGGGTCGACCCCGGCGCCGCTGCCGCCGTCGCACGAGGGCGACGTGGGCAGCGCCGTCGCGACGCTGGAAACGCCGCCGCCCGGCAACCGCGAGGCCGCGGCGCCGACCCCCGGCACCTCCGCGGCGACCTTCGAGGGCGCCCGCGAGGCGGCTTCGCATTCGCTGGCGGAGCTGCTCGCCAAGCACGCCTTCGCCGAGGGCGTGCCGGTGGCGCTGGCCAAGGCGGTGGTGCGGATCGAGAGCGGCGGCAACGCCCGCGCGTCGAACCACGGCGCGCTGGGCCTCATGCAGATCAAGTGGGCCACGGCCCGCGCGGTGGGGTTCAGCGGCCCGGCGGTGGGGCTGCTCGTCGCCGACACGAACCTGCGCTACGGCATGAAGGTGCTGGCGCAGGCCTACCGCGACGCCCACGGCGACGTCTGCGGCGCGCTGATGCGCTACCAGTCGGGCCACCTCGCCCGCCATCCGAACGCCGCCAACCGCGCCTATTGCGCCCATGCCCGCTCGCTGATGGCGCGGGACTGACGGGACCCATGGCCGACTGGGACCCCGCCCTCTACACGCGCTTCGAGGGCGAGCGCACCCGCCCCGCGGCGGACCTGCTCGGCCGCGTCGACCTCGGCGCCCCGCGGCTCGCCTACGACCTCGGCTGCGGCCCCGGCAACTCGACCGAGCTGATCGTGCGCCGCTTCCCCGACGCCGAGGTGGTCGGCCTCGACACCTCCGCGGCCATGCTGGACAGCGCGCGGCGGCGCCTGCCGGCGCTCCGCTTCGAGGCGGCCGACGCCGCGACCTGGGTGCCCGGGCGCGCGCCGGACCTGATCTTCGCCAACGCCGTGCTGCAATGGCTGCCGGGCCACGCGGACCTGCTGCCGCGCCTGTTCGGCCTCCTGGCGCCCGGCGGCGTGCTCGCCGTGCAGATGCCCGACAACCTCGCCGAGCCCTCGCACCGGCTGATGCGCGAGGTCGCGGCCGCGGGCCCCTGGGCCGCCGCGATCGGCGACCCGGCCGTGGCGGGGCGGCTCGGCCGCATGCTGAGCGTCGACGCCTACTACGACGCGCTGGCGCCGCTCGCCGCCGAGGTGGACGTGTGGCGCACCGCCTATCAGCACCGGATGGACGACGCCGCCGCCATCGTCGAGTGGGTGAGCGCCACGGGGCTGAAACCCTTCACCGACCCGCTGCCGCCGGACCTGAAAGCGGGTTTCCTCGACGCCTACGCGCGCGCCATCGACGGCGGCTATCCGGCCCGCGCCGACGGTCGGCGCCTGCTCGCCTTCCCGCGCGTGTTCATCGTGGCGCGGCGGGCGGCAGCATAGCCGTCCGATCTCGGCCGACGGACGGGCGGAGTGCGACCAACGCCGCTGCCCATGGCGCCGCGACGACGCGCCCGCGAACCGGAGGGGCCGGGCGGGGGTTCTCCGGCGGAACATCCCCGGAGCCGCCCCGCCATGGCCGAAGACCAGCCGAAACCCGACCTCCTCGCCGGCGTCGCCTTGGGCGACATCCCCGACTCCGGCCTGCTCGCCGGCACGGTCGGCGAGCACGACGCCGTGCTGGTGCGCGCCGGCGACGGGTTCCGCGCCGTGGGCGCCAAATGCACCCACCTCGGGGCGCCGATGGCCAAGGGGCTGCTGGTCGGCGGCGAGCTACGCTGCCCCTGGCACCACGCCTGCTTCGACGTGTCCACGGGCCGCGCCGCCAAGGCGCCGGCCTTCGACCCGCTGCCGGTGTGGCCCGTCGCGGTCGAGGACGGCCGCGCCCGCGTGACGCAGGCCGAGCCGGTCCATCCCCCGCGCGAGCCCATCGCCCTCGCGGAGGGGCCCTTCGTGATCGTCGGCGGCGGTGCCGCAGGCTACAGCGCCGCCGTGGCGCTGAAGGAGTGCGCGCCCCGCGCCCGCGTGATCGTCCTTTCCGCCGACGACCACGCGCCCTACGACCGCACGATCCTCACCAAGGACTACCTCGACGGCAAGTTCGGCGACGACCGCCTGCCGATCTCGAAGACCGATCTAGCGGCGCTCGGCGTCGAGCTGCGCCTGTCGACGGCCGTCGAGCGGATCGACCGCGACAGGCGCGCGGCGGTCCTGGAGGGCGGCGAGGCGGTGCCCTACAGCAAGCTGCTGCTCGCCACCGGCGCCGAGCCGAAGCGCCCCGACCTGCCGGGCGCCGACGCGGACCACGTGCGCGTGCTGCGCAGCCTCGCCGACTGCCGGGCCGTGCTGGCGCGCATCGGCACTGCCGAGAACGTCGTGGTGCTGGGGTCGAGCTTCATCGGGCTGGAGACCGCGGCCTCGCTGAGGAGCCGCGGCGTCGCCGTGACGGTGGTGTCGCCCGAGGAGGCGCCGACCGCGAAGGTGTTCGGCGAGGAGGTGTCGAAGGCCGTGATGGCGGTCCACCGCGACAAGGGGGTGGCGTTCCGCCTCGGCCGCGAAGCCAAGGCCATCGGCGCCGGCGACGTCACGCTCGACGACGGCTCGGTGCTGCCGGCCGACCTCGTGGTGCTGGGGATCGGCGTCGCGCTGCGTACCGGGCTCGCCGAGGCGGCCGGCCTGACGGTCGAGGACGGCGTCGTGGTCGACGCGAACCTCCGGACCTCGGACCCGGACGTCTTCGCTGCCGGCGACATCGCCCGCTGGCCGGACCCGCACACCGGGCGGAACATCCGCGTCGAGCACTGGGTGGTGGCGCAGCGCCAGGGGCAGGCCGCGGCGGCCAACATGCTCGGCCACCCGACGCCCTTCGCGGAGGTGCCGTTCTTCTGGTCGAAGCACTTCGACCTGTCGCTGCGCTACGTCGGCCACGCCGGGAAGGAGGACGCGCCGGAGGTCGACGGCTCGCCGGCGAAGCGCGAAGCCACGATCACCTTCGCGAGCGGCGGTCGGGCCGCGGCCGTCGCCACGATGGGGCGCGACGTCGAGTCCCTGGAGTGCGAGGCCGCGATGGAGCGCGCCGTCGCGGCGGGGTGAGGCCCGGCCCGCTCAGCGCGGCGGCGGCATCATGCCCTTGCCGCCGGGCGGCTTCGGCGGCCAGGAGCCCTGGGGCCGGTCGAGGCTCATCTCGTGGCTGATCGCGCGCTCCACGACGTCGATGAACTGCTGCAGGTTCATGAAGTCCCCCGCCGCGTCGCCCGACGTGTGCGGGTCGGCCACCAGCGCCGTGACGAGGTTTCGGCGGTCCTCGACCAGGAAGTCGCGGAGGGTCCGCAGGCTGTCGATGTGCTGTTTCACGGGTCCATTCCGTCGAGGGTCTGCTGCTGTCCGCGGTCCGCATAGCGGAAACGGCGCCGCCCGGCCACCGCGGGCGGGCGCGGCCGGGCCGCCCCCGTTCGACGGATGTTCATCCCCGCGGGGCGAAGATCGTGGCTTGCACATTTGTAATCCCGCCGCGCTTGCCCATCGGCCGGAGCGGCGGTAGCGGAAAGAGCTCGCGCTCGCGCGGCACAGTCAGGACAGGCGGCTTGAACGCTCCATTCTCCGATCTCGAAGCGATCCCGATGTTCAACGGGGGCTTCATGGCGGTGGCGCATCTCGCCAACCATCACGGCGTGCTGGCTTCGGCTGCGCAGCTCAGCCACGATTCCGGGCTCGGCGACGCCCCGCCCACCGCCGAGGACCTGGCCCGCTCCGCCATCAGGGTCGGCCTCAAGGCCCGCGTGGTGCGCGACCCCGACGCCAAGCGCATGCGGACCATCCCGGTCCCGGCCATCGTCAAGGTCAAGGACGGGACCTGGGCGGTGTTCGGCGTCGAGACCGATCCGGGCCTGCACCGGGTCATCGACCCCCTCACGCGGCGCCAGGCCCAGCTCTCGATCGACGAGGTGCTCCAGCGGCTTGACCGCGACGTCATCCTGATCGGCAAGAGCGCCGGTCTCGCCGCCGAGCAGCTCAAGTTCGGCCTCTCCTGGTTCGTGCCGGCGGTCAAGCGCTACCGCAAGCCGCTGGTCCACGTCCTCGTCACGTCCTTCTTCATCAACCTGCTCGGCCTCGCGACCCCGCTGGTGTTCCAGCTCGTCGTCAACAAGGTGCTGGTGTCGAAGAGCTACTCGACGCTGGTCGTCGTCATCAGCGCCATGGTGCTGATCTCGATCTTCTCCGGCATCCTCAAGTACCTGCGCGCCTACGTCCTGAACCACACGTCGAACCGCATCGACGTCGAGCTCGGCGCCAAGCTCTACGCCCACCTGGTCCGCCTGCCGATCTCCTATTTCGAGCGCCGCCCGACCGGCATCATCGTGACGCGGGCCCGCGAGCTCGACACCGTGCGGCGGTTCATGACGGACCAGAGCCTGACCTCGGTGGTCGACCTCCTGTTCGTGTTCATCTTCCTCGCCGTGCTCGCGCTCTATTCGCTGAGCCTGACGATGGTGATCGTCCTGCTGATGCCGGTCTACTTCGGCATCAGCGTGCTGATGAAGCCGCTCTACCGCAAGCGGCTGAAGGACAAGTTCCGCCGCTGGTCCAAGGCGCAGCAGCTGCTCGTCGAGACGGTGGTGGGCATCCAGACCATCAAGGCTTCGGCGGTCGAGCCGGTGTTCCAGAAGCTGTGGGAGGAGCGGCTGTCGGGCTTCGTCAAGGCCGGCTTCCATTCCACCATCCTCGGCACGGTCACGCAGACGAGCATCTCCTTCGTCACCAACCTGCAGACCGCGCTGATCCTGTTCTTCGGCACCCAGCAGGTGATCTCCGGCAGCATGACCGTGGGCGGCCTCATCGCCTTCTCGATGATCGGCCAGCGCGTCACCCAGCCGATCCTGCGCTCGGCGCAGCTCTACCAGAGCTTCCAGGAAGTTCAGGTGTCGCTGGAGCACCTGGCCGACATCCTGGACGCGCCCGTGGAGCTTCAGCCCCACGCCCTGCAGGCCCTGCCGACGCCCAAGGGCGCGATCGCGCTGCGCGACGTGTCGTTCCGCTACCGCCCCGAGCTGCCCGAGGCGCTCCGCAAGGTGAGCCTCGACATCCGCCCAGGCGAGGTGATCGGCATCGTCGGCCCGTCGGGGTCGGGCAAGTCCACGCTCACCAAGCTCGTGCAGCGCTTCCACGCGCCGTCCAGCGGCGACATCCTGGTCGACGGCATCGACATCGCCCAGGTCGACCCCACCTGGCTGCGCCGCCAGCTCGGCGTGGTGCTGCAGGAGAACTACCTGTTCAACCAGACCGTGCACGAGAACATCGCCCTGGCCAACCCCGGCCTGTCGCGCGCCGGCGTGGTGCGGGTGGCGAAGCTCGCCGGCGCGGACGAGTTCATCGTCAAGCTGCCGCAGGGCTACGACACGATGATCGAGGAGCGCGGCGCCAACCTTTCCGGCGGCCAGCGCCAGCGCATCGCCATCGCGCGGGCGCTCGCCACCGACCCGCGCATCCTGATCCTCGACGAGGCGACCAGCGCGCTCGACTACGAGAGCGAGCGCATCATCCGCCACAATATGGACCAGATCGCGCAGGGGCGCACCGTGATCGTCATCGCCCACCGCCTCGCCGCGGTGCGCAACTGCGACCGGATCGTCGGCATGACGCGGGGCGAGATCATCGAGATCGGCACCCACGACGACCTCGTCCGCCGCAGCGGCGGCCTCTACGCGCGGCTGTGGTCGCTGCAGACCGACCAGGTGAGCGCGTGAGCGCCCCGACGCGCCGCGGCTCGGTCGCGGGGGCCGACGCGCTCGACGTCGCGCCGGGCGGGGCCCAGCCCGATACGACGGCGGTGATCGCGCCCGCCCCGACCGGCGCGGCGATCGATCCCGAATTCGCGCCGCAGCAGCCCGCGCGGCGCCGGCGCGGCACGGCGCCCGCCCCCGGCGGGGACGCCGCCCCGTCCCAGGCCGCCGTGGCGGTGAGCTCGCGGCTGCAGGCGGCGCGCGCCGTCGCGACCGTGGCGGACAGGCCCGCCCCCGGCCGGGTGGTGGACGTGGCGGCGGAACCCGCCGCGCCGTCCCCCGCGCGCCGGGCGCGGGGCGGCGCCGCGGCCGAGCCTGAGGGGCAAGGGCGCGCCCTGCAGGTCCGCGGCGGGCGGGGCAGGCCTCCGGGCACCGCCCTCCAGCCGCGCATGAAGCACGCCGCGCGCCCGGTGATCGACCTCGACGAGCTGTGGGCGCCGGTGAAGCCGGACCGCGTCGCCGTGGACCGCGAGTTCCTGCCCGGCGCGCTGGAGATCCTCGAAGCGCCGGCCTCGCCGATCCGCGTGTGGCTGATCTACGCGCTGTGCGGGCTGATCGCCGCCGCGCTGGCCTGGTCGTGGTTCGGCCACCTCGACGTCTACGCGGACGCCACCGGCAAGGTGCAGGCGTCGGGCCGGACCAAGGTCGTCCAGCCCGTCGAGTCCGGCAAGGTGCAGGCCATCCTGGCGACCGACGGCGACCGCGTGAAGGCGGGCGCCGTGCTGGTGCAGCTCGACCCCACCACCGTGATCGCGGAACGGAACGTCACGCAGGACCAGCTGTGGAACGCGCGCGGCGAGGTTCTCCGCCAGAAGGCCGAGATCGCCGCCGTCGCGGCCGACAAGATCGACACGACGCCGAAGGTCGACTGGCCGAAGGACCTGCCGGCCTACGTCACCTCGCGCGAAACGCAGGCCATGGACGGCGAGCTGTCGAGCCTCGCCGCGACGCTGTCGAGCCTCCAGGCCGAGCGGGCCGCGACGGTGGCCGAGCGCGACAAGTACAGGGCCAACCTCGAGCCGCAGCAGAAGGTGATCGCCCTCATCACCGAGCACCTCGGCATGGGCAAGCAGCTGTTCAAGGACGGCTACAACAGCCGGCTGACCGTGATCACCGAGGAGCAGCAGCTCCAGGCGGCGCAGCTCCAGCTCGTCAACCTCCAGGGCAGCCTCGCCCAGGCCGAGGCGGCGATCCCCGTGATCGACGCCAAGATCGTGCAGACGCGGCAGAGCTTCGTCACCACCCACACCTCGGCCCTGGTGCAGGCGCAGCAGCAGGCCGACAAGCTGACGCAGGACCTCGCCAAGGCGAACGAGAACGTCGCCCACATGACGCTCACCTCGCCCATCGACGGCATCGTGCAGGCGACGGCCGTCACCACGGTCGGGCAGGTCGTCACCACGGGCCAGCAGCTCATGCAGGTCGTGCCCGAGGGCACGCCGCTCGAGATCGAGGCCTACATCCTCAACACAGACGCCGGCTTCGTCCAGGTCGGGCAGGACGCGACCATCAAGGTCGACACCTTTCCCTACACCCGCTACGGCACGATCTCCGGCAAGGTCGTCAAGGTCGCGGCCGACGCGCTCACGGGCAAGCAGGCCCAGCAGCAGCAGGCGAACGGCTCGGTCCCTCCCAGCGCCGACGGCGCGATGTCGGTCACCAGCGCGGCGCAGCAGACGACCGACCTCGTGTTCCCCGTGATCATCAAGCCGGACCAGCCCGGCCTCATGGTCGACGGGCGCATGAGGGCTCTGTCGTCGGGCATGACCGTCACGGTCGAGATCCGCACCGAGAGCCGGCGGGCGATCGACTATATCCTGTCCCCCCTCCATTCGCTCTTCGAGCAGTCCGCCCAGGAGCGGTGACGGGCGATCGCGCCGGCCGGACCGGGATCGGGGGCGACGGGCACGAGGCCCCGCGGGTCACGGCATGACCGTGTCGTGACGCCGCCCCGTCGGGAGCCGTTCCTTCGGTCGCGGGATCCATAGTCCCGCTTCTCGTCCCGCATCGTCTCAATGATGAGCGCAAGCTGAATAACAACTCGTGAATGAGATTTCGAATCGTCGTCGTATATGGGTCAATCAAAAATTCTGCCGTCCCCAGGGTAGTTTGCCCTCCCGGCTCAGGAACGATGCTCGGATCCGCACGTTGTTCGACTTGAACGGAAGGTTGCCGCTTATTCAGTGGGATTCACCGCAATCCTTCTGTAAGGGTGACCTGCGCACGCTTGAGCTGAGCCTCGGTCGCGGGGCGAATCTCGACGAGTGCGGCTCGATGAGAACGCCGCCCATGGCTACCATCGGGCGGAAGCGAAACACCTAGGTCGCTGTGCGGCCGGAACGGAGAACGGAGCTTCACATGGCTGTCTACGGCTACGGTGGATATGGCGGCTACGGCTACGGTGGCTACGGCTACGGCGGCTACTTCGGCTATGGTGGGTACGGCTACGGTGGCTACGGCTACGGTGGCTACTTCGGCTACGGTGGTTACGACTACTTCGGCTATGGCGGCTACTACGGCTATGGCGGCTACTACGGCTATGGTGGCTATTACGGCTACGGCGGCTACTATGGCTACGGTGGCTACTTCGGTTACGGCGGCTACTATGGCTACGGTGGCTACTTCGGTTACGGCGGCTACGGTGGCTACTTCGGTTATGGCGGCTACTATGGCTACGGTGGCTACTTCGGTTACGGCGGCTACGGTGGCTACTTCGGTTATGGCGGCTACTATGGCTACGGTGGCTACTTCGGTTACGGCGGCTACGGTGGCTACTTCGGTTATGGCGGCTACGGTGGTTACGGCGGCTACTTCGGCTATGGTGGCTATGGCGGTGGCTACTACGGCTATGGCTACAGCGCCGTCGCGGCCTGAAACTCTTCACTGAACGACGACGAATCGGAGGGCGCCGGCTGTCGAGCCGGCGCCCTCTTCGTTTCGTGCAGGATGGGCCCGCTCCGCCTCACCGCGCGGCGGCGACGAGGCCGAGCCAGTTGCGGTAGAAGCGCGTCGCCGAGGATTGCCACAGGTCGATCAGCGGGCGGCGGCAGGCCCAGTCGCGGGGGAAGGCTTCCCAGGCCGCCACGGCCCGGCGGTCCCTCGCGCGATCCTCGAACACGGCGACGGCCGCTTCCGTGCGCGCGTCGAAGTAGCCCGACGGGAGTTCGGGCAAGGCGTCCCGCTCGCCGCGCAGGAAGCGTTGAACGTCGCGCCGGTACTCGCGGAACAGCGTGTCGGCGTCGTATTCCGGGTGCCCCTGCAGGAAGACGAAGAGGCTGGCCCACTGCTTGGTGAAGCAGTCGATTCCCGCCTCCAGCGAGCGCGACGCGATCCGGTAGCCGTGCGAGCGCAGGTCGCCCTCGGCGAGGTCGTTCCAGCGGGAATGCGGCACCCGCAGGCCGGCCGGGGCCCCCTCGAACAGCCCGCCCGGCGCGGTCGTCACGCATTCGAACAGGCCGAAGCGCTTCCGCGGCAGCCGGCGCCGCGCGATGCCGTCGAGGTGGAGCACCGCCGCGTGGGCGGCGAGGCAGGACCAGATCGTCGATGCCGTGTTGTGCTCGGCCCAGTCGACCACCCGCGTCAACGCGTCCCAGTAGGGCTCGTCGGCGAGGGACGGCGCGACCGGCTCCGCGCCGGTCACGATCAGGCCGTCGAGCCGCGTCCGCTCCAGCGCGGCGACGTCGCCGTAGCGCCCCGCCATGGCGGCGCGGGCGGGGGCGCCGCGCGGCACGCCGTCGAGCGAGAACAGGTGCAGCCGCACCTCGGTCGCGCCGGAGGCGGCCGCGAGCAGCCGCGCGAACTGGCGCTCCGTCGCTCGCAGGGCGGCGTCCGGCATGTTGTTGACGAGGCCGATGTCGAGCCTGTCCGGAGTCGCCGGGGCCCGCCGGCCCGGGACCCCGTCGGCCTCCGCGAGCACCGCGCCGGCGCCCTGGACCATCAACGGCATGACCGCCCTCCCCTCCTCGCGCCGGACATCGGCCTCACTCGGCCGCCAGGGCGGGGGCGCCCCGCCGGACCGCCGCGGCGAGCGCCTGGTCGAGGTCTGCCAGGATGTCGTCGATGTGCTCGATGCCGACGCTGAGCCGGATCGTCTCCGGCCGCACCCCGGCGCCGAGTTGCTCGCCCCGCGACATCTGCCGGTGCGTGGTCGAGGCCGGGTGGCAGGCGAGCGACTTGACGTCGCCGATGTTGACGAGGCGCTTCACGAGCTTCAGCGCGTCGTAGAAGGCCTGGCCGCCCGCGTAGCCCCCGGCGGCGCCGAAGGTCAGCAGCGACGGCGGCCGGCCGCCGAGGTAGCGCTGCGCCAGGGCGTGATAGGGCGATGACGGGAAGCCGGCGTAGTTGACCCAGTCGACGCGCGGGTCGGCGGCGAGGAAGTCGGCGACGCGGCGGGCGTTCTCGACGTGCCGCTCGACGCGCAGCGCCACGGTCTCGATCCCCTGGATCAGCAGGAAGGCGCTCATCGCCGGCAGCACGGCCCCGGTGGTCCGCTGGTACACGCTGCGCAGGCGCGCCGCATAGGCGGTGCGGCCGAAGCGGCGCGCGTAGACCATGCCGTGGTAGGAGGCGTCGGGCTCCGAGAACATGGGGAAGCGGCCGGCGTGCGCCGCCCAGTCGAAGCGGCCGCCGTCCACCACGGCGCCGCCGAGCGTCGTGCCGTGGCCGCCCATGAACTTCGTCAGCGACTCGACCACGACGTCGGCACCGTGCTCGATCGGCCGGACCAGGATGGGCGTCGCGACCGTGTTGTCGACGACGAGGGGCACGCCGTGGCGGTGCGCGACCTCGGCCAGGGCCGCGAGGTCCGGGATGTTGCCGGCCGGGTTGCCGACGCTCTCGCAGAAGACGGCGCGGGTGTCGGCGTCGATCATCCGCTCGACGTCGGCCGCGGCGTCGGACGCGGCGAAGCGGCCCGTGACGCCCATGCGCGGCAGGGTGTGGGCCAGCAGCGTGTGGGTCGTGCCGTAGAGCTGCGGCACGGTGACGATGTTGCCGCCGCGGTCCGCGAGGTTGAGGAGCGCGTAATAGGTCGCGGTCTGGCCGGTCGACACCGCGACCGCGGCGGCCCCGCCCTCCAGCGCCGCCACCCGCTCCTCCAGCACCGCCACGGTCGGGTTGGCGATTCGGCTGTAGCGGTAGCCCTCCTCCTCCAGGTTGAACAGCGCGGCGCCGTGGTCCGCGCTGTCGAACGCGAAGGCGACCGACTGATAGATCGGCACCGCGACCGCGTGGGTCGCGGGGTCGTCGCCGAAGCCGGCGTGAAGCGCGATCGTCTCGTTCCGCATCGTGAAGATCCCCGTCCGGTCCGGCACGTCGTCGGCCTCATCGCCGCCGCGGCCCGTTCATCTCGGAACGATCCTCGGTGGAAGGCAGTGAAAGCCGCGTCAACGCCGGACCTCCGTGCAATCGACCCGCAGGAAGCTTACCCGGATACTTTACCGAACCCGAACACGCGGCGGCATTAACCTTGACTTCGCGCCGGATGGATTGAGTTCACAGGATGGCAGGGTCGGCTCTCCACGCTGGCGCGCAGGAACCCGACCGAGAACGAACGGAGCCGCGCGCCATGCCACCCGCCCCCGCCGCCCGCCCCTCTGCCACCAAGCGTTGGCTTCGCGCGCTCGAGCTGACGGCCCGCCTCGACGGCGACGAGGCGCAGACCTTCCCCGCCTCGATCGACGCGCTGGCGCTGCGTCACGGGGACCGGCCCGCGCTGCTGTCCGACGGCGAGTGCCTGAGCTACGCCGACCTCGCGGCGCACTCGAACCGCTACAGCCGCTGGGCGCTGTCGCTGGGGCTCGCCCCCGGCGCCGCGGTCGCGATCCTGATGCCGAACTGCCCGGACTACCTCGCGGCCTGGATCGGCATCACGCGCGCGGGCCTGTCGGCGGCGCTGCTCAACACCAGCCTCGTCGGCGCGTCGCTGGCCCACTGCATCGCCGTGGCCGAGCCCGCCCACGCGGTCGTGGCGGCGTCGCTGTGGGAAGCCTTCGCGGGGGCCCTGCCCCACCTCGACGCCCCGCCCCGCGCCTCCCTGCGCGGCGGGGCGGATTTCGACGGGGCTCTGGCGGCCCTCTCCGGCGCGCCGCTCCGCCCCGACGAGCGCCCCGCCGTCCGCCCCGCGGACCGGGCGCTGCTGATCTACACCTCCGGCACCACGGGCCTGCCCAAGGCGGCCGTGGTCAGCCACCGCCGGATCATGACCTGGAGCCTCTGGTTCGCCGGCCTCGCGGACCTCGGGCCGGACGACCGCATGTACGACTGCCTGCCGCTGTTCCACAGCGTCGGCGGCGTGGTGGCGCCGGGCTGCGTGCTGGCGGCGGGCGGCTCGGTGGTGATCGCCGAGCGCTTCTCGGTGTCCCGCTTCTGGGACGAGGTGGCGCGCTGGGACTGCACGCTGTTCCAATACATCGGCGAACTGTGCCGCTACCTGCTGGCCGCTTCCCCCGAGGGCGCACCGGTGCCGGCCCACCGGCTGCGCCTGTGCCTCGGCAACGGGCTGCGCCCCGACGTGTGGGAGGCGTTCCGGGCGCGCTTCGCCGTGCCGGAGATCATGGAGTTCTACGCCGCCACCGAGGGCAGCTTCTCGCTCGTCAACGTCGAGGGCAAGCTGGGCTCGATCGGCCGCGTGCCGCCCTTCCTCGCCCACCGTTTCCCGGCCGCCATCCTGCGCTTCGACGTCGAGAGCGGCGCGCCGCTGCGGGGCGCGGACGGGCTGTGCGTCCGCGCGGCGCCGGACGAGGCCGGCGAGGCGGTCGGGCTCATCGGCGGGGCCGAGGGCGCGGGCCGCTTCGAGGGCTACACGAGCGCGGCCGACAGCGAAGCCAAGGTGCTGCGCGACGTCTTCGCGCCCGGCGACCGCTGGTTCCGCACCGGCGACCTGATGCGGCGCGACGCGGCCGGCTTCTTCTTCTTCGTGGACCGCGTCGGCGACACCTTCCGCTGGCAGGGCGAGAACGTCGCCACTTCCGAGGTCGCGGAGGCGCTGACGGGCGCGCCCGGCGTGGTCGAGGCCACGGTCTACGGCGTCGAGGTGCCGCACCGCGACGGGCGCGCCGGCATGGCGGCGCTGGTGGTGGGCGAGGGCTTCTCGCTCGGCGCGCTGCGCGAGCACGCCGCCTCGCGCCTGCCGCCCTACGCCCGGCCGGCCTTCCTGCGCCTCCAGGCGGCGATCGACAGCACCGACACGTTCAAGCACCGCAAGGCGCCGCTGGTGCGCGACGGCTTCGACCCCGCGCAGACCGCCGACCCGCTCTACGCCGACGACCGCGAGGCCGGCGCCTACCGGCCCCTCGACGCCGCCCTGCACGCCCGGATCGCGGCGGGGGCGTTCAGGGTCTAGCGGGGCGCCGTCCCGCGCCCTGCAGCGGGCCGGCGGCCCCTCGATCCCGCCCTACTTGTCGAAGGCGGGGTTTCCGGCGATCTCGCCCTTCTTCGCGGGCACGATCTTCCACAGATTGAAGGTCCGCTCCGTCCAGCCCTTAGGGTTGAATTGCGGCTCGTTCGAGATGGCCGAGTTGGTCACGTAGAGCTCGGCGTTCGGCCCTTCCGCGAAGGTGTCGGGCCACACGAGGCGCGGGTCCTTGACGAGCGTGTGGCGCTCCTTGGCGCCCGGCTCCTGCGTCTCGACCGCGTTCTTCTGCACGGCCGTGAAATAGAGTTTGCCGGACTTGTCCTGCCACAGCCCGTCGTTGGGCTCGCTCGCCGACACGGTCTCGACCTTGGCGGACATCTGGTCCGGCGTGAGGCTCGCGTCCTGCAGCGCCGCGGTGGGGATCCGGTAGAGCGCCTTGGCGGTGACGGGCTGGAAGTAGACGTACTCGCCCTTGGGGTCGAGCGAGATCGAGTCGGCCGCGAACTGCACGCCGCTCCCGTCGGCCCTGCGCAGCTCCTTGCCGTTCACCACCACCGCGACGCTCTTGTCGACCTGCGTCGAGGTGGCGCCGTCGAGCACGCGGCGCGCCTTGCCGCTCTCGGTGTCGAGCACGACGAGCGCGCCCTGCGCGCCGCTGTCCGTCATGTAGACCCAGCGCCCGTCCGCCGAGACGCGGATGTCGTTGAGGTAGGAGCCCTGGGGGGCGACGTCGCCGCCGAACCTGTAGCTGTTGATGACCTTGTCGGTCTTGAGGTCGATCTCGACGAGCTTCGGGCCGCCCGGCACGATGAAGCCGGTGGCGGGCGCCGCCGGGTCGATCACCCACAGGTGGCCGTGCCCGTCCGCCGTCTCAGCCTGGACGCAGACGAAATGCGTGCCGGGGTCCTTGGGGTCGGCGTCGCGGTAGCTGTTCCACTCGGCGTCCGGATAGGGGACGAGCTTGCCGCCCTTGATCTCAGCGACCGAGACCGGCGAATCCTCGTACCAGCGCGGGAAGTTGACGAAGACGCGGCCGTCCTCCGACACGGCGACGCCCGTCACCTGACGATCGAAGCTCATCACCTTCTCGAGCTTGGCCGTGGGCGCGTCGGGCTTGGCGAGCGGGGCGGAGGCCATCTGCGCGGCGGCGGAGGCCGGGACGGAACCGGCGAGCGCGGCGAGGCCGAGCGCGGAGGCGCCGAGCAGGGCGCGGCGGAAGGACAGGCTGCGGGTCATGGACGATCCGGGATGGGGACGATGTGGTCCCCGAACGTGGCGCATCCGGCCCCCGTTCCCCGGCACGCGAAACCGCCGCGGGTCGCCCCGCGGCGGGCTCGCGCCTTCGCGTCGGGTCAGGCCGCGACGACCACGCCCTCGGCGTTGCCGGAGGCGGCGCGGCGCTGGGCCACGGCCTCGTCGTAGAGGGCCTGCTCGTTCTGCTTGTGCACGATCGAGAAGCGGATCAGGGCCGAGCCGCAGGCGCAGACCACGGCGGCGATGCCGAGGATCAGGAAGGTTTCCTGCACGTTGCCGGTGCCGCGCGCGAGGAAGCCCGCCAGCACGCCGCCGATGTTGCCGCCCGCGCCGATGATGCCGGCGACCCCACCCAGGACCTTGCGGTCGATGAAGGGCACGAGCGCGTAGAGCGAGCCGCAGGCCATGTGGGTGAACAGGCCGAAGACCAGCAGGAACGCCACCGCCACCGCGATCGAATCGGACTGCGAGAAGGCGATCAGGAAGCCGCCCTCCAGCATCAGCATGGCGAAGAGCAGCCAGGTGCGGCCGTCGAGCCCCCTGGTGGAGGCCACGCGGTCGGACAGCAGGCCGCCGAGCGCGCGGGCGAACAGGGCCAGCAAACCGAATGCGCCGACCGCGTAGCCGGCGTTCTCCTGCGTCATCTGGAACTTGTTGAAGAAGTAGGTGACCGCGATCGAGTGCACGAAGAGTTCGACGCCGAAGGACGCGCCGTAGCAGGCGGCCAGCAGCCAGACGCGGTAGTTCCTGGCCGCGACCTTCATCACGTCCCAGCCGCCCTTCTTGCCGGAGTCGACCGCGATGCCCTGCCGGCGCAGCTCCACGATGTTGCCGAGCGGCGTGTCCTGCGTGAACTTCCAGTACAGCACGGCGACGATCAGCATCAGCACGCCGGGCAGAATCATGGCGTAGCGCCAGCTCAGCGAGCTGCTCACCCCGTAGGCCGCGATGGCGGCGAAGATCACCGGCATGACGCTCTGGGTCACGCCGCCGCCGGCGTTGCCCCAGCCGCCCACGGTCGCGTTGGCGGTGCCGACCACGTTCGGGGCGAACATCACGGACGTGTGGTACTGGGTGATGACGAAGGAGGCGCCGATCACGCCGATGAACAGGCGCGCGATCAGGAAGCTCGCGTAGTCCTGGGCGAAGCCGACCAGGAACACCGGGATCGAGCCCAGCGCCAGCAGGATCGTGTAGGTGATGCGGGGGCCGTACTTGTCGCACATGGGCCCGATGACCATGCGGGCCAGGATCGTGGCGAACACGCCCGCGATGGTGATGTTGTAGACCTGGTCCTTGGTCATGGACAGGTCCTTGGCGATCGTCGGCATCAGCGGCGCCGTGGCGAACCAGGCGAAGAAGCAGACGAAGAAGGCGACCCAGGTCAGGTGGAACGCGCGCATCTGCGGCGTCCTCAGGCTGAACAGGTCGATGCGTGTTGCCTTACCGGTCGGCGTCCCAACTGCCATTTTGCGCTCCAAGCGGCGTCGTCTCCGCCCATCGGACGGGAAAAGGCACGGATTGCCCACGGCTCTGTGGGCACGACTCGGCGTGCGAGACGAAAGTCGGCCGCTCCAGTGCAGCCGCATGTTGCGTTGCACAAGGCATGCCAGACGGACGGCGCAGCGCTTGCAGACGGCCGGGCGTCCCTCGCTCCCGGTCGGCAGATGACATCGGTCTCGTTCTTCTCCTCAGGCGGCCCCGGCGCGCCCGCGCTCGGCCAGGATCTCGAAGGCGTGGGCCTGACCGTGGCGGGGCCGCTGGCGCTCAAGACCATGGTGCAGGACGTCATCCGCGCCGCCCCGGACGTGGTCGTCTGCTATGATATTCACCCCGGCGATGCCCTCTTCGCGGTCACGGCAACGCTGCAGCACACGGCGCCCCGCCCCGTGGTGCTGTTCACGGGCGACCCCGACGCCGAGAAGATCGAGCGCGCCGCCGAGGCGGGCGTCCACGCCTACGTGGTGAACGGCTACGCGCCGGCGCGGCTGCGCTCGGTGATCCACGTCGCCCAGGCGCGCTTCCGCCGCGAGCAGTCGCTGCGCGAGGAGCTCAGCGAGGTCCGCGACCGCTTCACGGAGCGCAAGCTCGTCGACCGCGCCAAGGGCATCCTGATGCGGGTGCGCAACGTGCCCGAGGAGGAAGCGTTCAAGGTGCTGCGCTCGGCCGCGATGCAGTCGAAGCAGCGCATCGGGCAGGTGGCCCAGCAGGTGATCGACGCCACCCGCTACGCGGACGCTGTCAACCGCGCCGGCCAGCTCCGCATGCTGTCGCAGCGGATGGTGAAGCTCTACGCCCAGGGCTGCGCGGGCGTCGCGGCCGAGGAGGCCGCGGCGCTGCTCCGCGACTCCGTCGAGCGCGTCGAGGCCAACCTGGCGGTGCTCGGCCGCACGCTGTCGAAGCCCACCTTCGGCGACCTGCTCGACGGCGTGCTGGCGCCCTGGACGGCCCTGAAGTCGGCGCTGCACGGGCGGCCCCAGGCGGCGCGCCTCGGCGACGTCGACGTTCTGGCGGAGCGGCTGCTCCACCAGGCCGAGGCGCTGACCCGCAACCTCGAGACGGCGGGCTTCACGGCGGCGCTGCGCGTCATCAACGTGTCGGGGCGACAGCGCATGCTGTGTCAGCGCATCGCCAAGGCGGCCATCCTGTCGACGCTGCCCGGCGCCGGGCCGAACGCCGAGGCCGAGGCGCGCCGGGCCGAGGCGGAGTTCGAGCAGGGGCTCGCCTTCCTGGCCGCCACGCCTCTCAGCACGGCCGAGATCCAGGCCGTGAGGGCGGCGGCCCTGGCCGCCTGGGCCGGGTTCAGGCGGGCCGCGGCCGCGCCGGTCGACGCGAACGAGGTGGCGGCGCTGAGCGAGGCGCTGCTGGCGCGGTTCGGCGAGCTGACGGCGCTCTACGAGCAGGGCATCCAGTCGCTGATGGCGTGAGCGGCCTCACTCGGCCGGCGGGCGCTTGCCCCGCTTGCGTTCGTGGGCGCGGGTCTGGAGCCACGTGCAAGTGACTGAGCGCAGAGATGGAGCCCGCCGGCGATCACGACCGGCCCCGCCGCGACCCACGCCGGCTCGGGATGAACCGCGACCCATGGGGCTGAAAGACCGGCGATCAGGATGCCGACCGCGAGATCGTCGAAGAAGCCGGCGGGCGCCCTCGTCCCCTCGTTGGCCCGCTTCGCCGCCAGCTTCTCCTCGGGCGTCGTCGACCCTCACCCCCCCGTGGTGCTCATCATACGCCCGACGCGGGGCTTGGCGGCGAGGCGGTCGGCGACGAAGTCGTGGCCCTTGGGCTTGCGCGAGATCGCTTCCGCGATGGCGGCGTCGAGCGCCGCGTCGGTGTCGTCGGAGCGCAGGGCCGCGCGGAGGTCGGCGGCGTCGTTCTGGCCGAGGCACATGTAGAGCGTGCCCGTGCAGGTGACGCGCACGCGGTTGCAGGATTCGCAGAAGTTGTGCGTCAGCGGCGTGATGAAGCCGACCCGCCCGCCCGTCTCGGCCACGCGCGAGTAGCGGGCCGGGCCGCCCGTCGACACGGACAGCGGCTCCAGCGTGAAGCGCTCTCCGAGGCGGTGGCGCACCTCCTCCAGCGACAGGAACTGGTCCGAGCGGTCGCCGCCCTCCTCGCCGAGCGGCATGACCTCGATGAAGGTGATCTCCATGCCGCGGTCGTGCGACCAGGCCACCATGTCGGCGAGTTCGTCCTCGTTGACGCCCTTCAGCGCGACGGCGTTGACCTTGACCTTGAGGCCCGCGCGTCGCGCCTCCGCCATGCCGTCGACCACGCGATCGAAGCTGCCCCAGCGGGTGATGACGCCGAACTTGGCCGCGTCCAGCGTGTCGAGCGACACGTTGACCCGCTCGACCCCGCAGTCGGCCAGCTCGGCGGCGAAGCGGCCGAGTTGCGAGCCGTTGGTGGTCAGCGTCAGCTCGCCGAGGGCGCCGGTCGCGCGGTGCCGCGACAGGCGGCGGAACAGCTGCATGACGTCGCGCCGCACCAGGGGCTCGCCGCCCGTGATGCGCAGCTTGCGGGTGCCGCGCTCCACGAAGGCCGTGCACAGGCGGTCGAGTTCCTCCAGCGTGAGGAGGTCGCGCTTGGGCAGGAACTGCATCTGCTCCGACATGCAGTAGACGCAGCGGAAGTCGCAGCGGTCCGTCACGGAGACGCGCAGATAGGTGATCGCCCGGCCGAAGGGGTCGACCAGAGGCGCGGGCTCTGCTGCGGCGAAGCCTGTGGCGGGCAGTTGAAGCATGGGCGCTATATAGGCCGCGCCGGGGCCGGACGGTAGGCTGTCCGGCCCCGGCGCGGCCCGCGCATCACAGGTAGTCGGCCGCGACCGTGGCGTCGCGGCGCTCCGGGCTCGCCAGCATGTTGGCCAGCAGCGTCACGATCACGGCCACGATGAGGTTGGCCAGCAGCGCGTAGACGGCGGCGAAGGCCGGCACGGTGAAGCCGAACAGGTTCAGCGTGTAGGTGGCGTTCTTGAAGCCGGTCAGCGACACCGCGTAGGTGCCGAAGCCCATGCCGACCGCCCAGCCGAGGAGCAGCGCCCAGGAGTTGAACCAGCGGGTGTAGAGGCCGATCAGCACCGCCGGCAGGGTCTGGATGATCCACACGCCGCCGAGGAGCTGCAACGTGATGACGAAGTCCTTCTCCAGGCCGACCACGAAGTAGAGCGCGCCGAGCTTCACCACCAGCGACACGAGCTTCGCCATCTTGGCTTCCTGCTGCGGGGTGGCGCGCGGGTTGATGAACTCGAGGTGGATGTTGCGGGTCCACAGGTTGGCGGCCGCGATCGACATGATGGCGGCCGGCACCAGCGCGCCGATGCCGATGGCCGCGAAGGAGAAGCCCGCGAACCAGGACGGGAAGATGTCCAGGAACAGCGCCGGCACCGCGAAGGTGTTGGAATAGTGCTTGAAGAGGTCGGCGTAGGCCGGGTTCTGGCCGACGCCCATCTTGATGGCCATGAAGCCGAGCAGCGTCAGGAAGGCCAGCACCAGCGAATAGGCGGGCAGCAGCGCCGAGTTGCGGCGGATGACGTCGCGCGTCGACGAGCTGAGGATGGCGGTCAGCGCGTGCGGGTACATGAACAGCGCCGCTGCGGAACCCAGCGCCAGGCTGGCGTAGGTCGTGTAGGCGCCGGTTGAGCCGGCCGGGGGCGTCGCGAGAACGACCTTGGCGGCCGGAACGGCGTCGAAGATCGGGCCGAAGCCGCCGAAGCGGCTGATGACGACGCCCACGGCGGCGAAGATCACGATGTAGACCATCACGTCCTTGACCACCGCGATGGAGGCCGGGGCGCGCAGGCCGGACGTGTAGGTGAAGGCCGCCAGGATCACGAAGGCGATGAGCAGCGGCAGCTCGCTCAGCACGCCGGAGGTGGGCAGGCCGAGGCCGGCGATGACGACCTCGAGGCCGACGAGCTGGAGCGCGATGTAGGGCATGGTGGCGACGAGGCCCGTCACCGCGACCGCGAGGGCGAGCCAGCGGTTGCCGAAGCGGCCGCGCACGAAATCCGCCGCCGTGATGTAGCCGTGGCGGCGGCACACCGACCACATGCGCGGGAAGACCACGAAGGTGATGGGGTAGATCAGCGTCGTGTAGGGCACGGCGAAGAACGCGATGGCGCCGGCCCCGAAGGCCAGGGCCGGGATCGCGATGAAGGTGTAGGCGGTGTAGATGTCGCCGCCGATCAGGAACCAGGTGATCAGCGTGCCGAAGGTTCCGCCGCCGAGGCCCCACTCGTGCAGGAGGTCGAGGTCGCCCTTGCGCCAGTTGGCGGAGGCGAAGCCGAGATAGGTGACGCCTGCGAAGCAGACGACGAAGACGATCAGGGCGATCCAGTTGACCGACATGGTTCTCTCAGGGGGATTCGGTTTCGACGCGGGGCGGGGCGCGCGACGTCAGTCGGTGACGAGGAAGACGAAGCCGGTCAGGATCGCGGTGAAGACCACGAAGGCCATCTGGTAGGTGTAGAAGAAGGGGAAGCCGAAGAACCGCGGCTCGACCGCGTTGTAGAACGGCACCCACAGCAGGGCCGGATAGGGGATCAGCAGCAGCCACAGCCAGGGCGAGTGACGCTTGCGGCCTTCCGCGCTGTCGTCGAAGTCGCGAAGCGGTCGACCGTCGGTCCGCTGGACCATGCCCTCTCCCCCCCAAGGTGCGTTGCTCCACGGGCGCGACGCGGCCGGGGCTTGACCGCGACCGTACAATGCCGATGTCAATTGTGGCAATAATTTTCACATTCGGTCGGGGAACACGGCATGGCGACGGCGCACTGGCCGACGGAGATCAGGCTCAAGGACGGGGGCCGGGCGCTGAGCGTCGCCTACGACGACGCGACCTTCGAGCTCGCGGCCGAATACCTGCGCGTGTCGAGCCCGAGCGCCGAGGTGCAGGGCCACACGGCGGCCGAGAAGCGCACGGTGGGCGGCAAGCGCCGGGTGATCGTCACGGGGGTGGAGCCGGTGGGCCATTACGCGGTGAAGCTCGTCTTCGACGACGGCCACGACAGCGGGCTCTTCACCTGGGACTACCTCTACGAGCTCGGCGCCGAGCACGACGCCAAATGGGCGCACTACCTCGGCGAGCTCGAGGCCAAGGGCCTGTCGCGCGACGTGCCGAGCTTCGGGAGGTGAGGGCGCCCGGCGGCTCCCGCCCGGCGATCCCTCAGGGCTGCACCACCACCCGCGTGCCGACCGCGACGTGGTCGTAGAGGTCGGTGACGTCCGCGTTGGTCATGCGGATGCAGCCCGAAGACGTGGCCTGGCCGATCGTGTCGGGCTCGTTGGAGCCGTAGATGCGGTACTCGCTGCGGCCGAGATACAGGGCGCGGGCGCCGAGCGGGTTGTCGGGCCCGCCCGCCATGTGGTGCGGGATCTCGGGATGGCGCTTCACCATGGCGGCGGGCGGCGTCCAGTCCGGCCATTCGCGCTTGGCCGTGATCGTCTGGCCGCCCGCCCAGGCGAAGCCGGGCCGCCCGACGCCGACGCCGTAGCGGATTGCCTGGCCGCCGGGCAGCACGAGATACAGGCGCCGCTCGCGCGTCGACACCACGATCGTGCCCGGCGGCTGCCCGCCGGCATAGGCCACGGTCTCGCGCGGGACGGCCTTGCCGTAGTCGCCGTCCACCATGTCGACGTCCGCGCCGGGCTGCCAATGGTCGGGGTTGTCGAGGGCGGGGCGGGCGTCCGGGGCGGGCGGGGCCTTGGGCAGCAGGCGCACCCCGTCGTCCGCGGCGCGCGGGGCCGCCGCCGCCGAGACGAGCGCCGCGAGGCTGGCGGCGCCGGCCAGGACGAAGGTGCAGATCCGCATGGTCGACCTCTGAGGGTGGGAGCAGCCGCCTCGCCGGCTTCCCGGCGCACTGTCCCAGCGGGGCGGCCGCGCCGCAACGGGTGCCGCGGGCGCGGCCCGCATTGCCGCCGGGTGTGCTCCGCCGACAACAGCGGAGACGGCCGCCTCCGACCCGCTTGACACCGCCGCCGACGCTGGGTAATCCAGCGCCACGGTTCGGGCGCGTAGCTCAGCGGGAGAGCATTCGCTTCACACGCGAAGGGTCACAGGTTCAATCCCTGTCGCGCCCACCACCATCCTCCGGACCGTCCTTCCCCTTCATCAGCATCGCCACAGCGTCCGCCAGGGCGTCGAAGTGGCCGATGACGCGGTCCGGGCCGAACTCCTCCACGGGCCGGTCGGTGTAGCCGAAGTCCACCGCGATGCAGGGCACCCGGGCCGCCTTGGAGGTGTCGATGTCGGTGCGGCTGTCGCCCACCATCACGCAGCGCGCGGGGTCGCCGCCGGCGCGCTCGATCGTGCCGAGCAGCGCGCCGGGCTCGGGCTTGAACACGGCGAACGTGTCCTGCCCGCAGATGGCCCTGAAGCGCCCCGCGACGCCCAGCGCCGCGAGGAGCTGCCGGGCCGCGGCCTCCATCTTGTTGGTGCAGACCGCGAAGGCGTAGCCGCCCCGCTCCAGCCGGTCGAGCGCTTCCACCACGCCGGGGTAGAGGTGCGAGTGGTCGGCGATGTGATCCTCGTAGAAGGCCAGGAACAGGCCGAACAGGTCCTCCAGGCGCGACTCGTCGAGGGGCCGGCCGGCCGCCGCGAAGCCGCGGCGGATCAGCGCCCGGCCGCCGGCGCCGAGCAGGCTGCGCGCCTGCTCGACCGGCAGGGGCGGCAGGCCGTCGAGCGACAGAACGTGGTTCAGCGCGCCCATGAGGTCGCCGGCCGTCTCGGCCAGCGTGCCGTCGAGGTCGAACACGACGAGGGGGGTGGGGTCGGTCATTCTGTCTCCGCTGCGGCCCCGTGCCGGGCGTCGCCCGGGCTGGAAACGGGCCGCCGCATGCGGGATAAACCCTACCTCAATCCAGGGGCGCCGGAGACACACGACATGACACGGACCGCGATGGCGGCGGGCTGCGCCGCGGCGCTGCTCCTGGCCGCGCCGGCGGCCTCGGCCGCGACCTACGAGTTCCTGGCCGCGCCGGAGACGAACCTCAACCGGGTCTACCGACTCGACAAGGCGACGGGCGAGATGGGGGCCTGCCAGTACGGGCTCGCGCAGGGGGCCGACGACAAGAAGGACGACGTGGGCGTGACGCTCTGCTATCCGCCGGGGCTCGGCGCGGGGGCCCAGGCGCAGAGCGAGTACAGCCTCGTGGCGTCGCACCACGACAAGGAGGGCGGGGTGTTCCGGGTCGACGTGCGCGCCGGCACCATGTCGATCTGCTACGTGCTGAACGGCGCCGTGGTCTGCACCCCGCAGGCCAAGTGAGCCGCCCCCGCACGCGAAAAGAGCCGCCCCGGCCGGTCCGGGGCGGCTCCTGATCTGCGAAGACCCCCCGGTGGGGCGCGAACCGGGGGGTCTCGCTGGCGCGGCCCGACCGCGAGGCCGGGCTGGCCGAGCTCTGGACGTCAGGCTTGGCTCAGCACACCCGCACGGGGCGGTAGCCGGCGAAGTTGCCGTAGGCGTCGTAGACGGGGCGGCGGCGCACGCAGGGATAGGGCCCCGGGCCGTAGCCGTAACCGTAGGGGCGGGCGGCGCTGCCGATGATGGCGCCGGCCGCGAGGCCGCCGAGCACGCCGGCCGCCACGGGGGCGCCCCAGCCGTAGCGCCACCAAGCCTCGGCCGGCGACGAGGAGGCGATCGTGGCTGTTCCGAGGGTCAGGGCAGCGAGCCCGGCCGCGACACTCTTCTTGACTGCGGACATGGTGAGCTCCTTGAGCTGGGAGGAGTGAGGGCCGGCGTGCCGGCCGCGACGCCTGCATCGCAGGATCGACACTCAGGATCGATGGGTTCGAGCCTAGAGTCGGGTTGCTGAACGCGAGGTGAAGCCGTCCGGTTGCGCCGCGGCTCCGCCCGGCCGGGCGCCCCGTCGTTTGCTTTTCGCTCCACCCCACGATACGTGTCCGGCCGTCCGGCGGTCCCCGCCGCACCATCCTCCACCCGCGCCAACGACGAGCCAGCATGGCCGAACAGTCGGACGAAGCCTCGAAACGCCGCGTCGCCGCCAGGGCGCTCGCCTTCGTCGAGGACGGCATGCGGCTCGGGCTCGGCACGGGATCGACCGCCAAGCACTTCGTTGATCTGCTGGCCGAGCGCGTCCGCGGCGGCCTCGACGTCGTCGGCGTCCCCACCTCCGAGCGCACGCGGCTGCAGGCCGAGGGGCTGGGCATCCGCCTCGCCACGCTGGACGACCTGCCGGAGCTCGACCTCACGGTCGACGGCGCCGACGAGTTCGACCCCGAGCTGCGCCTCATCAAGGGCGGCGGCGGCGCGCTGCTGCGCGAGAAGATCGTGGCCTCGGCCTCGGCCCGCATGGTCGTGATCGCCGACGCCTCGAAGCGCGTCGAGCGCCTCGGCGCCTTCCCGCTGCCGGTCGAGGTCAACGCCTTCGGGCTCGCCTCCACCAGGGCCAAGGTCGAGCGCGCCGGCGAGCTCGCGGGCGCGCGCGGACCCGTCGCGCTGCGGCGCGGGCCGGACGGCTCCCCCTTCGTCACCGACGGCGGCCACCTGATCCTGGACTGCCGCTTCGACCCCATCCCCGACCCCGAAGCCCTGGCCGATCGCCTCGTCGCGATCCCGGGGGTGGTGGAGCACGGGCTTTTCATCGGGCTGGCCTCGGCCGTCGTCACGGACGGCGACGCGGGCACGCTGGTCGTGGAACGGCCGAGCCCCAACCCTTCGAGGACCTGAAGTCGATGACGTCCAAGTTCCGCTTCGCCGCCGCCGCCGCGCTGCTGGCCCTCGCCGCAGCCCCGGCGTCCGCGCAGACGCCGCCGGCCCCCGCCCCGGCCGCGCCCGCCCCGGCGGCCCCCGCCGCGCCGGCGGCTCCGGCCCTGCCCGCCCCGGTGCCGGCGCTCCCGCAGCCCGAGGTGTCGCCCGAGAAGCTCGCCGCGGCGCGGCAGGTCGTCACGGCCTCCGGCATGGCGCGCTCGTTCGAGCCCATGGTGCCCCAGCTCGAGGAGCAGATCCCGCTCGTGATCACCCGCTCGCGGCCGGAGCTGTCCAAGAGCCTCACGGCCGTGCTGGAGCAGCTGCAGCCCGAGTTCAATCAGAAGTCGAACGACATGCTCGACATCGCGGCGCGCATCTACGCCCGCCACATGAGCCTCGAGGACCTGAAGGCCACGGCCGCCTTCTTCGACAGCCCCGCGGGCAAGAACTACGTCAACGCCCAGCCGCTGATGCTCGACGAGCTCGTGGTGGCCATGCAGGCCTGGACCCAGGAAACCTCCACCTTCATGATGAAGCGCGTCCAGCAGGAGATGGAGAAGAAGGGCGACAAGTTCTGACCTCCGGTCCGGGACGGAAGATTCGAGGATGAGCCGATGAGCACGCCCGACCGGGTCGATTACTTCGTCATCGGCGCCGGCTCGGGCGGCGTCCGCTCCGGCCGCATCGCGGCCAGCCACGGCGCCAAGGTCATGGTGGCCGAGGACTTCCGCATCGGCGGCACCTGCGTGATCCGCGGCTGCGTGCCGAAGAAGCTCTACGTCTACGCGAGCCGCTTCGCCGACGAGTTCGCCGACGCCGCGGGCTTCGGCTGGACGCTCGGCGCCACGCGCTTCGACTGGCCGCACCTCGTGCGGGCCAAGGAGGCGGAGATCACCCGCCTGTCCGGGCTCTACCGGCAGAACCTGGAGAAGGCCGGCGCGTCCTTCGTCGAGGCCCGCGCCCGGATCGACGGCCCCAATGCCGTGGTGCTGACGGACGGCCGCCGCGTCGAGGCCGAGCACATCCTGGTGGCGACCGGCGGCCGCCCGACCATGCACCCCGACATCCCCGGGCTCGAACACGCGATCACGTCGAACGAGATCTTCGACCTCAGGGAGTTCCCGCGCCGCCTCGTGGTGGTGGGCGCCGGCTACATCGGGCTCGAGTTCGCGTCCGTCTTCGCCCGGCTCGGCGCCGAGGTGACGGTGATGTTCCGCGGCGACCAGATCCTGTCGGGCTTCGACGACGACATGCGCGACGGCCTGGCCGAGGCGCTGCGCGAGGCCGGCATCACGCTGCTGCCGCGCACGCTGCCCCGCGCCCTCACCCGCTCGGACGGGCGGATCGAGGTGCTGATGCCGGACGGCTCGACGGTCGCGGCCGACCAGGTCCTGATGGCGACGGGCCGCGCGCCCAACACCCGCAACATGGGCCTCGCCGAGGCCGGCGTGGCGCTCGACCGCAAGGGCGCCGTCAAGGTCGACGCCTTCTCGCACAGCTCCGTGCCGTCGATCCACGCCGTCGGCGACGTCACCGACCGCGTCAACCTCACCCCCGTCGCGGTGCGCGAGGGCCACGCCCTGGCCGACACGCTGTTCGGCGGGCGTCCCACCAGCGTCGACCACGCCCACGTGGCGTCGGCGGTCTTCTGCACGCCCGAGATCGGATCGATCGGCCTCACCGAGCGTCAGGCCCGCGAGCGCCACGACGTGGTCGACATCTTCAAGGCCGGCTTCCGGCCGCTGAAGGCGACGGTGTCGGGCCGGAAGGAGAAGGTGCTGTTCAAGCTCGTGGTGGACGGCGTCACCGACCGCGTGCTCGGCGTCCACATCCTCGGGCCCGAGGCCGGCGAGATGATCCAGATGTGCGCCATCGCGGTGCGGATGGGCGCCACCAAGGCCGACTTCGACGCCACCATGGCGGTCCACCCCACCATGGCGGAGGAGATCGTCACCATGCGGACCCGCTCGGCCCGCCACGTCCGCGCCGTGACGACGGGCGGCGGCGCGGACGAGGCCATGCACGAGGGCGCCCGCGCCCGCCAGCACACCGGCATGGCCGGGGCCTGACGCCGGGACGGCGCCGCGCCGTGCCGATCGACCCGCAGGCCGCGCGGCTCCTGGCGATGCTGGGCGCCGCGCGGCCGACCGACTGGCCGGGCGTGTCGGCCGCCGCGCGCCGCGACGGCTTCGCGGCGCTGATGCGGATGGCGGGGACGCCGCCCGCGGTGGCCTCGGTCAGCGACGTGCGGATCGCCGGCGCCGCCGGCCCCCTGCCCGCGCGGCTCTACGCGCCGCGGGACGGCACCGCGCCGGGCCTCGTGTATTTCCACGGCGGCGGGCTCGTGGCCGGCGACCTCGACACCCACGACGCGCTGTGCCGCGCGCTGGCGGCGGGCTCCGACTGCCGCGTGCTGTCGGTCGGCTACCGCCTCGCGCCCGAGCACCCGTTCCCGGCCGCGGCCGAGGACGCCGTCGCGGCCGCGGGTGACGCGCTCGGCCGCGCGGCGGAGTTCGGCCTGGACCCGGCGCGCGTCGCCGTCGGCGGCGACTCGGCCGGCGGCACGCTCGCCACCCTGGCGGCGGGGGCGCTCCGCACCCGCGTGGCGCTGCAACTCCTGCTGTGCCCCGCGCTCGACGCGGCCCCGGACACGGAGTCCCGCCGCCTCTTCGCGCGGGGCCACCTCCTCGACGCCGCCATGATGGCCCGGGACCTCGCCGATTGCGCGCCGGGCGCGCTCGACCTCGCCGACCCGCGGCTGTCCCCGCTCCGCGATCCGGACCTCGCCGGCCGCCCGCCCGCGCTGATCCACACCGCGGAGTTCGACCCCCTGCGCGACGAGGGCGCCCTCTACGCCGAGCGGCTCGCCGCGGCGGGCGTCCCGGTGCGGCACCGCTGCCATCCCGGCATGATCCACCACTTCTACGGGCTGACGGGGCTCGTGCCGGCGGCCCGCGCGGCGCTGGCCGACATCGCGGCGGAGCTCGGCGCGCGGCTCGCGATGGGTTGAACGGCGCCGTCAGGGCGGGGCCGGACCGGCGGCGACGCTCCTCCGCGACGGCTCGCGCGCGCCGAGGCGCGGCTCCGTCGCCCGCCTCGGCATCCAGGTCAGGTGGCGGAGCACCAGGGAGCAGAGCTCCTTCAACTCGACCGACGTCAGGAGGCCGGGGTCGAAGGAGCCCTTGATGGCGATCTGCTCCAGCCGCAGGATCGAACGCATCTCGGTCTGGCTCGCCTCGGCGGCCTGCAGCATCCGCATGGCCCGCTCTTCAGCCTGCATCGGGCGCCCCTCCCCCTGCGTGGCCTCGCCCGAAGCCGCCGCGCGACACCTTCACGCCCGGCCCTGCATGCCGCCGCCCTCGTCGGACGGGGGCGACGTCAGGCCGAGCACGTCCCGGAGTCGCCCCTGCGCCGACGCGATCTGGCTCTGCGCGAATTCCAGGTTGATCCTCAGCGCGTCGGCCGGCGTCCTGACCTTCATCAGCGCGAGCAGGTGATGGCCGACGTCGATGGTCTGATGCATCGAGACCCGGATCATCCTGGCGTAGGCGTCCAGGACCACGGCGCCGTAGGTCTTCGACGCCGCCTCGGCGGCTTCGACGCCGTCCTTCACGGCCCCGCTGAGCCGGTCGGCCTCGATGCCGACCTGCTCCGCCAGATGAGCGCCCGCCCCGTCGGGCACGGGTTTCGAACGGGACAGGGCATCGCCCGAGATCGTATAGCCGGCATCGGTCATGATCGCACCTGTGACGGGTTGTGACCACGGAAGGCGATAGGGCCCTGCCCACGGTCGATCCTCAGGTATAAGAATTTGTTACAGGCCTGCTGCTCGAAGCGATTAGTTCAGAAATCCCATGTTGCGTAAATAACATAGGGTACAGGGGCGGCTTCATCGCGACGCGATCGTTCGGCACCGGTGCGCGCTCGGCGCCGAAGGCGGCTGGCTCGCGCGACTGGCCCGACCGCCGGTCCGAAAGGCGGCCTTCGAGGCGGGCTCCCGCGCGGTCGGCTCCGAGGCTCGCAGCCCACCTCCGATCGGGGTGCGAAGCGGAGACCGGCAGGACAGGGTCGGGCCACCGATCTCAGGCCGCCGGAGGCCGGTCGGAGCGCGGCTCGTCGAGGATCGAGGGCCGCGACGGCCGATCCCCGAGATCCCCGCCGCGCCTTGTCCCCGGACGCCACCCGATCGAGGGCGATCGCGTCGGCGAGGCCCCCGAGCGCCTGCCGCGCCGCGTCGAGGGCCAAGCCTCGACCCGGCCGCCATGCTCGCGGCCCGCGCGCCCTCGACGGGGGGCGTCGCCGGGCCGTGGACGCCGTCGATGACGGAACCCGCCGGCGCCCGCCACCGTCAGACCGCCATGAGACCCCACCACGGCGGGAAGCCCCGACGTGCGAAGTCGTGGCCCGCGCCGAGCGGATGGCCGTGGTGGTGCGCGGCATGCTCGGGGGCTGACGGCCGTCGCCCGCCTCCACGCGGCCCGCCCCCAGTATTGAATTTATTTTTCAATAAGTTTTCCGAATTCGGACGACTTCGATCCCCTCCGGATCACCCTGAACTGCTTCGCTGCAAATCGATCGCGAGCGTGACGGCAGTCTCGCGGGCCGGAGCTCTGCAGATCGCAGGCGCGCGACTGGGGGGCCCGGGAGGACCGGGGCCGCGGCGAGAGGCACCGACGTGCGTGTCGCCGCGTTGGCCATCGGCTGCCGATGCCGGCCCCGCCCCCGAAAGATCCCGCCATGCTCCGCGCCCTCGGCCTCGCCTCGCTCCTGCTCCCGATGCTGGCCGCGGCCGAGCCGGCGGGGGCAGCGTCGGACCGGGCCGGCGCGGTCGCGCCCACCGGAACGCTGCGGGTCGGCGTGGTGCGGGCGCCGCGCGCGGGCGTGTTCTTCACCGCCGTCGGCCCGGAAGGCGCGCCGCGCGGCGTCACGGTGGACCTCGGGCGGGCCTTCGCGGCCGAACTCGGCGTGCCGTTCGCCGACACGGTCTACCCCAACAGCGGCGAATGCACCGACGCGGTGGCGAGCGGCACGGTCGACGTGGCCTTCATGCCGGTGGACCCGGCGCGCAGCGCGCGGGTCGCCTTCGGGCCGGGCTATTACACGATCGAGAGCACCTATCTGGTGTCGGAGGCCTCGAAGATCGCGACGCTGGCGGAGGTCGACCGGCCGGGCGTGCGCGTCGTGGCCGTCGCCGACACGACCACGATCCGCGCCGCGGCGCAGACGCTGCAGGCCACGCAGCCCGTGCCGGTGCGCAGCGTCGACGAGGCGGTGGCGATGCTGCGCGACGGGCGCGCGGACGCGCTGGCGCTGAGCCGCGACAGCCTCGAGCAGATCGCCCCGAGCGTGCCGGGCAGCCACGTCCTCGACGGCAACTTCCAGCGCACGACCATCTCGATCGCGGTGCCGCCGGGGCGCCCGGCCGCGCTGGCGGCCGCGACCGCCTTTCTCGACCGCGCCAAGCGCGACGGCACGGTGCGCCGTGCCTTCGACGCCTTCGGCCTGACCCGCGAGGCCGTGGGGCCGTGAACGTTCAGCGCGCGGCGGCGAGGCTCGGCGCCGGGGCCGCGCCCCGCGCGAGCTTGTCGGCCAGGGCGGCGTCGAGCGCCTCCATCTCGGCCGGGGTCAGCCGCAGCCCGAGCTTGGTGCGGCGCCACGCGACGTCGGCCGCCGTGCGGGCCCATTCCCGCGCGACGAGGTGGTCGAGCTCGGCCTCGGTCAGGGTCGCCCCGAAGTCGCGGCCGAGGTCGGCCATCGACGCCGCGTCGCCCAGGATGGCGCGGGCCGCCGTGCCGTAATGGCGCGCGAGCCGGCGCGCGTGGGCGGGCGCGAGGAAGGGCCAGCGCGCGCGAAGCTCCGCCACCAGCGCCTCGAAGCCGTCGACCGGGAAGTCGCCGCCGGGCAGCGGCTCGCGCCCGGTCCAGCCGGGGCCGAGCCCGCCGGGACGGTGGGGCTCGGGCAGGAGCGGCACCATCAGCTCCATCGCGTGCTCGGCGAGGCGGCGGTAGGTGGTGAGCTTGCCGCCGAAGATGCTGAGCAGCGGCGCGCGGCCCGCGGGCGCGTCGACGTCGAGCACGTAGTCGCGCGTCGCCGCCTGGGCTTGGCCGTCGCCCTTGTCGTAGAGCGGGCGCACGCCCGAGTAGCTCCACACCACGTCCGCCGCCGTGACCGGCCGCTCGAAATATTCGCTGGCCGAGCGGCAGATGTAGTCGACCTCCTCCGGCGTCGCCCGCACGTCGCCGGGGTCGCCCGCGTAGTCGCGGTCCGTGGTGCCGATCAGGGTGAAGTCGGTCTCGTAGGGGATGGCGAAGAAGATGCGGCCGTCGGGGTTCTGGAAGATGTAGCAGCGGTCGTGCGCGTAGAGCTTGCGCACGACGATGTGCGAGCCCTGGACGAGCCGCACCTTGGCGGCGGCGTTCTCGCCCAGCGTGTTGTTGAGCACCTGCCCGGCCCAGGGGCCGGCGGCGTTGACCACCATGGCGGCCCTCACGTCGCGGGTCTGGCGCGTCGCGCGGTCCTGCAGCGTCAGCGTCCAGCCGTCCGCGCCGCGCAAGGCCCCCACGGCCTTGGTGCGGGTCAACACGGTGGCGCCGCGGTCGGCGGCGTCGCGCGCGTTGAGCGCCACCATGCGCGAATCCTCGACCCAGCAGTCCGAATATTCGAAGCCCTTGGTGTAGCGGCCGCGCTTCAGCGGCTGCCCGGCCGGGTCGGTGCGCAGGTCGAGCGTGCGGGTCGCGGGCAGGCGCTTCCGGCCGCCGAGGTTGTCGTAGATGAGCAGGCCGAGCCGCAGCATCCAGGCGGGGCGCAGGCCCTTCGTGTAGGGCAGCACGAAGCGCAGCGGCCAGATGATGTGCGGCGCGATGCCCCACAGCACCTCGCGCTCCATCAGCGCCTCGCGCACGAGGCGGAACTCGCGGTGTTCGAGGTAGCGCAGGCCCCCGTGGATCAGCTTGGTGGCGGCCGAGGAGGTGCCCGAGGCGAGGTCGTCCTGCTCGCAGAGGAGGACGCGGTAGCCTCGCCCGGCCGCGTCGCGCGCGATGCCGCAACCGTTCACGCCGCCGCCGATCACGGCGAGATCATAGCTGGCGTCCATGCCCGTCCTCCCGAGCGGTGGCGTATGGGCCGGAGATAAACGAAAGATTACGCAAATCAAGCGAACATAGCGAGCGCGAAAACGAATATCGACGGGCGACGCATCGCGAGCAGGCGAGGTGGGCCGGAGCCTGGACGGGCCGGCGGGTGCGCCTTAGTTCTCTCCGCCAAGCGGCACGAGCGGTGCCGCACTCCGGGGAGCAGGACGCCATGGCAGCGCTGACCGTCATCGCCAAGCTGAAAGCCAAGAGCGGGCGCGAGGAGGACCTCGCCGCCCTGTGCCGCGGCCTCGTCGCGCCGACCCGCGCCGAGAAGGGCTGCGTCACCTACGACCTGCACCGGTCGCACGACGACCCCGGCCTGTTCATGTTCACCGAATCCTGGGAAAGCCGCCCCCTCTGGGAGGACCACATGAAGTCGCCCCACCTCGCGGCCTTCGGCGAGCAGCAGGACGCCGTCGTCGAGACCTGGGACCTCTTCACCGGCGAGAAGGTCTGAAAGCCGCGATCCCTGGAGGAGCCCCCGTGAAGATCAAGTTCTACGCGCACGCGAGCTTCCGCCTGGAGGCGGACGGCGTGACGGTGATCACCGACCCCTATACGCCCGGCCCCGGCAACAGCGGCTTCGACCCGATCGAGGAGCCGGCCGACGTCGTGCTGATGAGCTCGGCGACCGACGATTTCCACTCCGACCCCTCGCACGTGCGAGGGGATCCGATCGTCGTCAACACGCTGGAGCTGCCGCCCGAGGGCACGGTGGTGAAGGGCATCCCGGTCCGCTCGTTCCGGGCCTACGAGAGCAGGACCTTCGACTACCAGGCGGAGTTCGGCCGCGACCCCGACGCCAACGCGCTCTACCACTTCGAGCTCGGCGGCCTGCGCTTCCTGCACATGGGCGACATCGGCAACCCCGTGGCGCCGGAGGCGCTCGCGGCGCTGAAGGGCGACGTCGACGTGCTGCTGGCGCTGACGGGCGAGCACGCCACCATCGCGCTCGACGACCTCGACGAGGCAATCCGGGCGATCGGGCCGCGGGTGGTGATCCCCATGCACTATTACAGCCCGAAGGGCGTGCTGAAGATCGAGCCCGTCGACCGCTTCCTCGACCGCCTCGACCCGGACAGGGTCACCCGCGTCGGCGGCTCGGAGATGGAGCTGTCGCCCGACACGCTGCCGAAGGACGCCCCGCACGTCTACGTGTTCGAGCAGTCGCGCTGAGGTCGTGACGGGGACGACGGCGCCGTCGCGCCGAACAGGTCGCCCTGCCCGCCGCCCTCCAGCTCCAGCAGGAACCGCTTGGCCGCGAGCCCGCCCGCGAAGCCGGTGAGCTGACCCGTGGCGCCCACCACGCGGTGGCAGGGCGCCACGATCGAGACGGGGTTGCGGCCGTTGGCGGCGCCGACCGCGCGCATGAGGTTCGGGTCGCCGAGCGCGCGGGCGATGTCCCCGTAGCTGCGCGTCTCGCCGTAGGGGATCGCCAGCAGCGCGGCCCAGACCCGGCGCTGGAAAGCCGTGCCGTGAAAGTCGAGCGGCAGGTCGAAGCTGCGCCGCGCGCGCCCGAAATATTCGCCGAGCTGGCGCGCGGCCTCGCGCAGCACGGGGTGGCCGGGCGCCGCGACGGCGGGGCCGAGCGGCACGCGGCCGGGACCGTCCGTCTCCCACAGCACGGCGGCGAGCCCGCGGTCGGTCGCGGCGAGCGTCAGCCGGCCCACCGGCGAGGCCATCGCGAGGGTGGAGACGGCCGGGCGGTCGGGCGCGCGGGTCGGCGGCATGGCGGGGCTCCGGTTGGCGGACAGCATAGCGGCTCCGCGCCGCCGCGAAAGCGAGCCCGCGGTCAGCGTCGGATGTCTTCCCCGAGGTAGACGGCGCGCACCTCCGGGTCGCGCCGGACGGCCTCGGGCGGGCCTTCCGCGATCAGCCGGCCGCGGCTCAGCACCAGCACGCGGTCGGCGTGGGCGAAGACGACGTCCATGTCGTGCTCGGTGAACAGGAGGCCGATGCCGGCGCGCCGCGCCTCCGCGACGGTGGCCCGCATGGTCGCGCCGCGCTCGCCGGGCGCCATGCCGGCGGTGGGCTCGTCCATCAGCAGCAGCCTCGGCCGGCCCGCCAGCGCCATGGCGAGTTCGAGCCGCTTCACGTCGCCGTAGGCCAGCGCCGCGGCGGGGCGGTCCGCGGCGCCGACGAGGCCGGCGCGGTCGAGCAGCGCCTCGGCCTCGGCGCCCACGTCGGCACGGCCGAGGAGCCGCCCGACCCGCCCCGTGCGGATCAGGACGGCGGTGCCGACGTTCTCGCGCACCGTCATGGAGCCGAAGGTGGCGGCGACCTGGAAGGTGCGGCCGACACCGGCCCGCGCCACGCGGCGCGGCGGCCAGCCGGTGACGTCGCGGCCGGCGAGCCGCACCGTGCCGGCGTCCGGCCTCACCTGGCCGTTCAGCAGGCCGAACAGGGTGCTCTTGCCGGCGCCGTTGGGTCCGATCAGCGCCACGACCTCGCCGGCCCCGACCGTGAGGCCCACGCCGCGCACGGCCTCGACCCCGCCGAAGGACTTCGCGAGATTCGACGCGGCGAGGAGCGGCGTCACGCTTCCGCCCCGGCGGAGGGCCGCGCGAGGCGGGCCGTAAGGCCGCCGAGGCCGGCCGGGCAGAGCAGCACGAGCGCCACGATGGCGAGGCCGAGCGCGAGCTTGGAATGGTCGGTCACCGACACCAGCCACACCGACAGGGCCTCGTAGACCGCCGCGCCCGCGACGCCGCCCGACACGGTGCCGACGCCGCCGATCAGCACCATGGCGAGCCCGTCCACCGAGGTCGCGATGCCGAGCGCGTCTGGGAAGACGCTGCCCTTGAGGAAGGCGAAGAGGCCGCCCGCGAGGCCGGCCAATCCGCCGGCCAGCACGAAGGCGGCCCACTGCATCGGCGCGCGGGCGAGGCCGAGGGCCTCCGCGCGCGGGGCCGCGTCGCGCAGGGCGCGCAGCCCGAAGCCGAAGGGCGAGAAGACGAGGCCGCGGGTGAGGGCCACGGCCGCGACCGCGCCGGCGAGGCACAGGAGGTAGAAGGCGCCGGGTGAAGCGGCCCAGCCGTCCGGGCGCAGGCCGAGGAGGCCGTTGTCGCCGCCCGTGACGGCCGTCCAGGTAAAGGCGACCGACCAGGCGATCTGGGCGAAGGCCAGGGTGAGCATGGCGAGGTACACGCCCGACAGCCGCACGCAGAACCACCCGGCCAGGGCGGCGCCGGCCGCCGCGAGGGCCACGCCGCAGCCGAGCGCGGGCAGCATCGGCAGGCCGAGGTGCCTGGCGGCGAGGGCCGCCCCGTAGGCGCCGAGGCCGAAGGAGGCGGCGTGGCCGAAGCTCACCAGCCCGCCGGCCGACAGGAGGAACTGCAGGCTGGCCGCGAAGACCGCGAAGACCAGCACCTGCGCTCCGACCGTGAGCAGGTAGTCGCCGCCCCACAGCGGCAGGCAGGCCAGGACCGCGACGACGAGGGCCACGGCGGCGCGGGCGGGCGGGCCGAAGGGCGCCCAGGGGCGGAGGCCCGGCGCGACGGCGGCGCGGGCCGGCGGCTGGGGGCGGCCGAGCAGGCCGTGGGGCCGCAGCGTCAGCACGGCCGCCATCACGGCGAAGACCAGCACCAGCGACAGGCCGGGCAGGAGCAGGATCCCGAAGCTGTCGAGCTCCGCCACCAGCACCGAGGCCAGGAAGGCGCCGCCGACGCTGCCGAGGCCGCCGATCACCACCACCGCGAAGGCGTCGACGACGAGGCGGAGGTCGAGGCCGTGGTCGACGGCCTCGCGCGGGATCTGCACGGCGCCGGCGAAGCCCGCCATGAGGGCGCCGAGCGCGAAGACGGCGGTGAACAGCCAGCGCGCGTCGACGCCGAGCGCCGCCAGCGTGTCGCGGTCCTCGGTGGCGGCGCGCACCAGCACGCCGAAGCGCGTGCGGTGAAACAGCAGCCACAGGAGCCCGAGGGCGAGCGGCCCGAGGGCGACCAGCAGCAGGTCGTAGCTCGGCACGGGCTGCCCGAGGATCCGCACCGCGCCGCCGAGGCCGGGCGCGCGCGGCCCGAGCAGGTCGTCCGGCCCCCACAGGATCACGACGAGGTCCTCGAAGACGAGGGTCAGGCCGAAGGTCGCGAGGAGCTGGAACAGCTCGGGCGCGCGGTAGAGGCGGCGCAGCAGGACGACCTCGACGGCCGCGCCGACGGCGGCGGTGGCGAGCGAGGCCGCGACGATGGAGCCCCAGAAGCCGAGCGGCCCCTCGAAGCGCTCCGCCAGCGTGTAGGCCGCGTAGGCGCCCAGCATCGCGAAGGCGCCGTGGGCGAAGTTCACGACGCGGGTGACGCCGAAGACGATCGACAGGCCGGAGGCCACGAGGAACAGCGAGGACGCGCCGGCGAGGCCGGTGAGGAACTGCGCGAGGACGAAACCCAAACCCGACCCTCGCTCAGCGACGCTCTCGGCCGCAGCCTAGCCGAAGATCCCGACCACGGGGAGAGTTCGCCCTCATCCCCTCCGGGGAGAAGGGCGCCCGCGCCCGACCCGTCAGCCCTGCGCCGCCCCGTAGCCGCCGCCGCCCGGCGTCTCCAGCACCAGCACGTCGCCGGCCGCCAGCTCCGCGGCGTCGGAGCCGCCCATCGGCTGCACGGTCCCGTCCGCGCGCTCGACCCACTGCCGGCCCGGCGCGCCGTCGGCGCCCCCGTCGAGCCCGAAGGGCGCGACCGTGCGGCGCGAGGCCACCACCACGGCCGTCATGGGCTCGAGGAAGCGGATGCGGCGTCGCGCGCCGTCGCCGCCGCGGTGGCGCCCGGCGCCGCCCGAGCCGCGGCGGATGGAGAACTCCTCCAGCCGCACGGGGTAGCGCAGCTCCAGCACCTCGGGGTCGGTCATGCGGGTGTTGGTCATGTGGGTCTGCACGGCGGACTGGCCGTCGAAGGCCGGCCCCGCGCCGGTGCCGCCCGCCACCGTCTCGTAATATTGCCGCGTCGCGTCGCCGAACAGCAGGTTGTTCATCGTGGCTTGGCTGCACGCGAGGGCGCCGAGCGCGCCGAACAGCGCGTTGCAGGCGGCTTGGCTCACCTCCGTGTTGCCCGCCACGACGGCCGCGCCGGGCCCCGGCGACAGGAAGGTGCCGGGCGGCACGACGATGCGGAGCGGCTTCAGGCAGCCGTCGTTGAGCGGCACGTCCGTGCCGACGAGGCAGCGGAAGCAGTACAGCACCACGGCGCGCGTCACGGCCGCGGGCGCGTTGAAGTTGCCCGGCCGCTGCGGGCCTGTGCCGGTGAAGTCGACCACGGCCTCCCGCGCCGCGCGGTCCACCGTCACCCGCACGCGCAGCGGCGTGCCGTCGTCCATCGCGTAGTCGAAGGCGCCGCCGTCGAGCCGCGTCAGAAGGCGGCGGACGCTCTCCTCGGCGTTGTCCATCACGTGGCCCATGTAGGCCCGCACCACCTCCCAGCCGTAGCGGTCGACCACGCGCTGGAGCTCGGCCGCGCCGCCGCGGTTGGCCGCCACCTGGGCCTTGATGTCCGCCACGTTGACGTCGGGCGAGCGCGCCGGGAACTCGGCGCCCGCCAGCAGCGCCCGGAACGCGTCCTCGCGGAAGTGGCCGCCGTCGACGAGCAGGACATCGTCGAGCACGACGCCCTCCTCCGCGAGGCGCCGCGAGAAGGGCGGCGTCGAGCCCGGCGTCGAGCCGCCGACGTCGGCGTGGTGGCCGCGCGAGCCGACGAAGAAGCGGATGGTGCGCCCGTCCGGCCCGAAGACCGGCGTGATGACGGTGATGTCGGGTAGGTGGGTGCCGCCGTTGGACGGGTCGTTCAGCGCCACTGCGTCGCCGGGCTTCAGCGTCGCGCCGCGGCTGCGGATCACCGCCTTCACGCTCTCGCCCATGGCGCCGAGGTGCACCGGCACGTGGGGCGCGTTGGCGACGAGGTTGCCCTCCGCGTCGAAGATCGCGCAGGAGAAGTCGAGCCGCTCGCGGATGTTGACCGACAGCGAGGTGTTCTGCAGCACCAGCCCGGTCTGCTCGGCGACGTGCATGAACAGGTTGTTGAACAGCTCCAGCCGCATCGGGTCCGGCCTGGACGCGTCGGCGTCCCGCTCGCCGGCGCGGGCCAACGCCCGCCGCAGCACGACGTGGCCGAGCGCCGTCACCTCGGCGGCCCAGCCGGGCTCGACCACGACCGTGCCGATGGGCTCCCGGATCAGCGCCGGGCCGGCCACCCAGTCGCCGGCCAGCAGCGCCGGCCGGTCGTAGACGGGCGCGCCGTGCTCGCACCCGCCGCTCCACAGGGCGACGCGGTCGACCGGCTCGGGCGCCCCCTCGCCTCGCCGCGGCAGCTCGGCCTCGGCGGCGGGCTCGCCCGGCGCCACCGCCTCGACCGCCACCGCCTCGGCGACGAGAGGGCGCTCGGGCGTCGCGAAGCCGAAGGTCGCGCGGTGCGCCGCCGTGAAGGCGTCCCGCATGGCCTCGAGCCCGTCGAGCCGCACCGGCAGCGCCGTGGCGGTGCCGCCGTAGCGCAGGTGCACGGTCGCCTCGACCGCGACCGCGCCCCCGGCGACGCCCTGGGCCAGCAGGGCCGCGCGGGCCTCGGCCCCCAGCTCCCCGGCGGCGGCGCGCAACGCCGGCAGGGCCGCCGCGTCGAGCGGCAGCTCCACGGCGCGCTCGCGCAGGGCGGTCTGGTCGGCGAGGCCCATGCCGTAGGCCGACAGCACGCCCGCGAAGGGGTGGAGCAGCACCGTCTCGATGCCGAGCTCGTCCGCCACAAGGCAGGCGTGCTGCCCGCCGGCGCCGCCGAAGCACTGCAGCGCGAAGGCCGAGGCGTCGTGGCCGCGCCGCACCGACACCTGCTTGATCGCCTGCGCCATGTTGGCGACGGCGATGCGCAGGAAATCCTCGGCCACGTCGCGGGGGTCGCGCGCCGTGCCGGTCGCCGCCTCGATCTCGCCCGCCAGCGCGGCGAAGCCCGTCCGCACGGCGTCCCCGTCGAGCGGCTGGTCGCCCTCCGGCCCGAAGATGGCCGGGAAGTGCCGGGGCTGGATCTTGCCGACCAGCAGGTTGGCGTCGGTGACGGTGAGCGGGCCGCCGCGGCGGTAGGCGGCCGGGCCGGGGTTCGCGCCGGCGCTGTCCGGCCCGACGCGGAAGCGCAGCCCGTCGAAGTGCAGCAGCGAGCCGCCGCCCGCCGCCACCGTGTTGATCGCCATCATGGGCGCGCGCACCCGCACGCCCGCCACCTCGGTCTCGAAGCTCCGCTCGTAGGCGCCGGCGTAGAGCGCGACGTCGGTAGAGGTGCCGCCCATGTCGAAGCCGATGACGTCGGTGAAGCCCGCGAGCGCCGCCGTGCGGGCCGCGCCGACGATGCCGCCCGCGGGGCCGGACAGGATGGCGTCCTTGCCCGCGAAGGCGTGGGCCTCGGCGAGCCCGCCGTGCGACTGCATGAAGTAGAGCGGCGCGTCGCCGAGCTCGGAGGCCACCTGGTCGACGTAGCGGCGCAGCACCGGCGACAGGTAGGCGTCCACCACCGCCGTGTCGGCGCGCGGGATGAGGCGCAGCAGCGGGCTCGCCTCGTGGCTCGCCGACACCTGCGCGAAGCCGGCCGCGCGGGCGAGCGCGGCCAGCCGGCGCTCGTGCTCGGGATGCTTCCAGCTGTGCATCAGCGCGATCGCCACGGCGCCGATGCCCTCGGCCCTGGCCGCCTCCAGGGCCGCGCGGGCAGCCTCCTCGTCGAGCGGCTCGACCTCGCTGCCGTCGACGGCGACGCGCCCCGCCACCTCGACCACGCGCTCGTGCAGCAGCGTGGGCAGGGTGATCTCCAGGTCGAACAGCCGCGGGCGGGCCTGGTTGCCGATGCGCAGCGCGTCGGCGAAGCCGCGGTTGACGAGGAGCAGCGTGCGCTCGCCCTTGCGCTCCAGCAGCGCGTTGGTGGCCACCGTGGTGCCCATCTTCACGGCCGCGACGAGGCCGGGCGGGATCGGCGCATCGGGCGGCACGCCCAACACCGCCTTGATGCCCGCCACGGCCGCGTCGCGGTAGCGGCCGGGATCCTCGCTGAGCAGCTTGTGGGTGGTGAGGGCGCCGCCCGGCGCGCGGGCCACCACGTCCGTGAAGGTGCCGCCCCGGTCGATCCAGAACTGCCAGCCGGGCGCCGGAGGGGTGGGGTCGGTCATGGGTCGTGGCTCGTCGCGGGCGCGGTGCGCTGTCCCGGAGACCTAACGCCCTCGCCGGCGGCCGCCAACCGCCGGGGCGCATCGCCGGCCTTCACGAAGTCCACGAAGGCGCGCAGCGGCGGCGGCACGAGGCGGCGGCCGGGGTAATACAGGAACGGGCCGGGGAAGCTCGGCCACCACTCCTCCAGCACGGGTTCGAGCGCGCCGGAGGCGAGCTCGGGCGCGAGCCAGTCCTCGAACAGGCTGACGATCCCGCTCCCGGCCACCGCGGCCGCGACGGCGAGGTCGGAGCCGCCGCCGGCCTGCACCACCAGCGGGCCGCCGGGCTCGACCCGCACCGCCTCGCCGCGCCGCTCGAACTCCCAGGCGACGCGGGCGCCGCTCGGGAAGCGCGACAACAGGCAGGCGTGGGCCAGGAGGTCGCGCGGGTGTTCCGGCCGCCCGCGGCGGTCGAGGTAGGCCGGGGCCGCAGCGGTCGCGAAGCGCTGGACCCGCGGGCCGATCGGCACGGCGATGACGTCCTGCTCCAGGCGCTCGTCGTAGCGGATGCCGGCGTCGCAGCCCGCCGCCAGCACGTCCACGAAGCTCTCGTCCGTGGTCACCTCCAGCCGGATCTCGGGATAGGCGGCCAGGAAGGGCGGCACGATGCGGGGCAGCACCAGCCGCGACGCGCTGGCGGGCACGTTGAGCCGCAGCGTCCCCGCGGGCCGGCCGCGGAAGCCCTCCACGGCGGCGAGCGCGTCGTCGACCTCGCCGAGCGCCGGGCCGAGCCGCGCGAGCAGTCGATCCCCCGCCTCGGTGGGCGCGACGCTGCGGGTGGTGCGGTGGAGCAGGCGCAGGCCGAGCCGGTCCTCCAGCCGCCGCACCGCCTCGCTCAGGCTGGACGCGCTCATCCCCCCGGCCCGCGCGGCGTCGCGGAAGCCGCCGGCGCGCGCCACCGCCACGAAGGCTTCGAGGTCCGCCAAGCTCGCCCGCATCGTTCGCCATCCCGCACAGCCCGTGCGGATCGTCCCCGATTATCGCGCGCCGGGGCAAGGCATAGATCGAGGGGACGGAAACAGGAGAAGCCCCATGTCCCCCATCGAACAGTCCGGCACCTTCGCGCTCGGGACGCGGCGCGTCCATCGCCTCGGCTACGGCGCCATGCAGCTCGCCGGCCCCGGCGTCTACGGGCCGCCGAAGGACCCCGCCGCCGCCCTGGCGGTGCTGCGCGCGGCCGTGGAGGCCGGCGTGGACCACATCGACACCAGCGACTTCTACGGCCCGCACGTCACCAACGGGCTGATCCGGGACGCGCTGCACCCCTACCCGCAGGACCTCACCATCGTCACCAAGGTCGGCGCGGTGCGGGGCGCGGACAGGTCCTGGAATCCGGCCTTCTCGGCCGCCGAGCTGGCGGGCGCGGTGGAGGACAACCTGCGCAACCTCGGCCGCGAGGTGATGGACGTGGTGAACTTCCGCTGCATGTTCGACGCCCACGGCCCCGCCGAGGGCTCGGTCGAGGCGCCGCTGACCGCGCTGGCGGAGCTGCAGCGGCGGGGGCTGGTCCGCCACATCGGGCTCAGCAACGCCACGGCCGCGCAGGTGACCGAGGGGCGGCGCGTCTGCGAGATCGTCTGCGTGCAGAACAACTACAACCTCGCGCACCGCGCCGACGACGCGCTGATCGACGCGCTCGCCCGCGACGGCATCGCCTATGTGCCCTTCTTCCCGCTCGGCGGTTTCACCCCGCTCCAGTCCGGGGTGCTGTCCGGCGTGGCGGCGCGGCTCGGGCACACGCCGCTGCAGGTGGCGCTGGCCTGGCTGCTGCGCCGCTCGCCCAACGTGCTGCTGATCCCGGGCACGTCCTCGGTGGCGCATCTGCGCGAGAACGTCGCGGCCGGCGGGGTGGCGTTGCCCGACGACGCCGCGGCCGAGCTCGACGGCATCGCGGCCCGCGGGGCGGCTTGACCCAAAGGACCGGCGGCCGAGGACGAAGGATTCACCCTCCGGCGCGGGAGGCCGCCGCCTTTCGCCCGATGAAACAGATCCGTTCACCGGCTCCGCGCCATGGTGGCCCGCAGGGCGCGGGAGGGGCGGCATGCGGGTCGGGACGGAGCGGGGGAAGGCGGGAGGCCGCGGGACGGTGCGGCTGTCCGAGGTCCTGGGCGCGCTGAGCCACGCGCTCGACCTCACCGAGGGGCAGCCGCCCGGCCACTGCGTGCGGGCGACCTGGATCGGCCTCCGCGTCGGCCGCGCGCTCGGCCTCCCCGAGCCGGCGCTGTGGGAGCTCTACTACACGGTGATGATGAAGGACCTCGGCTGCTCGTCCAACGCGGCCCGGATCTGCGAGCTGTACCTGTCCGACGACATCGGCTTCAAGCGCGACTTCAAGGCGATCAACGACAGCCTGCCGGCCGTGCTCGGCTTCGTCTTCTCCCACACGGGGCTCAAGGCGGGCCTCGGGGACCGCCTGCGGGCGATCCTCAACATCCTGCAGAACGGCGGACAGATCGCCGACGGGCTCATCGAGACGCGGTGCGGGCGCGGCGCCGCCATCGCGGAGAGCCTGCGCCTGCCGCGCGCCGTGTGCGACGGCATCCGCTCGCTCGACGAGCACTGGAACGGCGGCGGGCGGCCCGACCACCTCGCCGGCGACGCCATCCCGCTCCACGCCCGCGTGGCGCTGCTGGCGCAGGTGGCCGACGTGTTCCACCGCGCGGCGGGGCGCGCGGCGGCGCTGGCCGAGGTGCGCAAGCGCTCGGGCTCCTGGCTCGACCCCGCGGCCGTCGCGGCCTTCGAGCGCGCCGCCGCGGAGCCGGACTTCTGGGCGACGCTGGAGGCCGAGGGCATCGACGAGGCGGTCTTCGCCCTGGAGCCGGCCGGCCCCGCGGCGACGATCGACGAGGACTACCTCGACGACATCGCCCGCGCCTTCGCGCATGTCATCGATTCCAAGAGCCCGTTCACCTCGGGCCATTCGGAGCGGGTCGCCGTCTACGCCGACCTCGTGGCGGCCGAGCTCGGCTACGACGCGGCGCGGCGGCGCTGGCTGCGCCGCGCGGCCCTCCTGCACGACATCGGCAAGCTCGGCGTCAGCAACGCCATCCTGGACAAGCCGGGCAAGCTCGACGACCGGGAATGGGCGGAGATGCGCGACCACGCCGCCCTGTCCGAGCGCATCCTGGAGCGGGTGACGCCGTTCCGCGAGATGGCGCGGATCGGGGGCGCCCACCACGAGCGTCTCGACGGGCGGGGCTACCCGCGCGGCCTCGCCGGCGACGCGATCGAACCCGAGACCCGCATCGTGTCGGTGGCCGACGTCTTCGACGCGCTGACGGCCGACCGCCCCTACCGCGCCGCCCTGCCCGTGCCGAAGGCGCTCGACATCATGCGGGCCGACCTCGGCGCGGCCTTCGACCCCGTCTGCTTCGCCGCCCTGGAGCGGGCGCTCGACCGGATGTCGCTCGAGCTGAGCCGCGCGGCGTGATGCCGCCACCGATCGACACTCGCCGGACGTGACCGCGGGCCTTCGCGGGGCGGCCCTTCCGTCTGTGCCCCGGGTCAGGCCCGGGACGGCGCCCGTCAGGCGTCGGCCAGCGCCGGCACCCGCACCACCGGCGGCCGGCGCCAGCGCGCCGGCCCGGTGCGGTGCACCGCGTCGCCGGTGCTGTCCACCGCCACCGTCACCGGCATGTCCTCGACCACGAACTCGTGGATGGCCTCCATGCCGAGGTCGGCGAAGGCCAGCACGCGCGCCGAGCGGATCGCCTTGGACACGAGATAGGCCGCCCCGCCCACGGCGATGAGGTAGGCGGCGCCGTGCCGGGCGATGGAGTTCACCGTGTCGGGCCCGCGCTCGGCCTTGCCGATCATCACGAGCAGCCCCGTCCGGTCGAGGAGCTGGTCCGTGAAGCCGTCCATGCGGGTCGAGGTGGTGGGGCCGGCGGGGCCGACCGCCTCGTCGCGCACGGCGTCGACCGGGCCGACGTAGTAGATGGCGCGGTCCCGAAGGTCGACCGGCAGCGGCTCGCCGCGGCTCATCAGGTCCGCCATGCGCTTGTGGGCGGCGTCGCGCCCCGTCAGCATGCGGCCGTTGAGCAGCAGCGTTTCCCCGGCCCGCCAGGTCGCCACCTCCTCGCGCGTCAGGCGGTCGAGGTCGACGCGGCGCGGCGCGGCGGCGGCCGGGTCGGCGTCGAGCACCGGCCACAGCGACGGGTCGGGCGGGGCGAACTCGGCCGGGCCGGAGCCGTCGAGCGTGAAGGTGATGTAGCGGTCGGCCGCGCATTGCGGGATCAGCCCCACGGGCTTCGAGGCCGCGTGGCACGGGAAGGTCCGCACCTTCACGTCCACCACCGTGGTCAGGCCGCCGAGCCCCTGGGCGCCGATGCCGAGGGCGTTGACGCGGTCGTAGATCTCCAGCCGCAGCTCTTCCGCGGGGTTGGAGGGCCCGCGGCGGATGAGGTCCGGCATGTCGATCTTCTCGAGCAGGACCTCCTTGGCCATGACCATGCTCTTCTCGACCGAGCCGCCGACGCCGATGCCGAGCAGGCCCGGCGGGCACCAGCCGGCGCCGAGCGTCTCCACCGTGCTGACGACCCAGTCCGCCACCGAGGCGGCCGGCGCGAGGTTGGTGTAGCGCGCCTTGTTCTCCGAGCCGCCGCCCTTGGCCGCGACCGTGACGGAGACGGTGTCGCCCGCCACCATCTCGACGTGGACCACGGCCGGCGTGTTGTCGCCGGTGTTGCGCCGCCCGCCCAGCGGGTCGCGCACGATGGAGGCGCGCAGCGGGTTGTCGGGATGGGTGTAGGCCCGGCGCACGCCCTCGTCGACGAGCTCCTGCAGCGGCCGCCCGCCCGCGAAGCGCGCGCCCATGCCGACCTTGACGAAGGCGTTGACGGTGCCGGTGTCCTGGCAGATCGGCCGCCGCCCGAAGGCCGACATGCGCGAGTTGGCGAGGATCTGGCCGATGGCGTCGCGGGCGGCCGGGCTTTCCTCGCGCGCGTAGACCTCCGCCAGCGCCTTCACGAAGGTCGGCGGGTGATACACGGCGATGTACTGGAGCGCGTCGGCCACGCTGGCGATGAAGTCCTCCTCGCGGATCGGCCCGCGCGCTTCACCGGTCGCCATGTGCTGTCCTCCGTCGCCCTGGATGCCCTTCGGTGGGACTCTAGATGGGCCGGGGCTGCGATCAATGCCACATAGCGTCCGGCTATGAGGGCGGGACGCAAACGCTATGCGGCGGGGGTGCCGCGGCGGCGCGATAGTGGGACGCAACGGCCAGGATCGGAGGAAGCGTCATGGCGGGTGATCTCGACGGGCTCGTCGTCGTCTCGATCGAGCAGGCGGTGGCGGCCCCCTACCTCACGAGCCGCCTCGCCGACGCGGGCGCCCGCGTCATCAAGGTCGAGCGGCCTGAGGGTGACTTTGCCCGCGGCTACGACCACCTCGTCCACGGCGAGAGCGCCTATTTCGTGTGGCTGAACCGCGGCAAGGAGTCGATCTGCCTCGACCTCCGCCAGAAGGACGACTGCGCGCTCCTGGAGCGCATGGTGGCGGGCGCCGACGTGTTCGTGCAGAACCTCGCGCCCGGCGCGGTCGACCGCCTCGGCTTCGCGCCCGAGCGGCTCCGCGCCGACTATCCCCGCCTCGTCACCGTGTCGATCTCGGGCTACGGCGACGAGGGTCCGTTCCGCGACCTCAAGGCCTACGACCTCCTGGTCCAGGCCGAGACGGGCCTCAGCTCCATCACCGGCACCGAGACCGAGATGGCGCGCGTCGGCGTGTCGGTCTGCGACATCGCGGCCGGCATGACGGCCTTCCAGGCGGTGCTGCAGGCACTGATCGGGCGCGGGATCACGGGGCGCGGGCGCCACGTCGCGGTGTCGCTCTACCACGCGCTCGCAGACTGGATGAACGTGCCGTACATGCAGTACGTCTACGGCGGCAAGGTGCCGCCGCGCTCCGGCCTCAACCACCCCACCATCGCGCCCTACGGCGCCTACGCGTGCCGCGACGGCAGGGCCGTGCTGTTCTCGATCCAGAACGAGCGCGAATGGGTCAACTTCTGCCGCGACGTGCTGGAGCTGCCCGAGGTCGCCACCGACGAGCGCTTCTCGCTCAACGTGCGCCGCGTCGCCAACCGCCCCGCGCTCGACGCCGTGGTGGAAGGCGTGTTCCTCCGGCACGACCGCGACGCCATGGTGGAGCGGCTGGAGCGGGCCCGCATCGCCTATGGCCGCGTGTCCACCATGGAGGACCTCGCCAAGCACCCGCAGAACCGCTTCGTCACGGTGGACACCCCGACCGGCCCGGCGAGATACCTCGCGCCGGGCGCGCTCCACGACGGCGCCCTGCCGGACTACCGCCCCGTGCCGGCGCTGGGCCAGCATTCGGACGCGCTGCGGGCCGAGTTCGCCGGAGGCGCGCGCGCCGCGGCCGAGTGAGGGGAGGCGGCCGCCCCTCCACCGGCGACGTCCCGCCGCCGACCGCCCAGGCAGCCCCGCTGGCATCCCCGTCCCCGCCTGCTATCCTGGGCCGCCGGGCGCTCGGGGGTCCGGGTCGGGGAGGCGTGGTTGGACCTGCGGCAGCTTCGCTACTTCGTCGCGATCGTCCAGTGCGGCTCGATCTCGCGCGCGTCGCTGCAGCTCAACATCGCCCAGCCGGCGCTCAGCCTGCACATCCGCAACATGGAGGCCGACCTCGGCCTGCCGCTGCTGTTCCGCACGCCGCAGGGCGTGCAGCCGACCGAGGCCGGCCTGATCCTGCTGCGCAACGCGCGGCTCATCATCGAGCAGTTCGAGGTGGCGCAGCGCGAGATCCGCGGCAGCGCCGCCGAGCCCTCGGGCGAGGTGCGGCTCGGCCTGCCGTCCTCCATCAGCCCGCTGCTCGGCGTGCCGCTGGTGCTGGCCGCGCGGGCGCGCTTCCCCAAGGTCACCCTGCGCATCGCGGAGGCCATGAGCGGCTACGTGCTCGACTGGCTGCGCCAGGGCCGCGTCGATCTGGGGCTGCTCTATGGCCTGCCGGAGGACCGCGAGCTGCGGGCGACGGGCCTGCTCGTCGAGACGCTGGTGGTCTACGGCGCCCCCGAGCCCCCGGACGGCCGCAGCCACCCGGAAGGCGACGCCCTGAGCTTCGCCGACCTCGCCGCGCTGCCGCTGATCCTGCCGAGCCCCGGCCACGGGCTGCGCGACCTGCTCGACGCCGCCGCGACGGCGCGCGGCATCCGCCTCGCGACCGCGATCGACATCGACGCCTACGGGGCCATCAAGCAGCTCGTCGAGCGGCGCCTCGGCTACTCGATCCTGCCCGGCCATGCCGGCCGCCGCGAGGTCGAGGACGGCCGGTTGCGCGCCTGGGCGGTCGACCCGCCGCTGACCCGCATGGTGTCGCTGGTCCAGCCCACCGACCGGCCGCCGACCCAGGCCGTGAAGGCCGTCGAGGGCCTGTGCCGCGCGACCCTGCGCGACCTCGTCCGCTCGGGCGAGTGGCACATGGCGCGGATGCGGACGAGCGAGTGAGCGGGACGCGATCACGACCTGATCCACTCCACCTTCCTCGTCCTGAGCCGGCCCGCAGGGCCGTGTCGAAGGATGAAGGACGTGGTGGCCGTCTTCGATCGGTCCCCATCGCGGCCCCTTATGACGGGGAGACCGGAAACGTCTTGGCGGCGGCGGGCCCCGCACCACATCTCAGGTGAAACGGGTCGCAAGGGAGGACACCGACGTGAACGTGCATTCGCCGTCCATCATCGCCGCGCAGGGCGTGTTCATCGGCAACCGTTGGTCGCCGGCCGCCTCGGGCCAGACCATCCAGACCATGGCGCCCGCCGAGGGCGTGCCCTTCGCCGAGATCGCCGCTGGCGACAAGCCGGACGTGGACCGCGCCGTGAAGGCCGCCCAGGGCGCGCTCGCGGGCGCCTGGGGCCGCATGTCCGCCACCGAGCGCGGCCGCCTGCTCACCAAGCTCGGCTACGCCGTGCAGGACCACGCCGAGGAACTGGCCAAGCTCGAAGCCCGCGACACCGGCAAGCCGATGAAGCAGGCGCGCAACGACATGATCGCGCTGGCCCGCTACTTCGAATATTACGGCGGCGGCGCCGACAAGGTGCACGGCGACACCATCCCGTTCCTGCCCGGCTACTTCGTTACGACCGAGCGCGTGGCGCACGGCGTCGTCGGCCACATCATCCCGTGGAACTACCCGGCGCAGATGTTCGGCCGCACCGTGGCGCCCGCCCTCGCCATGGGCAACGCGTCCGTGGTGAAGCCCGCCGAGGACGCCTGCCTGACGCCGCTGCGTATCGCGGAGCTCGCCGCCGAGGTCGGCTTCCCCGAGGGCGCCATCAACATCGTGCCCGGCCTCGGCGAGGCCGCCGGCGCGGCGCTGTCGTCGCATCCCGAGATCGACTTCATCTCCTTCACGGGCTCGCCCGAGGTCGGCACGCTGATCCAGTCGGCCGCGGCCCGCAACCACATCGGCTGCGTGATGGAGCTCGGCGGCAAGTCGCCGCACGTGCTGTTCGAGGACGCGGACCTCGACGCCGCGATCCCGGTCATCGCCAACACCATGGTGCAGAACGCCGGCCAGACCTGCTCGGCGGGCTCGCGCCTCCTCGTCGCCAAGGGCGTCTACGACGAGGCCACGAGCCGCCTCGCCGAGAAGTTCGCGTCCCTGCGCGCCGGCACGCCGGAGATGGACCTCGACCTCGGCCCAGTCATCAACGCCACGCAGAAGAAGCGCATCCAGAAGTTCTTCGACCGCGCCGAGGAGGAGGGCGTGCCGGTGCTGTCGCGCGGGCAGGTGGCCGAGGGTGTGCCGGAGGGCGCCTTCTTCGTCGAGCCCCGCGTCTACGGCGACGTGCCGCGCGGCAACGACCTCGCCGCCAAGGAGATCTTCGGGCCGGTGCTCTCCGTGCAGCGCTTCGACGACGAGGCGGACGCCGTGAAGCTCGCCAACGACACGGAATACGGCCTGATGGCCGCGGTCTGGTCGCTCGACGGCAACCGGGCGCTGCGCGTGTCGCGCGGTATCCGCGCCGGGCAGGTCTACATCAACAGCTTCGGCGCCGGCGGCGGCATCGAGCTGCCCTTCGGCGGCATGAAGAAGTCCGGCCACGGCCGCGAGAAGGGCTTCGCGGCGCTGCACGACATGTCGACGCTGCGCACGACGATCTTCAAGCACGGTTGACCGGAGCACCGGCCCCGGGTTTCCCGATCGATATTTGGGGGGAGCCTTCGGGCTCCCTTCTTTTTTGAACATCGATCTCGAGCAGATCGCGGCGCCCGGTGAGGCGCCAAAACACTATCTCGTGATCGCGGGCCGGAACACGCCCGATTCCATGCGCGGCACCATGACAAAGCCGCGCGAATCAGTTCAGAATCGGCGTTGCGGGACTCATATCGGATTTATATCAAAGATCATTAGATTTTCAGCAACGCGTCCCGTCGATTTCGAGGGCTCATTGCATGAACATTCATCACTCGACGAAGAGCCGTCTGCCACGACTTGCGGCAGCACTGATCATCATCGCATCGGGCATGCTGCTGAGGGCACCAGCCGCAAGGGCCTGCGGCGACGAGACCGGCTCCACATGCGGCAACGACGCGGACGATGCCCGCTACATGCTGGAGCAGGCGGTGGCGGCCGTGCAGGCCGACGAGCCGCAGGCCCTCAAGTGGTTCACCGAACAGTCTCACGGCTTTCGCACGGAGGACCTCTACGTCTACTGTATCGGCCCCGACCACGTCATGGCGGCCCACCCCGACCCCAAGATCAACGGCACGGATGTCACCAAGACCCTGATAGACGCCAACGGCTACCATTTCGCGGACGAGATGCTGAAGGGGGCGCAGGAGGGCGTCGTCTCCAACATCACCTACCTCTGGCCGCGCCTCGACGGCTACAGGCCCTCGGTCAAGCACACGATGTACACCAAGGTGCGAGACCAGATCTGCGCGGTCGGCTACTACGAATGACCGATCGGTTCGAGGGCTGACGGCCGCCCCGCGCCGGTGTCGGTGCCGGCCGGGGAGGCATGGAGCGGCGCTCGGTGCGGCCCGCGGCCCGATATTTCCCCGCGATCCCGCCCCCCGCAAAACCCTATTGGCCTTCCCCTGCACGCCGCGCATAACAGCCCCACATAAAGCGGACCGCGCCGACACCGTCGGTCGCGGACAGGGAGGGGACGCCCGTGATCTCCAACTTCTACATGCCGACCCGCATCGTGGCGGGCTCGGGCTCGCTCGGCACCATCGGCAGGCTCGCGCGCGAACTCGGCATGAGCCGCGTCCTCGTGGTGTCCGACCCCGTGATCTCGGCACAGCCCTTCCACGCGGACGCGCTCGCGGCGCTGGGCGAGGCCGGCGTCGCCACGGCGCGCTTCGACGAGTGCGGGATCGACGCGCGCTGCTCGCACATCGACGAGCAGGGCGAGCGCGTGCGGCGCGACGGAATCGACGGCGTGGTCTGCATCGGCGGCGGCTCGGTGATGTGCACCGGCAAGGGCATCGCCATCGTGGCGACGAACCACAAGCCGATGGCCGAGTGCACGGGCGTCGGCAAGTTCGACAAGCGCGCCCTGCCGATGATCATGGTGCCCACCACGGCGGGCTCGGGCTCCGAGGTGTCGCAGTGGACCATCGTCAAGGACGAGGTCCGGCACTTGAAGCTCCTCGGCGGCGGCCCGCTGTCCTTCCCCGACGCCGCCATCCTCGACGCGGTGACGCTGCGCTCGCTGCCCATGCGCGTCGCCGCCCTGCCGGCCGTGGACGCCCTGACCCACGCGGTCGAGGCCTACGTGTCGGGCATCGGCTCGCACCTCACCGACGCCATCGCGCTCGGCGCCGTGCGGCTGCAGTTCGGCTCCCTGCGCGCCTCCATCAACTCGGACGACGAGCGCGCCCGCGAGGACAACCTCGTCGCCTCCTGCATGGCCAACGTCGCCTGCGGCAACGCCCGCCTCGGCCACGGCCACGCCCTGTCGCTGCCGCTCGAAGGCCACCTCGACCTGCCCCACCCCTACGGAGTCGGCGTGCTCCTGCCCGAGGTGACGGCCTTCAACCTCGCGGTGCTGCCCGCCAAGGTGAAGCCGCTCGCGGAGGCGCTGGAGGTCGACACGCTCGGCCTGTCGCGGGCTGAGACCATCGCGGCCTGCGCCGAGGCGATCCGCGAGCTGTTCGACGACATCGCCTTCCCGCGGCACTTCACGCCCGAGCAGCTGCCGAGGGATCGCGTGCGCGAGATGGCGCAGCGCGCCGTGCCGGGCCTCTACGCCGGCATCGCGGCGCGCGACTACGACCACACCACCGCGCGCGACGCCACCGTGATCGCCTGCCCCTCGGCCCGCAAGATGACGGTGCGCCAGGCCGAGGAGATGTTCGAGCGCTGCCTGGGCTGACGCCCCGCCGAGACGCGTGAAACGCGCCGGCCCGCGAACTGGAGAGAAACGCCGTGCCCGACCTGATCCTGCACCACTACGACCTGTCGCCCTTCTGCGAGAAGGTGCGGCTCGCCTTCGGCCACAAGGGGCTGGACTGGCGGGGCGTCGACATCCCGATCTGGCCGCCGCGGCCCGACTTCTCGCCGCTCACCGCGGGCTACCGCCGCGCCCCCGCGCTGCAGGTCGGCGCCGACGTGTACTGCGACACGCTGCTGATCCTGCGCGAGATCGAGCGCCGCTTCCCCGAGCCGACCCTCTACCCCGGGGGGCAGGTCGGCCTCGCGTCGGCGCTGAGCTGGTACGCCGACACCACGCTGTTCATCCCGGCTGCCAAGGTCGTGACCTCCATCATCGGCGACCACCTGCCCGAGCAGTTCGTGCAGGACCGCATCGACTTCATGAAGGAGGACTTCAGCGGCTCCGCGTCCCAGAAGGCCCTGCCGCAGAACCGGCAGCGCGTGCGCGCCCAGCTCACCATCCTGGCCGACATGCTCAGGGACGGCCGCCCCTTCCTGCTCGGCGACGCGCTGTCGGCCGCCGACCTGTCGGCCTACCACGTGCCGTGGTTCGTGCGGAAGAACGGCGGCGAGGCGGCCGAGGGCCTGCTGCCGATGCGGCCGCTGCTGCCCTGGATGGAGCGCGTCGCCGCCGTCGGCCACGGCCGGAAGGAGGTGATGTCGCCCGAGGAGGCGCTGGAGGTGGCGCGCGCCGCCGAGCCCGCGCGGGTCGGCGCCTTCGAGGACGCGGCCTCGGGGCTCAAGGGCGGCGACGCCGTCAGCATCCTGTCGGACGCCGCCAACGACCCCATCACCGGCACGCTGGCCTATGCCGACGAGACCGAGATCGTGATCCGCAACGAGCACCCGCGCACCGGCGTCGTCCACACCCACTTCCCCCGCTTCGGCTACAGCGTCGTCGCGGCCTGAGGCTCCAGAATGAAGATCCTGTCCAACACGACCAGCCCCTTCGCGCGCGTCGCCCGCATCGCCCTGATCGAGAAGGGCGTGTCGGCCGAAGGGCTGCGCATGATGAACCCGTGGGGGCCCGACGACGAGATGGCGCGGCTCAACCCGGCCTCGAAGGTGCCGACGCTGGAGCTGCCCTCGGGCGTGCCGCTGACCGAGAGCCTGCTGATCCTGCTGTGGCTGGAGAAGACGCGGCCCGAGCCCTCGCTGCTCGGCGCGGGGGGCGACCTCGACGCGGTCATCTCCAAGGCGGGCCTCGCCATGGGCGTGATCGAGGCCATGGCGAACCTCGTCACCGGCCGCATGCAGATCGACCCCGATTTCGAGGGCGGCAAGGTCGGCAAGAAGCGCGTCGGCACGGTGGTGGAGAGCTTCCGGCGCCTGGAGGCCGACCCGCCGGCCTACGCGGGCGGCGTGCCGGATATCGCCGTGCTCACCGCCGTGGTGGCGGTCGATTACCTGCCCCTGCGCTTCCCCGACCACCCCTGGGTGGAGCCGATCCCGCGCCTCCAGGCCCTGCGCGACAGCGTCTCAAGCCGGCCCGCCTACGCGGACACCAAGCCCTACGTGTGAGGGCTGCTAGGACATCAGCCACTCCCCTCTCCCTTGTGGAGAGGCGAGAAGGCGCCATTCAGAAAACAACGTGAACACGAAGCAGGAGGAGACACCCATGGCCGACCTCGAAGCCAACAAGCAGCTCTGCCGCGACTATTTCGACGCCTTCAAGCGGGCCGACGAGGCCTGGTGGCAGAAGCACATCGCGCCCGACTTCGTGCGCCACGACCCCGGCCTGCCCTTTGTGGTGCGCGGCCCCGCCGGCATCAAGCAGCTGTCCGACGCGCTGAACCCCGGCATCCCGGACATGGCGCTGCCGATCTCGGACGTGATCGCCGAGGGCGACAAGGTGCTGGTGCACCTGCGCGTGAAGGGCACCCACGGCGGCGACCTGATGGGCATGGCGCCGACCGGCAAGCAGATCGACATCGGCGTGATGGACCTGTTCAAGGTCCAGGACGGCGTCATCGTCGAACACTGGGCGCTGCTCGACAACCTCGGCATGCTGAAGCAGCTCGGCGTCACCGTGATCTGACGCGGGCGTCCCCGGCGGGCCCACCGGTCGGCTATGATGGGGCCGACCCCGCGAGGCCCGCCCGTGACCCACGACACCCTCTCCGCCCCCTACGCCGACGTCCGCGCGGAGGTGGCCAAGCTCTGCGCGGCCTTTCCGGGCGAATACTGGCGCCGGCTCGACGGGGAGCGCGGCTACCCGACGGAGTTCGTGAATGCCCTGACCGAGTCCGGCTACCTCGCGGCGCTGATCCCGGAGGAGTACGGCGGGGCCGGCCTGCCGCTGTCGGGCGCGGCCGCGATCCTGGAGGAGGTGCAGCGCCAGGGCTGCAACGGCGCCGCCTGCCACGCGCAGATGTACGTGATGGGCACGGTGCTGCGCCACGGCTCCGAGGCGCAGAAGCGCCGCTACCTGCCCGAGATCGCCGCGGGGCGGCTGCGGCTCCAGGCCTTCGGCGTCACCGAGCCGACCTCGGGCACAGACACCACCGCGCTGCGCACCACGGCCCGCCGCGTCGGCGACAGGTACGTGGTCGACGGCCAGAAGATCTGGACGTCCCGCGCCGAGCATTCCGACCTGATGCTGCTGCTCGCCCGCACGACGCCGCGCGATCGGGTGGCGAAGCGCACCGAAGGCCTGTCGGTCTTCATCGTCGACATGCGCGAGGCGCTGGGCCGGGGGCTGACGATCAGGCCCATCCGCACGATGATGAACCACAATTCCTGCGAGTTGTTCTTCGACGGCCTGGAGGTGCCGGCCGAGAACCTCGTCGGCGAGGAGGGCCGCGGCTTCCGTTCCGTCCTGTCCGGCATGAACGCCGAGCGCATCCTCATCGCGGCCGAGTGCGTCGGCGACGCGAAGTGGTTCATCGACAAGGCGAGCGGCTACGCCAGGGACCGCACGGTGTTCGGCCGGCCGATCGGCCAGAACCAGGGCGTCCAGTTCCCCATCGCCAAGGCCTACGCCGAGATGCGCGCCGCGGAGCTGATGGTGCGCGAGGCGCTGCGCCTCTACGAGGCCGGCGCCAACCCCGGCGCCGAGGCCAACATGGCCAAGATGCTGGCCGCGGACGCCTCCTTCGCGGCCGCCAACGCCTGCATCCAGACCTTCGGCGGCTTCGGCTTCGCCGAGGAATACGACGTCGAGCGCAAGTTCCGCGAGACGCGGCTCTACCAGGTGGCGCCGATCTCGACCAACCTGATCCTGAGCTACATCGCCGAGCACGTGCTCGGGCTTCCGAGGTCCTACTGATGGATGTCGACCACCTCCGCGGCTGGATCGGCCGCACCCACGAGGCCGAGGACCTCGTGACCCCGCGGCTCGTCGACCAGTTCCGCGCGACGTTCCGGCCGCACCTCTTCGAGCCTGCGGCGCCGCACCTCTTCCCCGTGCCGGAGGGCGAGGCGCCGCCCGGGCTGCACTGGTGCCTCGCGCCGCCGGCCGAGCCCATGGCGGAGCTCGCCGCCGACGGCCACGCCGCCAAGGGCGGCTTCCTGCCGCCCGTGCCCCTGCCCCGCCGCATGTGGGCCGGCGGCGCGGTCGAGACCTTCGCGCCGCTGCGGCTCGGCGACGCGGTGACGCGCCGCTCCACCGTCGAGGACCTGGCGACCAAGCGGGGCCGCACGGGGCCGCTGGTCTTCGTCACGGTGCGCCACGAGGTGTCGACGGCGCGCGGCCCGGCGCTGAGCGAGCGCCACGACATCGTGTACCGCGAGGCGTTCACGCCCGGCGCCGCCCCTCCGCCGGCCCCGGCGCCCGCCGAGCCGCGCCGCTCCGACCTCGCTTGGGCGGTCGAGGGCTCGCCGGTGCTGCTGTTCCGCTATTCGGCGCTGACCTTCAACGGCCACCGCATCCACTACGACCTGCCCTACGTCACGGCGGTGGAGGGCTATGCCGGGCTGCTGGTGCACGGGCCCATCCAGGCGACGCTGTGCTTCAACCTCGCCGCGGCGCTGCTGGGCCGGGCGCCGCGGCGCTACGCGTTCCGAAACGTCGCGCCGCTCGTCGCCGGCCCGGTCTTCCGCGTGGCGGGTGCGCGGGACCGCGACGGCGCGGTGCGGTGCTGGACGGAGGGCGCCGACGGAGCCGTCCGGATGGAGGCCGAGGCCTCGGCCTGAGCCGGGGATTCAGCGTCCCGCCGCGCCGTAGTCCATCGCCGCGAGGTCGGTGAGCAGGCCGGGGCCGGTCGGGTGCCAATCGAGCGCGGCCCGCGTCCGGGCGCTCGACGCCGCCATGTCGAGGCCGGCGAACATCGCCATCCAGCCGAAAACCTCGGGGGCCTCGGCCGCCGTGACCGAGCGGACCGGCAGGCCGAGCCCGCGGCCGAGCGCGGCCACGATGTCCCGCACCGGCACGCCCTCCTCGTCGACCGCGTGGTGGCGCGCGCCCGGCCGCGCCCTCTCCAACGCGAGCCGGTAGAGGCGCGCGACATCGGTCACGTGTGCGGCGCTCCAGCGGTTGGCGCCGTCGCCCACGTAGGCCGCGACGCCCTTCTCCCGCAGCACCTCCACCAGCGGCGTGATCAGCCCCTGCTTCACGGGGTCGTGCACCTGCGGCAGGCGCACGACCCCGACGTTCAGGCCGGCGTCGAGCAGCGCGTGGGCGGCGATCTCGGAGGCCACGCGCGGGTTCGGGTAGTCGGGGTCGAAGTTGTCCTCGACGGCCGGCTCGCCGGGGCCGGCGTGGCCGATCCCGACGCCGGAGGTGACGAGGAGCGGCCGGTCGGAGCCGCGCAGCGCCTCGCCGAGCGCCGCGATGACGCGCCTGTCCTTCTCGCAGTTCGCGGCGAAGTTGGAGAAGTCGTGGTCGAAGGCGCAGTGGATGACGCCGTCAGCCCCCTCGGCGCCCCGCCGCAGGCTCTCCGGCTCCTCCAGGGTGCCGCGGAAGGCCTCGGCGCCGGCCGCGGCCAGTCGCGCGGCGCCGGCATCCGATCGGGTGAGCCCCAACACCTGATGCCCGGCGGCGATGAGGTCGGGCACGATCCGCGAGCCGATGAAGCCGGTCGCCCCGGTGAGAAACACGCGCATGTCCTGGCCTCCGTCGTCGTCGATGGACCGATCCTGGGGTGGAGTCCGACACCGTTAAAGCCGTGACCTCATCGGGGTATAGCTGCTAACAGGCAGGGCATGCCCGCCTCGCCCTCCAACCCCCTCGGCGACTACCTGAAGGACCGCCGCAGCCGGCTCGATCCGGCGGCCTTCGGCTTCGGGGGCCGCCGCCGCACGCCGGGCCTGCGGCGGGAGGAGGTCGCCCAGCGCGCCAACATCAGCGCCACCTGGTACACCTGGCTCGAACAGGGGCGCGGCGGAGCGCCCTCGGCCGACGTGCTCGACCGCATCGCGGGCGGCCTGCTGCTGACCGAGCCCGAGCGCGAGCACCTGTTCATGATCGGGCTCGGCCGCCCGCCCGAAGTCCGCTACCGGCGGGCCGAGGGCGTGACGCCGCGCCTGCAGCGTCTGCTCGACACGCTCGAAACCAGCCCGGCGCTGGTCAAGACGGCGACCTGGGACGTGGTGGCCTGGAACCGGGCCGCGGCTGCGGTGCTGACGGACTGGAGCCGCGTGCCCGCGGGCGAGCGCAACATCCTGCGCCGCATCTTCCTCGATCCCCAGGTGCGCAGCGCGCAGCGCGACTGGGAAGGGCTGTCCCGCACCGTGGTCGCCGCCTTCCGCGCCGACGCCGCGCGCGCCGGGGCGGTGTCGGAGGTGGCGCAGCTCGTCGACGAGCTGTGCCGGGCCAGCCCGGATTTCGCGGCGCTGTGGCGGGAACACGACGTGGTGCGCCAGGGCGAGGGCGTGAAGCACCTGAACCACTCGACGCTCGGCGCCATCGAGCTCGAATACTCGTCCTTCGCGGTCGACGGCCGGCCCGACCTCGGCCTGATCGTCTACAGCCCGGTCGACCCGGCCGTGGCGGGCCGCATCCGCGCCCTGATCGACCGGTCGCGCGAGGGCGGGCCCTGACGCGCCGAACTCGCAGGGCGACTTGAATCGAATTCAAGCAACGCGAAAGTCGGGAGGAACCGTGCGGGCCCGACGCCACGGTCCGCAGCGGGAATGTGGATCTCGACGCGCCGTTTCGCTATCGATAACGGTGATAGAGCCCAGGACAGCGCGATGGCGGATACCCGCGACACGGAGGGGAAAGCTTCGATCCTGTGGAGGTTCTCGCTGTTCATCGACCTCACGCCGGGCGAGACGCGGGCTCTCCTATCCCTGATCGACGCGGCCAAGTCCTTTCCGTCCGGAAGCTTCCTGCACCGGCAGGGCGAGGAGCCGAGCCTGTTCTTCCTCCACGAGGGCTGGGTCGTGAGCGGCATCGACGTCGCCAGGGGCGACCGGCAGATCCTGAAGGTGCACCGGGCCGGGGATGTCCTGGGGTCGCCGAGCCTGCCCTTCGCCCGGGCGGTCGAGACGTTGACAGCGCTGACGCCGTGCCGGGCGAGCGCGATCAGCCGCAAGGCCGTCGGCGCCCTGTTCGACGATTGGCCCCGCGTCGCCGCCGCCCTGTTCGCCGCCTGCCAGGTCGAGCGCGTCGTGCTGATGGACCGGCTCGTGGCCGTGGGGCGGCTCGACGCCGCGGACAGCTTCGTGGCGTTCCTGATCCAGCTGTTCCGCACCCGTCCGCCGGGAGCGACGGGCAACAGCATCCACCTTCCGCTGACGCAGCCGCAGATCGGCGACGTGCTCGGCCTGTCGCCCGTCCACGTCAACCGCGTCATCAACAGGCTGGAACAGGACGGGCTCATCCGGCGGGACGGCTACACCTACGACCTGCTCGACCTCCCGAGGCTCGAAGCGCGGGCCGCGGTGCCGCGGCGCGTCCCCGAGCGGAGCCCGGCCTGGTTTCCGCCCGCCAGGGCGTGAGAACCCCGCCCGTCGGCGCGACAGGCAGGATCTCGCACCCCGCGGACCAGATGTCGCCGTCCGGCGCGAAAATTTTCGCGCGGCCGTCGCGGCCGCAGCCTCCGGTGTCGATCGCTCTTCCCTCGATGACCGATCGTTTCATCTCAGTCGAAAACCGGTCGATCGACGGATCGACAATACGGCTTTTGATGAATTTTACATCGAACCGCGTTGAAGACGCGGTGACCTTCGGATCGAACAGATGATGTGGTGCTTATCTCACGATAGCGACGGGCGCCACAGCGCGTGGTCCTGGGGCTGACCCTTTCCGCGCGTGCTTTTGCCCATGAGCCTCCCGAAGCCCCCCTCCCGGCGCCACTTCACCGCTGCCGCGCAGGCCGCCGCGATCGAAGCCCGGCGGCGGAAGCGCGACCTCGCCAAGCCCCGCGGCACCCCCGAGCTGTTCGTGGTCCGGCTCGGGGACGAGCGCCTCCCCTTCGGCTGGGAGATCCGCCGCTTCGGCGCGGTGGTGATCGACCGCGGCCCCCTCGGCTTCTCCACCGCCGACGCGGCGCGCTCGGCCGGCGAGGAAGCCCTGTCGGCCGCGGAGGTGGGAGCGTGACGGCCGGCTCCGGCCGGGACGGCGCGCGGGACGCGGCCCGGCCGCTGACCGGCGCCGAGGCGCGCGGCCCGATCGAGCGCCTGCGCCTGGACGTGCTGAGCAGCATGGCGCGCCGAACGATGCACTGATCCGGCCCCGGCCGGCGGCGGGCGGCCCGCCCCCGCGCCGCCTTGACGGCGCCCCATCGCGCCCGGCACCCTGCCCCGATGAGACAGCAATCCCTCGACTTCCTGCGCCGCATCGCCGACGCCCCCTCGCCCAGCGGCTACGAGCAGCCGGCCGCCCGCGTCTACGGCGCCTACACCGAGCCCTTCGCCGACCGCGTCACCACGGACGTGCACGGCAGCGTGTCGGCGGTGCTCAACCCCGCGGCCGAGATGCGGATCATGCTCGCCGGCCACATGGACGAGCTCGGCTTCATCGTCCACCACATCGACGACGCGGGGCAGCTCCACTTCCGCACCATCGGCGGCCACGACAGCGCGGTGGCGATCGGCCAGCGGCTGTGGGTCTACGGGCGGCAGCGCATCGCGGGCGTCATCGGCCGCACCGCCATCCACCTTCAGAACGAGGAGGAGCGCAAGAAGAAGCCCGAGATCAAGGACATGTGGATCGACATCGGCGCGACCTCGCGCGCCGAGGCCGCCGAGGTCGTCAGCCTCGGCGACGTCGCCACCTACCAGTGCGAGTTCCAGCCCCTGATGGGCGACCGCGCCACGGCGCGCGGCTTCGACAACAAGATGGGCACCTTCGTGGTCGCCGAGGCGCTGCGCCTGCTGAAGGAGGAGGGCGGCCTCCACCCGGACGTGGGCGTCCACGCCGTCGCGACCGTGCAGGAGGAGATCGGGCTGCGCGGCGCCCGCACGGCCGCCTACGGCATCGCGGCCCAGACCGGCCTCGCGGTCGACGTCAACCACGCCACCGACTATCCGGGCGTCAACAAGGTGCTGCACGGGCACCTGGAGGTCGGCAAGGGCCCCAGCGTGTCGCGCGGGCCCAACACCAACCCGGTCACCTTCGAGCTCGTCACGGCGGCGGCGCGCGAGGCCGGCATCGCCTACCAGGTCAGCGTCAGCGCGGCCGGCACCGGCACGGACGCCAACGCCATGCAGCTCAACCGCGCCGGCATGGCGACGGGCCTGCTCGGCGTGCCGCTGCGCTACATGCACACGCCGGTCGAGCTCCTGAGCCTGAAGGACGTCGAGGACTGCGCCCGGCTGATGGCCGCCTACTGCCGCCAGGTCACGCCCGAAACGGATTTCACGCCGCGTTGAGGGGGCGACCGCGGACACGACACGGGACGTGGGGCGCTGCCCCACACCCGACAAAGGCCGGCGGCCTCTGGAAACCGACTTTTCACCGCACCGCGTAGAACTTGCGCCGCATGCTGTCCGCGATGGCGCGGAAGCGCGCGTCCCGCTCGGGCGAGCCGAAGCGCAGGCCCACGTCGCGGTCGCGGCGCCACACCACCGTCGCGGCCAGCAGGTCGCCGGTCTGGTCGTCGTAGACCAGGATGCGGTCCGGCAGCCGCAGGGGCGCCGGCAGGCGCATCAGCCCGCCCCCCGCCGAACGGTTGGCGATGAGGCAGTCCGTCATGAACTGCCCGTCGGCGCCCACCACCTTGCCGGAGCGCAGGCGCGTGCGGCGGCGCACGGTCGTGCGCCGCTCCCCTCCGGCCACCACCGGCTCGCGGATCACCGCGTAGGTGAACTCGGCCGGCGACGGCGCCGCGCCGTCCGCGACCCGCCGGGCCGCGACCACCGACGGAGCCGGATCGGGCGGGCTCACCGGCCCGTCAGCCCCGGCCGCGCGCTCGGCACGAGCCCGAGCGGCGCCGCGCGCCCGGCCGCCCGGCGCGGCAGCCGCGCCTCGGCCAGCGCGCGGGCGAGGCGGTCGAGGCGATCCTCGCGGTCGGCCACCGGCTCGTCGAACAGCACGGAGCGCACCGCCACCTCGTCGCCCCGCGCCCCGAGGGCGAGGTCGAAGAAGACCGACACGATCGGGTGGTGGAACTCCAGCCCCAGCGTCACCAGGGGCAGGCTGTCCCAGGCGAGGTCGACGCAGGCCGTCCAGGCCGAGATCAGCGAGCCGTGGCGGAAGAACAGCTCGGCCGACGACTGGATCAGGTCCTCGATGGCCGGGAAGGAGCCGAAGCGGATGAAGCTGACGAGGTCGACGGGGTCGATGGTGCGCAGGTCGGCGGCGACGTCGCGCAGGCTGTCGGCCAGCACCGCCGCGTAGGCGCCGGCGTCGGGATCGGCGAGGTCGGTCAATGCATCACCGCCGGGGTCGGCGAGGGGCGGCGATTGTCGCGCGACTGGACGTAGTGGATCACTTCCGCAACAGCCTTATAGAATTCGGGGGGAATCAGCTCGCCCACCTCGACAAGGTCGTACATGGACCTTGCGAGGGGCTTGTTTTCGATGACCGCGATGCCGTGCTCGGCGGCGATCTCGCGGATCTTCAGCGCCAGGATGTCCTGGCCCTTGGCGATCACCACCGGCGCGCCGCCCTCCTCGCGCTTGTAGCGGAGCGCGATGGAGAAATGCGTCGGGTTGGCGATCACGAGCGTCGCGCGGGGCACGTCCGCCATCATGCGGCGGCGGCGGCGGTCGAGCGCCAGCGACCGGCGCTTGGCCTTGACCGCGGGATCGCCCTCGTTCTGCTTGTGCTCGTCCTTGACCTCCTGGCGCGTCATCATCATGCGGCGGCGCCACTTGACCCGCGTCCACGCGATGTCGGCGACGCCGACGAGCACGAAGGCGGCGGTGACGCCGGACAGGAGCTTGACCAGCAGCGCCAGGATGCGGTCCGGCACCAGCGCGGGCGACACGAAGACGGTGTCGACCACCGTGTCGCGCTCGGACGCGAGCACCAGGGCCGCTACGCAGCCCATGATGGCGAGCTTGGCGAGGCTCTTCGCGAACTCGACCGCGCCGGCCTTGCCGAGCATGCGGGCGAGGCCGGCGGCGGGCGACACCTTGCTGAGCTTCGGCGCGATGCGGTCCAGCACCACCGAGGGCGCGTTCTGGGCGAAGGACACGGCCAGCCCGGCCGCGAGCACGATGGCGAAGACCGGCAGCACGAAGCTCGCCGCGGCCCCGAGCAGCACGCCGACGAGGTCGCCGGCGTCGGCGCCGTTCTGGAGCCGCCAGCGCGCCGGGTCCTCGAACAGGTGGGCCAGCGTGTCGGCGAGCCGGGCCGCGCCGGGGCGCAGCGTCAGCGTGCACACCACCAGCGTGGCGCCGAGCCCGCCGAGCAGCGCCGCCTCGCGCGACACCGGCAGGTCGCCGCGCTCGACAGCCTCGCGGAGCTTCTTCTCCGTCGGCTCGAAGGTTTTGCCCTCGTCGTCGGCGTCCTCGGACATCTCACGCCGCCTCGGCCGAGAGCTCGATCTCGCCGAGCGACGACAGCTGCAGCACGGTGGTCGAGATGGCGCGCCGGGCCGCCGCGATCTCCTTCGCGGAGCCGCCGTCGGAGTTCAGCTCGTTCTCGATCAGGCGGCGGGCGCGGGCGCCCAGCGCCGACAGCACGGCGTCGCGGAAGGTGGCGTCGGTGCCGCGCAGCGCCATGGTGATCTGCTCGGTCGGCACGCGGTCGAACAGCACGCTCTTCGACTTCGCGGGCAGATTCACCACGTCGTTGAAGGAGAACATCTTCGAGCGCAGCGCCGCGGCGTCGACCGGCTTGGCTTCCGCGATGGAGAGGAGCACCTCCTCGGCCTGCTCCGGCTCCATGCGGTTGAGGATGTCGGCGACGCGGCCGCGGGTGTTGGCGTTGGCGTCGCGCGGCGGGCCGTTGAGCAGGTCGTCGCGCAGCTTGTTCTCGAGGATCTTGATCGTGGCCTCGCTGACCGGCCGGAGCGCCAGCATGCGGCGGGTCAGCGCGTTGCGCGACTCGCGCGGCATGATCGCCAGCGCCTTGGCGGCCGCCTCGGGGGTCAGGCGGGCGAGGATCAGCGCCGCGGTCTGCGGGTGCTCCTTGCCCACGTAGGCCGCGAGGTCGGCCTCCGGCAGGCCGGACAGCCGCACCCAGGTCGAGGAGTTGGACGAGCCCAGCACGTCCGACATGATCTCCGCCACCTGCTCGGGCGGCAGCACGCCGCCGAGCAGGTGCTCGACCTCGGCGGCGGTGCCGCGCAGGTCGACGCCGCGCGAGAACTGCTGCGCCAGCTCCTCCACCAGCCCTTCGAGCGCGGTGATCGGCACGGCGCCGAGCGCCGCGGCCGAGCGCGTGATGGTCTTCAGCTCGCCGGGGTCGAAGTGCTTGAGCAGGCGGCTCGCCAGCGGCTTGCCCATGGCGAGCAGCAGGGCCGCGACCTTCTCGGGGCCGGTGAGGGTGCGGTGGTCGCTGTAGGCCGCGATGGCGGTCGACATCGCGGCGTCAGCCCCGCCCGCCCGGGCCGGACGCGCCGACGATCTCGGTCAGGGCCACGCCGAGGCGGTCGGCATCGCCCTCGATCACCGTCATGTCGCCCCGGGCGATGACGCGGCCGTTGACCACGATGTCGACCGGCTGGCCGACGCGGTGGTCGAGCGGGATCACCGCGCCGCGGCCGAGCTTCATCAGGTTCGCCACCGGCATCGAGGTGCCGCCGAGCACGACCTGCACCGACAACGGGATGTCCAGGATGGCGCCGAGCCCCATGGCGGGTTCGGGAGGGGAGACGTCTTCGTCGAGCGACATCGGGAGAGACCTGGCGGATCCGAGCGGGGCGGGCCACGCCCCTTCATTCCGCGAAGGCTAGGCCGGGAGGCTTGCGCGTGGGTCGCGGCCGAACGGTTGACGGAAACAGGACGATCGTGGGAGCCTGCTTCGCCGGCTGTTCGTCGACGGCCCGCGCCGACAGGGCCTCCCCGGCGAGGTCGGATGCATCTCGGGACCCGAAAAGCCCGCGATGGAAACTGACCGACATCGATCGCCGCGACACTGCCCGGCGGCAGGGGGTGGCGTGCCCGCACCGCGTCGCTCGACGGAAGTCACCGGACCCGCCGCAGCCCGGACTGAGCCGGGGAGGCGCGAAGAGCGAAGCAGCGAACGAGCGGACACCCACTCGCTCCTCCTCCGTTGCGTCAAGATGGCTTATTTGCAACTCTTCAAGTCGGCTCCAGTTAACGTCCACTCATAATCGCAGGGCATCACATGCCGACGTTCTTCTTCGACGTCTACGATGGTCGGAAAGCTATGCGGGACGCGGTCGGCCTAGAGTTGCCGAACGTCGCGGAAGCGGCCGACGAGGCGGCGGCGCTCCTGCCGGAGTTCGCGAAGGAGACCCTGCCCGACCGGCAGTCGCATGGCTTCGTCGCCTCTGTCAGGGATGAAGCGGGGGAGGTCGTCTATCGCGCGATGATGCTGTTCCAGGGACAGCATGTCACGGATCAGAACCGGCCCTACGTCACGACCGTGACCGGGGTGAACTTCCAAATGGCACGCCGCACGGAATTGAAGGCTGAAGCGCGGGCGCTGTCCGAAAAGCTGGCTCAAAACATCGAAGCCATGTTGACCGTCATCGACGACACGAGGGCGCAGGTCGAAGCCAGTCGCAGAGCAGTGCAGAAATGGAACGAAAAAGACGCGTGAAGCATCGGTCGTGATCACGCACGGACCGGGACGGGGCATCGTGCGGCCCGGACGGGTCGGTCAGCTGCGCGCGGCTCGCCCTACGGGGACCGGCCCGGGCCCGCGCCGGCCCTCCGCTCCGCAACTCGCGATGCGGGCGGAAACCTGCTAAGGGCGAGGGGACCCGTCGCGCTCCCGCGACCCAGGACGCCCGCGGCCCCCACCATGGCGACACGAGCCGACCCGTTCCGCCTGTCCTCGCCCCGGATCTTCCTGGTCCGGATGGCCGTGTTCCTGATCCTGGCCGGCTTCGTCGCCCTGATCCTGCAGGACCAGATCGGACGCGCCTTCATGGCCAACCCGCCGCTGAACGGGCTGATCCTGGGCGTGCTGCTGGTCGGCATCGTGCTCGGGCTGCGCCAGGTGTTCCGCCTGTTCCCCGAGATCCGCTGGGCCAACAGCGTCAACAACCCGTCCGCCCCGGCCGCCAAGCCGCCCGTGCTGCTCGCCCCCATGGCGACCATCCTGGCCGACCGCGGGGAGGGCCGGCCCACCATCTCCACCGTGACGCTGCGCGCCATCCTCGACTCCGTCGGCACGCGCCTCGACGAGTCGCGCGAGATCGCTCGCTACCTCACCGGCCTCCTCATCTTCCTCGGCCTGCTCGGCACCTTCTGGGGCCTCCTCGAGACGGTCGGCTCCATCGCGGGCGTGATCCGCAACATGACGGCCGGCAACGACTCCGCCGTGATGTTCGACGACCTCAAGAACGGCCTCGCCGCCCCCATCGCGGGCATGAGCGTGAGCTTCACCTCCTCGCTGTTCGGCCTCGCGGGCTCGCTCGTGCTCGGCTTCCTCGACCTCCAGGCCGGGCAGGCGCAGAACCGATTCTACAACCAGCTCGAGGACAAGCTCAGCGCCCTCACGGCCGACCCGCTCGCGGCCGCCGGGACCGAGGCCGCGCTCCCCGCGCCGGCCGGCGTGCCGGCGGACCTCCGCGTCGCGCTCGACCGCATCGCGCTCGGCGCCGACCAGTCGTCGAGCCGCGCCGCCACCGCCGCCATGGCCAACCTCGCCGAGGGCATCCAGAGCCTCGTGCAGCACATGCGCGGCGAACAGCAGATGATCCGCGACTGGGTCGAGGGCCAGGCCGAGCAGAACCGGGAGATGCGACGCCTCCTGGAGCGCATCGCCCGCGAGTCGGAAGTCCGCTAGCATGGCGCTCGGCCGCACGCGGCGCCCGGCGCGCACGATCGACTACTGGCCCGGCTTCGTCGACGCGCTGTCGACCATGCTCCTGGTCATCACCTTCCTCCTATCCGTCTTCATGCTGTCGCAGTTCTTCATGTCGCGCGACGTGTCGCAGAAGGACAATGCGCTCTCGCAGCTCAACCGCCAGATCGAGCAGCTGACCTCGCTCCTGTCGCTGGAGCGCGCCGGCAAGGCCGACACCCAGTCGAGCCTCGCCTCGCTGCAGGCGACGCTGGATTCCGCCGACCAGGAGAAGGCCAGCCTCGCCGCCCAGCTCCAGGGCAGCGCCGCGGCGGCCGGCGCCGCCGGGGCCGCGGCCGACGAATCCGCCCGCAAGCTCGACGCGCAGTCCGACGTCCTGTCGGGCGCCATGGCGCGGGTCGACGCCCTGAACCAGCAGATCGCGGCGCTGCGCCGCCAGCTCGCCGCCATCGAGGCGGCGCTGAGCGCCTCCGAGTCGCGCGACCAGGAGGCCCAGGCCAAGATCTCCGACCTCGGCTCGCGCCTCAACGTCGCCCTCGCCCAGAAGGTGCAGGAGCTGAACCGCTACCGCTCCGACTTCTTCGGGCGCCTGCGCGAGATCATCGGCAACCGCCCGGGCATCCGCGTGGTGGGCGACCGCTTCGTGTTCGAGTCCTCGGTGCTGTTCGACAGCGGGCAGGCCACCGTGAAGCCCAGCGCCGCCCCCGCGCTCGACAAGCTGGCCGCGGCCGCCGTCGACCTCGAACGCGAAATCCCGCCGAACATCCCGTGGGTCCTGCGCGTCGACGGCCACACCGACCGGCGGCCGATCGCGTCCCCGCTGTTCAAGTCGAACTGGGATCTGTCGGCCGAGCGCGCCATCGCGGTCGTGCAGTACCTCGTGTCGAAGGGCGTCGACCCGCAGAGGCTCGTCGCGGCCGGCTTCGGCGAGTTCCAGCCGATCGACCCCGGCACGAGCGAGGAGGCGATGAGCCGCAACCGGCGCATCGAGCTGAAGCTGACCGAGCGCTGAGCCCGCGCGAAGCGCTTCGCGACGCCGTCGCGGCGGACCGCCCCGCCCTCGCCGACCTGTGGGTCCTGGCGTGGCGCGCCGCGATGCCCGAGATCGACTTCGACGCCCGCCGGCCCTGGCTCGCAGCGCACCTCGACGCGCTCCTGCTGGCGGGCGCCCGGATCATCGTCGCCGAGGTGGGCGGCGCGCCCGCGGGCTTCGTCACCGTCGACCCCGCGCGCCGTCACCTCGACCAGCTCGCGGTCCGGCCCGACCAGCAGGGCGCGGGGGTGGCCGACCGGCTGATGGGGGCCGCCAAGGCGCTGTCGCCGGGCGGCCTCTCGCTCGACGTCAACGCCGCCAACGCCCGCGCTCGGCGCTTCTACGCGCGGCACGGCTTCGTCGAGGTTTCAACGGGGAGCAACCCGCGCTCGGGCCTGCCGACGCTCTCGCTGCGGTGGGACGGTGTTGCGCAAAAACGACACGACGGAACAATTCGTCCCGCAGCCGGAAATGAAACCTGTCCATAACAAAGGACAGCCGGAGCGGGCCGGCGGGCGGTTTCGCAGTCTCGCCACACATCGCTATTATCGCGGCTGAGACGTTCGAGTTCCCTTGACGGGCCGCCCGGACGGCGCATGCGGCGCGTCCGCCGCGGGCGCGATCCCTCCAACGCGTCGGCCGGGCGGCGACGGGAGACTGCACATGATGACGCGATCGATCGTCGGCCGCTTCCTGATCCTGGCCGTGCTGCTCGTGTCGCTGGGCGTGATCGCCCAGGCGGCCCTGATCATCACGCGCGGGCCGGGCAAGGCGGTGGCCAAGGCCAACGCCGCTCCCCTCGCCGCGGCGCCGGCCTCCGCCGTGGCTTCAGCGGCCTCCGCCGCCCCGGCTCAGCAGGCACCCGCGCCGGCGACCGGCGCTCCCGCGCAGCAGGCCGTCCAGCCCGCCGACATCGCCCCGGTCCGGGTCGTCTACCCCGGACCGCTGGGCGACACGCCGGTCCAGCCGCGCAAGTTCGCCGCCGCCGCTCCCTCGGTGCCGGCCGCTCCCCCGCCCGCCGCGCCCGCCCCTGCCCCGGCCGCTCAGGCGGCCGCCCCGGTCGCCGCGGCACCGGCCGCGCCTGCGGCCACACCGGCGGTCGCCGCAGTGCCGGCCCCCGCCAAGCCCTCGCCCGTTGTGGTAGCTTCGGCCGACGCCGACACCCAGCCGGCCGCGGAGCCGCCCGCCGGCAAGGGCAGTGTGAACCTCAACAGCGCGTCGGTGGCCGCGCTGGACCATCTCGGCGGCGGCCACATCGGCCAGACCATCGTCAAGCACCGCCCCTACGGCTCGGTCGAGGATCTGGTGAGGAAGCGGGTCGTGCGCCGCAGCGTCTACGAGCAGATCAAGAATCAGGTCGCGGCGCAGTAGCTCCGCCGCGGAGAGCCTCCTCGGCCCGCTCCGGCGCCGCCGGGGCGAAGCCCGCGAGCTGGTGGCGCGCGAAGGTGTCCTGGCGCTTGGCGTAGGCGCGCGTCTCCGCCTTGCTCCGCGCCACGGCCTCCGCGAGCGACAGCGTCCCGGCGAGATGCGCGAGCAGCGGCGGCACCCCGAGCGCCCGCATGGCCGGCAGAGCGGGGTCGAGCCCGCGGGCGGCGAGCCGCTCCGCCTCGGCGAGCGCCCCCTGCTCCATCATGCGGTCGAAGCGCGCGTCGATGGCGCGGCGCAGGCCCGCGCGCTCCGGCGCCAGCGCCACACCGATCCAGCGCCCCGGCGGGAGGACGGGCGCCGACCGCCGCGCCTGGAACCACGCCAGCGGCCGCCCGGTCGCGGCGAGGACCTCCAGCGCCCGCACGACCCGCTGCGGGTCCGTCGGCCGGAGCCGCGCCGCGGTGGCGGGGTCCGCCGCCGCGAGCCGCGCGTGCAGCGCCTCGGGCGGCACCCCCTCGCTCTCGGCCCGGATCCGCGCCCGCACCTCGTCCGGCACGGGGGGGATGTCGGACAGGCCCTGCGTCAGCGCCTTGAAGAACAGCCCCGTGCCGCCGACCACGACCGGCACGGCGCCGGCCGCCGCCGCCCGGCGAATCTCCTCCGCGGCTTCGCGCAGCCAGATCCCGACCGAATAGGGCTCGGCCGCGTCGCGGTGGCCGTAGAGCCGGTGCGGCGCGCGGGCGAGGTCGGCCGCCGTGGGCCGCCCGGTCAGGATCGCGAGGTCGCGGTAGACCGCCATGGAATCGGCGTTGACCACGATCCCGCCCCGCCGCTCGGCGAGGCGCATCGCCAGCGCGGACTTGCCGCTCGCCGTCGGGCCTGCGATGAGGATCGCCCGTCCCCCGTCCACGTGATCTCCCATCCGATGCCGCAGCCCCCGGAGCCTTGTGTCGCGACCGTGATGGCCCGTAAAGGCCGGAACGAGATCGGGGCGCCGCGGCTCGCCGCGCTCGCGGCCGTCCTGCCGGGCGCCGGCGCGCCGGACTGGCTCGACCCCGGTCAGGCCGTCGACATCCCTTTCACGGCCGCCCCGGCCGACCTGCCGTCCCTGCGCGCCGCCCTCGCCGAGGCGCTGGCCGGCGAGGCGGTGGACGCCGTGCTGCAGCCCGCCGCCGGGCGGCGCAAGCGGCTGCTGCTGGCCGACATGGACTCCACGATGATCCACCAGGAATGCGTGGACGAGCTCGCGGACTTCGCCGGCCTCAAGGCCGAGGTGTCCGCCATCACCGAGCGCGCCATGCGGGGCGAGATCGCCTTCGAGCCCGCGCTGCGCGAGCGGGTGGCGCTGCTGCGCGGCCTGCCGGTCGACACGGTCGACCGCGTGCTGGCCGAGCGGATCACGCTGATGCCCGGCGGCGCGGCGCTGGTGCGGACCATGCGGGCGCACGGAGGCTATTGCGCGCTGGTGTCGGGCGGCTTCACGCTGTTCACCGGGGCGGTCGCGGCCCGGCTCGGCTTCGACGAGCACCGCTCCAACACGCTGGAGATCGACGGCGACCGCCTCGCCGGCACCGTGACCGAGCCGATCCTCGGCCGCGAGGCCAAGCTCGACCGGCTCGTCGCGCTGCGGGGGTCGCGGGGCCTCCCGCGCTCGGCCGTGATGGCGGTGGGCGACGGCGCCAACGACCTCGCCATGCTGGGCGAGGCGGGGCTCGGCGTGGCGTTCCACGCCAAGCCCGCCGTCGCCGCGGCCGCGCACGCCCGCATCGACCACAACGACCTCGACGCGCTGCTGTTCGTGCAGGGCTACAGGCGATCGGAGTTCGCGTCTTGACCGAGTTCGACGACGGCCCGGAGATGTCCGCCTTCGCGGTGGGGCCGGACGAGGCCGGGCAGCGGCTAGACAAGCTCCTCGCGCTCCACGCCGCGCGCGAGGAGCTGGGCCTGTCGCGCACGCGGCTGCAGGAGCTGATCGCGGACGGCTTCGTGCGGGTCGACGGCGCGGTGGCGGCGAACCCCAACGCCAAGCCGAAGGAGGGCGCGCGGGTGCTCTTCGCCGTGCCGCCGGCGGTCGACGCCACGCCGCTGCCGGAGGACATCCCGCTCGACATCGTCTTCGAGGACGACGAGTTGATCGTGATCGACAAGCCGGTGGGCCTCGTGGTGCATCCGGCGCCGGGCCACGCGAGCGGCACGCTGGTCAACGCGCTGCTCCACCACTGCGGCGCCGGCCTGTCGGGCATCGGCGGCGTGCGCCGGCCCGGCATCGTGCACCGGCTCGACAAGGACACGACGGGCCTGATGGTGGCGGCGAAATCGGAGCGCGCCCACAAGGGCCTCGCCGACATCTTCGCCGACCACGGGCGCTTGGGCTCGCTGGTGCGCGAATACCTCGCGGGCGTGTGGACCCTGCCCGACCGCAGCTTCGGCACGGTCGACGCGGCCATCGGCCGCCACCCGCACCACCGCGAGCGCATGGCGGTGGTGCGCGAGGACAAGGGCCGCCACGCGGTGACGCACTGGGCCGTGGAGGAGAAGTTCCCGCCCGTGGCGACGCTGATGCGCTGCCGGCTGGAGACGGGCCGCACGCACCAGATCCGCGTCCACATGGCGGAGATCGGCCAGCCGCTGATCGGCGACATGGTCTACGGGGCGGGCTTCAAGACCAAGGCGGCGGCGCTCGACGACGCCTGCCGGGCCGCCATCGCGGCGCTGGGGCGGCAGGCGCTGCACGCCGCGAGCCTCGGCTTCGAGCACCCCGTCACGGGCGAGGAGCTGCTGTTCGAAAGCCCCCTGCCGCCCGACATGGCGGGGCTGGTCGAGGCGCTGCGGGCCTACAGGCCGTGATGCCGGGCCTGCGGGCGACCTCGGCTTTCGGTCAAGGCCCCTTGATCGCCTGTTGAGCCGGTGGATGGAGGACATCCGCCACCGTCCGGATGATCTGGCTGCCGGCCATGATGGCTCCGAGCGCGAGCACGATCGTCACCACCTTCCAGGTGTCGGGCTTGTCGTTCAGCTTGCCGGACAGCGAGCCCACATCGGCGGCCGAAGCCTTGGAGTCGAGCTTGCCCTTGATCTCGGCGAGATCGAGGGCGGAGGCCCTGGTGTCGAGCTTGCCTTTGACATCCGCGAGGTCGAGGGCCGAAGCCTTCGTGTCGAGCTTGCCTTCGATCCGAAGCAACGTGTCGCCGATCGTGCGCGTGTTGGCTTTGACCTCGCGCATGTCCGCCTCGAGCCGGGCGACCCTGGCCTCCAAGGGGTCGAACGGGCCGCTCCCGCCGCCGCCCTTCGCGGCCGGGGCGGACAGGGGGCGAGCGAGGAGTTCGGTCAGTTCCTCGTCGCTCACGAGGCGCAGGTCGGGCCTGCTCATGCCCCGGCGCCCTGTCGATCCGCTATCCTCTTCAGCAGACCTCTCAGCGCGTTCCTGCTGTCGTTGAGGGCCCGCACCTTCCTCTTCCAGTTCTCTTCGGCCCTCTCGTCGTCGCCCTGCGCCAAACTTCGCAGTTCAGCATCTCCGGCCAACACGGCCAGCGAGACCTGGACGATGGACGTGTACAACGTGTCGAGATCGACTTTTCGGAGCTCGACGACGGCATCGTCGGCGAGTCCGTCCCAATCTTTCAGCTCCTCGTCCCGATCCATGACAGTCGTCCATCCGTGTCGGTCGAGCCGCGAGCCGTGCCGCGCAGGATCATGACACCGTGCGGGAGCGGCCATCAACATCGCCGTGAACAGATCGCCGAGCGCGTCCCCGCTTGGCAGCTTCCCGCGATGCCGAGGGCATGATCCGCGGTCGGATCCGCGCGGGGCCACGTCGCGCGCCTGAGCCCGGAGAGCCCCGATCGTCTCTCGGGACCGACGCGGCGAGGACGGGTCCTCCGCCCGCCGCTATTCCTCGTCCTCGTCGTGCCGGCCGCCGCGCATGTTCGAGAACACGGAGGTGAGGTCGAGGTCGTCCTCGTCGTCGTTGTGCCGGGCCTTCGACGAGGAGCCGAACACCTCCTCCTCCGTGACGGGCCGCGCGCGCGAGGTCGTGGCCTCGGCGGGCGCCAGCGTCTGGCCGCGCTCCTCGGCGACGGCGGGGCGGTCCTTGGCGGCCTTGTTGACCTCGAAGTCGAGGTCGATCTGCGTGCACAGCGCAAGCGTCACGGGATCCATCGGCGTCAGCGTCGAGGAGTTCCAGTGCGTGCGGTCGCGGATCGCCTGCAGGGTGGTCTTGGTGGTGCCGACGAGGCGCATGATCTGCGCGTCCTTCAGCTCCGGATGGTTGCGCACCAGCCACAGGATGGCATTGGGCCGGTCCTGCCGGCGCGACAGCGGGGTGTAGCGGGCGCCGCGGGTCTTCTTCGGCGGGGGAAGGCGGACCTTGGGCGGCGCGATGCGCAGGTGGTAGTTGGTGTTCTTCTCGCCGCGCTCGATCTCCTCGCGCAGGAGCTGGCCCGAGGTGATGGGGTCGTGGCCCTTGATGCCGGCCGCGACCTCGCCGTCGGCGATGCCCTTCACCTCCAGGGGATGCAGCTTGCAGAACTCCGCCACCTGATCGAACGTCAGGGAGGTGTTCTCCACCAGCCAGACGGCCGTGGCCTTGGGCATCAGCGGTGCTTCGCTCATCGCGTGTCGTCTCCTGTCGCCCAGGGCAGCGCGGGGTCGCGCCACCTCGCCGGGCGGAAAGCCCGATGACGGCCGGAGCCCGGCGTGTTCCTGCAGTCATGTTGGGGATGGCAGGATTATAAGCGCGCCGGTGCCGTGCCGCAACGTTCGAGCGATGGCGCGGCGGCGCGGGATCGCGCGGCGGCGGCGTGGTGACGGCGGGCACCGGCCTTGCTAAGCCGACCCCATGACCGACGCCGACAGCGACGCCCCCCTCCGCCACAAGCTGAAGATGGCCCGCCGCAAGGCCGTCCAGGACGCCGAGGTGGCGTCGAAGCCGATCCTCGAGAAGGGGCTGCTGATGGTCAACACCGGCCCCGGCAAGGGCAAGTCCACGGCCGCCTTCGGGCTCGCGCTGCGGGCGCTCGGCCACGGCTGGCCGGTGGGCGTCGTGCAGTTCATCAAGGGCGCCTGGGACACGGGCGAGCGCCGGCTGCTCGAAGGCTCGGAGATGGTGCGCTGGCATTCCATGGGCGAGGGCTTCACCTGGGAAACGCAGGACCGCGACCGCGACGTCGCCGCGGCGAAAGCCGCTTGGGCGAAAGCCCAAGCCTTGATGGCCGATCCCGCCATCCGCCTCGTCGTGCTCGACGAGCTCAACATCGCCCTGCGCTACGACTACCTGTCGCTCGCCGACGTCGTCGCGGAGCTGAAGGGGCGCCGCCCCGGCCTCCACGTCGTCGTCACGGGCCGCAACGCCAAGCCGGAGCTGATCGAGGCCGCCGACCTCGTCACCACCTTCGAGGCCACGAAGCACCACTTCGCCGCCGGCGTGCGCGCGCAGGCCGGGATCGAGTTTTGAGCGCACCCGCCCGCGGCCCGGCGCGCGCCCTGATGCTCCAGGGCACGGGGTCGGACGTCGGCAAGTCGCTGATCGTCGCGGGCCTGGCCCGCGCCTTCGCGCGCCGCGGCCTCGCGGTGAGGCCCTTCAAGCCGCAGAACATGTCCAACAACGCGGCCGTGACGGCGGACGGCGGCGAGATCGGCCGCGCCCAGGCGCTGCAGGCCCGCGCGGCCGGCGTGCCGCCCACCGTCCACATGAATCCGGTGCTGCTGAAGCCGCAGAGCGAGGTGGGCAGCCAGGTGGTGGTGCAGGGCCGCGTGGTGGGCAACGCCCGCGCGCGGGAATACCAGGGCTGGAAGCCGCGGCTGATGGAGGCCGTGCTCGACAGCTTCGCCCGCCTGCGCGCCGAGGCCGACCTCGTGCTGGTGGAGGGCGCGGGCTCGCCGGCCGAGGTGAACCTGCGCGTGGGCGACATCGCCAACATGGGCTTCGCGCGCCGCGCGGACGTGCCCGTGGTGCTGGTCGGCGACATCGACCGCGGCGGCGTCATCGCCCAGGTGGTCGGCACGCGGGCGGTGATCGACCCAGCGGACGCCGCCATGGTGGCGGGCTTCCTGGTCAACAAGTTCCGCGGCGACCCGACCCTCTTCGCCGACGGCATGGCCTTCATCGCCGAGCGCACCGGCTGGCCGGCGCTGGGGCTCGTGCCGCATCTCGCGGAGGCCGCGCGGCTGCCCGCCGAGGACGCCGTGGCGCTCGGCGCCCACCCCGCGCGCGGCTCGGGGGCCCGGGTCGCCGTGCCGGTGCTGCCGCGCATCTCGAACTTCGACGACCTCGACCCGCTCAAGCTGGAGCCGGGGGTGGACCTCGTGATGGTGCGGCCGGGCGAGCCCCTGCCCGTCTGCGACCTCGTGGTGCTGCCGGGCTCCAAGGCGACGGTGGCCGACCTCGCGGCGCTGCGGCGCGAGGGCTGGGACGTCGACATCCTGGCCCACGCCCGCCGCGGCGGGCGCGTGCTCGGGCTCTGCGGCGGATACCAGATGCTCGGCCGCCGCGTGTCCGACCCCGACGGCGTCGAGGGGCCGCCGGCCGCCGTCGACGGGCTCGGGCTGCTCGACGTCGAGACGGTGCTGACGGGCGCCAAGGTGCTCCGCCCGGTCGCCGGCACCACGGCCGTCGACGGCGTGTCCTTCGCGGGCTACGAGATGCACGTCGGCGTGACGCGCGGCCCCGACCGGGCCCGCCCGATGCTGCGCCTCGGCGACGGGACGGAGGACGGCGCCGTGTCGGCGGACGGCCTCGTGTGCGGCGCCTACGCGCACGGCTTCTTCGCGGACGACCGCCAGCGCGCGGCCTGGCTCGCGCGGCTCGGCGCCGCCCCGTCCGACCTCGGCTACGAGGCCGAGGTCGAGCGCGTGCTCGACCGCTTGGCCGACCACCTGGAGCGCCACCTCGACCTCGACAGGCTGCTGACGCTGGCGCGGTGAAGGGCGAGGGAAACGGCCATCTCCAGGGGTGGTCCGCAAGGGGGTGATAGGGCGCTCGCGGCCGCCGCTCACCGCAGGACGACGCCTGCCGACGCCGCGGCCGCCACGGCGAGCTGCACCCCGCAGGCCCAGCGGTAGAGCCGCAGCGCGCGGCGCAGGTCCGCCGCGTCGGCCTCGCGGCGACCGTCGCCCATGAAGCCGTCCTCGACCAGCACGGCGCCGTAGACCCGCGGCCCCGCGAGCTTCAGCCCCAGCGCGCCGGCGAAGGCACTCTCGGGCCAGCCGGCGTTGGGCGAGCGGTGGCGCGCCGCGTCGCGCCGCAGCGCGCGCCAGGCGCCCGCGGCCGAGCCGCCGGCGAGCGGGCAGGCGAGCAGAACCCACAGCGCGGCCAGGCGCGAGGCCGGCAGGTTCACGAGGTCGTCGAAGCGCGCGGCGGCCCAGCCGAAGGCGGCGTAGCGCTCGGTCCGGTGCCCCACCATGCTGTCCGCCGTGTTGGCGGCCTTGTAGAGGGCGCAGCCCGGCAACCCGCCGAGCGCCAGCCAGAAAGCCGGCGCCACGACGCCGTCGGAGAAGTTCTCGGCGAGGCTCTCGATCGCGGCGCGCGCCACGCCGGCCTCGTCGAGCACCGCGGTGTCGCGCCCGACGATCATGCCCACCGCCCGCCGCCCCGCTTGGAGCCCGCCGCGCTCCAGCGCCAGCGCCACGTCGCGGACGTGGTCGTGGAGGCTGCGCTGCGCCGGCAGGCTCGCGGCCAGCAGCGCCAGGAGCGCCACGCCCGGCCACGAGCGGCCGAGCGCCGCTTCGAGCGGCGCCGTCGCAGCCGCGGTCGCGCCGAGCAGCAGGAGGAGCGCCAGCGCGCCCGCGGCGCGGCGGCGCGGGAAGCTCCAGGCTTGGCGGTTCAGCCGCCGCTCCAGCGCGGCGAGCCAGGCCCCCATCCAGGTGACGGGGTGGCCCAGCGCGCGGTAGAGCGGGGCCGGGTAGCCGAAGGCGGCTTCGAGGCCGAGGGCGAGGCAGCAGAGCGGGATGGTGACGGAGAGGGACATCGCGGGGGGAGACGGGGAGCGGGGCCGCTTCACCTATCACGGCGGCGACCTCGGCGCGGCCCGCGCGGCCTTCCCCGCCGCACCCGAGCCCTGGGTCGACCTGTCGACCGGCATCAATCCCCTGCCCTACCCGATCCCGCCGCTCGACCCCGCGGCCTGGACGGCGCTGCCCGACGCGGGCGCGGCGCGCGCGCTCGAAGCCGCCGCGGGGCGGGCCTACGGCGCAGACCCGGCCGGCGTCGCGGCGGCGCCCGGCACGGAAGCGGTCATCCAGTGGCTGCCGCGCCTGTGCGCCGCGCGGCGCGTCGGCGTCCTCGGCTTCACTTACGGCGACCACGCCCGCGCCTGGGCGGCCGCGGGCGCGGCGGTCGAGACCGTGGACACCCTCGACGCGCTCGCCGGCTTCGACGCCGCCGTGGTGGTGAACCCCAACAACCCGGACGGCCGCCTCGTCGCGCCGGCCGACCTCGCCGCCCTGGCGGGGCGGGTCGGGCTGCTGGTGGTCGACGAGGCCTTCGCCGACGTGGTGGAGCCCGCCTGGAGCCTCGCGCCGGCGCCGCCCCCGAACGCGGTGGTGCTGCGGAGCTTCGGCAAGTTCTTCGGGCTCGCGGGGCTGCGGCTCGGCTTCGCCGTGGCGGCGCCGGCGCGCGCCGCGGCGCTGCGGGCGGCGCTCGGCCCCTGGGCCGTGAGCGGGCCGGCCCTGGCGGTCGGCCGCGCCGCGCTGGCGGACGACGCCTGGGCCGGCGCCGCCCGCGCCCGACTCGCGCGGGACGCCGCGCGGCTCGACGCGCTCCTCCTCGCCGCCGGCGCCCGGATGGCGGGCGGGACGGCGCTGTTCCGGCTGGCCGAGGTCGAGGACGGGGCGCGCTGGTTCGATCGCCTCGCCCGCGCCGGCATCCTCACCCGGCCCTTCGCCGAACATCCGCGCCGCTTGCGCTTCGGCCTGCCCGGCGACGAGGCGGCGTGGCTGCGGCTGGAGGCGGCCCTGGACGGCCCGCGCCTCAGCGCTTCTTCTTGGCCTGGTCCAGCTCCTCGCGCACCGGCGCGTGGTTGAGCAGTGCCACCAGCGACGTGCCGCCCGCCACGTTGCCGATGAAGGTCGGCACGAAGAAGTGGCCGAAATAGTCCCCCAGTCCGATCTGCCCCGTGACCACGAGGTAGGACACCTCCACCGATCCCGCGATCAGGTGCGAGGCGTGCATGATGGCGACCAGGTAGGTGATGATGAGGATCAGCAGCAGGCGCGACTGGCCGGCGCTGGGCAGCAGCCACACCATCAGGGCGATGAGCCAGCCGGCCAGCACGGATTTCAGCGCCATGTGCCAGAACGGATCCTGGATGGCCTCGTGGCCGATGTCGGACAGGGCCTGGGCCACGTCGGCGTGGAACAGGTCCGGCACGGAGATGACCCAGGCGAAGATGAAGGTGCCGACGATGTTGGCCGCGACCACCACGCCCCACAGCCGCAGCATCTTGGCGATCGAGGTCATCGAGCGCTGGGTCAGCACCGGCAGCACGGCCGTGAGGGTGCTCTCGGTGAAGAGCTGCTGGCGGCCGAGCACGACGATCATGAAGCCGGTCGTGTAGCCGAAGCCGGTGATCAGGATGCGCCAGGGCGCCTCCGGCAGCGCGCCGCGGATCACGGCCATCATCAGGAACGAGAAGCCCATCGACAGGCCCGCGCCGAACCCCGACCAGGACAGGGCCGAGATGGAGCGTTCGAGCTCGCGCTCGCCATCCTCGCGGATGATGTCGTGGATCATCACCGGCTCGGGCGCCGAGGAGATCGCGGTCTGGAACGTGTCCTTGAGCTTCTCCCCCTCGGGGGCTTCCGCTTCGGGCGGTTCGGGTTCGTGGGTCATGGCGGCACCGCGGCGGGATGTTCGGCGCGGCAGGCTACCGCCCCGCGCCCCCGCGCGCGACGAAAAAGGCCCGCCTCGCGGCGGGCCTCCCTCGATTCGCTGTGCGTAGGAGCGCTCAGTCGTTCTCGATGTAGGTGATCTTGCCGTCCGGCTGCTTCTTCCAGGTGTACATGACGTAGCCGGCCTGCTTCAGGTCGCCCTTCTTGTCGTAGCTGAGGTCGCCGATGACGGTGTGGAACGTCATGCCGTCGTGCATCTTCTCCGCCATCTTCTTGGGGTCGACGGACTTGGCCGCCTCGGCGGCCTGCGCCATCACCTGCACGGCGGCGTAGGAGTAGAGCGTGTAGGCCTGGGGATCGAACGGCGTCGAGCGCGCGGCGAACTCCTTCACCACGGCCGAGGCCGCGGGATTCTTGCGCGCGTCGGCGCCGAACGTCATCAGCGTGCCCTCGGCGCCCGGGCCGGCGATCGAGGCGAACTCGTTGTCCGTGATGCCGTCGCCCGACATCATCGGGGACTTGATGCCCTGGTCGGTCATCTGGCGGCGGATCAGGCCGCCCTCGGGGTGCAGGCCGCCCCAGTAGACGAGGTCGGCGCCGGAAGCCTTCATCTTGGACACGACGGCCGAATAGTCCTTCTCGCCGGTGTTCACGCCCTCGTAGAGCACGGGCTTGATGCCGTCCTTGGCGAGGCCAGCCATGGTGGCGTCGGCGAGGCCCTTGCCGTAGGTGGTCTTGTCGTGGAGGATCGCGATCTTCTTGCCCTTGAAGTGGGCGGCGATGTACTTGGCCGCCACCTCGCCCTGCTGGTCGTCGCGGCCGCAGGTGCGGAAGGTGTTCCAGAAGCCCTGCTCGGTGAACTTGGGGTTCGTCGAGGCGGGCGTGATCTGCAGGATGCCGTTCTCGTTGTAGACCGCCGAGGCCGGGATCGACGCGCCCGAGTTGAAGTCGCCGACCACGTACTTCACGCCGTCGCCGACGAACTTGTTGGCGACGGACACGGCCTGCTTCGGGTCGCCCTGGTCGTCGCCGACCTCGAGGACGATCTTGTTGCCGAGGATGCCGCCCTTGGCGTTGATGTCGTCGACGGCCTGCTGCGTGCCCTGCTGGAGCTGGGCGCCGAAGGCGGCCGTGGAGCCGGTGATCGGCCCGGCGACGCCGAGCTTGAAGTCCGCCGCGTGGGCGGCGCCGGAGAAGGCGAGGCCCGCCGCCAGCACGAAACCCGTCAATCCAAGAGTCTTCACGTGTGTCCTCTCCCTGCTCTGCATGCCGGCCGCGCCGGCCGTCCAGGCCGCGGCGGATTTGATGCGAATGTTTTACCCGAGTCCAGCCCGTATCGCGCGCCCCTCGGAGTGAAAGCGGCCCGGATCGCGACCGGCGGGCGAGCAAATGCCGTGCCGCGACCGGGCGAAACCCGTCGGCCGGCGCGGAAGCCCGTCCCGCGCATCGGATCGCCGCGCATCAATCGTCCGTTAAGGCTTCCCGTTTACCACGGAGGTTGTCCACGCTGCCGGTCCTGAACTGGACGTCTCCGTTCAGGTCCGCCGCCGTCGATGCTTCCCTGTCGAACTTCACGGGCCGCCTCCGGGCGGCTTCTTTTTCATCTCGTTCCAGCCGTTAACCTTGACGGCCGGTAAACGGCGCAGGTCGGATCATCGCTGTTAAACCTTCGCCGTCGCGATCATGGCTCGACTGGCGTCCGCCCGGCCGGACGGAACTGAGGATTCGGGATGGCAAGCGTTTCCAGCAGCGTCGACGGCGGCAACACGGTCAGCTTCGCCCATCGGCTCGCCGGCTCGCCGCGCTTCAAGGCGCTGTTCCGCGACGGCATGGACCTGGTCGAGCAGGTGGCCACCTACCTCGACGGCCCCGGCCGGGAAGAGGCGAAGAACCTGCCCCGCCCCGTCGCCATCGCCTACGCGGCCGAGAGCATGCGGCTCACCACCCGGCTCATGCAGGTCGCGTCCTGGCTCCTGGTGCAGCGCGCCGTCAACGAGGGCGACATGGAGCCGGCCCAGGCCGAGGCCGAGAAGCACAAGGTGCGGCTCTGCGTGCAGGACGTGGCCTCCGGCCCCGGCGTCTTCGCCCAGCTGCCGCCCCTGCTGCAAGAGCTGACCGCCCGCTCGCTGCGCCTTCAGAACCGCATCATCTACCTCGACCGCACGATCCGCCTGCCCGAGGAGTCCCTGCCGGCCGCCCCGGCCGGCGTCGCCACCGAGTTCGACCTCCAGCGCGAGCGCATCCGCCAAGCCTTCCACGCCCGCTGAGCCGGCGCCCACCACGGGACGAGGCGGGCCGCGGCCGGGCGAGCCTGACCGTGCGGAGGGCCATGCGACCTCGGGCCGTGAGGAAAGCCAGGAACTCAGGCCGATCCAAACGGATCGCTCATCCGTTCGGGTCGCGCCACCCGGGAGTTCCCATGAAAGCCGCCGCCCCCGCCCTCCTCGCCGCCCTGCCGATCGTCGCGCTCTGGGCGCTGCCCGCCGCGGCGGAAGGCTTCGATCAGGGGCAGGCCAAATCCAGGATCGAGGCGGCGGGCTACGCCGACGTGGCCGAGGTGCACGAGGGCAACCTCGGGGAATGGATGGCGCAGGCGACCAAGGACGGCCAGCACGTGATGGTGGTGCTCCACGAGGACGGGTCCGTGGCGCTCCGCCAGCAGGTGGACACGCCGCCGGCCCTGTCCGTCACGCCCCCCGCCAAGCCCTGAAACGCTCAGCCGCGGGCCAGCACGGCCGCGATCTCGGCCCGCGCCTCGGCCCGGGCGCGGTGCAGCAGCGAGGCGAGCCCGTCGAAGCCGGCCGCGCGGGCCCGATCGACGAGGCCCGACAGTTCGTCCTCGATCGCCCGCAGGGCGGCGCGGTCGGGCGGGGTCGGCAGCGGGTCCTGCAGCGGCAGGGGCGGCATGCCGGGCTGGCCGAGCGCGCCCGAGCCGCGGAACACGGTGCGGAACAGCGACCGCGCCGCGTCGAGCGTCAGATCCACCGCGGCGGCGTCGGGCCCCTCCGCGCCGCAGTCGAGCACCTCCACGAATCGGTTGTCGTAGCCGAGCGCCGGGATCGCCCGGGCTTCCTCGAGCAGGCGGGCCGCGTCCGCTCCGGCCAGGGCCGGCATCCGAGTCAGTGTCGAATAGGCGACGAAACGCGGGGCGCCGGGGCGCCGGACGGTCTCGGTCATGGCATCTCCTGGCCCGGCGAGGCGGCCCGGAGGCCGTGGCGGCTTGACCCCGACATCCCTACCGGCCGGACCTTGACGAAGCTTTGCGCCGCAGTTGCAGGACGGCGGGGATCGCGGCAGACCGGAGCCTTGCCGGATGGGGCGGTCCGGGCCCACATGCGCGAAACCCCGGGCCGCCGAACCCGCGACAGCGGTCGAAGCGTTTCAGCCGCGGCTCGGAACGGCGGCCCAGGGGCTCGCAAAGGACAGGTCTTCATGAGGATTGCCGGATCTCTCAGCGTCGCGCTGATCGTCGGGCTCTCGTCCCCCGCTTGGGCCGGGACCGAAAATCTCACCCCGGAATTCCGGGAACAAGCCGTCCAGGCCTGCACCGGCGACGCCGTGCGGCTCTGCCCGCAGAGCCTGCTGGACGAGGAGCAGACCGCGGCCTGCATGAAGCGCTACCGCGCCCAGCTCAGCCCCGGCTGCCGCGCCGTCTACGACAAGGGGATCCGCACCCAGGCTCACTGAGCGGGCGCGGCCCGCGTCAGCGGCTGCGGGCAGTTGGCCGTCATGGTGCCGATGAAGGTGCCCGGCGGGCAGGTCATCCGGATCTGCGCCGCGGCGGCACGGGGCACCGCGAAGGTAACCGGCTGCGCGTCCCGCGCGCAACCGGCGAGCGCCAGGGCCGAGGCGAGCAGGAGGGCGGCGCCCCTCGCGCCGGACCTCATTCCCCCGCCTCCGAAGCGCCGTCCATGGGTCCGCCCGGCACGTCGGCGGCCGACAGGGCCGGATAGGCTTCGCGCCCCGGCAGGTGATAGTGCCACCATTCCGGCCCGTAGTGCTCCCAGCCGCAGGCCGTCATCAGGCCGAGCAGCAAGGCCCTGTTGCGGACGGCGTCGGGGGCGAGCCCCTCCAGGCGGTCGTGCCCGGACAGGGCCGAGAAGTCGTCGAACCCCGTGCCCATCGGCAGGTCGAGCCCCGTCGCCGCGTCGACCAGCGTCAGGTCCACCGCGATGCCGCGCGGGTGCGTGCCGCCCATGCGGGGGTCGGCCACGAAGGTCTTGTCCGGCGCGGCGTCCCAGAAGAGCCGCTGCGCTTCGAGCGGGCGGAAGGCGTCGTAGACCTTCAGCGCGAGCCCGACCGCGCGGGCGCGGGCCGCCGCGCGCAGTAGGGCGTCGCGCGCCGGCGGCCGCAGCAGGGCCACGGCACGGGCGTAGACCGCGCGGCCGAGCGGGTTGTCCACGGAAGCGTAACGGAGGTCGAGCAGGATGCCGTCGGCGTCCGTGATCGGGATCAGCATGGGGCCCACCATGCCCGACCGCGGCCGCACCCTCAACCCCGCCGCAAATCCGGGACAGGATCGGCGGCGACCGCGCTTCGCAGGCCCGACGACGGAATTTCAGTGGGATTTTTTCCCACAGAGTGATAGGGGTTCAGCATGCTGCCACCCATGCCACGGTTCGCCCTCGCCCTCCTGGCCGCTCTGGCCCTCTCGGCACCCGTCCGGGCGGCGGAGATCAAGGCCGTGCCGTCGCCCTCGGGCGGAGCCGTGGTGGAGCTCAACGGCATCGTCGAGCCGGGCGACGACGCGAAGCTCGCGGCGGCCCTGGCCACGGCGCCGCGCCCGCACGCGATCCGCCTGTCGAGCCTCGGCGGCAACGTGCAGGCCGCGCTGGCGCTCGGCGAGGCCGTGCGGCGCGAGGGCCTCGCCACCACGGTACCGGCGCGGGGCGTTTGCGCGTCGGCCTGCGGGCTGGTGTGGCTCGCCGGCACGCCGCGCGCCATGGGCGAGGACGCCCACGTCGGGCTCCATGCCGCCTACCTCCGCCGCAACGGCGTCAGCGTCGAGACCGGGGCCGCCAACGCCCTGATCGGGGCCTATCTCGGCCGCCTCGGCTTCGACGACCGCGCGATCGTGTACCTGACCAGCGCGGCGCCCGACGAGATGACCTGGATCCTCCCGGCCGACCGCCAGCGCTACGGGATCGCCTACGAATCCTCCTCGGCGCCGACGCTGGCCTCGGCGGCCGCGCCCTCGCCGGACGATCATTTCCTGACGAAGCCGATGGCCCTGGCGGGGGCCATCGCGTCGGCCGCGGTCGCCGCCGTCGACCGCCTGATGGGCCACGTCCCCGCGGGGGCCGGCGCGCATTGAAGGCGGTGCGGCGATCGATGGGGCGCCTCGCCGGCCGCGCGCCGCTCCTCGGCCTCGCCGCGCTGGCGTCTGGCTGCGCCCTCCAGGTGCAGGACGGGGCCGGGCGGGTGGCCGACGTCGCGCGCTACGCCACCTCCTACGACCACGTCGTGGACCCGCGCGCGAACCTGCTCGACCGCGCCCTGGCGGACTGTTCGGAGAAGACCGTGAAGGCCGAGGCGGCCTGCGTCCGGCAGGGCATCGATGCGGCGCACCCCGCCGTCGGGGCCCTGATCGCGCTGGTGCCCGGCTGCCGCGCCGGCCAGGTCTGCCACTACGAGCACACGACGCGCGACCGGCTCGGCTTCGTCCGGGCCAGCGCGACCGACTACGTCAAGCGCTGGCGGATCGACCTCGACTTCACCCACCCGGCCGCGGACGCGGCGCGCGTCCCGGTGACCGTCGTCGACCGGGACGATTTCGACGCGCCGCCGCCCGGGAAGCCCCCCGCCTGACCGCGCCGAGGGCAGCCCGGAGGGAGGGTCAGTCGTCCTGCTTGGCGTCGATGATGGCGTTCAGCACGTCGATCGCCATCCAGGGCTTGCCGATGTAGACGACCCGCGGGCCGAGTTCGGCCGGGCGCTCGGCGAAGCCGCCCGAAGTCACCACCACCGTGATGTCCGGGTGTGTTTCGGTGATGGCGCGGGCGATGCGGAGCCCGTCGGTGGCGCCCATCAGGCGCACGTCGGTGAACACGGCCTCGACGGCCGCGGGGTTCGCCTGCACGTAGGCCAGGGCGCGGTCGCCGTCCTCGAAGTCCACCACGGTGAGGCCCGCCGCGGCGAAGGTCTCGATCGCGTATTGCCGCAACAGCGGCTCGTCCTCGATGACGACGATGGCGCGATCCATGGCGAGAACTCCCGAGCGCGGCATGCCCCGGGGGAATGCCCTGCCCTCAACGCGGGCCGCGGCCGTTTGGCCGAGAGGGCTCCGCCCTACTCGGCCGCGACGCCGAACTTCAAGCCGCCGGAGCCGCACCTCGACACCGTGGCGAGGACGAGCCAGGTCGTCGAACACGGGACGACCTGGGCCCGGGCGGCCGTCGGCTGGCCGCGCACGGCCGCCTCCGGCGGCGGCGCGCTCGCACACCCGCCCAGCCCGGCCAATGCCGCCAGCGCGAGCGTTCCCATCACACGACGCATCCCGTCCCTCCTCCGACGGCGCGGTCGCCCGCGCCGTCGGACGAGTCTATCACCCCGCCCGGCCGCCCGCGATGGCGCGGCGGACACGCCGGGCGGCGAAGTGCGGCCTCAGGCGGCCCGGGAGCGGATCACTTCTTGACAGGCGCGGCCGGAGCCGCCGCCGGAGCCGCGCTGGTCGCCGGCAGGCCGGTCACCTGCGCGGCCTGGGCCGGCGTGTCGCCGAACGCCACCGTGTCGGTCCGCAGCAGGTCCTGCGCGGCCTTGAGGGCGAGGTTGGCCTCGTAATACTTGCCCTGGTCGAGCAGAGTCGCCGCCGCTTCGGCGTGGACGTTGGTCTCCTTGATCGGCATCAGCACGCGGGTGAAGGCGATGTCGATGGCGCCCTGCTTCAGCGTGTCCATCGCCTTGGCGGTGTCGCCGTTCTTCAGGTGCTCGTTGGCTTCCTTGACCTTGGCGGTCTTCTCGGGGGTCAGCACCATGTCGTCGGCGATGGCCATCTGCCCGTCGATCGGGATCAGGTCCGGGTTGCCGGTGCCCTTGCCGTCGGCGGTCGGCGCGCCGTTCGGGAAGTCCTTGGGGGCCTGCGCGATCACGGTCTTGAGGTCGGCCTCGGCGTCCTTGACCAGCGTCTTGGCGGCGTCCGTGTTGCCCTGGAAGATGGCGATGCGGGCCGCGCCGAGCTCCCGCTCGGCTTTGAAGCCGTCGTTCGAGACCATCAGACGCTTATCGGTCATCGCCTGTTGAGATCCGGCCTTGGCCGCATCGCTCGACGTGTCGGCCGCGAAGGCCGGAGCGCCCGCCAGCGTAGAACCGATCAGGAGCGCCGAAACGAGCGCGACTGTATTGCGGCGATATTCAGACATGACTGACTCCGTTTGGGACAGCCGGGTTCGCCCCGGCTCGCGTTGCTACAAGCGCGGCCAGGGGCGGGTGGTTTCATTAAATCATGCCGGAAGAGTTACAAATCGCTCACTCAATCTATGAGGGAGTGATGCGGCGCAGAACGCCTCCGCGCGAGCGTCAGCGGCCGAGGCGGGCCGCCACGTCGGCCACGATGCCCTCGGCCGCGCCGTCGGCCGGCACCGTCATCACGTCCGCCTCGTCGGGCCCTGGCCGCTCCAGCGTGTCGAACTGGCTCCGGAGCAGCCCGGGCGGCATGAAGTGGTCGGTGCGCGCCCGGAGCCGCCGCTCGATCTGCTCGTAGCCGACGTCGAGGAAGGCGAAGCGCACGCGGCGCCCCGTGTTCTCGCGCAGGCGGTCGCGATAGGACCGCTTCAGCGCCGAGCAGGCCAGCACCACGCCGCCCTGCGCCGCCGCGTGCTCGACGAGCGACGCCGCCACGCGGTCGAGCCAGGGCCAGCGGTCGGCGTCGTCGAGCGGGTGGCCCGCGTGCATCTTCTCGACGTTGCTCCGCGGGTGGAGGTCGTCCCCGTCGACGTAGGGCAGGCCGAGCCGGCCCGCGAGCTGTTCGGCGACGGTCGACTTGCCGGAGCCGCTGACCCCCATGACGACGAGGGGCAGCGGGGGCGCGGGATCGGAGTCCGTCACGGCAGAACCTTTCGAAACGGCGTTCAGGCGACGCGGCTCCGCGCCGCCTTCATCGGGGCCGGGGGCTGCTCGGGCAGGTCCAGCAACGAGCGGAAGTAGCCGATCGTGCGGGCGAGGCCGTCCCTCAGCGCCGTGGTGGGCTGCCAGGCGAGCTCGGCCTTGGCGCGGGCGAGGTCGGGGCGGCGCTGGCGGGGGTCGTCCTGGGGCAGCGGGCGGTGGACGAGGCGCGAGCGCGAGCCCGTCATCTCCACCACGGTGTCGGCCAGCTGCCGGATGGTGAATTCGCCGGGGTTGCCGAGGTTGATCGGCCCCGTGACGCCGCGCGGCGTCGCCATCAGCCGCATCAGCCCGTCGACGAGGTCGTCGACGAAGCAGAAGGAGCGCGTCTGCGAGCCGTCGCCGTAGAGCGTGATGTCCTCGCCCTTGAGGGCCTGGACGATGAAGTTCGACACGACGCGCCCGTCGTCCGGGTGCATGCGCGGGCCGTAGGTGTTGAAGATGCGCGCGACCTTGACGTCGACGCCGTGCTGGCGGTGGTAGTCGAAGAACAGCGTTTCGGCGCAGCGCTTGCCCTCGTCGTAGCAGGACCGCGGGCCGATCGGGTTGACGTGGCCCCAATAGTCCTCGGGCTGCGGATGCACGGCGGGGTCGCCGTAGCATTCCGAGGTCGAGGCCTGCAGCACCGGCACCTTCAGGCGCTTGGCCAGGCCCAGCATGTTGAGCGCCCCGATGACGCTGGTCTTCGTGGTCTGCACGGGGTCGGACTGGTAGTGGACCGGCGAGGCCGGGCAGGCGAGGTTGTAGATCGCGTCCACCTCGACGTGCAGCGGGAAGCACACGTCGTGGCGCAGCAGCTCGAAGCGCGGGTTCGCCACGAGGTGGGCGACGTTGCGGCGCTGGCCGGTGTAGAAGTTGTCGACGCACAGGACCTCGTGGCCGCGGCCGAGCAGCGCCTCGCACAGGTGAGAGCCGACGAAGCCGGCACCGCCGGTGATCAGCACGCGTTTCTCGGTCAAGTCAGTCTCCCGCGGGGCCGCGACGTGTGCCGGCGGGCCAGCATCAACTTACCTCGCGGTCGCGCCGCGGCGCAAATGCGGATGACGGGTCCGGCGCGGCTCAGCGCCCCCCCGCGTCGGGCGGCGGCGCGCTCGTGTCCCGCACGACCAAGCGCGGCACGACCTCGACCCGCTCGGGGTGGGCCTGGCCCGCCAGCCGCGCGAGCAGGAACGCCGCCGCCCCGCGCGCCATCTCCTCCGCCGGGATCTCCATGCTGGTCAGGGCCGGCAGCATGTGGGCCGAGGATTGCAGGCTGTCGTAGCCGACCACCGACAGCTCGCCGGGCACGTCGACCCGCCGGGCCCGGCATTCGACGAGGACGCCGTAGGCCAGCACGTCGCTCGTGCACAGCAGCGCGGTCGGGCGCTCGCCCGGCCGCGCGCCGTCGAGCAGGCGCGCGACGCCCCGCCGGCCGCCCTCGATGGTGAAGGCTTCCTCCACGATCCGTTCGGGCGGCAGGACGAGGCCCCGTTCGGCCAGGGCCGCCACGGCGCCCGCGATCCGCTGCTCGACGCGGTCGTTGTTGGTCCGCGAGCCGGCCAGCATGGCGAACCTGCGGTGGCCGAGCGCGAACAGGTGGTCGACCACGCGGGCCATGGCGGCGGCATTGTCGAAGCCCACCATGGGATGGCCGGCCCCGGTCTCGAACGTGTAGGTCGTGAGGAAGGGCAGCTCCTGGGCGCGGAGCAGGTCCATCAGCTCCGGCCGGTGCGTGTGGCCGATCAGCACCAGGCCGTCGATGCCGCGCTCTACCAGGAGACGCGCCTGAAACAGCTCCCGGTCGAGGGAATAGTCGGACGTGGTGACGATCAGCGCGTAGTTCTGCCGCGCCAGCCTGTCCTGCAAGGTGCCGATGAAGTCGGCGTAGATGGGCTGCTTCAGGGTCGGCAGGATCACGCCGATGGTCTGGGACCGGCGCGAGCGCAGCGCGCGGGCGGCGCCGTTGCGGGTGTAGCCGAGCTCGCGCACGGCCGCCTCGACGCGCAGCCGCGCGTCCCGGTTCACCGTCTCGGGGGCGTTGAGCACGCGCGACACGGTGGCGGCCGAGCATCCGGCCGCCCGGGCCACGTCGCTCAGGCGGACGGGGGGACGCTTGGCCGCGTCGTTCAAACCGGAAGCCCGCGGACGGACGCGGTGTCGATGGGGCGGCGCTGGCGCGGCACGGCGGCTCCAAACCCGGACGAGCCGAACTGGGGTCAAATGATGTTTTCATCATATTCAACCCGCGGCTTGAGTCACCTCTTTCCGCTCCGAAAGCGCCATCCCCCGAACGCGTCGCCGCCGGTCGGGGGGACGAGCTGAGCGGTGGATGGGCAGCCTGCCGACTTTCCATCGCCAAAATGCCGCAATATGCCTCGCTCGGGCTTGCGCTATGTGACCGGATCGGTGCGGAGCCGACCCGGCGGGGAACCCCCTCAGGTGGGGAGCGTTGGCCCCGGACTTCGACGAATCGACGCGGGAACCCGGGCCGTCGCCCGCGTCCACGAGAGGGATTCACTTGGCGAACATGGGTACAGCGCGCGGCGAGAAGCTCGGCGTGGCGATCGTGGGGCTCGGCGGCGCCGTGGCGACGACGGCGGTCGCGGGGATCGAGGCCATCAAGGCCGGGTCCAACCAGCTCGACGGGCTGCCCCTCGCCCATCTCAGCGTGGCGGGCCTCGCCGACTACAAGGACATCGTGTTCGGCGGCTGGGACGTCAACGGCGTCGACCTCGCGGCCGCGGCCGAGGAACACGGCGTGCTCGGCAAGGCCGACAACGCCGCCGCCGGAACGATGAAGGCGATGACGCCCTGGAAGGCCGTCGCCAGCCAGAAGTTCTGCAAGAACATCGTCGGGCGCAACATGACGGCGGCGGGCAGCCACCGCGAGGCCGTCGAGATGATCTCGGACGACCTGCGCCGCTTCAAGCAGGAGAACGGCCTCGACCGCGTCGTGGTGGTCAACCTCGCCTCGACCGAGGCCTGGCCCGACCTGTCGCTCGACACGCTGAACAGCGTCCAGGCCTTCGAGCGCGGGCTCGACGACAGCAGCGAGGCGATCGGCCCGGCGATGCTCTACGCCTACGCGGCCATCGCCAGCGGCTGCGGCTACGGCAACTTCACGCCGAGCGTCGCCGCCGACGTGCCGGCGCTGACGAGCTTCGCCAAGGACCGCAACGTCGCGGTCGCGGGCAAAGACGGTAAGACCGGCCAGACCATGATGAAGACCGTGATCGCACCGGCCCTGAAGGCGCGCGCGCTCCACGTCGACGGCTGGTTCTCGACCAACATCCTCGGCAACCGCGACGGCTTCGCCCTGCGCGACCCGAACTCGCTCCAGTCCAAGCTCAACACCAAGGGCTGCGTGCTGGAGGACATCCTCGGCTACCCGGTCGAGGACCATCTCGTCGACATCCGCTACTACCGCCCGCGCGGCGACGACAAGGAGGCCTGGGACAACGTCGACGTCACCGGCTTCCTCGGCCAGAAGATGCAGATCAAGATCAACTTCCTGTGCAAGGACTCGATCCTGGCGGCGCCGCTCGCCATCGAGATCGCGCGCGTGCTCGGCCTCGCCGGCAAGCGCGGCGACGGCGGCGTGCAGGAGCAGCTCAGCCACTTCTTCAAGGCGCCGATGACGCGGGACGGCCGCAAGGCCGAGCACAGCTTCCACGCCCAGGAAGCCATGCTGATGGACTGGCTCAACGTCGGCTGATGGATCCCGTGCAGTCGAACCATCAGGACCCCGCGGACGCCCTCAAGGCGCTGTTCGGGGAGATCGGCGATCTCAAGCGCGTCCGCTCCGCCGGGCGCCACGGCACGATCGCGACGCGGCTGTTCCGCGCCGCGTGGTCTGAGCTCGCCGCGGGCGAGCCCGCCCCCGAGGTGGCGCGCCGCATCACCGCCCAGGCGCTGGCGGCGGCGCGCCTCGGCGACCTCGACCGGCCGCTGTTGATCGAGGCCGGCCTGTCGCCGGCCGAGGTCAACGTCGTGCTGTGCCGCGCCGTCGAGGAGATCTCCGGCCCCGTGCCCGAGCCGCTGCGCTCGGCGCTGGTGTCCGCCGTGGCGGTGCCGGCGCCGGGGCGGCCGGGCGAGCTGCCGCGCTTCGTCGGCCTCCTCGAGGATCAGCCCCGCGCCGGCGTGACCTGCCCGGGCCGCCCCCGCATCGTGCTGGAGCCCGCCGAGAGCCACGCCGAACACTGCCTCGTCGTCGCGGTCTACGGCGTGCTCCTGGCGCCGCGCTACGGCGCGGACCCCGCCACCGTGTTCCTCGCCGCGCTGGCCCACCACTTCCACAACGCCGGCATGCCGGACTCCGGCTTCACCGGCGAGATGCTGCTCGGCGACCACCTCGGCCCGGTGATGCAGCACTTCGTGGACGACGCGCTGGCCTCGCTGGAGCCCGGCCTGCGCCGGCGCGTCGCCGAGGCGCGCGCCTGCCTGCCCGACGCCGACACGCCCGAGGGCCGCGCCTTCCACGCCGCCGACACGGTCGACCGCGTGTTGGAGATCGCCCAGCACCTGCGCGCGGCCTCGCTCACTATGGACACGGTGCTGGGCGAGATGGCGCTGGTCCACGACGGCCCGGTGAAGGGCTTCCAGGACCGCGTGCTCGCCGAGATGCGCATCCCGTGACCGGGGGCTGGACCGGGCTGCGCTCGCCTATCACGGGCGAAGCGCTCGGGCCCGACGGCGCTCATGCCCTGCGCGAGCCGGGCGGGCGGCGATGGCCGGTGGTCGACGGCATCCCCTACCTGCGCACCGGCCGCGAGGCGCTCGCCGAGGCGGCCCTCGCCCGCCTCGACGCGGGCGACCGCGCCGGCGCGCTCGCCGTCCTGCTGGCCGACCAGGACGACTGGTGGACCGGCCCGCCGGCCGACCCCGCCGACCTCGCGCGCCTCGTCGCCGAGGCCGACCGCCTCAGCCTGCGCGACGCCATGGGCCTGCTCGGCTTCGGCCGCGTCGGCGACTATTTCGCCCACCGCTGGAGCGACCCGACATTCATCGCGGGCCTCGCGCTGATCGAGGCGCACCGCGCGGACCGCACCCGCTCGGCCTTCGAGCTCGCCTGCGGCATCGGCCACTACGGGCGCGAGTTCCTCCGCCGCGGTGCCACCTACGCGGGCGCGGACGTGGTCTTCGCCAAGCTGTGGCTGGCCCGCCACTGGGTGGTCGGCCGCGAGGCGCGGCTCGCCTGCTTCGACGCCGCCGCGCCCTGGCCCGTGACGCCGCCGCTGGCGGAAGGCGGCTTCGACCTCGTGCTGTGCCAGGACGCCTTCTACTTCCTGGAGCCGAAGGCGGAGATCCTGGAGCGGCTGCGCGGCCTCGTCGCCCCGGACGGCCGGCTGCTCGTCGGCCACGTCCACAACCGCGAAGCCGAGAACTATTCGGCCGGGCGCGCCGCCACGGCGGAGGACCTAGCCGGGCTGTTCCCGGGCGCCGTCGCCTACGACGACGCGGAGCTGACGCGGGCGCTCGTGGAGGAGCGGAAGCCGGAGCCGCGACTCCTCGCCGAGCTTCGCCGCGTCGAAGCCTTCGCGCTGGCCTCGGGCGGCGAGCCGCGGCGGCTCAGCGGCGGCTACGCCGTCCCGCCCGACGCCGCGGCGCTGCGGACCAACCCGCTCTACGTGGACGGCGCGGTGCGCTTCCCGTCCGAGCGCTACGCGGCCGAATACGGGCCGCTCGCCACCTATCCCGCGGCCCTGGTCGAGCCCGCCGACGCGCTGGCCCGCGCCGCCGCGGTGCGCTGCCGCGCGCTGGTCGACCTGCCGGAGCGCTGGTGATGGAGCCCGTCCGCTGGGGCATCGCCGGCTTCGGCTGGGTGGCGCGCGACTTCACCCTGCCCGCCATGCTGGCGGCCGGCGATCGCCTCGCCGCCGTCTGCGACCCCGACCCCGCCGCCCGCGCCCACGCCGAATCCCTCGGCGCGCGCGCCTACGCGACCGTCGAGGAGCTCGCCGCCGACCGGTCGGTCGAGGCCGTCTACGTGGCGACGCCGAACCACCTCCACCGCCCGATGGTCGAGGTGCTGGCCCGCGCCGGCAAGGCGATCCTGTGCGAGAAGCCCCTCGCCCACACGCTCGACGACGCGGCCGCGATGATCGCCGCCGTGGAGCGCTCGGACGGCCTCTACGGCACGGCCTTCGACCAGCGCCACCATCCCGCCCACGTGGCGATCCGCGACGCCGTGCGGGCCGGCCGGCTCGGCACCGTCACGGCGGTCCGCATCGTCTACGCGTGCTGGCTCGGCTCCGACTGGTCGGCGGGGTCGGGCCGCGACAACTGGAGGGTCGACGCCGCCAAGGCGGGCGGCGGCGCGCTGATGGACCTCGCCCCGCACGGGCTCGACCTCGCGGGCTTCCTGCTGGGCGAGCCCTTGACCGCCGTCGCGGCCATGACGCAGAGCCGCGTGCAGGACTATGCGGTCGACGACGGCGCCCTGCTGATGGGCTCCACGGCCTCGGGCGCGCTGGCGCAGCTCCACGTCGCCTACAACCATCCCGAGACGCTGCCGCGCCGCCGCCTGGAGGTGGTGGGCACGGGCGGGCTGATGGCGGCCGGGAACACCATGGGCCAGGACCCCGGCGGCACGCTCACCTTCACGGACGCCGCCACGGGCGCGGGCGAGCCCGTGCCCTTCGATCCGAAGCTGTCCCCCTTCCTGGCGCAGGTGCGCGCCTTCGGGCACGCCCTGCGCTCGGGCGACCGCTCCGCCTTCTCGGGCGCGCGCGATCTCGCCACCATGCGCCTCCTCGACGCCGCCTACCGATCGGCGGCCGCACACACCTCCGCGAGCTGACCATGAACCAACTGCCGGCCGATCTCCCCGAGGCGGCCCGACGCTACATCGAGGGCCTGCCCAAGGGGCGCTTCGCGGGCTTCTCCATGACCCCGCTCGACGACACGGGCGTGCCGGCCTGGATGGTGGGGCTGTTCCTCGACGAGTCGCACGGGCTCAAGGGCGCCATGCCGTCCGGCTACGGCTACGGCACCACCGACGCCCAGGCGATCATCGGCGCCGTGGCCGAGATCGCCGAGATGATCTGCCCGACGCTGCGCCTGCGCGAGGAGCCGCGCCGGATCGACAGCTACGACGACCTCGTGCGCGAGTTCGGCCGCGACCGGGTCGCCGACCCGCTGACGCTCGGCCTGCCCGCCGGCAGCCCGGTGACGCGCGCGACGCCTCTCGCCTGGATCGAGGCAACCCGCGCCCGCGACGGGGCCCGCGTCTGGGTGCCGATGGACGTCGCGGCCTGCGACTTCTTCGAGCTGCCGGACGGCTACCAGCCCTTCACGACGCTGATCACCAACGGCCTCGGCGCCGGGCCGGACGTCGAATGGGCGGTCGGCCACGGGCTGCTGGAATGCCTGCAGCGCGACGGCAACGGCCTGCTGTTCCGCGCGCTCGACGCCGGCGTGCTGCTCGACCTCGAGGGAGCCGACGTCGGCGAGGACGCCCGCGCCCTGCTGTCGAAGCTCGACCGGCTCGGCATCGAGGTGCTGCCGAAGTTCGCCACCGACGAGTTCGGCCTGACCAACCTCTACGTCGTCGGCCACGACCGCGGGACCCCGCGGGTGCCGATCATGCTCTCCGCCTGCGGCGAGGCCTGTGACCCCGACCCGCGCCGCGCCCTCCACAAGGCGCTCCTGGAATTCTGCTCGGCGCGCGTGCGCAAGACCTACGGCCACGGCCCGCTCGGCGAAGCGCTCTCCGTGGCGCCGCCCGGCTACGTCGACGACTTCGTCCGCACCGCGCTCCCCAGCCTGGAGCTGGAGGAGAGCCGCGCGCTCCGCGCCATGATGGACTGGACCGACATGGGCGCGGCCGACCTCAAGCGGGCGCTGGACGCCTCGGTCTTCTCGGTGAAGTCGCGCAAGCCCTTCGCGAGCCTGCCCGGCGCGGGCCTGCCGCCCTCGACGGAGCCCTCCGACACGCGCTCCCGCGGCCGCATCGCCCGGGAGCGGCTGGAGGCGGCCGGCTTCGACGTGCTCTACGTCGACTGCTCGCCGCGGGACGGCGCCTTCGGCGTCGTCAAGGTCATCGTGCCGAACCTCGAGGTCGAGACGATGAGCTACTACCGCATCGGCGAGCGCAACACCCGCAAGCTGATCGAGCGGGGCTCGCCGCTGATCGTGTTCGGCGAGGAGACGGAGGCGCGCCGCCCCGTGCGCCTGTCGCCTGAGGCGATCGAGCGCCTCCGCCCGCTGACGGGCGGCCGCCAGCCCCTGTTCGACACGGCCGAGGCCGACCGCGTCGTCGGCCCGCTCTACCCGCTCTACCGCGAGCCCGAGGCGCACCACGTCGCCTACCGTCTGGAGCAGCGCGCCAAGCGGGGCGCCCGATGAGCCTGCGCTTCGCCTACAACACCAACGGCACGAGCTCGCACCGGCTCGACGACGCGCTGATGCTGATGGCCGAGACCGGCTATGCCGGCGTGGCCCTGACGCTCGACCACAACCACTTCGACCCCTTCGCCACCACTTGGCGGGCGGATGCCGAGAAGCTGGCGAAGCGCCTGCGGGGCCTCGGCTTCGGCTCGGTGATCGAGACGGGCGCCCGCTACCTGCTCGACCCCCGCGCCAAGCACGAGCCGACCCTCGTCACGGCCGACCCGGCCGGGCGGGCGCGGCGCATCGCCTTCCTGCACCGCGCGATCGACATCGGCGAGATCCTCGGCTCCGAGGCCGTGTCGTTCTGGGCCGGCGTGCCGAAGCCGGGCGTCGATCCCGACGAGGCGCGGGACTGGCTGCGCGCCGGGCTCGAACAGGTGGTGGCCTATGCGGGCCGGCGCGGCGTCGTGGCGGCGCTGGAGCCCGAGCCCGGCATGCTGGTCGAGACCGTCGACGACTACGCGGAGCTGGCCCGCGACCTGCCCGGCCTGAAGCTCGCGCTCGACACCGGCCACCTCCTCGTCACCGGCGAGCGCGACCCCGCGGCGGCCGTCGCCGAGTTCAAGGACCGGCTCGGCACCGTGTCGATCGAGGACATGCGCCGCGGCGAGCACGTCCACCTGCCCTTCGGCGAGGGCGACATGGACGTGCCGGCCCTGCTCGACGGCCTCGACGCCGCGGGCTTCGGCGGCCTCGTCTGCGTGGAGCTGTCGCGCGACGGGCACCGGGCCGACCTGATGATCCCGCAGGCCTTCTCCTATCTCAGCCTGTGCCGCGGCAACGTCCGCGCGGCGCCGAGCGCGGGCGAACCCGCCGGGCGGGAGGATCTGCACTGATGAGGGTCTGCTTCGTGTCGCGGCGCTTCTTCCCCGCCATCTCGGGGATGAGCGTCTACGCCGTGAACCTGCTGCGCGAGCTCCTGCGCGCGGGCCACGACGTCACCATGGTGAGCCAGTACCGCGGCGACGCCTTCGGCACGCGCGTCTACGGCGGCGGCCCGCCCCCCGCCGTGCCGGGCGTGCGCGTGATCGGCCTCGAACAGCTCGGCGAGCAGTCGACCGGCGACTTCGAGCGCGACATCGACACGATGGTCGAGACGGTCGCGGCCGAGCACGCGCGCCAGCCCTTCGACCTCCTCCACGCGCAATACGGCTACCCCACCGGCTGGGCGACGCTTCTCGCGGCGCGCAGGCTGGGCATCCCCTGCGTGGTGAGCATCCAGGGCGGCGACGGCCACTGGGTCGGCTCCTGCTGCGAGACGCACCGGCGCGCCATGGTGGAGGTGCTGAACCACGCCAACGCGCTGCTGATCGGCGGGGAAAGCTTCATCGACGAGGTGACGGAGCGGCTCGGCACGCGCCGCGACCGCTTCACGGTGGTGCCGGGCGCCGTCGACACCGAGCGCTTCCGCCCCCGCGACGAGGCCCGCGTCGGCGACGCCGCCGACCCCGTGCGCTTCCTGTACCACGGCCGCGTCGACCGCCGGAAAGGCGCGCTCGACTTCCTCGACGCCCTCGGCCTCCTGCGCGACCGCGGCCTGCCCTTCCGGGGCATCGTGTCCGGCATCGGCCCGGACGTCGACCCCTGCCGCGAGCGGGTCGGCGCGCTGGGGCTCGGCGAGCACGTGGAGTTCACCGGCTACGCCGACTACGACGCCGTGCCGGCGCTCTACCGGGACGCCGACGTCTTCGCCTCGCCGACCTACATGGAGGGCTTCTCCAACACGATCCTGGAGGCCATGGCGTCGGGCCTGCCCAACGTGTCCTGCCGGGCCGTGGGCGTGGTGGACTGCCTGCGGGACGGCGAGAACGGGCTGCTGACCGAGCCCGGCGACGTGCCGGCCCACGCCGACGCGCTCGCGGCCATGATCCTCGACCCCGCCCTGCGCCGCCGCATCGCCCGCGCCGGGCTGGAGGAGTGCCGGCGCGTCTACTCGTGGCAGGCGGTCGGGGCCCGCATCATGGCGGTCTACGCCCGCGTGGTGCACGAGAAGCCCGACACGGACTTCGACCCCGTGCTGCCCGTCGCCGCCGACTGCCGCTACCGGGCCGAGCCGCACCTGCTGTGATGTCGGGAGCTTCCCCGCTCATCCCCGCGCAGGCGGGGATCCAGCGCACGGAGGCGGCCGAAGGTCGTCGATCTTCCGCCGGGGTGCGCCCTGCCGCCACCGTCGGCGAGACGGACGGCCTCTGGCCGACATGCTCGCGCTGGATCCCCGCCTGCGCGGGGATGAGCGGTGGAGACGCCTGATGCCAACCGCCCTCGCGCTCTCCCCCCACCTCGACGACGCCGCCTTCTCCTGCGGCGGCACCCTCGCCCGCCTCGCCGCGTCCGGCTGGCGCGTGGTCGTGGCGACGCTGTTCACCGCTTCCGTGCCGGACCCGAGCGGCTTCGCCCTCGCCTGCCAGCTCGACAAGGGGCTCGGCCCGGAGGTCGACTACATGGCGCTGCGCCGGGACGAGGACGCGGCGGCGATGCGGGCGCTCGGCGCCGAGCCGGCGTGGATGCAGTTCCGCGAGGCCCCGCACCGCGGCTACGACAGCGCGCCGGCGCTGTTCGCGGGCGTGCGGGACGAGGACGGGATCGTCGACGACCTCGCGCCGGCGCTCTCCGCCCTGCTCGCCGAGCACCGCCCCGACCTCGTGCTCGCCCCCCAGTGCATCGGCGGCCACGCCGACCACGTCCAGGCGGTGCGGGCCTTCGACCGCGCGGGCTGGGCCGGCCCGACCCTGTGGTGGCGCGACTTCCCCTACGTGGTCCGCGACGCGAGCCCGCGCGAGCCTCTGCGCGAGCGGATGGCGACGCTGCCCGAGAGAGAGGTCGCGCTTTCGCCCTCCGAGGCGGAGGCGAAGCGGCAGGCCTGCCTCGCCTATGTGAGCCAGCTCGGCTTCCAGTTCGGCGGCGCGGAGGGGCTGGAGCGGCGGCTCGCGGCCGCGGGCGGGGCGGAATGCTTCCGCGTCACTGGAAACGTGGCCGGATTCTAGCGGGCGTCCTTCCGGCCTCGCGAGCGCAGCGAAGCGATCCAGCACACGCTGTCAGGCCGGGATGCGCGAGCAGGACCGGCCCGCGCGACGGCTCACCGCGGCTGGATCGCGTCGCTGCGCTCGCGATGACGGGGCGGACTTTCAATGCTCATACCGATACCCCCGCCGCGCCTCCGCCAGCGCGCGCCCGAGGTCGTCGGAGAAGCGCTCCTTGGCGTCGGGGCCGAGGAATCCCGCCACCTCCACCCGGTTCGCCCGCGCCACGAGGTCGAGCCGCTGGGTGCCGAACTCGGCGTGCTCCTGCCGCTCCAGCCGCACCCAGGACGGGTTGAAGCGCCACTCGGCGCGGGCGCCCTTCGCGCTGACCTTGGCGAGCGTGAGCTGCAGGAAGGTCACGCGCACGTCCTCGTAGGCACGGGCCGAGCGGAAGCTCGCGCGGAAGGCCACGTAGACCGCCAGCACGTCGAGCCCCATGAAGCCCGCCACCGGCCAGGCGCCCATGATCACGAAGGGCAGCGTCGAGGCGAAGCTGATCGCCGCGATGCCGAGCAGCAGGAACCGGAACTGGCGCGGCGTGAGCGAGCGGTGCGGGCGCAGGCGCGTCGCGAACAGGACCGGCTCGGCGGGGTCGGCTTCGGACATGCGGCCTCCCATGCTACGGAACCCTCGTCACCGCGATATAGGACCCGCATGGCCCGGAAAAAGCCATCCTCCCCCGGCGCCGCACCCTCGGTCGCGGCCGCCCCGGACATCGGCGCGCCGGGCGGGCAGCGGCCCGTCGCCGCGGCCGTTCTGGACGACGCGCACGAGGCCGGGCGGGTCGGCGCCATCTTCGCCCGGCTGCGCGCTGCCAACCCCGAGCCGAAGACCGAGCTCGCCTATTCCAGCCCCTTCACGCTGCTGGTCGCCGTGGTGCTGTCCGCGCAGGCGACGGACGTGTCGGTCAACAAGGCCACGGGGCCGCTCTTCGCCGTCGCGGACACGCCGGAGGCCATCCTGGCGCTCGGCGAGGAGCGGCTGCGCGACTTCGTGAAGACGATCGGCCTCTACAACTCCAAGGCCAAGAACGTCATGGCGCTCTGCGGGCTTCTGGTCGAGCGGCACGGCGGCGCGGTGCCGCGCGACCGCGCCCTGCTCGAAGCCCTGCCCGGCGTCGGCCGCAAGACCGCCAACGTGGTGCTGAACACGATCTGGGGCGACCCCGTCATCGCGGTCGACACACACGTGTTCCGCGTGTCGAACCGTCTCGCCATCGCGCCCGGCGCCACGCCGCTGGCGGTCGAGCTCGGGCTGGAGAAGGCCATCCCGGCCGAGTTCATGCGCGACGCGCACCACTGGATGATCCTGCACGGCCGCTACACCTGCGTGGCCCGCAGGCCGCTCTGCGCAGCCTGCCCGGTGTCGGACCTGTGCCCCTGGCCGGAGAAGTCGGCCTGACGGGACGCGGGGGCGCTCAGCGCATCGTGTCCAGGTTCTCGTGGGACTCCACGTAGCTGCGCAGCCGCAACCCTTCGGCCTCCGTGTCGCGCACCGCACGGCGGCCGGGCGAACGGGACGCTTCCCCGGCCGCGAAGGCGGGGCCGACGGCGCCGGCGGGCTCCACCGCGGCCCGCACGTCCTCGGCCGACAGGGAGCCGGAGCCGGCGGCGCCGGGCGAAGCCGCGTCCGAGCCGAAGGCCGGCCCGACCGCGCCCGCCGGCTCGACCGCGGTGCGGACCTCGCCCTCGGACAGCGCCCGCAGGTCCGCCGCGGCGCGGGCCGGGTCCCAGCCTTCCAGCTCCCAGTCGGCCTGCCGCGCGTCCATGTCGACGGCGCCCTCGCGGTCGAGCACTTCGATCACGCGGGCCCCGTCGCCGGCCCCGGTGTCGACGGACACCAGGAAGCCGCCGCGGCGCAGCCCCTCGCCGTAGGCGTGGTGGTCCTCGTCGGCCATGAACAGCTCGCGCACGGCGGCGAGGAAGCCCTTCTCGGACGAGGGCTCCACGGGGTCGGTCTTCAGGCCCGGCCCTCCCTCCAGCAGGGTGATCCGTCCACGGTCGACGCCCGCCGCGATGAGGTCGTCGACGGCCGCCTGGGCCTGTGACCGCTCGTCGAAGAAGGCCGTCACGGCGCGGCGCGCCGTCCCTGATCCGCCCATCGCCATCGTGTCCCCTCCCAGCGTGATCCCGCGCCGCTTCGGGCGCACCGGCCAACGGCCCCGGCGGGGGGCGGGTTGCCGCCGAGGCCCGCCGTGACGGCCGATCACGGTTTCGTGATCGAAATTTTCGCCCGGCGGCCGGCCGGCAGCATCGCCTTTCCCGACGCGACAGCCCTCGACCGCCGATCCCTCGGCGACGCGTCCTGGGACGGCGCAGTGGACCGCCACGGCGTGCAAGTCCTCGTGCCGCCGCGACAGGGACGGGCGCGCGGGCCGCGAAGATCTCGCGTTCCAGGCCGCGTGCGACGCGACATGACGGATGTTCAAAGTCCTCCCAACGCTGGAACGCTCAGTTTTCGAAGCGCAATTCCCCAAGGCTTTGATTCAGATACCTGAATTCCATCGCGCCGCATTTGACCCAATCGGCCCGGTTTCAATGCGAAATGATCGAGTTTATCGTGGCTCAAATCACCATCTTGATCTGAATTCAGTATGTATCGAAATGGAATTTACTCGCATTTTTGCGACGAACTCTCATTTATAAGCGGCTCGTCTTCTCTTCATTCATCGAAAGACCTCCTCCGAGGTCGATCCAAGTGGAGCATGAGATGGCACTCGACATTTCGAAGACCCTGGCCACCCTCGTGGGAGCGGCGAACGGTGTGCTCGGCGGGGTCGTCGACAATGCACCGGCGACGGATCCCTTGACGGTCGAGGCGGGGGTGACGCTGAACGGCGCCGAGGTGCCGGCGGTCATCCCGGTAGGCACCGTGCTCAACGGCGTTCTGAGCGGCGCGGTGGGCAACGGCATCACGGCGAAGGTTCAGAACGCGACCGTGACGAACCTCGGCACGGTGCAGGGTGCGGGTGACACCGGCGTCGGCATCGCCCTCAACAACGGCGGCACCGTCACCAACACGCTCAATGCCACCAATCCAGGCGAAGGGGCCGTCTCCGGCTTCCTGGCGGGCATCGCGGTCGGGGGCACCACGGCGGGCGCCGGTTCGGCGGTGAACAACACCGGCGCCGTCACGGCGACGGGCGAGAACGGCGTCGGCGTGGCGCTCGACACCGGCGCGCTGACCAACGGCGGCACCATTCTGGCGGCGAACGTCGGCGGCGTCGGCGTCACGATCGGCACGGGCAAAGTCGACAACGGCGCGAACTCGTCCATCAGCGGCGCCCAGGACGGCCTCGACGCCGCCGGGACCACGCTGATCACCAACGCCGGCAACATCTTGGGCACGGGCGGCAACGGCGTCGCCCAGGCGGCGGGCAGCGTGGCCAATGCCGCGACCGGCGTGATCACCGGCGGGACGAACGGCGTCGCGATGACCGGTGGCGACCTCGCCAACGCGGAGGGCGGCACGATCAAGGGCGCCGCCGCGGGCGTGCTCAACACCGGCGCCGGCCTGCTCGACAACGCCGGCCAGATCCTGGCCACGACGGGGGACGGCGTGTCCACCGCGGCCGGCACGCTCACCAACGGCGCGACCGGCACGATCACCGGCGCGCAGAACGGCATCGTCGGCGACGGCGCGGCCACGATCGACAACCTCGGCCAGGTGACGGGTCAGGCCGCCAGCGGCGTCGCCATGACGGGCGGGGCGCTCACCAACGAGGCCGGGGCGGCCATCAACGGCGCGACCGCCGGCGTCGCGATGACGGGTGGCGACCTCACCAACGCGGCTGACGGCGCGATCACGGGCGCCGCCGCGGGCGTGCTCAACACCGGCGCCGGCGTGCTCGACAACGCCGGCCAGATCCTGGCCACGACGGGGGACGGCGTGTCCACGGCGGCCGGCACGCTCACCAACGAGGCGACCGGAACGATCACCGGCGCGCAGAACGGCATCGTCGGCGACGGCACGGCCGCGATCGACAACCTCGGCCAGGTGACGGGCCAGGCCGCCAGCGGCATCGCCATGACGGGCGGGACGCTCACCAACGAGGCCGGGGCGGCCATCAAGGGCGCGACCGCCGGCGTCGCCATGGCGGCGGACGGCGTCGCCGACACCCTGACCAACGCCGGCTCCATCGCGGGGACGGGCGCCGGCGCGATCGGCGTGGACCTGGCCGACGGCGGGACGCTGACCAACTCGGGCACGATCACCGGCACGGTCGGCTTGGACGGCGCGCCCGCGCTCGCGATCAGGCTGGGCGCTGGCGGCAGCCGGCTCGTGCTCGATCCCACCGCGGTCCTGAACGGCGGCGTGCAGGCGTTGGGCGACGGCAACACGCTGGAGATCGCGGCGGGCGACGGCACCACGGCGATCAAGGACATCGGCCAGACGATCACCGGCTTCACCAACACCGTGCTCGACAACGGAGCGGTGGCCGACGTGCTCGGGGCCGTGACGACGCCCGGCACGGTGAAGGTCGGTGACGGCGCCTCGCTCACCCTCGGCGGCCCCGTGGCGGCCGGCGTCGCGGTGGACCTCGGCGGCACGGGAGCCAAGCTCACGCTCGGCGACCCCGCGGGTTTCGCCGGAACGATCACCAACCTGGGCCCCGACGACATCCTCGACCTCGGCGTCCTGGGCACGGACGCGACGGTCGCCTACGATCCGACCAAAGGGGCGATCACGGTTTCGGTCGGCGGCGTAATCAGCGACCTGATCCCGGTCCAATTGGCGGCCGGCCTCGATCCGCTCAACCTCGGCCTGACGCTGGGCGGCGACGGGGCGGGCGGGACCACCGTGACGATCGGCACGGGCACCGGCACCAACCCAGGCACGGGCACCGGCACCGGCACCAACCCGGGCACGGGCACCGGCACCAACCCGGGCACGGGCACCGGCATCGACCCGGGCACCGGCACCGGCACCAACCCGGGCACCGGCACCGGCACCAACCCGGGCACTGGAACCGGCATCGACCCGGGCACCGGCACTGGCACCAACCCGGGCACCGGCACCGGCATCGACCCGGGCACCGGAACCGGCACCAATCCCGGCACGGGCACCGGTGGCACGGGGTCGACGGTGACGACCGGATCGGGCGGCAGCACGATCACAACGACCTCGCCGCTCGGCACCACCACGACGCAGGTCCTGCCGCCGGGCAGCACCATCGCCCAGGGCAGCGGCGCGACGGCGGGCGACGTGATCTCGATCGACCCCGGCGCGATCTTCCAGGGGCGCGGCGACTTCACCATCAGCGGGCACGTCGGGGCGACGTCCGGCGTCAAGAGCGTGACCCTCTCCGCCGTGATCGACGGGGCCGACACCCCCACCGTGCTCGGCACCGCCACGGTGGGGGCGGACGGCACCTACACCTTCCTCGACCATGTCGGCCGCCACCTGCAGGGCTTCATCACCGCCACGCAGACGGACAACAACGGCAACACGCTCTCCGTGCAGAGCCCCTACTCCCTGCAGGCCGGCCTCCGCACTCCGGGCGGGTTCGTGACCGACCAGGACTTGTACTCGGCGGACGGCAACACCTTCGTGTCGCGGACGCAGTACAGGCCGGGTGGCACGAGCAGGGTCAACATCCAGGACTCCGGACAGACCTTCACGGCCGACTATTACACCACGTTCAACAACGGCGGCGCGCCCGACAACACATTCGTCTTCAACCCCGGCAGTGGAGCGAGCACGATCAACCTGTTCCGCGCCGACGGCGCCGACCACGACACGATCAGCCTGCCCTCGTCCGACTTCCAGGACCTCGCCTCGGTGATCGCCAACACGACGAACGTCCGCGGCGGGGCCGTGATCACCGACCCCAACACCGGCGACACGATCAAGCTGACCGGCGTGTCGAAGGCGGAGCTGAAGGCCAACCCGTCGGACTTCGCCTTCCACGCCTGATGCACGCGCCATGAGAGGGCCGCCCGGCGACGCCGGGCGGCCCCCTCTTCTTTTGTCCGTCCCTCCGACCCGCTCACGGGGTCGCGCGTTCACCACGAGCGGCGCGGCGTCCGGCTTCGCGACGCGTCGTGGCTGGCGCATGGCACCAATTCTGATTTCGGCCGTTCTGAGACGATCGGACGGCGGAAGCTGAGCCATAGCGGGCGCTCGGCCGTCACCAGGGACGCGACATGAATCAGATGGTCAACTTCAGGCAGACGCTCGAAGGCTCCCCCCACCCGCGCGGGGTGCTGTGGGACGGCCGGGGCACCAATGTCACGCTCTTCTCCGCCCACGCCACCAAGGTCGAGCTGTGCCTGTTCGACTCGTCGGGACAGAAGGAGACGGACCGGATCGAGCTGCCGGAATACACCGACCAGGTGTTCCACGGCTATTTCCGGGACGTGAAGCCCGGCCAGCTCTACGGCTTCCGCGTGCACGGCCCCTACGAGCCGCTGAACGGCCACCGCTTCAACCCCAACAAGCTGCTGCTCGACCCCTACGCCCGCACCCACTTCGGCGAGCTGCAGTGGAATCCCGCCGTCTTCGGCTACCAGATGGAGACCGGCGACGACCTGACCTTCGACGAGCGCGACTCCGCCCCCTTCATGCCGAAATGCGTGGTGGCGGACATGCACAAGCCTCACCTGCCGGAAGGCCGCAAGCCCAAGCACTTCTGGTCGAACAGCCTGTTCTACGAGGCCCACGTCCGCGGCCTCACCAAGCAGCACCCCGCCGTGCCCGAGAACCTGCGCGGCACCTACGCGGGCCTCGCCACGCCGGAGGTGCTCAAGCACATCAAGAGCCTCGGCGTCACCGCCGTCGAGCTGTTGCCGGTGCACACCTTCATCAACGACGACTTCCTGATCAACCGCGGCCTGTCGAACTACTGGGGCTACAACTCCATCGGCTTCTTCGCGCCGCACCCGCTCTACGCCGCCGATCCGCTGAACGCCGTCCAGGAGTTCAAGGACATGGTGACCCGCTTCCACGAGGCGGGCCTCGAAGTCATCATGGACGTGGTCTACAACCACACAGCCGAGGGCAACGAGAAGGGCTCGACGCTGTCCTTCAAGGGCATCGACAACGCATCCTACTACCAGCTCATCCCGGACCAGCGCCGCTACTACATCAACGACACCGGCACGGGGAATACCTTCAACCTCCATCACCCGCGCGTGATGCAGATGGTGCTGGATAGCCTGCGCTACTGGGTCCAGGAGATGAACGTCGACGGCTTCCGCTTCGACCTCGCCTGCACCCTCGCCCGCGGGCCGCAGGGCTTCGACCGCCACTCCGCCTTCCTGCAGAACTGCCTGTTCGACCCCGTGCTGGCCGGCGTGAAAATGATCGCCGAGCCGTGGGACATCGGGCCCGGCGGCTACCAGGTCGGCAACTTCCCGCCCGGCTGGGCCGAGTGGAACGACAAGTTCCGCGACGACGTGCGCGACTTCTGGCGCGGCGCGCAGCCGGTCGGCAACGTGATCTCACGCCTGTGCGCCTCCGAGGACACGTTCAACCACGAGGGGCGCCGCCCCTGGGCCTGCGTCAACCTCATCACGGCGCACGACGGCTTCACGCTGAAGGACCTCGTCTCCTACAACGAGAAGCACAACGAGGCGAACGGCGAGGACAACCGGGACGGCAACTCCGACAACCGCTCCTGGAACTGCGGCGCCGAAGGCGAGACGAGCGACCCCAAGATTATCAAGCTGCGCAACAAGCAGATGCGCAACCTGATGTCGACGCTGATGCTCGCCCAGGGCACGCCGATGATCGTCGCCGGCGACGAGTTCGGCCGCACCCAGGGCGGCAACAACAACGCCTATTGCCAGGACAGCGAGATCGGCTGGGTCAACTGGGACCTGTCGGAGGACGGCAAGACGCTGCTCGACTTCACCCGCAGGCTCGGCGCCATCCGCCACAACTACCCGGTCCTGCGCCGCGCGCGCTTCTACACGGGCGCCTGGGATCCCGTGCACGAGGTCAAGGACGTGACCTGGATGCGCTCGGACGGCTGCGAGGCCGAGGGGCACGACTGGACCGACCACACCATGAACTGCGTCGGCATGCTCATGGACGGCCGCGCCCAGCTCAACGCCGTGCCGCAGGACGGCGACCACTCGACCCTGATGCTCATCGTCAACGCGGGGCGGGACGCCATCGCCTTCACGATGCCGGAGAGCCGCGACGCCAAGAGCTGGACGCGGCTGATCGACACCGGGGACGCGGCGCGCGGCGAGCAGGAGTTCGCCGTCGGCGACACCTGCCCGGTTCCGGCGCGCGGCCTCGTGCTCGTGCGGCTCAACACCAACGAGGCGCCGCCGGTGCCCGACGCGAACGCGCCCGACAAGGACAAGGAAGGCGCCTGAACGGGGCCTGAACCCTGAGGCACGCGGTCGCGGCGGCATCGGCCGCCGCGACCCCCACTTGATGGTCTGAATTCGATCAGGCGCGGACGGTCGATCCGCCGCCGCATCTCCGCTTTCGATCCGCGCGGTCGAGGGCCAACTCGACGTAAGGCCATCGACTTTGACCGAGACCTACCGCGCCCATGCGATGCCGCATGGCGCACAATGGGCGGCCCATATCGGGACCCGTTTCCGCCTCTGGGCCCCGGCCCACCCCCGCATCGACCTGGTCATCGAAGGGCGCGACCCGCTGCCCATGGAGGACATCGGCAACGGGTGGCGCGAGCGCGTGGTGCGCGACGCCGAGCCGGGCACGCTCTACCGCTTCCGCCTGCCGGACGGGCTGCTGGTGCCCGACCCCGCCTCGCGGTTCCAGCCGCGGGACGTGCACGGCCCGAGCGAGGTGATCGACCCCACCGAATACCGCTGGCGCGACGAGGCGTGGGAGGGCCGGCCCTGGCACGAGGCCGTGGTCTACGAGCTGCACGTCGGCGCCTTCACGCCCGAGGGCACGTTCCGCGCCGCGATCGGCAAGCTCGACCACCTGGCCGCGGTCGGCGTCAACGCCGTCGAGGTGATGCCGGTCGGCGACTTCCCGGGCGCGCGCAACTGGGGCTACGACGGCGTGCTGCCCTACGCGCCGGACGCTTCCTACGGCCGCCCGGAGGACTTCAAGGCCTTCGTCGAGGCCGCGCACCTGCGCGGCATCTCGGTGATCCTCGACGTTGTCTACAACCACTTCGGGCCGGACGGGAACTACCTGTCGCTCTACGCGCCGGGCTTCTTCACCGAGCGCCACCACACCCCCTGGGGCATCGCGGTCAACTACGACGGCGAGCACAGCCGCCCGGTGCGCGACTTCGCCATCCACAACGCGCTCTACTGGCTCGAGGAATACCACCTCGACGGGCTCCGGCTCGACGCCGTCCACGCCATCATCGACGACACCACGCCCCACCTCCTGCACGAGCTGTCCGTGCGGGCCCGCCACGCCACGCTGAACCGGCCGCTCCACCTCATCCTCGAGAACGAGGAGAACGCCGCGAGCCGCCTGCTGCGCTCGGACGGCGGCCGCGCCGAGCGCTACACGGCGCAGTGGAACGACGACGTCCACCACGTGCTCCACGTCGCGGCCTCGGGCGAGGGCGATTCCTATTACGCGGAATACATCGGCGACACCGACAAGCTCGGCCGGGCGCTGGCGCAGGGCTTCGCCTTCCAGGGCGAGATGATGCGCTTCCGCGGTACCCCGCGCGGCGAGCCCTCGGGCGAGCTGCCGCCGACCGCCTTCGTGAGCTTCGTGCAGAACCACGACCAGATCGGCAACCGCGCCTTCGGCGACCGCCTGAACGGCTTCGCGCCGCCCGAGGCCGTGCGGGCCGTCTCGGCCGTGTGCCTGCTGCTGCCGCAGGTGCCCATGCTGTTCATGGGCGAGGAATGGGGCGCCGAGACGCCGTTCCCGTTCTTCTGCGACTTCTCTGGCGACCTCGCCGACGCGATCCGGGACGGGCGCCGCGAGGAGTTCAAGCACTTCCCGGCCTTCCGCGACGAGGCGGCGCGCGACCGCATCCCCGACCCCACGGCGGAGGCAACCTTTCTGTCGGCCAAGCTCGACTGGGACGAGGTCGACACCGACGCGCTCGGCCGCACGCGGGCGCTGCTCGCGCGGCGCCAGGCCGAGGTGGCGCCGCTCGTGGCCCGCATCGGCGCCCACGCTGGCTCCTACGAGATCCTCGGCCGCGGGGCCGTGACGGTGCGCTGGCGCACGGAGGACGGCGACGAGCTGCGCCTCGACGCCAACCTCAAGGCGGACCCGCAGGGCGGCTTCTCGGACGTCGCGGGCCGCGAGATCTGGCGCGAGGGCGAGGTGTCGGGCGCCCGCCTCGCCCCCTGGACGGTGCGCTGGTCCGTCCACAGGGCCCGGTGAACCTCGACGGGGGTTCGGACCTTTAAGGTCCGACGATTTCAGCGAGGATTTCGCCCGTGACGCCCCGCGCCACCTACCGCCTGCAGTTCACCCCCGACTTCGGCTTCGACGCCGCGGCCGACCTCGCCCCCTACCTGGCGAAGCTCGGCGTCAGCCACCTCTACGCCTCGCCCTATTTCAAGGCGCGGCCGGGCTCGACGCACGGCTACGACATCACCGACCACAACGTGTTCAACCCCGAGCTCGGCGGCGCGCAGGCCTTCGCCCGCATGTCCGCCGCGCTGAAGAAGGCGGGGCTGAAGCAGATCGTCGACTTCGTGCCGAACCACATGGGCGTCGGCGGCGCCGACAACCCGTTCTGGCTCGACGTGCTCGAATGGGGCCGCGACTCGGCCTATGCGGGCTGGTTCGACATCGACTGGGATTCGGAGCAGAGCTACCTGCAGGACAAGCTGCTCGTGCCGATCCTCGGCGGCCAGTACGGCGTCGAGCTCGCCGACGGCAAGCTCGCCCTGAAGTTCGACGCCAAGACGGGTTCCTTCGCGGTCTGGGCCTACGATACCCACATGCTGCCGGTCTGCCCCGTCCACTACGGGCAGATCCTCGGCGACGACGACGAGACGCTCGACCGGATCGGCGACGGCTTCTCGGGCCTGCCGAACTGGCGCCCGCAGGTGCTGCGCCGCGCCGAGGGGCTGAAGGCCGAGCTCGTCGAGCTCGTGCGCGAGCGGCCCGAGATCGCCGAGGCCATCGGGGCGGCCGTGGCCCGGATGAACGGCACGCCGGGCGAGCCGAAGAGCTGGGCCCGGCTCGACCGCCTCATCGCCAAGCAGTCCTGGCGGGCCGCGCAGTTCCGCACGGCCGCGGACGACATCAACTACCGCCGCTTCTTCAACATCAACGACCTCGCCGGCCTGCGCATGGAGCTGCCGGCGGTGTTCGACACGACGCACCGGCTCGTCGCCACCATGCTGCGCGACGGAACGATCGACGGGCTGCGCATCGACCACATCGACGGCCTGCTCGACCCGGAAGGCTACCTCAAGCGCCTTCGCGCCCGCGCGCCCGACCGCCAGGGGCAGGCGCCCTACCTCGTGGTCGAGAAGATCCTCGGCCCCGGCGAGCCGCTGCGCCCCGGATGGCCGGTCGACGGCACCACGGGCTACGAGGTGACCAACCAGCTCCTGGAGCTGATGGTGGACCCGGCCAACGAGGCGTCGTTCTCCCGCATCTACGCCGACTTCGCCGGCGAGGCGGAGGTGTTCGCGAAGACGCTGCGGGCCTCCAAGAAGCTCATCATGGACAACGAGATGTCGTCCGAGCTGAACAGCCTCGCCCGCGAGATCACCCGCATCGCCCGGCACAACCCGAAGACGTCGGACTTCACGCGCAACATCATCCGCCGCGCGCTGCGCGAGGTGGTGGCCAACTTCCCCGTCTACCGCACCTACCTCGACTTCGACGGGCGGCCGACCGAGGCCGACCGGCAGTCGCTCGACACGGCCGTCTCGGCCGCGCGGCGCAGCCTCGGCGCGGTGGACGGCTCGGTCTTCACCTTCCTGTACGACCTCCTGACCGGCGACCTCGTGGCCGGGCCGAAGAGCGGCCTCAGCCGCAACGCCGTGCTGCACGCCGCCATGCGGTTCCAGCAATACACGGGGCCGGTCACCGCCAAGGGGCTGGAGGACACGGCCTTCTACCGCTTCAACCGCTTCATCGCGCTGAACGAGGTCGGCGGCCATCCCTCGACCTTCGGCCGGCCGCTCCAGGCCTTCCACGACGCCAACGCCGAGCGGGCCGAGCACTGGCCCCACGCGATGCTGACGACCTCGACCCACGACACCAAGCGCGGCGAGGACACGCGCGCGCGGCTCGCGGCCCTGTCCGAGTTCCCGGACGCCTGGGCCGAGGCCGCCACCGCCTGGGGCAAGCTGCTGAGCCCCGCGCCGGCCGACGCCGACCCCGACCGCCAGCCCGACCGCAACGACGAATACGCCCTGCTCCAGCTCGTCGTCGGCACCTGTCCGGTCGAGCTGCTCGACGGCGAGCGCGACCCCGAGGCGGTGAAGGCCTTCGCGGATCGCATCAAGGCCGCCATGACCAAGAGCATGCGCGAAGCCAAGGTGCATTCCACCTGGTCCGACCCCAACGAGGCCTACGAGGGGGCGACGCTGGCCTTCGTCGACCGCATGCTGACGGGCGAGCGGTCGGAAGCCTTCTGGTCGGCGTCGCTGCCCTTCATCCGGCACGTCGCCAAGCTCGGCGCCCAGAACAGCGTGGTGCAGACCGTGCTGAAGCTGACCATCCCCGGCATGCCCGACATCTACCAGGGCTGCGAGCTGTGGGACTTCTCCATGGTCGACCCCGACAACCGGCGCCCGGTCGACTTCGCCGCGCGGGCGGCCGCGCTCGACGCCGCCGAGGCCGACATGGCGCGGGGCCGCGCGGAGGCGCTGGCCTCCTACGCCGAGACGTGGCGCGACGGCCGGCTGAAGCTGGCCCTGACGACCGCGTTGCTGGAGCTGCGGCGCGATCACGCCGCGCTCTTCGCCGACGGCAGCTACGAGGCCGTGGCGGCTACCGGCCCCGGGGCCGACGCGGTCTGCGCGTTCCGCCGCCAGGCGGGCGCCGACGAGGCCGTGGTCGCGGTGGCGCGCTTCCCCGGCCGGCGCGAGGCGTCGGGCTTCGACGGCGCGACGGCGCTGCCCCTCCCCGCGGGCCGCTGGACCGATGCCCTGACGGGGCGCAGCTTCGAGGGCGGCTCGGTCGGCGCCGGAAAGCTGTTCGCCGCGATCCCGGCGGCCGTGCTGATCCGGGAAGGCTGAGCGCCCGCCCCGGGGGCTGCCGGGTTCGTGCGACCCGGCACCCCGGAGGCTTCGCCCTTCTTTGCGGAGGGGAGAAGGGCATGCCGCCTCTGTCGCGTCATGCGGGGCCTCGATCGTCCCGCTCTCGCGCGGCGCGGCGCCCGTCGATGCTCGCGGCGTTGAGGGCGGGCAGGCGCTCCGGCCGCGCCGCCACCTCCTCGGCCACCGCCAGGGCGGCGGCGAGCTGGGCGTCGGTCATGTGGCGCAGGGCCGGCCGCCTCACCGTCGCGGTCCAGGGCGCGCCGAGCGCCGCGTCGAGGCAGACGCGCATGAAGCAGTGGTCGAGGTGGATCGGCCAGCGGTGCTCCCGCGCCATGCCGGGCAGCACGGCGCGGGTCAGCTCCAGCCAGCGCGCCGCGGCGCGCTGACGGGCCGCGTCTGGGGCGCCCGCCTCGCCGAACAGGTTCCGATCCACGCCTCAGGTCCGGTGGTCGAGGCCGATGTCGAGCACCGGCGCGCTGTGGGTCAGCCAGCCGACCGAGATCAGGTCGACGCCCGACGCCGCGACGGCCTCCGCCGTGGCGGGGGTGATCCGGCCGGAGGCTTCCGTGACGGCGCGGCCGGCGACGCGCTCCACCGCGCGGGCCAAGGTCTCCGGTCCCATGTTGTCGAGCAGCACGGCGTCGACGCCCGCCTCCAGCGCCTCGTCGAGCTGGTCGAGGCTGTCCACCTCGACCTCGACCTTGACGAGGTGGCCCACGGCGGCCCGGGCCCGCGCGATGGCCGGGCGGATGCCGCCCACCACGGCCACGTGGTTGTCCTTGATCAGCACGGCGTCGTCGAGGCCGAAGCGGTGGTTCGAGCCGCCGCCGGCCCGCACCGCATGCTTCTCGAAGGCGCGCAGGCCGGGCGTGGTCTTGCGCGTGCAGCAGATCCGCGCGCGGTGGGTGCGCACGGCGTGGACGATCGAGGCCGTGACGGTGGCGACGCCACTGAGGTGGGACAGGAAGTTCAGCGCCGTGCGCTCGGCCGTCAGCACGCCGCGGGCGGGCCCGCGCACGAGGGCGATGACGTCGCCGGGCGCGACCGCGCTGCCGTCCGGCCGCTCGACCGCGATCGCGATGCCGGGCTCGATCAGCTCGAAGGCGAGCCGCGCGAGGTCGAGCCCCGCCACGACGCCGGGCTGGCGCGCCACCAGCGCGGTCTCGGTGCGGAGGCCGGGGGGCACCAGCGCGTCGGTCGTGATGTCGCCGGCGCGGCCGAGATCCTCCAGCAGCGCCGCGCGCACCGCCGGCTCCAGCATGACGCGGGGCAGCGGGGACAGGGGCATGTCGCGGTCCATGGTCAAGCGTCCTCGAACGTGTGGGCGCGCGCGGACGCGAACGTCTCGGCCAGCGTGGCGGAGCGGCTGCGGGCCGCGGCGGGATCGGCCTCCGGCGCGTCGGTGCGGTGGTGGGCGCCGCGGCTCTCGCGCCGCTCCAGCGCCGCCGTCGCGATCATCAGGCCCACGGCGGCGGGATCGGCCGCGGGCCCGGCGCCCTCGGCCAGCGGCAGCAGCGCCGCCACGGCGGCGGCGAGGCCGGCGCGGTCGCGCAGCACGCCGGCGCCGGCCGACACGAGGCCGCGCACCGGCGCGGGATCGGGCCGCGCCGGCACGGGGGCGGGCTCGAAGCGCAGAGGCCGGCCGGCGGGGGTGCCGGCGAGGTCCTCGGCGACCCATCCGGCGCAGACCGCCGCCTCCAACAGTGAGTTGGAGGCGAGGCGGTTGGCGCCGTGCAGCCCCGTCGAGGCCGCCTCGCCGCAGGCCCACAGGCCCTCGACGCTGGAGCGGCCCGCCGCGTCGACCGCGATGCCGCCCATGCCGTAATGGGCCGCGGGCCGCACGGGGATCGGCTCGCGCGCGGGGTCGATCCCCGCCGCGGCGCAGAGCGCGGTGACGCTCGGGAAGCGCGCCGCGAATCCGCCGCCGATCGCGGCCCGCGCGTCGAGGAACACGCGGTGGCCCGCGGCGGCGTGGCGCCACAAGGCGCGGGCCACGACGTCGCGCGGGGCGAGTTCCCGGCCCGGCACGCCCGCCATGAAGCGCGCCCCCGCCTCGTCGACCAGCACCGCGCCGTCGCCCCGCACGGCCTCGCTGACGAGCGGCAGGGGATCGCGCCCGCAGTCGAGCGCGGTCGGGTGGAACTGCACGAACTCCATGTCGCGCAGGCGCGCGCCGGCGCGGGCCGCGAGCGCCAGGCCCGAGCCCCAGGCGCCGAGCGGGCTGGTGCCGTGGCGGTAGAGGCCGGCGACCCCGCCCGTGGCGATCACGAGGCGGCGCGTCGGCAGCAGCATCGCCCCGTCCGGCCCCGCGGCGACGAGGCCCGCGACGCGCCCGTCCGCCACGAGGATGCGGCGCGCCTCGACGCCGGACAGGAGCGCGACCGACGGGGTCGCGCGCGCGGCGGCGAGGGCGGCGCGCAGCACCTCGCGGCCGGTGCCGTCGCCCATCGCGTGGACGATGCGGTGGCGCCCGTGCGCGGCCTCGCGCCCGAGGCGGAGCGCGCCGTCCGGCCGCCGGTCGAAGCGGGCGCCGAGGCGGGCGAGATCGTCGATCGCGGCCGGGCCGGCGCTTAGGATGCGGCGGGCCACCGCGGGGTCGCAGAGCCCGTCGCCGGCGTGGAGCGTGTCGGCGAGGTGCTGCTCGGGGTCGTCGCCCTCGCCCACCGCCGCCGCGATGCCGCCCTGCGCCCAGGCCGACGAGGCCTCGACGCCGAAGGGCGCCTTCGACAGGACGATGCAGGGCTCGGGCGCGAGGCGCAGCGCCACGGTCAGCCCGGCGAGGCCGCCGCCGACGATCACGGCGCGGCCCTGCACGTCGAAGGGCGCACTCATCGGACCGCCAGCATGCGCTCGACGGCGCGGCGCGCCGGCGCCGCCACGGCGGGGTCGATCGTCACCTCGTGCGTCAGGGTTTCCAGCGCGCGGCGGATGTTGCCGAGCGAGATGCGCTTCATGTGCGGGCACAGGTTGCAGGGCCGCACGAAGTCGATCTCGGGGTGACGCGCCGCGACGTTGTCGCTCATCGAGCATTCGGTGAGCAGCATCACCTTGGCGGGCCGCTCCCGCTCGACGAAGTCCTGCATCATGGCGGTGGAGCCGGAGAAGTCAGCCTCGGCCATGACCTCGGGCGGGCACTCGGGGTGGGCCAGCACGACGACGCCGGGGTGGGCCTCGCGGAACTCGCGCACCTCGGCCGGGGTGAAGCGTTCGTGCACCTCGCAATGGCCGCGCCACGGGATCAGCTCGACATCGGTCTCGGCCTGGACGTTGCGGGCCAGGAACTCGTCGGGCAGCATCAGCACGCGCGGCACGCCGAGCGACTCGACCACGGCCTTGGCGTTGCCCGAGGTGCAGCAGACGTCCGACTCCGCCTTCACGGCCGCCGAGGTGTTGACGTAGGTGACCACCGGCACGCCGGGGTACTGCCGCCGCAGAGCCCTGACGTCCTCGGCCGTGATCGAGTCCGCGAGCGAGCAGCCGGCGCGGGCATCGGGGATCAGCACGGTCTTGCCGGGGTTCAGCAGCTTGGCGGTCTCGGCCATGAAGTGCACGCCGGCCAGCACGATCACGTCGGCGTCGGTGGTCGCGGCCTCGCGGGCCAGCGCCAGGCTGTCGCCGACGATGTCGGCCACGCAGTGGAAGATCTCCGGCGTCTGGTAGTTGTGGGCCAGCACCACCGCGTTGCGCCGCCGCTTCAGCTCCAGGATGGCGTCCACGTCGCCCGCGAAGGCGGGCCACTCGAAGGCCGGAACGACCCCGCGCACGCGCTCGTAGAGCGGCGCCGTGCGGGACAGGAGGGCTTCGGTGAGCATGGCATTGTGCTCCAAATGAGCATTAGATGGGCATAGACTGGTCCTGAGCATAAGCCCTGTCAAGGGGAGGCGCGGTCTTCAGCTCCGCGCGAGCGGCAGCTTCGATCCGGCGACGGCGCGCTCGTCCACCACGTCGCCGCGGAAGCGCACGAGGCGCGCCGGGCGCCCGCCCGTGTCGGCGGCGATCTCGCCCGTCTCCTCGACGAAGTCCTGCGACTCGATGAGGCGGCGGAAGTTGCCCTTGTGGACGGGGCGGCCGGCGATGCCCTCGACCGAGCGCTGGAGCTGGAACAGCGTGAAGCTCGGCGGCATCAACTCGAACACCACGGGGCGGTATTTGATCTTGGCCCGCAGCCGCGCCATGGCGGTGGCGAGGATGCGCCGGTGGTCGGACAGCATGGGTGCGCCGGGCGCGACACCGCCGCCCGCCTCGGGCACGAGGCCGGCCTCGTAGAGCAGCTCGTAGCGCTGGAGCACCAGCTCCTCGTTCCAGGGCCGCCCGTCGAGCCCGAAGGTGCCGGCCGCGCGGGCGCGGCGGGCGGCGCGGAGCGCCCCGTCCGGCGCCGCCTCGGCCCAGGCGGCCAGCGCCGGGGCGATGACCTCGGGGATCGCGGGCGGCGGCCCGGCCCGGTGGTCCTCCCAGGGGAACCGGCCGTACCAGTCGCGCCAGCCCGCCTCACCGCCTTCGACGGTCGCGGGCAGCTCGCGCGTGAGGCCGAGGTAGCTGACGGAGATGCGGCGCTCCTCCTCGCCCCCGCGGTCGCGGTCCGCGAAGGTGTAGAGCTGCTCGACGTAGCCGAGCGGGTGGTGGGTCTGCTCCTCCACCCAGGCCCGCAGGCCCGACTGCAGCGAGCGATGCTCCAGCGCGAAGGGGCCGGAGGGGAGCGCGCGGCCGTCCTCGATGGTGAGCACGCGCGGCGTCCCCGCCGTCACGGCCACCAGCACCGCGATGAGTTCCGCCCCGACCGCCCGCGCCCCGCTCAACTCCGCCCCCTTCTGTCCGACGGCGTCGCATAGCACGCGCGCGGCGAGGGTGCGGGCCGGCTTATTTAAGCCGGCTTACATTCCGGGGACGCTTATTAAAGCGAAGGGCCGATCGCTTTAATAAGCGATCTGTCAAGCCTCACCGCCACCCTTCCAGCACCACCTTCCCCTTCGCCTTGCCGCCCTCGATCAGCGCGTGGGCGCGCTTCAGCGTGGCGGCGTCGATGGGGCCGAGGACGTCGGACAGGGTCGTGCGGATCTCGCCGGCGTCGACGAGGCGCGACACCTCGTCGAGCAGCGCGCCCTGCTGGCCCATGTCGGCCGTGCCGAACAGCGAGCGCGTGTACATCAGCTCCCAGTGGAGCGACACGCTCTTCAGCTTGAGCGGCATCACGTCGAGCGAGGCGGGGTCGTCGATCACGCAGAGGCGGCCCTGCGGGGCGATCAGCTTCACGATCTCGGGCAGGTGCTGCAGCGTGTGGGTGGTGCAGAACACGAAGCCCGGCGCCCCGAGCCCCAGCGCCTCGACCTGCGCCGCCAGCGGCTCGGCGTGGTCGACCACGTGGTGGGCGCCGAGGTCCTCGGCCCAGGACCGGGTCTCGGGCCGCGACGCCGTGGCGATCACGGCGAGGCCGGTGAGCCGCCGCGCGAGTTGCACCGCGACCGACCCCACGCCGCCCGCGCCGCCGACGATCAGCACGGCGGGCGCCGCGCCCGGCACCGGGCGGTGGACGTCGAGCCGGTCGAACAGGGCCTCCCAGGCCGTGATGGCGGTGAGCGGCAGCGCCGCGGCCTCGGCGAAGCCGAGGCTCTCCGGCTTGCGCCCGACGATGCGCTCGTCGACGAGGTGGAACTCGGCGTTCGTGCCGGGACGGGTGAGCTCGCCGGCGTAGAACACGGCGTCGCCGGCCTTGAACCGCGTCGCCTCCGGCCCGGCCTCGACCACCGTGCCGGCCGCGTCCCAGCCGAGCACGCGCGTGCCCTCGCCGAGCGGGATGGCGCCGCTCCGCACCTTGGTGTCGACCGGGTTGACCGACACGGCCTCGACGCGGACCAGCAGGTCGCGGCCGGCCGCCGCGGGCCGCGGCAGGTCGAGGTCGACCAGGGAGGCCGGATCGGCGATGGGCAGGGATTGGCGGTAGCCGACGGCGCGCATGGGAAGCTCCGGCGATGGGGTTGGCGTGTCGCCCCGTTCACTGCCCCGATGCCGCGCACCGCGCAAGCGTCGCGCCACGGGTCCAAGCAGGGGCGGACGGCGAGCAACGACCGGACGTGATCCGGGATCGCGCGCGACTTTCATCAGATTCAACTTGCCGAGCGCAAGTTCAGACCGCCGCACGATGGTGAAGATCGGCGTCCCCCACCCATTTTAACCAAATCTTTACGACACTGTTTAACGACTCGTTAATCCATGCGCAGATCGCGCGGCGGGCCGGCCAGCGGGCCGCCGTTTCGGCCCCGCGGGCCGATGCCAGCCGGCCCGAGCGAACCCCCGTTGACGACTTACTCCGATCCGACCGACGCCGTGGTCTCCATCTCCTGGCAGACCGTGTCCGGCACCACGATCACCACCGAACAGGGCTCGGGCGTGCTGATCGCCCCCGACGAGGTGCTGACCGCCGCGCACGTCGTCTACGACGCGAGCGGCCACACGGTCGCGAACGCCGTGGTGAGCTCCGCGGCCGGCGGCACGCTCCACACCGTCGGCGTCGAATCCGCCGTCCATGCCATGCCGCTCGCCGACTGGACTCAGGTGGCGAGCGCCGCGGGCGACTTCGCGCTGATCCACCTCGCGGCGCCCGCCACGGGCCTGCCCACCATGGCGCTCGGCTCCGGCTTCGCCGGCGGCGCCGTCTCGGTCACGGGCTTCCCGCTCGCCACCGCCGGCGCCGAGGACAACGCGGCCGAGGATCTGGCGCCGCTACCGGGCACGGCCGGCATCCTGCAGGGCCCGCCGCTCGGCGCGCCGGGCGACCCGCACGGCGCCAGCGGCGGCCCGGCCTGGCAGACGATCGGCGGCGTGCCGACCGTCGTGGGCCTGACCTCCTCGGCGAGCGGGTCGACGGGGTATTTCGTCGGCCTCACCGCGGCCGACGTGGCCGAGATCGACGCGTGGATGGCGGCCGACCGCGCCGCGTCGGTCTCCCAGTCCTCCACCGTGCAGTCCGCCGCGGTCGCGCCTCCGGCCGCGGACGCGCCCTCCCCGGCCTCGGACGCGATCTCGGCCCTGTCGACGGCTGCGGCCGGGCTGCCCGCCGTGGCGTCCCATCCGGCGATCGACGCCGCGATGTCGCGCGTCGTGAACCTGCTCACGCGCGACGCCGCCGCGCTCGGCGCCGGCGCGGCCTTCGACGACGTCGCCGCGGACGCGCTGTCCGGGCTCGGCGACAATTCCGCCCACCGCAACCTCGCCGCGGCCCTTCTGGAGGGCATCGTGTGGGGCCACGACGGCGGCGGCATCGGCGGCGCCGTCCCCGGCGTCGCGGGGAGCGATCCCGGCCTCCTGTCCTACACGGTCGCCAAGAGCGCCGTGCATGCAGGCGCGGTGGCGGGCCAGCAGCTCGCCGCGGCGGGGTATTGAACCGCCCCTTCGGGCCCTCTCCACCCGTCCCCGCGGGAAACGTCCGCGGCGGGTCAGCTCCGCCCCGATCCCGCCGTCGTCACCCCTCCGCCACCGTCCAGATCCGCTGCTCGGCCGCGACGCCGCGCAGCGGAAAGGCGCCGAGGTCGATCAGCTCGCCCGCGCAGCGGCGCGCGAAACTGTCCGACATGAGCAGGTTGCGGCCCGTGGCGTCGCACAGCGTCTCGATGCGGCTCGCCTCGTTGACGGCGCGGCCGATGGCGGTGAAGTCGAGCCGGCTCGCCGTGCCGATGTTGCCGTAGACCACCTCGCCGTAGTGGAGCGCGAGGTCGGCCGCGAGCGCCGGCTCGCCCGCGGCGCGCCGCCGCGCCTCGAGCTGGCGGTTGCCGTCGAGGCCCGCCCGGGCCGCCGCGAGCGCCTGCCCGCACACCCGGCAGGGCGAGGCGTCGCGGTCCTCGACGGGAAAGACCGCGATGAAGCCGTCGCCGGTGAACTTCAGGATCTCGCCCCCGTTCGGCGCGATGCCGAGCCCGAGCGCGTCGAGGTGCTCGTCGAGCCAGCCGACGAGGCGGCGCGGGTCCTCCCGGTCGGTCGCGGCGGTGAAGCCCTTGAGGTCGGCGAGCAGGATCGCGGCCGGCATCAGCTCGCCCTGCCCCCGCCGCACGCCGCCGTTCAGCACCCGCGCGGCCGTGCGCGGGCCGACATAGGCGCGGAGCAGGTCTTCGAGCGCGTGCGACAGCGCGTAGCGCAGCACCGCCAGGCTGAAGATGTCGCGCTGCGCGTCGAGCACGGCGATCTCGGCCTCCGAGAAGCCGCCCGGCCGGTCCGTGGCGTAGAACAGGCCGACGCCGCGCAGCGCCGTGCCGGGCGGGAAGGGGAGGATGTCGAGCAGGTAGTCGGTGCAGCCCTGCGCGCGGCGCGCGGCGAGCCGCGGGACGGCGTCGCAGCCCTCGCCGCGTTCGAGCCGCCAGCGCGCCGACGTCCGCCCCTCGGCCAGCACCGCGGAGATGGGCGTGTTGTCCGGGGCGCCGTGGGCCGTGAACTCCATCTCGACGCCCGCGTCCCGCCACCAGGACAGGGTGACGCCGCGATGCACGGCGCTGAGCGCGGTCGTGCCGAAGCCGACGAGGCAGAGCGGCAGCCCGGCGGCGCGGAGGCTGCGGGCGAGCCCGTCGAGGATGAGGTCGCCGTCGCGCGATCCCCGCGCCTGCCGGGCGATCCAATACGGCAGCTCGGCCAGGGTGGGCGGCAGGGCGGGGTTGGGCGTCATGGTGTCGGTTCCGGTCGCGCCCCCGATCCTACCGCGCCTGCCCCGCGCCGTGCGAGCCGCCGGGACCCGATCGGCGATCTCGGCCGTTGGCGATGCCGTGAAGCCACAGCTTGCCTCGGGAGACGACAGATGGGCCGCGACACCGCTTTCGACAGGATCCGCAACGCCAAGCCGGGCAACGCCGGCGCGAAAGCGATGGGCAGGCTCGGCCGCGACGTCGGCAGCGCCTACGACCAGGCCGCCGCCGCGGCCGAGCAGGCCTACGCGGAAGCGCAGGACGCCTACCACGACGCCATCCACGCCGCCGAGCAGGCCTACGCCGACGCCCGCGCGGCCGCCGAGGACGCCTATGCCGAGGGCCAGCGCCAGGCCGACGCCCTGAAGGAGCAGAGCACCCACCTCTACGAGGAGGCGACCAAGCGCGCGCTGGCCTATCGCAACCGCGCGGCGCGCTTCACCGGCGACAACAAGGCGATAGCGCTGCTGCTCGCCGCCGGCGTGGGCTTCCTGCTCGCCAAGGCGATGCGCGGCCGGCACTGACGGCGGGGCCGGCGCCGCCCCCCGCACCGTTGCGTCGCGGGCCCGCGCGCCGTAGGGGTCGGCCCGGCATACACGGAGACCTCACCCTTGGCGCGCCCGGACCCCGCGATCACGCCCGACATCGTCGCGGCCCACGGCATCAAGCCCGACGAATACGAGCGCTTCGTCGCGCTCCTGGGCCGGACCCCGAGCTGGACCGAGCTCGGCATCGTGTCGGCCATGTGGAACGAGCACTGCTCCTACAAGTCGTCGCGCCTGCACCTTCGCGGGCTGCCCACCGAGGCGCCGTGGGTGATCCAGGGGCCGGGCGAGAACGCCGGCGTGATCGACATCGGCGACGGGCTCGCCTGCGTGTTCAAGATGGAGAGCCACAACCACCCCTCCTTCATCGAGCCCTACCAGGGCGCGGCGACGGGGGTGGGCGGCATCCTGCGCGACGTCTTCACCATGGGGGCGCGGCCCGTCGCCTGCCTCGACGTGCTGCGCTTCGGCTCCCCCAGCCACCCGAAGACGCGCCACCTCGTGGCCGGCGTCGTGGCCGGCATCGGCGGCTATGGCAACTCCTTCGGCGTGCCGACGGTGGGCGGCGGCATCGCCTTCGACGCCTCCTACGACGGCAACATCCTCGTCAACGCCATGGCGGTGGGCATTGCCCGCACGGACGGCATCTTCTATTCCAAGGCGACGGGCGTCGGTCGCCCGATCGTCTATCTCGGCTCCAAGACGGGCCGCGACGGCATCGGCGGCGCCGCCATGGCCTCGGCCGCCTTCGACGACGACGCCCTGGCCAAGCGCCCGACCGTGCAGGTCGGAGATCCTTTCGCCGAGAAACTGCTGCTGGAAGCCTGCCTGGAGCTCATGGCGACCGGCGCCGTGATCGCCATCCAGGACATGGGCGCGGCCGGCCTCACCTCCTCGGCGGTCGAGATGGGCGCCAAGGGCGACCTCGGCATCGAGCTCGACCTCGACGCCGTGCCGTGCCGCGAGCCCGGCATGACGGCCTACGAGATGATGCTGTCCGAGAGCCAGGAGCGCATGCTCATGGTGCTCGACCCCGCGAAGCAGGCCGAGGCCGAGGCCGTATTCCGCAAGTGGGAACTCGACTTCGCGGTGATCGGCCGGACCACGGACACCAAGCGCTTCGTGATCCGCCACGGCGGCGCGGTGAAGGCCGACCTGCCGATCCGCGAGATGGGCGACCAGGCCCCGCTCTACGACCGCCCGCACGTCGAGGGCCCGAAGCGGCCCGTGATCGCGCCCTCCGATGTTCCCGCGCCGATGCGCGACGGCGCGGCCCTGCTCCACCTCATGGGCACGCCCGACCTCGCCTCCAAGCGCTGGGCGTGGCAGCAGTACGACCACCTGATCGGCGGCAACACGGTGATGGGCCCCGGCGCCGGCGACGCCGCCGTGGTGCGCGTCGAGGACGGCCCGAAGGGCCTCGCACTCACGGCCGACGTGACGGCGCGCTATTGCGCGGCCGACCCGCGCGAGGGCGGCCGCCAAGCCGTGGCCGAGGCGTGGCGGAACCTGTCCGCCGTCGGGGCCCTGCCGCTGGCGCTGACCGACAACCTCAACTTCGGCAACCCGGAGAAGCCGGAAGCGATGGGCGAACTCGTCGGCTGCATCCGCGGCATCGGCGACGCGGCCGCGGCGCTCGACTTCCCGATCGTGTCCGGCAACGTGTCGCTCTACAACGAGACCGGCGGGCGCGGCATCCTGCCGACCCCGACGATCGGCGGCGTCGGCCTCGTCGACGACGTGTCGCGCGTCGCCCGATCCGCCTTCACGGCCGAGGGCCTGGCGGTGCTGCTCGTCGGCGAGACGCGCGGCTGGCTCGGCCAGTCCCTCTACCTGCGCGACGTGTGCGGCCGCGCCGAAGGCGCGCCCCCGCCGGTGGACCTCCAGGCCGAGCGCCGCCACGGCGATCTCGTGCGCTCCCTCGTGCGGGCCGGCCGCGTCGCCGCAGTCCACGACCTGTCGGACGGCGGCCTCGCGGTGGGCCTCGCCGAGATGACGCTGGGACACGGCATCGGGGTCAGGCTCGACACCCTTGCTTTAGAAAGGTTGGGCGCGCTCGGCGGGCTGCCGTCCCACGCGGCGCTGTTCGGCGAGGACCAGGGCCGCTACCTCGTGGCCTGCTCCGAGGCCGAGGCCGACGCCATCCTGGAGATGGCCGGCGACGTGCCGGTCGACCGCATCGGCACCACCGGCGGCGCGTCCTTGATCCTGCCCGGCGAGCCCGCCATACAGGTCGACGAGATCCGGCGGGTGCGCGACGAGTGGATGCCGCGCTTCATGGCGGGCGGGCTGGCCCAGGCAGCGGAGTAGACACCATGGCGATGGAAGCGGCCGAGATCGAGCGGCTCATCAAGGAATCCTTCCCCGACGCCCGCGTGGAGATCCGCGACCTCGCGGGCGACGGCGACCATTACGCCGCCACGGTGGTGTCGCCCTCCTTCAAGGGCATGAGCCGCGTGAAGCAGCACCAAGCCGTCTACGCGGCGCTGAAGGGCAACATGGGCGGCGTGCTCCACGCCCTGGCGCTGCAGACCGCGGCTGAGTGAGCGGCGTGATGGCGCTCGCCATCACCCCCGCCCGCACGGCCGCGGACCTCGCCGAGGCGGGCGTGCTGATCCGCGAATACGTGGCCTGGCTCGGCCTCGACCTGTCGTTCCAGCACTTCGACGCCGAGATCGCCGACCTCGCGGCCCGATACGCCCCGCCGGCCGGCGAGCTGCTGCTGGCGCGCGGGGAGGACGGCGCGCCGCTCGGCTGCGTCGGCGTGAAGGCGTTGCCGGCGCGGCCGGGCGCCTGCGAGATGAAGCGGCTCTACCTGCGCGACGCCGCGCGCGGCACCGGCGCGGGCCGCGCGCTGGCCGAGGCCTCGATCGCCGCGGCGCGGGCGCTCGGCTATCGCGAGATGCTGCTCGACACGCTGTCCAGCATGGCGCCCGCGGTGGCGCTCTACCGCGCGCTCGGCTTCGAGAGCGTCTCGGCCTATTACGTCAACCCCGTGCCGGGTGCGGTGTATTTCCGGATGGCGCTGCGATAGCCCGACGCGCCGACGCTCAGCCCACCCCGTCGGCGTCCTGCCCGTCGGGCAGGGCCTCCCGGATCCAGCCCGCGATCGCTCCTGGACCCTCCGTGCCGTTTGGTGCAGACGGTCGGGTGCGCAGGGCCGCCCGACCATCGCTCCGGGCGACGAGACACAGACAGCACGGGAGAGGTCATGCTGAAGGTCATGGCGCTGGCCGGGGCGATGCTGGCCGGCCTCGGCACCGCCTCCGCCGTCGCGCAGCAGGCCGCGCCGCCCCCGCGGCACGACGAGTTCTACTGGCTCGGCGAGATCAACAAGGCCAGCGCCGTCATCAACACGCAGGAGGGTCTGCTCGACCCGGCCCTCGCGCCGCGCATCGCCGCGGGACTCGACGCCGTGCTGAAGGCCGGCGACGCGCCGAACGGGCGCCGCCCCACCCTGGTCATCACCTTCGAGCCGCTGCTGATCGAGGCGGCCGGCGTGGAAGCGACGCTGCTGCACGCCGGACGGTCGAGCCAGGACATGCTGTCCACGATGCGGGCCGCCATCATGCGCGACGAGGCGCTGCGCCTGGCCGAGTCGCTGCGCAAGGTCACGGCGACGCTGGCGCGCCTCGCGCGCGTCCACCAGGACACGGTGGTGCCGAACTACACCAACGGCGTCGCGGCGCAGCCCAACAGCCTCGGCCACGCCTTCCTCGGACACGTCGCCGGGCTGGAGCGCGACGCCGACCGCCTGCAGCAGTTCTACGCGCGGCTCGACCGCTCGCCGATGGGCACCGCCGTGCTCAACGGCACGAGCTGGCCGCTCGACCGCGAGCGCATGGCGCACTACCTCGGCTTCCCGGCCCTCGTCGACAACGCCTACGACGCGGCGCAGATCAGCGCGGCCGAGATGCCCGTCGAGGCCGGCGCGGTGGCGACGAGCATCGCCCTGCACTGCGGCGCCTTCGTGCAGGACGTGATGGGCCAGTACGGTGAGGCCCGCCCGTGGATCCTGCTGCAGGAAGGCGGCGGCAACACCTACGTGTCCTCCGCCATGCCGCAGAAGCGCAACCCGGGCCTGCTCAACGACACGCGGGCCGAAGCCTCGCGCGTGGTGTCGCTCGGCGTCGGGCGCGTGATCGAGGAGCACAACATCCCGCCCGGCATGGCCGACGCCAAGTCGGTGGCCGACAACGCCGCCGTGCTCGGGGGCGCGACGCGCATGCTCGACCTGTGGGACCGCGCGCTGAACGCGCTGGTGATCAGCCCCGACCGCGCGCGCGAGGCGCTGAACAGCGACTGGACCGCCTCGGAGGAGGTGGCCGACGCCCTGATGCGGAAATACAGGCTGCCCTTCCGCGTGGGGCACCACTTCGCCTCCGAGATGGTCGACTACGCGCGGGCCAGGGACATCCGCCCGAGCGACTTCCCCTACGCAGACGCGCGGCGGATCTACGGCGACACGCTGCGCGACATGAAGCTGCCCGCCGGCGAGTTGCCGCTGACCGAGGCGGAGTTCCGCGCCGCCCTCGACCCGGCCGCGATCGTCCGCGACCGCGCGACGAGCGGCGGCCCGCAGCCGGCCGAGATGGCGCGCATGCTGGGCGAGGCGGACGCGCGCGTGGCGGCCGAGGGCGCGTGGATCGCGGCGCGGCGCGGCCGGATCGACGCCTCCCTGGCCTCGCTCGACGCCGACTTCGGCCGGATGCTGCCCCCGCCGCATTGAGCCGGCCCGGCTTTCGCGGCATCGGGTCGGTCGCGCCCGACCGAGCCCGTGTCGCGGAAAGCCGTATGATCCGTCCCTCGATCGGCACCGGAGCGGAGCCGCGGCGGCGCCCTGGTGCGGTTTTCGACCCGCTCCTATATGCTGCGCCAAAGCGGGGCGGCCGGGCCGTGCCGCGACGCGAAAGGATCACGCCATGCCGAGCGCACACGAGACGATCGACGCCGAGGTGAAGAGCAACGACGTGGTGCTCTTCATGAAGGGCACGCCGCAGTTCCCCATGTGCGGGTTCTCGGGCCAGTGCGTGCAGATCCTCGACTACCTCGGCGTGCCCTACAAGGGCGTCAACGTGCTGGAGGACGCCGAGCTGCGCCAGGGCATCAAGGAATACACCAACTGGCCGACCATCCCGCAGCTCTACGTCAAGGGCGAGTTCGTGGGCGGTTGCGACATCGTCCGCGAGATGTTCCAGTCGGGCGAGCTCGGCACCCACCTCGGCGACGCCGGCCTGCCCGTGAAGCAGGGCGCGAACGGCTGAGCCGTTCCGCGACAAATGGCGTGCCGCCTCACCTCGACTTTCGGGGTGCGGCGCAACAGATCTGAGGTCAGCGTCCCTTCCGGCAGCCGACCTCGATGACCGATCACGAACAGAACCGATTCACCGCCCGCGCGGCCCGCTACGCCCGCGTCGGCGCCAACGTCGGCGGCGTCGCGGCCCGGATGGCGGGGACGCGGTTCTTCGGCGGCGACGGCGACGCCGCCAACGCGGCGGCGCTCACCAAGGCTCTCGGCGGCCTCAAGGGCCCGCTGATGAAGGTGGCGCAGCTCCTGTCCACCATCCCGGACGCCATTCCGCAGGAATATGCCGCCGAGCTCGCCAAGCTCCAGAACGAGGCGCCGCCGATGGGCGCCGCCTTCGTGCGCCGCCGCATGGCGGCCGAACTCGGCCTCGACTGGCAGAACCGCTTCGGCTCCTTCGACTTCAAGCCCGCCGCCGCGGCCTCGCTGGGCCAGGTGCACCGCGCGGTCTCGCAGGCCGGCACGCCGCTCGCGTGCAAGCTGCAGTACCCCGACATGGCCTCGGCCGTGGAGGCGGACCTCAGCCAGCTCGAGGTGCTGCTCGCCATCCAGCGGCGCATGAGCCCGGCCATCGACGCGCGCGAGGCCATCAAGGAGATCGGCGCCCGCCTGCGCGAGGAGCTGGACTACCGACGCGAAGCCAAGCACGCCGCCCTCTACGGGCTGATGCTCGACGACGTCGATCAGGTGCGGGTGCCGAAGGTCGATTCTGAGCTGTCGACCGACCGCCTGCTCACCATGGAATGGCTCGACGGCCGCAAGCTCCTCACCTTCAAGGACGAGCCGCTGGAGGTGCGCAACCGCATCGCCGTCGCGATGTTCAAGGCCTGGTGGGTGCCCTTCAGCCATTACGGCGTGATCCACGGCGATCCTCACCTCGGCAACTACACGGTGCGGAGCGAGGGCGACGACGAGGTGGCGGGGATCAACCTGCTCGACTACGGCTGCATCCGCATCTTCCCGCCGAAGTTCGTGGCGGGCGTGGTCGACCTCTACGAGGGCCTGCGCTCGAACGATCAGGCGCGCATCGTCCACGCCTACGAGACCTGGGGCTTCAAGAACCTCAGCCAGCCGCTGATCGACACGCTGAACATCTGGGCCGGCTTCATCTACGGGCCGATCCTCGACGACCGCGTCCGCACGGTGGCCAACGGCGTCGAGCCCGGCCAGTACGGCCGCAAGGAGGCCTTCCAGGTCCACCAGGCGCTGAAGCAGCACGGCGGCATCACCGTGCCGCGCGAGTTCGTCTTCATGGACCGCGCCGCCGTGGGCCTCGGTGCCGTGTTCCTGCACCTCAAGGCCGAGCTGAACTTCTACGCGCAGTTCAACGAGGCCATCGGCGGCTTCGACCAGCGGGTCCTGGCCGACAAGCAGGCCGCGGCGCTGAAGGAGGTCGGGCTGACGCAGTGAGGGCCTCGGCGAGCCGCCGGACCCTCATGCTTAATGGACGGTTCAGGGGCGCGCTCTAAGGATGCCCCCGTCGGCCCGTCATCCGCCGTGGAGTCCATGCCGAGCCTCGTCCGTTTCCTGATCGTGATCGCGGTGCTGGCGGGGCTCGTCTACGGCGTCATGCTGGCGCTCGTCACCTTCGTCGAGCCCGTGCCCCGCCCCATGGAGCAGGCGGTGCCGGCCGCGAAGCTGAACCCCCCGAAGGCCGGGACGGCGACGCCGTGAGCGCCCCTCCCCTGCTGCAGGTCCCGGCGCCCGGGGCGCTGCGCGACCTGTTCCTCGACATGATCGCGGCCGAGCGCGGCGCCGCGAAGAACACGCTCGACGCCTACGGGCGAGACCTCGCCGACTACCTCGCCTTCCTGGCATCCCACGCCGACCATCCGGTGCGGGCCGAGACGGGTCGGGTGCGCGACTACCTGCTGAAGCTCGACCGTGACGGGCTCAAGCCCTCGTCGGCGGCGCGCCGCCTGTCCGCGGTCCGGCAATTCCACCGCTTCCTGTTCGCGGAGGGCCACCGCGCGACGGACCCCACCACGGTGCTGGAGGGGCCGAAGCGCGGGCGCCCGCTGCCCAAGGTGCTGAGCCCGGACGAGGTCGAGCGCCTGCTCGCGGCGACCCGCGGCGCGCTCGACGACCCCGAGGCGGAGCCGGTGGCGCGGTGGCGCTCGGCCCGCATGGGATGCCTGCTGGAATTGCTCTACGCCACGGGGCTGCGCGTGTCCGAGCTGATGGCCCTGCCCCGCTCGGCGGCCCGCGCCGCGGCCGGCAAGGTCGAGACGCTGACGGTGCGGGGCAAGGGCGGCCGCGAAAGGCTCGTGCCGCTGTCGGGCCCCGCCCGCCGCGCGATCGCGCTCTACCGCGACGCCGCCAGGGCGGCGGGCCTCGCGGCCCTGGAGTCAGGCCCCTGGCTGTTCCCGGCCGACAGCGAGCAGGGCTTCATGACGCGCCAGGCCTTCGCGCGCGACCTCAAGGCCGTGGCAGTGGCGGCCGGCATCGCCGAGGAGCGCGTCAGCCCGCACGTGCTGCGCCACGCCTTCGCGAGCCACCTGCTGCAGAACGGCGCCGACCTGCGCGTCGTGCAGGAGCTGCTCGGCCACGCCGACATCTCCACCACGCAGATCTACACCCACGTGCTCGACGAGCGCATGAAGGCCATGGTGCGCGACCTCCACCCCCTCAATCGCGGGGGCGAGGCCGGTCCGAAGTGAGGCTCCCGCGGCCCGCCCCCTCCGCATGGGAGAGGGGGACGAGCACCGTGTCCGGGCGGGCGGAGGCTCGCGCCCTCACAGGATGAAGCGCGACAGGTCGGCGTTCTTGGCGAGGTCGCCGACGTTCTTCTTCACGTAGTCGCGCGTGACCGTGACCTCCTGGCCCGAGCGGTCCGAGGCCGTGAAGGAGATCTCGTCGAGCACGCGCTCCATCACGGTCTGCAGCCGCCGCGCGCCGATGTTCTCGACCGTGGAGTTCACCTCCACCGCGACCCGCGCCAGCTCGTCGATCGACTCGGGGAGGAAGTCGAGCCTCAAGCCCTCGGTCTCCATCAGCGCCACGTACTGCTTGATGATCGAGGCCTCGGTGTCGGTGAGGATGCGGCGGAAGTCCTCCTCGGTCAGCGCCTGGAGCTCCACGCGGATCGGCAGACGGCCCTGCAGCTCCGGCAGGAGGTCGGAGGGCTTCGACACGTGGAAGGCGCCGGACGCGATGAACAGGATGTGGTCGGTCTTCACCGGGCCGTGCTTGGTCGGCACCGTGGTGCCCTCGATCAGCGGCAGCAGGTCGCGCTGCACGCCCTCGCGCGAGATTCCGCCCTCTCCGCCCCGGCCGTCGCGGGCGCAGATCTTGTCGATCTCGTCCAGGAACACGATGCCGTTGTTCTCGACCTCGTGGATGGCCTGCCGCGTCACCGCCTCGGGGTCGAGCAGCTTCTCGCTCTCCTCCGCGAGCAGCGGCGCGTGGGCGTCCCGCACCGACAGGCGGCGCGGCTTGGTCGACTTGCCGCCCATCTTGCCGAAGATGTCGCCGATCGAGATCGCGCCGACGGAGGCGCCCGGCATGTTGGGCAGCTCCATCATGGGCAGGGTCGGGCCCGGCGCCGCCACCTCGATCTCGACCTCCTTGTCGTCGAGCTCGCCGGCGCGCAGCCGCTTCCTGAAGCTGTCGCGGGTCGCGGGCGACGACTTCTCGCCCACCAGCGCGTCGAGCAGCCGCTCCTCGGCGGCCACCTGGGCGCGGGCCTCCACGTCCTTGCGCTTCGCCTCCTTGACGAGGCCGATGCCGATCTCGACGAGGTCGCGCACGATCTGCTCGACGTCGCGGCCGACGTAGCCGACCTCGGTGAACTTGGTAGCCTCGACCTTGAGGAAGGGCGCGTTGACGAGCTTCGCCAGGCGCCGCGAGATCTCGGTCTTGCCGCAGCCGGTCGGCCCGATCATCAGGATGTTCTTGGGCAGCACCTCGTCGCGCATCGGCCCGGTGAGCTGCAGGCGGCGCCAGCGGTTGCGCAGCGCGATCGCGACGGCGCGCTTGGCGTCGTTCTGGCCGATGATGTGCCGGTCGAGCTCCGACACGATCTCGCGGGGGGAGAAGTCAGGCATGGTCCCTCAGCCCCCGATCGTTTCGACGACGAGGTTCTCGTTGGTGTAGATGCAGATCTCGGCGGCGATCCTCATGCCCTTGCGCACCACGGCCTCGGCGGAAAGGTCGGTGTCGATGAGGGCGCGGGCCGCCGCCAGCGCGTAGTTGCCGCCCGAGCCGATGGCCGCGACGGCGCCGTGCTCGGTCATCTCGGGCTCCAGCACGTCGCCGGTGCCGGTGAGGACGAGCGCGGTCTTGTCGTCGGCCACCAGCATCATGGCCTCGAGGCGGCGCAGGTAGCGGTCCGTGCGCCAGTCCTTGGCGAGCTCGACGGAGGCGCGCAGCAGCTGGCCGGGGAACTGCTCCAGCTTGGCTTCGAGCCGCTCGAACAGCGTGAAGGCGTCGGCGGTTGCCCCCGCGAAGCCGGCGATCACGGCGCCCTTGGCGAGGCGCCGCACCTTGCGGGCGGAAGCCTTCATCACGGTCTGGCCGAAGGACACCTGCCCGTCGCCGCCGATCACGGTGAGGCCGCCCTTCTTCACCATCAGGATCGTGGTGGCGTGGAAGGGCTGGCTCGGCTCGTTTCCGTGGGGCATCGGGGTCTCCGGAGGGGAGCCCCGGACGTATGGGCGCCGGCGAGGGCTTGCAAGGCCGGAGCGCGCGGCCCCAAGGGATCGAAGGGCCTCGGCCCTTCGCGGGGTGCGGGGCGGCGCCCCGCAGAGGTCCCGCGGCAGGACCTCCGTGACCGACGCGACGCCGCCCCGACCGAAAGAAGCCGCTTTGCTGGCGCAAGGTAGGTCCGTTAACCCTGTCGGCGGCGCCCGATGCGCCCTTCGCGGTCCCCGAGATGCCCCTCCGATGAAACGTCCCCTCCAGGCCCTCGCAGCCTCGGCCCTCCTGGCGCTGCCGGCCGCGGCGGCCCCCGCTCCGGCCCCGGTGGCGGAGCCCACGCCGATCCACCTGAAATACGGCGTGGCCCTGATCGGCCTGCCCATCGGGACCGCCACGGTGGACGGCACGGTGGGCGCGAAGGACTACAAGCTGTCGGGCACCGGCAAGCTCACCGGCATCGCGGGCGTGCTGGTCGACACCAAGGGCGCCGTGACCGCGACCGGCAACCTCCACGACGGCCGCGTGGTGCCGTCGGGCTTCGCCGCCACGGCCGGGACGCCGCACTACCTGCTCACCATCCGCATGTCCGAGGACAAGAACGCGGCCACCCAGGTCGAGATCAACCCGGCCTACACGCAGACGCCGGACCGCATCCCGATCACGCCCGCCGACAAGCGCGGCATCATCGACCCGATGAGCTCCTTCATCATGCCGGTGCCGGGCACCGGCGAGCTGCTCGGGCCGGCGGCCTGCGACCGCACCCTGCCGCTGTTCGACGGCGGCGTGCGCTTCGATATCAACCTGAGCTTCAAGCGCGTGCAGCAGGTGGCGACGCCCGCCTACACGGGCCCGGTCGCGGTCTGCGGCGCGCGCTACCGGCCGATCTCGGGCTACCGGCCCGACCGGCCGGTCAACAAGTTCATGATCGACAACAAGGACATGGAGGTGTGGCTGGCGCCGGTCGGCACCACGCGCTTCGTGTACCCCCACCACCTCGCGGTGATGAGCATGATCGGCATGGTCACGATCGACGCCACCGAGGCCGCGGTCGGCGCCCCCGCCAAGGCCGCGGCGGCGCACTGAGGAAGGTCTCCCCCGCTCATCCCCGCGCGCCCGCGGCGCCTTGAATTACGCGGCGCGCCGGCTGACATAGGGGGTGCCGGCCCCTCCGGGCCGCGCCTGCGGAGCGGGTCCCGACCTCAGGGCCGGGGCTGATCGGTCTCAGTTCATCGATCGTCGAGGCCCGTCCACCGCCGATGGATCACCAGAACCGCCACGCGCCGGGCGCCCTCGCCGGAGCCCTGCGGGGCGTCCGCGACCAGGTCCGGGCCCGCACCGTCACGGCCGTCCTCGGCCCCACCAACACCGGCAAGACCCACTTCGCCATCGAGCGCATGCTGGCGCACCCGTCGGGCATCATCGGCCTGCCGCTGCGCCTGCTCGCCCGCGAGGTCTACGGCCGCGTCGTCGAGAAGGTGGGGGCCGAGCACGTCGCGCTGATCACCGGCGAGGAGAAGATCAAGCCGCGCCACCCGCGCTACTGGATCTGCACCGTCGAGGCCATGCCGCGCGACCTCGACGCGTCCTTCGTCGCCATCGACGAGATCCAGCTCTGCCAGGACTTCGACCGCGGCCACGTCTTCACCGACCGGCTGCTGCACAGGCGCGGCCTCGCCGAGACGTTGGTGCTCGGCGCCGGCACGATGCGGCGCATGATCGAGAAGCTGCTGCCCGGCGTCACGATCGTCGAGCGGCCGCGCCTGTCGAACCTCACCTTCGCGGGCGAGAAGAAGCTGTCGCGCCTGCCCCACCGCACCGCCATCGTGGCCTTCTCGGCCGACGAGGTCTACGCCATCGCGGAGCTCATCCGCCGCCAGCGCGGCGGCGCCGCCGTGGTGCTGGGGGCCCTGTCGCCCCGCACCCGCAACGCCCAGGTGGCGATGTACCAGAACGGCGACGTCGACTACCTCGTCGCCACCGACGCCATCGGCATGGGCCTCAACCTCGACGTCGACCACGTCGCCTTCGCGGGCGAGCGCAAGTTCGACGGCTGGCAGTACCGGCGCCTCAACGCGGCCGAGATCGGCCAGATCGCCGGCCGTGCCGGCCGCCACGTCAAGGACGGCACCTTCGGCACCACGGGCCGCTGCCCGGGCTTCGAGGAGGAGCTGGTCCAGGCCCTGGAGGAGCACCGCTTCGACCCCGTGACCACGCTGCAGTGGCGCAACTCGGACCTCGACTTCTCGTCGGTCGGGAGCCTGCAGGCCTCGCTGGAGATCTTCCCGAACGAGCAGGGCCTGACCCGCGCGCCGCTGGCCGAGGACGTGCTGGTGCTCGACATCGCGGCGCGCGACGAGACCGTGCGCCGCGTCGCCAAGACGCGGGCCGACGTCCAGCGCCTGTGGGAGACCTGCCAGGTGCCGGACTACCGCAAGGTGTCGCCCGCGGCCCACGCCGAGTTCGTGCTCGCGCTCTACGGCTACGTTGTGCGGGCCGGCCGCATCCCGGACGTCTGGTTCGGCGCGCAGGCGTCGCTCTACGACCGCACCGAGGGCGACATCGACGCCCTGTCGGCGCGCATCGCCCAGGTCCGCACCCTCACCTACATCGCCAACCGGCCGGACTGGCTCGGCGATCCCGAGCATTGGCAGGGCGTCACGCGTCAGATAGAGGATCGGCTGTCCGATGCCCTGCACGAGAGACTGGCCCAGCGCTTCGTCGACCGGCGGACGAGCGTGTTGATGCGGCGCCTGAGAGAGAACGCGATGTTGGAAGCGGAGATCACGGCCGGCGGCGACGTGATGGTGGAAGGCCAGCACGTCGGCCAGCTGCACGGGTTCCGGTTCACGCCCGACCCGCAGGCCGCCGGCGAGGCCGCCCGCGCACTCAACGCCGCCGCCCTGAAGGCCCTCGGCGGCGAGATCGAGGCCCGCGCCGACCGCTTCTCGGCCGCCGTGGACGACAGTTTCGCGCTCGCCAACGACGGCACCATCCGCTGGCTCGGCGACCCCGTGGCCAAGCTCGCGGCCGGCGACAAGCTCCTGGCCCCCCGCGCCCGCATCGTGGCCGACGAATACCTCACAGGCCCGGCGCTCGACACGGTGCAGCGCCGGCTCGATCTGTGGCTGGCCCAGCACGTCAAGAAGCACCTCGGCGTGCTGTTCGAGCTCGAAGCCGGCGAGGGCCTCGACGGCATCGTGCGCGGCATCGCGTTCCAGGTCGCCGAAGCGCTCGGCGTGCTGGAGCGCTCGCGCGTCGCCGAGGAGATGAAGGGCCTCGACCAGACGGCGCGCGGCACGCTGCGCAAGCTCGGCCTGCGCTTCGGCGCCTACCACATCTACCTGCCCGCGCTGGTGAAGCCGGCGCCGCGCGCGCTGGCGGCCCAGCTCTGGGCACTGCGCCACGGCGGCGTCGAGACCGCCAAGGGGCTCGACGAGGTGCCGCACCTCGCAGCCTCCGGCCGCACCTCCTTCGTGGCCGACCCCGAGGTGCCGAAGGGCCTCTACCGCGCCGCCGGCTTCCGCGTCTGCGGCGCCCGCGCGGTGCGGGTCGACATCCTGGAGCGGCTGGCCGACCTGATCCGCCCCGCCATCGCGTACCGCCCCGGCACCACGCCCGGCGCGCCGCCGCCCGGCACCGCCGACGCGGACGGCTTCGTCACCACCGTGCAGATGACCTCGCTGGCCGGCTGCTCGGGCGAGGACTTCGCGTCGATCCTCAAGGCGCTCGGCTACGTGCTCGACCGCCGCCCCGGCCCCGCCATCACGGTGCCGCTGCTGCCCGCCGCGCCGGTGTCGCCCGTCGTGCCGCTGGCGCCGACCCCGGCCGCCGCCGAACCCGCCGTCGAGGTCGAGCCCGCCCCGACCGCGGGGCAGGCCGACGCGGATCAGGCGGCCGCCGACCAGCAGGCCGACGCGGATCAGGCGGCCGCCGACCAGCAGGCCGCCGCGGGCGAGCCCGTCGAGGGTCTGCCGCCCGACGCCGAGGCCGCGCCGGTCGAGGCCGAGGAGGGCCGCGCCGAGATCCCGGTCGACGACGGCGCGCTGATCGAGGGCACCGGCCTGTCCCGTTCCGCCGAGGTGCCGGCCGAGCCCGACGCCGTCACGGTGTCGGACGCCGAGGAGCATCCCGCCGAACCGGCTCCGGCCGAGGCTCCGGCTTCGGAGGAGGCGGCCTCCCCCGAGGCGGTCGCGGAACCCGAGCTGGCTCCGGCTGCCGAGGCCGCGCCCTCCACCACCGAGGCTACGGGCGAGGCCACCACCGAATCCGCCCCGGACGCCATCGCGGCTGAGGCCGGCGTCGGCGACGAGGCTGTCGCCGAGGCCGCACCCGACGTTCCCGCCGCGCCGGCCGAGCCGGTGCTGATCGAGGTTTGGCGCCCGCACCGCACCAACCACCATTCGCAGCGCCGCCCCGAGGGGCGCGGCCCGCGCCGCGACGGCGGCCGCCCCGACCACCGCCGCGGCCCGGCCCGGCCGGCCGGCGAGGGCGCCGCGGCGGCCGGGGGCCAGGCCGCGGACGGCCAGACGGCAGGCGGCGAGCGCCGCGACGACCGGCGCTTCGGCCGGCCGCGGCCCGACAACCGCGGGCCCGGCGGCGACCGCCGCTTCGACCGCCGCCCGCAGCACGCCGCCGACGGCGCCGCCCCCCAGGCTGCGGCGGACGGCGCGCCCGCGGAGGCGCGGGCCGCCCGCCCGGCGCGCGACTTCAACGCGCCGCCCCGCAACGGCGCCGGCAAGCCCCGCTTCGACGGGCGCGGCGGCGACCGGGGTGGGGACCGCGGGGGTCCGCGCCGCGACGGGCGGCGCGAGGACCGCGGCCCGCAGAACTTCTCCACCGAGGCGCCCCGCCCGGCGCCGCGCGACCGCCAGCCCGACCCCAACTCGCCCTTCGCCAAGCTGATGGCGCTCAAGGTCGAGATGGAGCGCGGCAAGAAGGAATCCTGACCCCGCTTGCCCGGCACCGCCCCTCCCCCGGCGGGTTCGGAGCCCGCGCGCCAGCGCCTCGACAAGTGGCTCTGGTTCACGCGCGTGGTGAAGACCCGCTCCCTGGCGGCCCGGCTGGTGACGGAAGGGCATGTGCGGATCAATTCGGTGCGGGTCGAGACCGCGTCGAAGTCCGTCAAGCCCGGCGACGTCGTCACGGTGGCGCTGGAGCGCCACGTCCGCGTGCTGAAGGTGCTGGCGGGCGGCGAGCGGCGCGGCCCCGCCCCGGAAGCGCAGACCCTCTACGAGGACCTGGCGCCGCGCCCGCCCCGCGCGGCCGGGTCGCCCGGCCCCGAGGACGCGGCGGAGGGCGAGGAGGCGGACGACTGAGCCCGGCGCGGCATCGTCGACCGGGCCGCGCGCTTGCACGCGCGGGTCAAACTGGCTAGCACGGGCCCCTGGTGAGCCCGAGGGCCCCCGCCGCGCCACCACATCGCGCCCGCGGCTGCGAAGAGCGCGCAAAGGACAGGACATGACCTACGTCGTCGTCGAGAACTGCATCAAGTGCAAGTACATGGATTGTGTCGAGGTGTGCCCCGTGGATTGCTTCTACGAGGGTGACAACATGCTCGTGATCCACCCCGACGAATGCATCGACTGCGGCGTGTGCGAACCCGAGTGCCCCGCCGAGGCGATCAAGCCCGACACCGAATCGGGCCTGGAGAAGTGGCTCGGCCTCAACGCCGAATACGCCAAGTCCTGGCCCAACATCTCCGTGAAGAAGGAGCCGCCCGCCGACGGCAAGGAATGGGACGGCAAGCCCGGCAAGGCCGAGCTGTTCTCCCCCGTGGCCGGCTCCGGCGACTGAATCTACCCGCCATCGCCGACGCGAAGAGGCTCCCGACGGTCCGCCCGTCGGGAGCCTCTTCGTTTTCGGGTCACGGGCGCCGCTCCCGTCGGGATGGCGCGATGGCGTCGCTGACTTGGCCTCGTCCTCTCCCCTGTCACCCCGGCCTCGAGCCGGGATCCAGCGGTGCGTCCAGGCACGACCTGCGCGGGTCGCATCCCGTCGGACCGACCGGATCCCCGGGTCGACGCTGCGCTCCGCCCGGGAAGACAGCGCCGTCCCGTCAGAACTGCACGACGCTCCTGATCGACTTGCCCTCGTGCATCAGGTCGAAGGCGTCGTTGATCTTCTCCAGCGGCATGGTGTGGGTGATCAGGTCGTCGATGTTGATCTTGCCGTCCATGTACCAGTCGACGATGCGCGGCACGTCGGTGCGGCCGCGGGCGCCGCCGAAGGCCGAGCCGCGCCACACGCGGCCCGTCACCAGCTGGAACGGCCGGGTGGAGATCTCCTGGCCGGAGGGCGCCACGCCGATGATGATCGACTCGCCCCAGCCGCGGTGGCAGCATTCCAGCGCCTGGCGCATCGTGTGGATGTTGCCGACGCATTCGAAGGAGAAGTCGGCGCCGCCGCCCGTGACGTCGACGATCGCCTGCACGACCTTGTCGCGCCCGACCTCGTCGGGATTGATAAAGTCGGTCATGCCGAACTTCCGCGCCATCTCGGCCTTGGCGGGGTTGAGGTCGACGCCGATGATCCGGTTCGCGCCCACCATGCGGGCGCCCTGGATCACGTTGAGGCCGATGCCGCCGAGGCCGAACACCACCACGTTGGCGCCCGGCCACACCTTGGCGGTGTAGACCACCGCGCCGAGGCCCGTCGTGACGCCGCAGCCGATGTAGCAGATCTTGTCGAAGGGCGCGTCCTCGCGGACCTTGGCGAGCGCGATCTCGGGCAGCACGGTGAAGTTCGAGAAGGTCGAGCAGCCCATGTAGTGGAAGATCTCGCCCCCGTCGCAGGAGAAGCGGCTGGTGCCGTCCGGCATCACGCCCTGGCCCTGCGTCGCGCGGATGGCGGTGCACAGGTTGGTGCGCTGGCTGAGGCAGCTTTTGCACTGCCGGCATTCGGGCGTGTAGAGCGGGATCACGTGGTCGCCGACCTTGACGCTCGTCACCCCGGCGCCGACCTCGCGCACGACGCCGGCGCCCTCGTGGCCGAGCACGGCCGGGAACTTGCCCTCCGAGTCGAGGCCCGACAGCGTGTAGGCGTCCGTGTGGCAGATGCCCGTCGCCATGTTCTCGACCAGCACCTCGCCGGCCTTGGGGCCGCCGATCTCGATGGTCTCGATCGTCAGCGGCTTGTTGGCGGCCCAGGCGACGGCGGCGCGTGTCTTCATGGCGGTCCCGGCGGAGTTCGATGGATCTGGCGGGACAATAGAGGCAGCCCGCGCGCTTGGCTATGCGGACCGGCCGCGCGCCCCCGCGGCGGGCGGGGCGCGCCGGGGTTGCATTGCGGCAGGGGCGCCGGCGCTCTACACCCGTAGCGCCCGTGGAGCCGCCGCGGGCGAATCGCGACCTGGACCATGACCAAGATCACCAAGGCCTTCGAGATCCAGAAAGCGATCGCGGACGACATCGTGCACGGGCGGCGGGCCCCCGGCACGTCGCTCGACGAGACGGTGCTGGCGCGCGAGTTCGCGGTGTCGCGCACGCCCATCCGCGAGGCGATCCGCCAGCTGGAGATGACCGGCCTCGTCGAAGCGCGGCCGCACCGCGGCGCCGTGGTCTGCGACGTGTCGCCCGAGCGCCTCGACGACATGTTCACGGTGATGCGCGAGCTGGAAGCGCTCTGCGCCCGGCTCGCCGCCGCCGCCATGACGCCGGAGGACCGCGCGAGCCTGCGGGCGCAGCACGACGCCTCCGCGGCGCTGGTGTCGGGCGACCGGCCGGCCGACTACGCGGCCTCGAACGACGAGTTCCACGACCTGCTCTACGACGCGTCGCGCAACGCGTTCCTGGCGGAGGTCACGCGCCAGGTGCGCCTGCGCCTGTCGCCGTTCCGGCGCGTGCAGATCGAGGGCCCCGGCCGCATGGCGCACAGCTTCGAGGAGCACGAGCGCATCGTCGCCGCCATCGAGCGCGGCGACGCGGCGGCGGCCGAGGCCGAGATGCGGACCCACCTCGGCGAGGTCCGCCATTCCGTGGACGAGATCGACCGCGGCGAGACCGCCGAGGCGGCGAGGCCGCGCCGCCCCCGCGCCGCCAAGGGCTGAGCGGCGCGGCGCGGGACCGGTCAGGCGCGCGAGAAGACGATCTTCTGCGCGCCCTGCCAGAGCGCCATCTTGCCCAGCGCCGCCAGGTTCTCCGTGCCCGACGTGATCGTGATGAAGTGGTTGCCGGCGAGCTGGCCCATCTTGCAGGCGAAGTGGACGCCGCCGTAGGCCAGCAGGATCTCGGTCTCGCTGATGCCGCCCGGATACAGGATGATCTGCCCCGGCGCGGGATAGCTCGTGTGGTTCTCGTAGCCGACCGCGAAATCCATGTCGCCGAGCGGGATCCACACGCCTTCGCCGCTCCAGCGCACGTGGACGACCTGGCTCTCGAAGGGCAGCCGCGACAGGAAGGACGCGCAGGTCTTCGGCGCCAGCGCCTCCTCGAGCCTCGCCCCGAACGTGAAGGGGCCGGCCGTGATCTTGAGCTCGGTCATGTGTCGCAAACTTCCCGCCGGCCCCGCGCCGGCGGGCGCGAGCGTGCACGGATCACGCCACCGATCAAGCCGGCACGGTGGACCGGGCCACCGCCGGCCCCGACACGGTCGCGACCAGGCCCCCGCTGGCCCGGTTGCGCAGGGTCAGCGCCAGCCCGTGGCGGCGCGCGATGGCGCGGCAGATGGCGAGGCCGAGCCCCGTCCCCTCCGGCACTAGGCCCGGCGCCCGGAAGAAGCGGTCGAACACGCGCGGCAGCAGCTCCTCGGGGATGCCGCAGCCCGTGTCGGCCACCTCGACGATGACCCGGTCCCCGTCGATCCGCACCCCCACGTCCACCACGCCGCCGGGCGGCGTGTAGCGCACGGCGTTCTCGATCAGGTTGGACACCAGGAGGTGGACGTCGCGCTCGACCCCGCCGAGGCGCGCCGGCTCGGAGCAGACGAGGCCGAGGTCGATCTCCTTGCTCTCCGCCAGCGTCACGAAGTCGGCCATGCATTCGACGACCAGCGCGGCCATGTCGATCTCGCGCTCCTCGCCCGGCCGGTCGCCCGACTCGTAGCGGGCCATGCGCAGCAGCTGGTCGACCAGCGCCGAGGCCCGGCCCGCACCGCGCGCCAGCTCCGGCAGCGCCGCGTCGAGCTCGGCTCGGTCGGCCTTGAGGAGGTCGATCTGCAGGCGCAGCGCGGTGAGCGGGGTGCGCAGCTCGTGGGCGGCGTCGGACAGGAACTGCTTCTGCTGGTCGAGGCTGAGGCGCCAGCGGCCGATCAGGGCGTTCATGGCCTCGACCAGGGTCGAGAACTCGTCCGGCACGCCGACGAGGTCGATCGCCGTCCGGCTCTCGACGCCGCGCGCCGCGATGGCGCCGGCGAGCCGCGCCAGGCTGTTCAGCATCTGCCCGAGCCCCCAGCCGATCAACAGCCAGCCGAGCGGGATGGTGACCAGGATCGGCAGCGAGGCCTCCAGCGCCGCCGTGCGGGCCAGGCGCTGGCGCGGGCTGGCGCGCTGCGACACCTGCACGGTGCTGGCGCCGCTGGCCTCGATGTAGCTGCGCCAGCGCTCGCCGCCGACCCGCGCGTCGCCGAAGCCCGGAGCGGGCGGGGCCGGGATCACCAGGGCGGGATCCGAGGTGTAGACGAGCGCGCCCGCCGCGTCGCGCACCTGGATCAGGACGTCGCGGTTCTCGCCGTAGACCTGCGCGCGGGTCGAGCGGACGGACAGGTTGGGCCCGGAATAGAAGGCGATGAGGCGCAGTTCCTCATCGAGCAGCCGGTCCGCGTCGGAGATGTCGATCGCGTAGGCGATGGCGGCGGCCGTGAGGCCGATCACGGTCAGGCCCAGCGTCATCCAGGTCAGCGCCCGGCGGCGCACCGACATGCGCCCGAACAGGCTCCACGGGTTCTCGGCCGCCACGCGAACGCCGGTCCTCAGGCGCGCAGCACCATCCAGCCGGCGCCGCGCACGTTGTGGATGATGTCCTTGTCGAACCGCTTGCGCAGCGAGTGGATCAGCACGTCGAGAGCGTTGCTCTCGACCTCCTCGCCCCAGCCGTAGAGCCGCTCCTCGAGCTGGGCACGCGACAGGATGATGCCGGGCCGCTCCAGCAGTGCCCGCATCAGGGCGAACTCCCGCGCCGACAGCACGCGGCTCTGCTCCTTGTAGGTCAGCTCGTGGGTGGCGAGGTCCAGCGTCATGGCGCCGGTCTGCAGCATGGAGCGGGCGATGCCGGACCGGCGGCGCAGCACGGCCCGCATGCGGGCCACCAGCTCGCGCATGTCGAACGGCTTGACCATGTAGTCGTCGGCGCCGAGGTCGAGGCCGGAGATGCGGTCGTCGATGTCGTCGCGCGCCGTGATGACGAGGATCGGCGCCTTGTTGCCGGCCTGGCGGGTCGAGCGCAGCACGTCGACGCCGTTCTTGTCGGGCAGGTTGAGGTCGAGCAGCACGGCGGAATAGTCGTTGGTGGTCAGCGCCTCCTCGCCCTCGACGCCGCTGCGCGTCCAGTCGACCACCATGCTCTCGTTCTGCAGGGCCTGCTTCAGGCTCTTGCCGATCATCAGGTCGTCTTCGATGAGGAGCACCCGCATGGGATCGGTCCGGCTGGCGTTGAGGACGCATCGTTGAAGCGCCTCGGGGGCGAGCGCGTCAAGGGCGGCCGCGCTCCGTCGTCGACGCGCTTCGAGGGCGGGCGCCCAGCGTCGGGCCGATGGCGGGCGCGAAGGCGGCGGCGGCGGCCGTGTTCGACTGTTTCGCGCGGAACGGTCGGACCGCGGTCGAGCGCCGGGTCGGGGCCGCCTAGTCGCTGTGGCGCGAGGGCCCGGCGCCGAGGCGGACCGCCTCCCGCGCGCTTGACGGACGCGCGGGTGAAATCCTACAAAGCGGACACAACGTTCGGCAGACCGAACGCGACCGGGACGACTTCGTGGCGACCAGCGCAGCCAGACCCCTGCCCCACCGCGAAGCGGAGACGCCCACCAGCCTCGTCATGACCTTCCCGGCGGACCGGCCGCTGCGGCTCGACTCCGGCGCCGCGGTGGCGCCGCTGACCGTCGCCTACCAGACCTACGGGACGCTGAACGCCGCGAAGAGCAACGCCGTGCTGGTGTGCCACGCGCTCACCGGCGACCAGCACGTGGCCAACGTCAACCCCGTCACCGGCAAGCCCGGCTGGTGGGGCGCCATGGTGGGGCCGGGCCGGCCGATCGACACGGACCGCTTCTTCGTGATCTGCTCCAACGTGGTCGGCGGCTGCATGGGCACCACGGGGCCGGCCTCGACCGACCCTGCGACGGGCCGCGTCTACGGGCTCGACCTGCCGGTCATCACCATCCCGGACATGGTGCGGGCGCAGGCCATGCTGGTCGACGCGCTCGGCATCGACACGCTGTTCTGCGCCATCGGCGGCTCGATGGGTGGCATGCAGGTGCTGCAATGGGCGTCGGCCTACCCGGAGCGGGTGTTCGCCGCCATGCCGATCGCCACGGCGGCGCGGCATTCGTCGCAGAACATCGCCTTCCACGAGGTCGGCCGGCAGGCCGTGATGGCCGATCCCGATTGGCGGGGCGGGCGCTACCTCGACGCCGGCACGCGGCCCGAGAAGGGCCTCGGCGTCGCCCGCATGGCGGCCCACGTCACCTATCTGTCCGACCAGGCGCTCCACGCCAAGTTCGGCCGCCGCCTGCAGGACCGCGCGGCGCCCACCTTCACCTTCGACGCCGACTTCCAGGTGGAAAGCTACCTGCGCTACCAGGGGCGCAGCTTCGTGGAGCGCTTCGACGCCAACTCCTACCTCTACATGACCCGCGCGATGGACTATTTCGACCTCGCCGAGGACCACGGCGGGCGGCTCGCGGACGCGTTCCGGGGCACGCGGACGCGGTTCTGCGTCGCCTCCTTCACCTCCGACTGGCTGTTCCCGACCGCGGAGTCGCGCGCCGTCGTCCACGCGCTGAACGCGGGCGGCGCCTCTGTGAGCTTCGTCGAGATCGAGACCGACAAGGGCCACGACGCCTTCCTGCTCGACGTGCCGGACCTCATCACCACGTCGCGGGGCTTCATCGCCGCGGCGGCCCGCGCGCGGGGCCTCGCGTGACGCCCGCGCGCCTGACAGGCCTCGACCCCACGGCCGAGCGCCGCCCGACCCGGCGCGAGGACGCGCGCAACGACCTGCGGCTCGTGGCCGAGATGGTGGAACACGGCTCCCGCGTGCTCGACCTCGGCTGCGGCGACGGCGCGCTGCTCAGCCTGCTGGAGGACACCCGCGGGGTGGACGCGCGGGGGCTCGAACTGTCCCAGAGCGGCGTCAACCTGTGCGTCGCGCGCGGCCTGTCCGTGATCCAGGGCGACGCCGACACCGACCTCGCCACCTACCCCGACGACGCCTTCGACTACGTGATCCTGTCGCAGACCCTGCAGGCGACGCACCGGCCGAAGGTTGTGCTGGAGCAGATGCTGCGCATCGGGCGGCGCGCCATCGTGTCCTTCCCGAACTTCGGGCACTGGCGGGTGAGGCTGGCGCTCGGCTTCCGCGGCCGCATGCCCGTGACCGCGACGCTGCCGGTGTCCTGGCACGAGACGCCCAACATCCACTTCTGCACGGTGCGCGACTTCCTCGACCTCGCGGGCGAGGTCGGCGCCACGATCGAGCGCGGCCTCGTGCTCGACCGGCGCGGCCGCGTGATGAGGGACGGCGCGCCGGCGCGCTGGAACCTGTTCGGCGAGCAGGCGGTGTTCCTGCTGCGGCGGTAGGCGTCCGTCCTCCTCCCGCGGGCGGACCGACACGGCCGGGCGCCGCCTCGGGCAGGTCGGACCCGGTCGGACCGGCTGGATCCCGGGTCTCCGCTGCGCTCCGCCCGGGACGACGGCATCGAAACGCCGGCCGGCGGTCGATGCCGCGATCACCTCACCCCAGGTGCTTCTGGATGTCGCCCAGGATCACGAGGTGCTCCTGGACGCGGCCCTTGATGAGTTTGGCGATGTCGGTCTCGGTCTCGTCGTCGGCCACCTTCAGGTAGGCGTCCTGGATGTCGAGCAGCTTCTTGTGCCCCTCGACCTCGGCCTGGACGTAGGCCTTCTCGAACTCCGGCCCGGCCGCCATGTCGCGAAACTTCGCCGCCGCGGCCCGGCCGTCGGCGTCGAGGTCAGCCTCGACCTCGGCGTCGGTCGGCGGCGTGATCGTGCCGGAGGGTTTTCCGCCCGGCGTCATCCGAGCCTTCAGCACGTCGGCGACGCCGTCCTGCTCCGCCGCCTCGAAGTCGGCGAACTGCCGCCCCATGGGATGCCTCAGCTTGGCCTGCGCGATGCGGCTGATGGCCAGCGACTGCGCGCCGGCCGTCATCGTGTCCCTGATGTGCGCCTTGACGGCGTCGGACAGGGTCGGGGCGGGCGCGGCCGACTGGGCCAGCGCGGAGCCGGCCGCGAGCGTGGCGCCGGCGGCGCCGGCCGCGAGGCCGGCCAGCAGGGTGCGGCGTTCCATGGGTCTCTCCTCGAAGGGGCTGCCCGGACCGGGCCGGTCGCCGGGCAGCGATGCCGGGGGCAATGGCGCGACGGCCGACAAGGTTGCGACCGGTTCGCCCGTCGAAGGCTTCCGACCGGCCAATGGAGGCGATGCAGGACTGTGGCCATCGGCTCCTCCACGATCGACGCGTCGCAGTTTCCATCGATCGTGTGCTGAGGTATTGTCCTCGAGGCGATGCGGGATCGCATATGGGCAAACTCCACACGCTCGGTCGTTCGGAGATTTGGGTCTTCGGCCGTGACCATCGTCCCGCCCACTTCCACGTTCTCTATCCCGATGGCGACACCCTGGTCGACATCGTCAGCCTCGCCGTGCTTCGCGGCACGCTGCCCCGTCGGCATCGCCAGGACGTCCTGGCCTGGGCCGCTCTCAATCGAAGCACCCTCGTCGCAGAGTGGAACCGCCTCAACCCCGACCTCCCTGTCTGAGGGATTGCCGATGGACGACATGCCCAAAATCGACGCCGTCGCGGCCGAGGGGTCGACGACGCTCACCGTCGCGTGGCGTGGTGGAGGACGATCGCGCATCGATCTCCGCGACTGGCTCGCCCGTCCGAATCCCGTGCTGGACGTGCTCTCGAACCCTGCGGTCTTCGCGCGCGCGGCCGTCGGCGGGTACGGCGGCATGGTGACCTGGGACGACGGCGAGGGCGACCTCGCTATCGACGCTTGTCACCTCAGGCTGATCGCGGACGAGCAGGCACGGTCCGGCTCCTCGGACGAGGTCGACAGGGTCGGCAGGTCGTCGCCGGCCTGATCGGACGGCGGCTCGCGGTATCGACGCCCGCGAAACCTCGCCACGCACCGGGTCTCGCTGGGGCTCCGGCAGTGTCATGCTCTGCCCGTGAAGCCCGTCGCATCCGCGGGGAGCGCTCTCGACGATCTACGGGCCTTTCCGGAGGTGGCCCGCCGGCATGCCGGCTATCAACTCGACCGCGTTCAGCGCGGGTACGATCCGGACGATCGGAAGCCGATGACGAGCATCGGATCGGGCGTGCGCGAGATCGGAATCGCGAAGGCTTCGGGCGCCTTCCGGGTGATCTATGTGGCCACCCTGGCTGACGCGGTCTGTGTGCTGCATGCGTTCGAGAAGAGCCAGCGGACGTCGCGCCGCGATGTCGAGTTGGCGAAGGCTCGACTGCGCGGAATCGAGGGAAGGTGACGCGATGGAACAGCGCGGCACGCAGGTCTTCGCGAGCGCGTGGGACGCTCTGGAGCCGTCTCCCGAGCAGGCGGCGAGCTTTAGAGTCCGTCCGGGAAGTCAGGCTGCGCAACCTATGCGACGTAGCAGCATCATGACGGACGCAGCGTAGAGGAAGGCCTTTGCGGATGCGATTGTGGCCTCCGGATCCTTCCAGAGGCGTCGATTGCGGCTGATCCAGGCGAAGAAGCGCTCAACCACCCATCGCCGGGGGTGAACCACGAAGCCGACCTGCCCGGGTGGTTTGCGGACGATCTCGACGGCGATGAGCGTGGCGCTGTCCGGCTTGTCGCCGGCGTAGCCCGCGTCGGCGAAGGCCTTGGCGATGAAAGGATATGAACGGCGTGACTGCTTGAGCACCGGCACGGCCCCGTCGCGGTCCTGCACGTCGGCCGGCTGCGGGTCGAGCACCAGGGCGCGGCCGTCCGTGTCGACCAGGGCCTGGCGCTTGCGACCCTTCACCTTCTTGCCCGCGTCGTAGCCCCGCGGACCGCCGCTCTCCGTGGTCTTCACGCTCTGGCTGTCGAGCACGGCCGCGGTGGGCGAAGCCTCTCGCCCGGCCCGCTCGCGATCCAGCATGACGAGATGGTGGTTGATGCCGGCGAACAGGCCCTCATCGCGCCACGCGCTGAAGTAGCCGTACACCGTGCTCTTCGGGGGCAGGTCCTTCGGCAACAGGCGCCAGGGAACGCCGCCCCGCAGCACATAGAAAATGCCGTTCACAATCTCCCGCAACGACCACAGCCGGGGCCGTCCGAGCGGGTTGCCGGGCGGCAACAGCGGTTCGATGACGGCCCATTCGGCGTCGGTCAGATCGGTTGAGTAGCGGAGTTCGGAGCGGCTATGCTGCTCGCGGGTGGCCGGGGTCCACATGGCGGTTCCAGATCAGGTTTCAGCACCCTCCTGGAATCATCTCAGCCCCGGCCACTCAACCCCACGTGCCCTTATCGGACGGACACTTAGGCTGCGGGCGGACATCCTGTCCGCCGTCAAAGCGGCCATCGACGGCTGGAGGGTGACGCGGCCCGAAGCGGCACACCGCCTCGGGCTGACGCGCTCCAGGCTCGACGACCTTGCCGCGGTCGCGAGCCGCGCCGGGGTGGCCATCCGGGTCGGCGCCGCCGCGGCCTGAGCGCGCGCCGCATCCCGCCGCGCATTGCGCGCCGCCGGCCCCGCCTCTACATCGGAGCCATTCCAGACAGGGAGGCGCGGGGCGTTTGGACGGATCAGCGGCGGCATCGCGCGAGCCCCCTCGACGGCCCCTCGGGAAGGACGTCCGCGTCGGGCTCTTCGTCACCTGCCTGGTCGACCTGTTCCGCCCCTCGGTCGGCTTCGCGGCCGTGAAGCTCCTGCAGGACGCGGGCTGCATCGTCGACGTGCCGGTCCAGACCTGCTGCGGCCAGCCCGCCTACAACTCCGGCGACCGCGCCACGACGGCGACCGTCGCGGCCCAGGCGATCGAGGCCTTCAAGGGGTTCGACTACGTGGTGGCGCCCTCGGGCTCCTGCGCGGGCATGATCAAGCGCCACTACCCCGAGCTCTTCGCCGACGATCCGACCATGCGCCGCCGCGCCGAGGAGCTGGCGGCCCGCACGCACGAGCTCGTGTCCTTCCTCACGGACGTCATGGGCGTCGCCCGCGTCGACGCCGCCTTCGACGGCTCCGTCACCTACCACGACGGCTGCTCGGGCCTGCGCGAGCTCGGAGTGCGCGAGCAGCCGCGCCGCCTGCTCGGCACCGTGCGGGGGCTCGACCTCGTGGAGTCGGCCGACACAGACGTGTGCTGCGGCTTCGGCGGCACCTTCGCGGCGAAGTACGGCGAGCTGTCCAATGCCATCGTGGAGCGCAAGGTGGGCAACGTCGTCGGCAGCGGCGCCCGCACGCTGGTGGCCGGCGACCTCGGCTGCCTGATGAACATCGCCGGCAAGCTCAGCCGCATGGGCTCGCACGTCGAGGTGCGCCACGTGGCCGAGATCCTCGCCGGGCAGACCGAGGCGGCGCCGATCGGCGCGCCCGACGCCGCCAAAGCCTGAGCGGAGGCCCGCATGACCATCCATCCGACCTCCCCGCAGTTCAAGGAGAACGCCCACGCGGCGCTGGAGGACCGCGAGCTGCAGCGGGCGCTCGGCCACGTGCGCTCGGCCTTCATCGCCAAGCGCGCCGCGGCCGCCGAGGCCCTGCCCGAGTTCGAAGCGCTGCGCGACTCGGCGCGGGACATCAAGGCCCACACGCTGAAGCACCTCGACCTCTACATCGAGGCCTGGGAGGAGAAGGTCACCGAGGCGGGCGGCCACGTCCACTTCGCCCGCGACGCCGCGGAAGCGCGGGAAGCCGTGCTCGGCATCTGCCGCCGCGTCGGCGCCCGCACGGTCACCAAGGGCAAGAGCACGATCTCGGAGGAGATCGGGCTCAACGCCGCCATCGAGGCGGCCGGCCTCGTGCCCGTCGAGACCGACCTCGGCGAGTATCTGGTGCAGATCCGCGGCGAGGTGCCGAGCCACATCATCGCGCCGGCCGTGCACCTCACCCGCGACCAGGTCGAGGCCGACTTCCGCCGCCACCACGCCCACCTCGACGATGCGCGCGACATCTCCACCCACGCGAGCCTCCAGGCCGAGGCGCGCGACGTGCTGCGCGAGCGATTCCTCGCGGCCGACGTCGGCGTGACCGGGGCGAACTTCCTCGTGGCCGAGACCGGCACCTCGATCATCGTCACCAACGAGGGCAACGGCGACCTCACGCAGCTGCTGCCGCGCGTCCACGTGGTGCTGGCCTCGATCGAGAAGCTCGTGCCGACGCTGGAGGACGTGAGCCAGCTCCTGCGCGTGCTGGCGCGCTCGGCCACCGGCCAGGAGATGAGCGTCTACACAACGCTGTCGACCGGGCCGCGCCGCCCCGACGACCCCGACGGGCCGGACGAGTACCACGTGGTGCTGATCGACAACGGCCGCTCGTCCATGCTCGGCACGGACTTCGAGGAGATGCTGCGCTGCATCCGCTGCGGCGCCTGCATGAACCACTGCCCGGTCTACCACGCGGTCGGCGGCCACGCCTACGGGTGGATCTACCCCGGCCCGATGGGCGCCGTGCTGACGCCGGCGCTGATCGGCGTCGAGACGGCCGGCCACCTGCCGAACGCATCCACGTTCTGCGGCCGGTGTGAAAGTGTGTGCCCGGTGCGCATCCCCCTGCCGAAGCTGATGCGCCACTGGCGCGAGCGCGAATTCGAGCGCCACCTGCAGCCCGCCACGGTGCGGAGCGGCCTGAGGTTCTGGGGCTGGTTCGCCACGCGGCCGAAGCTGTACCGCGCCGCGACGTCCCTCGCCATGCGGGCGCTGCACGTGGCGGGTGGCGCCAAGGGCCGCTTCGTGACGCTCCCCTTCGCGAGGGGCTGGACCGAGTACCGCGACATGCCGGCGCCGCAGGGCGGCACCTTCCAGAGCCAGTGGGCCGCGAAGCGCGGCCGCCAGGGACGCGCCGCATGAGCGCCGCCGGAGGCGGGGACGCCCGCGGCGCGGTGCTCGGCACCATCCGCCGCTCGCTCGGCGTGACGGGCCGCGAGGCGCCGCGGCGGGACGCGGTCGCGGCCCGCATCGCCGCGGCGCGGCCGGGCGTGGTGCCGGCGCGCGGGCAGTTGCCAGAGGCCGAGCGCCTGGCGCTGTTCTGCGCCAAGGCCGAGGCTTCGGCCGCCACGGTGGAGCGGGTGGCCGGCGCCGCCGAGGTGCCGGCCGCGGTGGCGCGCTTCCTGCGCGACGCCAACCTGCCCGCGCGGCTCCGCATGGGCGCCGACCCGCGGATGGAGGCCCTGCCCTGGGCCGACACCGCGCTCGACGTCTCGACCGGCCCCTCGGACGGCTCCGACGTCAACGGCCTCTCCTGGGCCTTCGGCGGCGTGGCCGAGACCGGCACGCTGGCGCTGCTGTCCGGCCCCGACAACCCGACCACGCTGAACTTCCTGCCCGACAACCACGTGGTCGCCGTGTCGGCGCGCGACGTGGCCGGCGACATGGAATCCGTGCTGGCGCGGGTGCGCGAGCGCTACGGCGCGGGGCGGATGCCGCGCACGCTCAACTTCGTCACCGGCCCGTCGCGCTCCGCGGATATTGAGCAGACGCTCATCTTGGGCGCACACGGGCCGCGCCGGCTCCACATCATCTTGGTCGAGGGCTGATTTTCGGCCCTTTCGGCGCGAACGGATCACCGCTTCAGGCGTTCACGGCTCAGCTGACGCCTTGGATGGCGCGAGGAGTACGGGCATGAGACTGACGCTTTCCGCCGGCATCGCGGCCTCAGCTCTGTTGGCGACTTCGGCCCTGCTGGCGGCCTCGCCGTCCTTCGCCTGCGGCACCGGCAAGGTCCTGTTCTCCGACGACTTCAAGCAGGTCGACGCGTCCTGGGGCTTCGACAGCCCGGACGTGTCGGTCGAGGAAGGCAAGGTCAAGGTCAAGCCGCAGCCCGACATCTCCAACCTGCTCGTCTACAAGGGCATCCTGTTCACCGACGCCGACTACTGCCTGACCGTGCGCGTGCCGAACAAGCTCAGCGACAACGACAACACGATGGCGGGCCCGATCTTCTGGTCCAAGGACTACGACAACTATTACATGTTCATGATCACCCCGAGCGGCTTCGCCGAGATCACCCGCAAGGTGAACGGCAAGTGGATCGACGTGGTGGAATGGAAGCAGAGCCCGGACATCAAGCGCGCGACCGGCTCGCAGAACCTGCTCGAGGTCAAGACGGACGGCGGCACGATCTCGACCTTCATCAACGGCAAGCCGTTCGCGAGCGTGAAGGGCCAGGCGCCGGAGGGCGGCGGGCAGATCGGCATGCGGGCCCAGTCCGAGAAGGACCAGACCGACACCTGGAAGTTCTCGAACCTGCAGGTGACGGCGGTGGACGGCGCCGCGGCCGTCGACGCGGCGCCGAGCGCGCCGGCCCCGGCCACCGTGGCACCGAAGGCGCCGGACGCGCCCGCCGCAGCCGATCCCGCCCCCGGCACGGCGGCCCCCAAGGCGCCCTGATAGCGCCTGCCCCGCCGACCGGGGCTGTGTCCCGAGTGCAACAGAACGGTTGAAAACGGCCGTCCGCGGCGGCGCGCGGGACGGGCGCCGAGCCCCGCGACACGGAACCACCGCATTGTCGGCCTAGCGAGACGCATGGGCCGCAGCGGCCCCGTGGCGCCGCATCCGGCCCCGGGGAGCCCGCGCGTTCGGGCCCGCGTCGCGATGGGCATGGATCGGATGACGGCTGAGATGAAGCGCAATCGGGTGTCGCGGGCGGCGCTCCTCGCCGCCGTGGCGGGTCTGGCGACCGGCTTCGCATCGGCGGCCCTGGCCCAGTCCTCGCCGCTGCTGTCCCCCACCCCGCTGGCCTCGACGCCCGCCCCGGCGGCACCGGCCGCGACCGGCGCGCCGCCCCCCGCCGCCGCGGCGCCGGCCATCACCCTGCCGGCCGTGCCGGCGGCCCCGCCCGTCGCGGCCTCGCTGCCCAAGGTGCCCGCCGCGACCCAGCCCGACGCCGCCGCGGCCGCCGGCACCGTCGTCTCGACGCCTCCGGCCGCGACGGCCGCCGCCCCGGCCGCGCCCGCCATGCCCGCGGCCCCGGCCGAAGCCTCGGCTCCGACCGCGGCGCCCGCGCCCTCCACCCCCGTCGTCGTCGCCAAGAAGAAGCGCGTCGCCCCGCCCGCGCCCCCGCGCGAGACGGCGCTGTCGACCGACCCCGAGCCGACCCTGACGGCGGAAACCTTCTTCGCCACCGCCAAGGCGTCCGAGCGCTACGCCGCCATCGCGGACGCCGGCGGCTGGCCCGAGATCGCCGGCCCGGTGTCGCCCGGCGCTTCGGGCAAGGCCGTGTCGACGCTGCGCCTGCGCCTCGCCATCGAGGGCGACCTCGGCAAGGCCGAGGGCGGCGACCCGGCGGACCTGTCCGCCGGCATGTTCTCGCAGAAGTGGGGCACCGACCTCACCGCCGCCGTGAAGCGCTTCCAGGCGCGCCACGGCCTCAAGGACACGGGCGTGGTGGCGGGCGCCACCCTCAAGGCCATGAACGTGCCGGCGCGCACGCGCTTCACCGAGCTCGCCTCCTCGGCGCAGCGCCTCGCCGGCCGCAACATCTCCTTCGCGGACCGCTACGTGGTGGTGAACATCCCCTCGGCCTCGGTCGAGGCGGTGGAGAACGGCAAGGTGGTGCACCGCTACGTGGCGGTGGTGGGCGGGCCCGAGCACGCCTCGCCCGAGGTCGACGCCAAGGTGCAGGCCGTCAACCTCAACCCGACCTGGACGGTGCCGACCTCGATCATCAAGAACGAGATCATCCCGCACATGCAGAAGGACCCCGGCTACCTCAGCCGGCAGCGGATCAAGATCCTCGACGGCGCCGGCAACGTGATCAACGCCCGCTCGATCGACTGGACCTCGCAGAAGGCCACCAACTACATCCTGCGGCAGGACTCGGGCACGTCGAACGCGCTCGGCAACATCCGCATCAACATGCCGAACAAATACGCCGTGTACATGCACGACACCCCGTCCAAGCGCTTCTTCGGCGGCGACTACCGCTTCCTGTCGCACGGTTGCGTGCGCGTGGAGGGCGTGTTCGACCTCGCGGCCTGGCTGCTGGAGGGCACGGGCGGCTCGCCCGCCGGCACCTGGACCCGGGACGCCATGCTGGGCCAGGTGAAGACCGGCGAGCACGAGGACATCAAGCTGTCGAAGCCCGTGCCGGTGGCCTGGGTCTACCTCACCGGCTGGGCCGACCCGTCCGGCACCGTGCAGTTCCGCGACGACGTCTACGGCATCGACACGGTGGGGGCCAACGTCCAGGCCGCCAACGACCCGATCGCCACGGCCATCAACAAGAACTGAGACAAGCAGCGGAGCGCCTCCATCCTCCCTCGTCCTGAGCAGGGCGCGGGATGGTGGAACGCTCCGCTCCTGTGCCCCGCAGATGATCGACCCCGCCCTCGCCGAGTTCCTCACCGTCACCGGCCTGCTGACCCTCGGCGGCCTCGTGCTGGTGCCGCGCGCCGTGGTCTGCGTCGGCGCGGGCGCGGTGCTGGGCTGGGCCGCGGTGCTGCCCTCCCTGCTGGGAACCGCCCTCGGCACCACGCTGGGCTTCCTCCTCGCGCGCTTCGTGCTCGCCGGCGTCATCCGCCGCTTCGTGGCGCGGCGGCCCAAGGTCGGCTCCGTGCTGCGCGCCGTCGAGTCCGAGGGCTGGCGCGTGCTCGGCCTCTTGCGCCTGGCCTCGCCCGTGCCGGGCCCGGCCATCAACTTCGCCTGCGGGGTGTCCCGCATGGGATACGCCGAATACATTCTGACGACCGTGATCGGCGTGCTGCCGCAGACCGTCCTCTTCGTCTACCTCGGCCGGACCGGCAGCGAAGCGTTGGCGAGCCGCTCGCCGTGGAGCCTGAATGGGCTGACGGCCGCGGTCGGCATCGCGCTGACCATCGTGGCGCTGTGGCGTCTGAAGCTCGCCGCCGCGCGCCAGTCGGCCCGCATGCTGGCCGACGGCGAGGCCTGACCGGCTCGACGGGCGGGCTCCATCGGAAGTAGCATCTCGCGCGAGACGCGCGCCGACCCTCGGCGCCTCGCGGAGATGACCCGACCTTGTCAGACGCGCCGCCGTTCCGCTCCGCCGACCCGGTCACGGACCGGATGGCGACCTTCCTGGCCTCGATCGGCATCCCGGTGCTGGCGGCGGACCTGCCGGACCGCTGCTTCGTGCCCGGCATCCGGCTCGACCGCGGGCGCCTCCTCGTCGACGAGGCGCGGATGATCTGCCCCGGCGACCTGCTGCACGAAGGCGGCCACGTGGCCGTGATGGCGCCAGCGGTGCGAACCGGCAGGGCGGTCGACGCCAGCAACGACATGGGCGACGAGATCGCCGCCATCGCCTGGTCCTGGGCGGCGCTGACCCACCTCGGCCTCGCGCCCGAGGTCGTGTTCAGCCCCCTCGGCTACAAGGGCGCCGCCCCCTGGCTGATCGAGACCTTCCGGGCCGGCCATGCGCCGGGCCTGCCGCTGCTCCAGTGGATGGGCCTGACGCTCGACGAGCGCTCGGCGGCCGAGCGCGGCACCCTGCCCTTCCCGCACATGCAGCGCTGGCTGCGCGAGGAGCCGCCGGAGGCCGCGGATTGACGGGCGACGGCGAGCTGCCCGGCCTCGCGCCGGGCGACCTCGGGCCCGCGGTGGCGCGCCTCGCGCCCGGCCGGCGCCTCGTGCTGGTGGGCGCCGACCGCCGCGGCGCCTCGGAGCTGCTGTGGGCCGAGGCCGACCTCGGCCGCTCGGTGCTGTTCCTCGCCCCCGCCGACGCGCGCGGCGCCGGCGCGGTGGTCGGCCGGCTGCTCGACGACCTGGGGGACCTCGCGCTCGCCCGCTGGCCGGACTGGCCGGGCGCCGAAGCCGGGCCCTGGCGGCGCGCCGCCGGAAGACTCGCCGCGGCCGGGCGGGCGCCGCGCCTGCGCAGGGCCGACCCCGGCACGGAGTTCGCCGGGCTGCGGGGCGCCGTCGACCCGCGCGGCCTCGCGGTCGTGGCCGAGGTCGATCCCGCCTCGGCGCGCCGCGCGCGGGGCACCGTGGAGGCGCTCGAATGGTGCGCGGCCCGCGGCGCCCCCACGGTGGCGCTGCTGCCGCACCGCCCGGCGCCCGAGCCGCCCTACGACCGCCTGCTCTACGGCGCCCGCGCGCTCCTCCCCGCTCCCGAGCCCGCCGCCGAGCGCTTCATCGCCCAGCCCGGGACGCCTCACCCCGGGAGCGAGACGGAGCGGCGGATCAGGGCCGCGCTCGACCGCGACGCCGAGCTCGGCCCGCTGTTCGCCTGCAACCGGCTCGTGACCGACGCCGGCCTGCGGCGGCCGCGCGTCGACCTGCTGTGGGCCGCGGGCCGCGTCGTGGTGGAGCTCGACGGGCCGGAGCACCGGGCGGGGCCGCAATACGGGGACGACCGCCACAGGGACTACGAACTGCTCGTGGCGGGATATTATGTGCTGCGAATCACCAACGCCCAGGTGGCGGCCGACCTGCCGCGCGAGATCGAGAAGATCCGCGCCGTGGTCCGGTTCAGCCGGGAAAGGACCACGCGATGACGGACGAGCTTTCGCCGAGCCAGGCGCTGGCGCTGTGGGGGCTGCTGGCACGGCAGGGGCGCATCGAAGAAGGTAAAGGCAAGCGCAAGCCGGACCTCGAAGAATTGATCAAGGGCGGTTTCGCCGAAGCCGATGGACCGTCGAAGACGGTGTCGCTGACGGATCGGGGGTGGAACTGGGCGTCCGAGCATCTGGCGGCACCGTCGCTCGACAAGCAGCCGGTGCTGGTGCTGTTCCTCGCCCGGCTCGGCGAGCACCTCGCGAGGAGCGGCGAATCCCTGGCCGGGTTCATCGGGGATGCGCCGCCGCTGCCCGAGCCGGCGGCCAAGCCGAAGACAACCAGAGCCAAGGCTCCTCCGAAGGACAGGGCGCCTCCCAAGCCCAAGGCTCCGCCGAAATCGAAAGCCCCGACCGCGCCCGTGCTCCGCAAGATGATCGAGGAGGCCTACCTGCGCGCTTCCGGCGGCGTGCGCTCCGAACCCGTGCGGCTGTCGAAGCTCCGCGCCGAGCTCGGCGACCTCGACCGCAAGACGGTCGACGCCGGCCTCGCCCGGATCCTGAAGGCGAAGAAGGAGGCGGCGAGCCTCAGCCAGATCAGCGACAACAAGGCCATCGACGCGGCCGAGCGCGACGCGGCCTTCAGCCCCGCAGGCGACCCGTTCCACCTCATCCGGATCAAGTGATGACGAGCGATCTCGCCGCGCTGGAGCGCGCGGATTTCGACTGGGTGCGGACGCTCGACAGCGTGTGGAGCGACGCCGAGGCCGTGGCGGGCGGCCCGAACGAGGCCACGGTCGCGCAGATCGCGGCCGACCTGTTCAGGACGGCCAAGGACCTCGGCTCGCGGCCCGGCGGCCGCGTGATGGTGGGGCCGCCGGGCGTCGGCAAGACCCACATGGTCGGCCGGCTGCGGCGCGAGGTCTGGGCCAAGGGCGGCTGGTTCGTGCTGCTCGACGTGCTCGGGCTGCAGGACTTCTGGCGCACGGCGGCGCTCAGCTTCGTCACCGCCCTGCTCCACGACATGTCGGACGGCCGCCGCCAGCTCGAGGCCGTGCTGGCCGGCGTCGCGCGTCGCTTCAACATCGAGGAGCAGGTCGAGACGGCCTTCGCCCTGCCCGACCTCGACCCCGTCAAGCTCGTCGAGGTGTTCCAGCGCGTGCTGCCCATGGTGGACCGCAGCAAGGCCATGGAGCACGGCGACGTGTTCCGGGCCATGTGCTTCCTGCGCTCGCAGGACTTCATGGCGGCGAGCCTCGCCCACGCCTGGCTGCAGGGCTACGACGCCGACCCCGAGCGCCGCACGAAGCTCGGCTTCTTCCGGCCGCCGCCGGAGCCCGCCAGGATCGTCGCCGGCCTGTCCTGGATCATGGGCATCGCCGGCCCGACACTGGTCGCGCTCGATCAGATCGACGGCGTCATCGACGCGAGCCGGCTGCCCGGCGACGACGGACAGGACGGCCCCGGCTTGGCGGAGGTGCTGGCAGCCGGCCTCGTGGAACTCCACGACGTCCGCCACCGCGGCATGACGGTGCTGGCCTGCCTTGAGGAGTCCTGGAACCGCCTCAGGTCGAGGGGCACGAAGGCCTTCGAGCAGCGCCTCACGCCGCCCGCTCCGGTGCAGCTCATCGGCATGAACGATCGCCGGGCGGCGGCCGGCCTCGTGGCGGGACGGCTCGCCCCCGCCTATGCCGAGGTCGGTCACGTCCCGACCTATCCGACGTGGCCGTTCCCGCGCGCCGTGATCGACGCCGCGGCGTCGACCGGCATCATGCCCCGCCTCCTGCTGATGCGCTGCGACGCGTTCCGACGCGACTGCCTGGCGCGCGGCAAGGTCGCCGAATGCCCGAGCCTGATCGGCGACGCGCCGCCGCCGCTTCGTCCGCTTGTCGACGGCGAGGGCTTCGACCTCGAAGCGGCGAAGCATCGGGCCGAGATCCCCGACGCTGCTGCCGTCGAGGACGCCCCGCTCGGCCGCCTGCTGCGCGACGCCTTCGACCTCTACGCGCTGGAAACGCCGCCGCGGGAAGACACCGACATCGCCAGCAAGGGCGACCCCGAGCAGCGCATCCCGCCGCTCCACGGCCGCCTCACCTTCACCTACCATGCCGAGAACGACCGCGAGCGCCACGTCTGCTACCGCGGCCTGCCGCAGACCAACGCCATCGCGTTCGGCGCCCGGCTGCGGGCGGCGCTGACGAGTTCCGGCATCTCCGCGAATATCGCCGGGCGCGATCTCGTCCTGGCCCGGCGCGGGCCGATCCCGGGCGGCCCGAAGACGCGCGAGCTGTTCGACCGCTTCACCAGGGCGGGCGGCATCGTCATCGACCCGCTGGACGAGGACCTGCGCACCTTCGCGGCCCTGCGCGACATGCGCGCCTCGGCCGAGGCGCACGGCCAGCGCGACGCCTTCGAGGCTTGGCTGCGCGAAACGAAGCCGCTCCGCGCCACCGCCTTCTTCAAGGCGGCGGTCCCGGGCGATGAGCCGACGGCACGCTCGACGGGCTCGGGCCCGGCGGACGAGCCGAAACCCGAGCCCCTTGCACCCGCACCGCGCCCGCGGCCTTCATCGAACCCGCGCGCGGCCGATCCCCCCTCGGCCGAGGCGGCGCCCGAGCCCGCCAAACCTCCCCCTCGCCCGCCCCGTTCGCCCGACGACATCGTCCCGGTCGGCCGCTTCGGCGACGGCGCCCCCGCGGCGGTGCGGGTCGACCTCCTGCCGCGCCACACCGCCATCCTGGCGGGCTCGGGCTCGGGCAAGACGGTGCTGCTGCGGCGCGTCATCGAGGAAGCGGCGCTGCTCGGCGTGCCGGCGGTCGTGGTCGATCCCAACAACGACCTGTCGCGCCTCGGCGACCCCTGGCCGGAGCGCCCCGCCGCCTTCACGGCGGAGGACGACGCCAAGGCGGTGCGCTACGCGCGCGACGTCGAGGTCGTGGTCTGGACGCCCGGCGCGCGGGCCGGCAACCCGCTGTTCCTGTCGGTGCTGCCCGACTTCTCGGCCGTGCGCGACGACCCCGACGAGCGCGACGCCGCGGTGGAGATGGCCGCGGAAGCGCTCGGGCCGCTGTCGGGCGCGAAGAGCCAGAAGGAGCGCGGCGTGCTCTACGGCGCCCTCAACGCCTTCGCGCGGCGCGGCGGCGGCGACCTGAAAGCCTTCATCGCCCTGCTGTCCGACCTGCCCGAGGACGCGAGCGAGATCGGCGGAGCCGCCAAGCTCGCCGCGACCCTGGCCGACGGCCTGCGCTCCGCCGTCGCCACCAACCCGCTCCTGCGGGTCGACGGCCCGGTGCTCGACCCCGCGACGCTCTTCGCCGGGGCGGATCCGGCGCGCACCCGCGTGTCGGTGATCAACCTCGCGGCGCTCGGCTCCGACGCGGCGCGCGAGGACTTCGTCAACCGCCTGCAGATGGCGCTGTTCGGCTGGATCAAGCGCAACCCCTCGGAGCGGGGCCGCCTCTACGCGGTCGACGAGGCGCAGACCTTCCTGCCCGCCGCGGGGAAGGTCGCCGCGAGTTCGGCCAGCGGGCGCAGGCTCGCCGCGCAGGCGCGCAAATACGGGCTCGGCCTCGTCGTCGCCACGCAGGCCCCCAAGGGCATCGACACCCAGATCGTGTCCAACTGCACGACGCAGTTCTTCGGGCGGCAGAGCTCGCCCGCCACCATCGCGGGCGCGGCCGAGATGATGGCGGCGAAGGGGGGCTCCGCGCCCGACATCGGCAAGCTGTCGAGCGGCCAGTTCTACTTCGCCACGGAGGGCATGGGCCGGCCGCGGCGGATCGAGGCGCCGCTCTGCCTGACGCACCACCCCGCCAACCCGCCGAGCCCCGACGAGGTGGTGGCGCGGGCGGCGCGGACGCGGGCCGCCGATTGACCGGGTGCCGCCGGTCTCGCTCCGGGCTGCGGTCGCTCGGCTCGTCGCGCCGCCGTGGTGCCGCCCTCCAGGGCTCATGACAGCCCCTGGGCAGCGTCCCGCCGGCGTGCTTCACTCCCCGCTGGCAGCGCCGAAGGCGCGCCGTCGAGCGGAGGGATGACATGCGCGGGCTGATGATGGACGTGCCGCTGCTCGTGTCCTCCATCCTCCGGCACGCCGAGGCGGTCCACGGCGACGCCGAGATCGCGTCGCGCGACGCCGGCGGGGGCGTCGAGCGCACGACCTACGCCGACCTGGCGTCGCGCAGCCGAAGGCTCGCCCGCGCGCTCGACCGCCTCGGGCTCGGCCCCGGCGACCGCGTCGGCACGCTCGCCTGGAACGGCGCGCGCCACCTCGAAGTCTATTTCGCGGCGTCGGGCTCGGGCCGCGTCTGCCACACGGTGAACCCCCGCCTGTTCCCCGGCCAGATCGTCGACATCGTCGCCCACGCGGGCGACGCCGCGCTCTTCGTCGACCCCGGCCTCGTGCCGCTCGTCGAGTCGATCGCGGACCGGCTGCCCGCGCTCCGGGCCGTGGTGGTGCTGGCGGGGCGGGACGGCGTGCCGCGCTCCGAGCGCCTGCCGAACCTCCTGTGCCACGACGACCTGATCGCGGGCGAGCGCGACGACTACGCCTGGCCGGAGCTCGACGAGCGGGAAGCCGCGGGCCTGTGCTACACGTCCGGCACCACGGGCGCGCCGAAGGGCGTTCTGTATTCCCACCGCTCCACGGTGCTGCACGCCCTCGCCATCTCGGTGCCGGACGGCTTCGGCTTCGCGGCGGCCGACGCGGCGATGCCGGTGGTGCCCATGTTCCACGTCAACGCCTGGGGCCTGCCCTACGCCGCCGCTATGGCGGGGGCGAAGCTCGTCATGCCGGGGCCGCGCCTCGACGGCGCGAGCCTGCACGGGCTGATCCGGGACGAGGGCGTGACGCTGACCGCGGGCGTGCCGACCGTGTGGATGGGCCTGCTCGACCACGTCGAGGCGCGGGGCGAGACGCTGGCCCCGCTCCTGCGCGTGGGCATCGGCGGCTCGGCCTGCCCGCCCGCGATGATCGAGCGATTCGCGGCGCTCGGCGTCGACGTGGTCCACGCCTGGGGCATGACGGAGACCAGCCCCGTCGCGGTGGTGAACCGGCCGAAGCGCGCCCACGCGGGCCTGCCCCGCGAGGCGCGGCTTGCGCTCGGCCGCAAGCAGGGCCGCCCGCTGTTCGGGGTGGAGCTGCGCGCCGTGGGGCCGAACGGCGAGGCGGTGCCGCGCGACGGCGAGGCCTTCGGCGCCATGCTGGTGCGCGGCCCCTGCGTGGCGGAGCGCTACTACGGCTCGGAGGGCGACGAGGCCTTCGCCGAGCCGGGCTGGTTCGCCACCGGCGACATCGTGACGGTGGACCCGGACGGCTTCGTCGAGATCGTCGACCGCGCCAAGGACGTGATCAAGTCGGGCGGCGAGTGGATCTCCTCCATCGAGCTCGAGAACATCGCCGTGGAGCATCCGGCGGTGCGCGAGGCCGCCGTGGTGGCGCGGCCCGACCCGCGCTGGGGCGAGCGGCCGGTGCTGTTCGTGGTGCTGGCCGAGGGCGCGCATTTCGACGAGGCCGCCATGGCGGCGCTGTTCGCCGGCCGGGTGGCCCGCTGGATGGTGCCGGGCGAGCTGCGTGTCGTGCCCGACCTGCCCCACACGGCCACCGGCAAGCTGCACAAGGCGGGCATCCGCCGGATGCTGTGACCGGCCCGGCCCCCGCCGTCCTGACGCCGACGGCCGGCCGGTGCTACAATGCCCCCGCGCGGGGGCGGTCCCGCGAATCGCGCGAGGAGCCGAACCGCTGCTGATCCCCGACAATGCCGAATGGCTGCTCGCCGACGTCGACCGCGTGCTCGGCCCGGTGGCGACGCCCGTGGGCTTGATCCTGACGGTGGGCGTCGCGTGCCACGTGCTGCTCAACAAGCGCGAGGTCGCGGCCGCCACGGCCTGGATCGGCTTCACCTTCATCGCGCCCGTGTGGGGCACGCTCTTCTACTTCCTGTTCGGCATCAACCGCGTGGTGCGGCGCGCCCAGAAGGCGCGGCCGGCCCGCACGCCGCGCCGCCGGGCCACCGACCACCACCATTCCCACGACCTGCCCGACCACCTGGAAGCGCTGGAGCGCGCCGTGCGGCGCATCAGCGGCCGCAAGGCGGAGCGGCGCAACGCGGTGGCGACCTTCCACGACGGCGACGAGGCCTACCCCGTCATGCTGGACGCCATCGCGGAAGCGCGGAACAGCGTCGCGCTGTCGAGCTTCATCATGCGCCACGACGGCATCGGCGAGCGCTTCGCCCAGGCGCTGCTGGCCGCGAAGGGGCGCGGCGTCGAGGTGCGGGTGCTGGTGGACGGCATCGGCTCCGGCTATTTCTCGCCCATCAAGCGCCGGCTCGACCGGCTCGGCGTGCCGGCCGCGCAGTTCATGCACTCGGTCCTGCCCTGGCGCATGCCGTTCCTGAACCTGCGCAGCCACAAGAAGATCCTGGTGGTGGACGGCAGGGTCGGCTTCGCCGGCGGCCTGAACATCTCCGACCTGAACCTCCTGGCGGGGCACCCGAAGACGCCGGTGGCGGACACGCATTTCCGCTTCGAGGGGCCGGTGGTGACGCAGCTCCTCGACGTCTTCGCCCACGACTGGAGCTTCGCCACGGGCGAGGACATCGAGGGCGAGCGCTGGTTCCCCGACCCCGACGAGGTGGAGGCGGGCGAGATCCTGGCCCGCGTCGTCACGGCCGGACCGGACCAGGACCTGGAGAAGATCCGCTCCGTGCTGATGGAGGCCTGCGCCTGCGCGCAGACCTCGATCAAGGTGATGACGCCCTACTTCCTGCCCGGCGCCGAGACCGTGTCGGCGCTGACGCTGGCCGCGCTGCGCGGCGTGCGGGTGGACGTGATCGTGCCGAGGCGCTCCGACCACCGCTTCGTCGACCTCGCCATGCGGGCCCACGTCGGGCCGCTGATCGAGGCCGGCGTGCGCTTCTGGCTCGGGCCGGCGCCGTTCAACCATTCCAAGCTGATGGTGGTCGACAAGCTTTGGAGCTTCGTCGGCAGCTCCAACTGGGACATGCGCAGCCTGCGGCTGAACTTCGAGATGAACGTCGAGGTCTACGACGAGGCGCTGGCGCTGGAGCTCGACGCCTTCATGGTGCGTCACCAGCAGGCGAAGCTGAAGCGCCGCGACCTCGCCGCCCGAAGCCTGCCAGTGAAGCTGCGCGACGCCGCACTCCGTCTGCTGCTGCCCTATATCTGACGGCGTGCCGCGGCGCCTGCTCCTCGGCCCGCACGAGCCGCACCGCGATGGGGCGGTGGTCCGAGGTGGTGCGGGGCAGCACGCGCGCCTCCGCGCAGGCGAGGCCGCGCGCGAGGCAGCGGTCGAGCCGCACGGGCACGAGCTCCCCCATCATGTGGGTCGGCCGGCGGGGCCCGACGTCGCGGAAGCCGGGCAGCAGGCAGGGGCCGACGAGGTTGAAGTCGCCGAGCACGGCGGCGCGCTCGGGCAGGTGGAGCGCGATGGCGCGGAGCTGGCGGCGGTTCAGCCGCTGGCCGTGCGACAGGTGCACGTTGGCGATGCCGACGTCGCCGATCTCCACGATCTGGCACACGCGCTGCACCAGCGAGCCCGGCGGCAGCGGCCGCACGGAGGGCACCTCGCGCCAGGGCTTCGGGCTCCACATGCCGAGGCCGTGGATGCGCCCCGGCAGCGGCGCCCAGGCGTAATGCCCGCCGAGGCGCGCCGGCAGGTCGTTGAAGCGGCTCGTCGCCTCCTGCATCAGCATGAGGTCGGGCTGCTCACGCGCGATCAGCGCCACCACGTCGTCGAGCGAGGCGCCCACCGTGCGCAGCAGGTTCCAGCTGACGATCTTGAAGCCGGGGTCGCCGGGCGCGTCCGGTGCCGGGTGGCCGGGAGGCGGGCCGTGGTGTCCCGAACTGCGCGGCGGCTTCATGGACGCTCCCGGTCGATCCTGAGGGCCTGCTCATGCACCGGCCGGGGCGCGGCGGCAAGGGAGGGGAAGGGCGGCCCGCGGCGTCCGGACCGTCACCGCGAGCGGAGCGAAGCGGTCCAGGCCGCGCGCTCCGCCGAACGCGTCGGGGTGGCGGCTCCCTCCGGATGGATCGCTTCTCGCTCCGCTCGCGATGACGGTGCGCGGGTCGGCGAGCCCTCCTCGATGGGGCGTTCGACCCCGTCGCGGCCGGGCGCGGGAAGCGCTATCGTGGGCCCCACGCCGGTCCCGCCGGCGCGGAGGCCGGCCCTTGAAGATCTCCCTGTTCATCGGCTGCTTCAACGACACGCTGTTCCCCGACACCGGCCGCGCCGTGGTCGAGGTGCTGGAGCGGCTCGGCCACGCGGTCGACTTCCCGCTCGCGCAGACCTGCTGCGGGCAGATGCACAACAATTCCGGCTACGGCGCCGACGCCACGGCGCTGATGCGGCGCCACCTCGACGTCTTCGACGGCGCCGAGACGGTGGTGTGCCCCTCGTCCTCCTGCGTGGTCACGGTGCGCCAGGCCTATCCGCGCCTCGCCGCCGCGACCGGCGACGCCGCGCTGCTCGACCGAGCCCGGGCCCTCGCCGGGCGCACCTTCGAGTTCGCCGAGTTCCTGGTGAAGAAGCTCGGGCTCGAGGACGTCGGCGCCTACTACCCCCACCGCGTCACCTACCATTCCACCTGCAACTCGCTGCGCGGGCTCGGCCTCGGCGACGCTGCGCTGAAGCTGCTGCGCGGCGTGCGCGGGCTCGACCTCGTGGAGCTGCCGGGGGCGGAGCAGTGCTGCGGCTTCGGCGGCACCTTCGCGGTGAAGAACGCCGAGACCTCCATCGCCATGCTGACCGACAAGCTCGCCGCCATCCGCGGCACGGGCGCGGAGGTGTGCACGGCGGTCGACAACTCCTGCCTCATGCACATCGCCGGCGGCCTGTCGCGCGAGCGCTCGGGGCGGCGCACGCTGCACCTGGCCGAGATCCTGAACTCCGTCGAGGGGAGCATGGCGTCGTGAGCACCGACACACCCGTCCACGAGGGCCCCGGCATCCTCGTCGAGCGCCCCTTCCCGGCCGCGGCCCGCGACGCGCTGAAGGACGCGCAGCTCCGCCGCAACATCGGCAAAGCCACCACCACCATCCGGGCGAAGCGCCGGAACGCCGTGGCCGAGATGCCGGACTGGGAAGCGCTGCGCGACGCGGGATACGCCATCAAGCGCGACGCCCTGCGCCGGCTCGACGAGAACCTGCTGAAGCTCGATGCCTCCGTCACGGCGGCGGGCGGCACCGTGCACTGGGCGCGCGACGGCGCGGAGGCCAACCGCATCGTCGGCGACATCCTCGCGGGTCACGGCGCCGAGGAGGTGCTGAAGATCAAGTCGCTCACCACGGACGAGACGGGCCTCAACGGCGCGCTCGAGGCCCGCGGCATCGACGCCATCGAGACCGACCTCGCCGAGGTCATCGTGCAGAAGGGCGGCGACCGCTCGTCCCACATCCTGGTGCCGGCGATCCACCGCAACCGCGCCGAGATCCGCGCCATCTTCAAGCGCGAGCTGCCGGACACGGACGACCTCACCGACGATCCGAAGGCGCTGACCGCCGCGGCGCGGCGCTACCTGCGCGAGAAGTTCATGACCGTGCCCTGCGCGGTCTCGGGCGCCAACTTCGCGGTCGCCGAGACGGGGTCGGTGGCGATCTTCGAGTCGGAGGGCAACGGCCGCATGTGCCTGACGCTGCCGCGCGTGCTGATCACCGTGATGGGCATCGAGAAGGTGGTTCCGCGCTGGGACGACATGGCGGCCTTCCTGCAGCTCCTGCCGCGCTCGTCCACGGCCGAGCGCATGAACCCCTACAACTCCGTCTGGAGCGGCACCCGCGCCGGCGAGGGGCCGGAGGAGTTCCACCTCGTGCTGCTCGACAACGGGCGCACCGCGGTGCTGGCCGACGAGGCGGCGCGCGACACGCTGAACTGCATCCGCTGCTCGGCCTGCCTCAACATCTGCCCGGTCTACGAGCGCACCGGCGGCCGCGCCTACGGCTCGACCTATCCGGGGCCGATCGGCGCCATCCTGACGCCGCAGCTCGACCCCTCGGCCGAGGCCGCGACGCTGCCCTTCGCGTCCTCGCTGTGCGGGGCCTGCTACGAGGTGTGCCCGGTGAAGATCGACATCCCGCGCATCCTGGTCCACCTCCGCTCGAAGGCCAACGCCGCGAAAGGCACCACCGGCGAGGCGCTCGCCATGGCCGCCATGGCGCGGGTGTTCGGCAGCGAGCGGCTCTACGCGCTGGCGCAGCGCGCCGTGGCCGTGGGGCAGCGGCCGTTCGTGCGCGACGGGCAGATCCGCGCGCTGCCCGGCCCGCTGGCCGGCTGGACGGCGATGCGCGACCTCGCGCCCGTGCCGAAACAGTCGTTCCGCGGCTGGTGGGCGGAGCGGAAGCGGTGAGCGCCGCCCGCGACGCCATCCTCGGCCGCATCCGCGCGGCCCTCGGCGACGCTCCCGCCGAGGCGCCCGTGCCGCGGAGCTTCCGTCGCGCCGGCACGGCGGACCGCGCCGCGCTGATCGCGGGCTTTGCCGAGAAGGCCTCCGCCTACAGGGTCCGGGTCGAGCTCTGCGGGGCCGCCGAGGTGGCCGCCACCGCGGCCCGCCTGCTCGGCGAGCGCGGCCACGTGCGGCTCGCCGTGCCGGCCGGCCTGCCCGCCGGCTTCGCCCCGGAAGGGTTCGACCTCGTGCCCGACGAGGGGCTCGACCGGGCGACCCTGTCGGCGGTCGACGGCGTCATCACGGCCTGCGCCTGCGCCATCGCCCAGACCGGCACGATCGTGCTCGACCACGGCGCCGGCCAGGGCCGCCGCGCCCTGACCCTGCTGCCCGACTACCACCTGTGCATCGTGGAGGCGGGGCGCATCGTCGACCTCGTGCCGGAGGCGGTGGCCCGCATGGAGCCCGCGGTGAAGGCCGGGCGCCCGCTCACCTTCATCTCGGGGCCCTCCGCCACCTCCGACATCGAGCTCAGCCGCGTCGAGGGCGTGCACGGGCCGCGCACCCTGGACGTGATCGTGGTCCGCGACGCCTGAGGCTCCGCGCCGCTGGTCCCGCGGCCGGCCGCGCACCATCTCCCGGACATGAACACGGGGCCGGCGCGCGGCCCCGGAACGGGCGGGACGGGCGCATGCGGGTCATCATCGCGGGCGGGTGCGCCACCGGGGCGGCGACCGCCCGCCAGCGCGCCGCGCGGGGCGCGGAGGTCGACCCGCGCCCCTCCGACCCGCGCCGGCTGCCGGGCGCCGCGGCCGGTGCCGCGTGAGGCGCGGCCTGATCCTCGCCGGCGGCGCGGCCGTCGTCGCGATCGTCGCGGCAGCGGCGCTTCTGCCCGGCGCGCCGCCGCATCCGGCCGGCGCATCGGCAGCGGGCGGGGCGGCCGACCCGGGCCGGGGCGCCTCCGTGTTCGGCGCCTGCTCGGCCTGCCACACGGTCGGCCGCGGGGGCGCCGACGTCGACGGCCCGAACCTCTACGGCGTCGTGGGCTCGCGCGTGGCGGGGCGGCGCCCCCGCTACGGCTACACCCAGGCCCTGCGCGACGCCGGCGGCACCTGGACCGAGGACCGGCTGAGCGCGTGGCTGACCGACCCGGCCGCCTTCGCGCCCGGCACCGCCATGCACTTCGCCGGCCTGCCCGACGCGCGCGACCGCGCCGACGTCATCGCCTTCCTGGCCACGCAGGCTCCGGCGCGGGAGTGAGGCCCGGCACCGGATCGCGGGGCCTCGCGTTGGGGTGTCGAGGCGCACCTGCGACGCGGGCGCCGAACGAGCCAGGGAGGACCATCGCATGAGTATGCCAGCGCCCGAACCGACGCCCCCCGCCGAGCCCTTCCCCACGCCCGGCACGCAGCCGAACCCGCCGGAGGTGCCGACCGACCCGACCCCGGTCGAGGACCCCGGCGTCGGGCCCGACGTCATCGACCCCGGGGTCGGCCAGCCGGGCATCCCCGGCGGCGAGCCCGACGTGCCCGGCGCCGTGCCGGGCGGCCCCATGGTGGCGTGATGCGGCCGGACGATGACGGGGCCGCCCTGGACGGCAGGGGCCAGGCCGAGATCGAGGGCCGCGCGAAGGCCGGGACGGCGGACGCCCCCGCGCCCGGCGCGCCGCCGGCCGGCCCGCACGGGACGCCGGAGCTGACGGAGCCGGGGGCGACGCCGGGGACCGGCGCCCTGCCCGATCCCGGCCCGGACGACGAGGCCGACGCCGCGACGGGCTGACCTCGGCGGCCGCCCGGAGCGTCACGCCTCGGGCGGTGCCGGGTGCCGCGCCGCGGCGCCGATCTCGCGCGCCAGCCGGTCGATCCGGCGCAGCGTCACGCCCAGGAAGATCAGCACCAGCCCGCCGACCAGGCAGGTGATCTCGGTGCCGAACTGCGCGTCGCTCGGCGCGTGCCGCGTGGTGAGGAGGCCGAAGGCGACGATCAGCACCCCGCAGGCGACGGCGAGCAGCCCCACGGCCGCGCCCTCACGCCGCCGCGGCCAGGACCGCGCGGCCGAGCTCGACCTCGCGGGCGCGGTTGATCCGCGTCATCACCTCGGCGAGGTCGGGACGGCGGGCGAGGTTGCCGGCGTAGAGCGTCGCCGCGGCCGCGACGAGCCGCCCCGCGCGGCCGAGCGCGTCGTCCGCCATCTCGATCATGCGCAGGTTGGGCCAGGCGATCGGCCGGATGGCGTGCACGCGCTCCGCGATCTCCGCCTCGCCCTGCTCGGGATGCGCCTGGGCCAGCAGCATCGTCATGGCGGCGGTGGAGCGCGAGATGCCCATGTGGCAGTGGACCAGGAGGTGGCCGTCCCCCTCGCCGCCCCCCGGGGCGGCCGCGAAGGCTTCGCGGCCCCACATCAGGATGGCGTCCACGTCCGCCCGCTCCGGCAGCACGAGGCCGGGGCCGGGCTCGATGTCGTCGTTGAAATACAGCGTCAGGCGCCGCGGGGCGCCGTAGCGCGCGAAGGCCGGGTGGTCCTCGCGGCCGGGGTCGACGATCGACAGGGCGTGGGTGACGCCGCGCTCGGCGTGCGATTCGAGCTCGTCGAGCCCGCAGACGGTGAGGAGGGAGAAGGCACGGCTCATGCCGGGCTGGCTAGCACGGCGCGGCGCCGGGCTCCACGCTTTCCCGCCCCGCCGGCGCGCCACCGCTTGCGCAATCCGCCGTGCCGCGCAAAAGTCTCCGCCCTTCACGGTTTCCCGCCGAAGGTTCCGCTTTCCCGAGTCCCGGCCCACGCCGCGGGCTTCGGCACGTCACGTCGAGGATCGGGTCCCGTCATGAAAGTCACTCTCGAGCGCGCGGCCCTCCTGAAGGCGCTGGGGCACGTGCAGCGCGTCGTCGAGCGCCGGACCACCATCCCGATCCTGAGCAACGTCTTGGTGCGGGCCGGGGCCGGCACGCTGCGCCTGAAGGCGACCGACCTCGACCTCGAAGTCACGGAGGAGTTGCCCGCCGACGTGGCGCAGGAGGGCGCCACCACCCTGCCGGCCCACACGCTGCACGACATCGTGCGCAAGCTGCCGGACGGCTCGCAGGTGACGCTCGACATGGGCGGCGACACGGGCCAGCTCGTGCTGCGCTCCGGCCGCTCCCGCTTCCAGCTCCAGTGCCTGCCCGAGAGCGACTTCCCCGACCTCGCGGCCGGCGAGATGAGCCACCGCTTCGCCCTGCCGGCCGGGCAGCTGAAGCACCTGATCGACAAGACGTCCTTCGCCATCTCGACCGAGGAAACGCGCTACTACCTCAACGGCGTCTACCTCCACACGATGGAGCGCGACGGCGAGACCGTGCTGCGCGTGGTGTCGACGGACGGCCACCGGCTCGCGCGGGTCGAGATGCCGGCGCCGCAGGGCTCCGCCGGCATCCCCGGCGTGATCGTGCCGCGCAAGGCCGTGGCCGAGATCCAGAAGCTGATCGAGGATCCGGCCAGCGACGTGACGGTGGAGATGTCGGCCACCAAGATCCGCCTGACGCTCGGCGCCGTGGTGCTGACCACCAAGCTGATCGACGGCACCTTCCCGGACTACGGCCGCGTGATCCCGGCCGGCAACGACAAGATGCTGGTGGTGCCGAAGAGCGCCTTCGCGGCCGCGGTGGACCGCGTGTCCACCATCTCGGCCGAGCGCGGCCGCGCCGTGAAGCTGGCCCTCAGCGACGGCAAGCTGGTCCTCAGCGTCAACAACCCCGACTCGGGCTCCGCCACCGAGGAACTCGACGTCGAATACGACGCGAGCCCGCTCGATATCGGCTTCAACGCCCGCTACCTGCTCGACATCACGGCGCAGCTCGACAGCGACACGGCCTTCCTCAAGCTCGCCGACCCCGGCTCGCCCACCCTGGTCCAGGACCGCGAGGGCGCCCCCGCGCTCTACGTGCTGATGCCGATGCGGGTGTGACCCGCCCGCCGCAGCGCCGGATACGACTTCCTTAACCGGACCTCGGCACGATCAGCGCCTCGGAGGCGACCCGCCTACCATGCGGAGACGGCATGATCGATGTCGAGCTGATCGGCGCCCCGGCCTTCACGGTGGCGGTGGCGGGCGACGTCTTCACCTATGCGTCCATCAACGGCCGCCTCGCCGACGTGATCGGCGTCGCCCCGTCGGCCTTCGTGGGCCAGACCCCGGACAGCCTGCTGTCGGCGGACTACGCTGCGGCCGTGCTCGGCCACTACCGCCGCTGCGTCGCCGAGCGGGTGTCGGTCGACTTCGAGAGCTTCTACGACGCCCCCGGCGGCGGCCGCTGGTGGCACACCACCGTGACGCCGGTGCTCGACCCTGGAGACGGCCGGGTCGCGCTGCTGGTAGGCCTCGGCGTCGACATCACGCCGCGCAAGGACGCCGAGCGCCTCGCCCGCGAGGTGGACCAGCGCATCGCGCTCGCCATGGACCTGCTGGAAGGCGGCTTCTGGCACTACACCATCGCCAGCCACCGCTTCAGCACGTCGCCCCAGCTGAGCCGCCTCGTGGCCGGCGACGGGGCGGGGCCGCTCGACGGGCCCGGCTACGCCGCCTTCGTGCTGCCGGAGGACCAGGGGGCGACCGACTTCGGCGCCCTGGTGCGCGGCGAAGCGGACGCCCTGTCGGCCGAATACCGCGTGCGGACCGCCGACGGCCGCCTGCGGTGGATGTCGTGCCAGCGGCGGCTCACGCGGGACGAGGCCGGCCGGCCCGAGAACATCGTGGGCGTGGTGGTGGACATCACCGACCAGAAGCTCCGCCACGAGGCCCTGGCGGCCGAGGCCGCCACCGACAGCCTGACGGAGCTCGCCAACCGACGCAGCTTCGAGGCGCAGGGCGGGCGCATGGCGGCGGAGGCGCGGGCCGACGGCGCCTTCGGCCTCGTGCTCCTCGACCTCGACCGGTTCAAACCCGTCAACGACACGCACGGCCACGCGGTCGGCGACGCCGTGCTGCGCGAGGTCGCGGCGCGGCTGCGGCGGCACCTGCGGCCCGGCGACGTGGCGGCGCGCCTCGGCGGCGACGAGTTCGCCGTGCTGCTGCCGGGCGCCACGGAGGACGTCCTCGCCGGCCTGTCGCGGCGCCTGGTCGAGGCCGTCGGCCGCCCCGTCGCCACCGTCGCGGGCCGGGTCGAGATCGGCGCCAGCGCCGGCGCCGCGCTGTGGCGCACCGCGGACCGCACGCTCGCGGCGCTGGTCGAGCGCGCCGACGCCGAGCTCTTCGCCGTCAAGCGCGGCGGGCGCGGCGCCTGGCGGGTCGCCGCCTGACGCCGGAGCCGCTCCGGCTCCAGACCTCGTCACCCGTCTTCGCGGGCACCCTCGCGCGACCGGGCAGCCTCACCCGATCGCGACCGCGCCTAACCGGCCGCCGGCAGGAAGCGCAGCGCCGCGCGGAAGGCCGCTTCGACGTCGAGCGCCGTGGTGTCGAGCGCGTGGGCGTCCGGCGCGGCGCGCAGGGGCGCCACGGCGCGGCTGCTGTCGCGCTCGTCGCGCACGCGGATGTCCTCCAGGATGGCCGCGTAGTCGGCGGGCTCGCCCCGGCCGGCGAGCTCCAGCGCTCGCCGCTGCGCCCGCGTCTGCGGGCTGGCGGTGACGAAGATCTTCACATCCGCCTCGGGGCAGATGACGGTGCCGATGTCGCGCCCGTCGAGCACCGCGCCCTCGGGCCTGAGCGCGAAGCTGCGCTGGGCCGCCGCGAGGGTTTCCCGCACCGCCGGGATCGCGGCCACGACGGAAGCCGCCTCGCCCATGGCGCGGCCGCGCAGCCGGGCCTCGTCGAAATCCGTGAGCGCGAGACCGCGGGCCGCCGCCACGGCCGCGCGCGCGTCGTCGAGCCGCCCGTCGGCGTCGAGCAGGGCGCGGGCGGTCGCGCGGTACAGCAGGCCGGTGTCGAGGTGGGGGAGGCCGAGATGCGCGGCCAGCTTCTTGGCCAGCGTGCCCTTGCCCGAGGCCGCCGGACCGTCGATCGCGATGATCACGGCGCCCGCTCGCGGCCCGCGGGGCGACCGGGGTGGACGGGGAGAGCGCCCGGGCGGCGCGTCGGCTTGGGCAAGAGGGAGGCTCCGGGCGGGTGGGACGGCGGGCGCCGCCGCCCTAACATAGCGGTTCGGGGCTGTCATCCGGCGGCGCCGCGGCCGGCACTTTCCGATTGACGCCGCCGCCTCGCGCGCCTTAACCCCTTGCCTCCGATCGTTGAGGAAGGGCAGCGGCGCCGCGCGCGCGGTGCCGTAAGGATGGACTGTGGCAAAACCGGAACTTGGCGCGAAGCACCAGTGCCAGAACTGTGCGACGAAATTCTTCGACCTGAACCGCGACCCGATCCTGTGCCCGAAGTGCGGCGCGGTCTTCGTGCCGCTGCCGGTCGCCCGCGCCCCGGCCCGCGCCGCCGCGGCCGCGGCCGCGCGCGACGAGGGTGAGGTCGAGCAGGAGAACGCCGGCGTCGAGATCGTGTCGCTCGACGAGGCCGAGGCCGGCGAGAAGCCCGAGCCCGCCACCGACGACGACATCGAGGTCGACGACACCCCGGCCGACGACAACACCTTCCTCGAAGAGGAGGAGGAAGGCGACGACGACGTGGCCGACCTCATCGACGGCGAGATCGAGGACGACGAGGAGGCGTGAGCCTCGGCGCCGGGACGCGTCGAAGCGCCTCCCGATCAAAAATGCGAGCCCGCGAAAATCGGGCTTGTGCGGCCGGTTCGGCGAAGTTATAGAACCGACCTCGCCGCCGCTCACCGAGCGGCGACAGATCAAGCGGACGAGCTTCGGCAAATCTACTGGATCGATGGCAAGTCCGGACCCAATCGGACCTGTGCGAAATGTGTGGGGCCATAGCTCAGTTGGGAGAGCGCTTCAATGGCATTGAAGAGGTCGTCGGTTCGATTCCGTCTGGCTCCACCAAACACTCTCCCGGCCGAGCCGTCCGGGGTCGAGTGAAAGACGAGGCTCCCTCGACCGCTCCCAAGCGGCCGTTGTAGACAGCGTGGGGCCATAGCTCAGTTGGGAGAGCGCTTCAATGGCATTGAAGAGGTCGTCGGTTCGATTCCGTCTGGCTCCACCAATCATCTTGCGACAGAGTTGAAACGGCCTTCGACCAAATTGTGGCCGTGCCGCCGTCGACGTCGAGGCTTCGGTCGGTCGTACTCGGTCAGCTTCCGTTCCGCTCCGCAGGCCGACCTCGTCCGTACGTCCTGAAGCCTCGTGATCGGCCCCCTTCTCCCGCGAGGGGAGAAGGGCAGAGCCACCCGGCCGCCGGGATGCACGAAGCCCCCAGCCCGCGGAGGCGGCGCGGCCGGGTCGATCGGCCGCTCTCCCGTCAGGCGTCCGTGACGTCGGCGCTGGGCCGGTCCTCGCCCTTGGCGATCTCCTCGTGCCACTCGCCCTTGTCGTCCTGGTAGGCGATGACCTCGCTCTCGCCCGGCGTGCCCTGCTCGGCCGCCGCGGTCTCGGCCGCCTTGTGGGCCGCCTGCTTGGTGCGGAACGTCTCCGAATAGGCGCCGTTCAGGCGATAGGCCCAGCCCCCGTCGTGCTCCACGACCTCGTAATGGATGTCGGCCATCGTTCGGCTCCCCCTGTCCTCGCAGTGTTCTCGCAAACTTGCCGCGCCCCGCGAGGTTCCGGCGGCCCCACCCTCGCCGCGGTTGCCCGTTAACGGGGAGCCATGTTCCGCCTCTTCGAATCCCTGCTGTCGCCCACCGGCGAGCCGTCGCGGGCCGAGCCGCGCCCGGTGCAGCCGCCGGAAGGGCTCGTGCCCTTCTACTGGCACTTCGTGTCCCAGGCGAAGCCGCTCTTCGCCGCCCTGTTCGTCGCGGGCTTCTCCGTGTCGGTGCTCGACGCCTCCGTGCCCTGGTTCATCGGGCACCTCGTGCGCGCCATCACGTCCACGCCGCGGGATCTGTTCTTCGGCGAGAACCGCAGCCTGCTGATCGCCATGGTGGTCGTGGTGCTGCTCGTGCGCCCGGCGGCGATCGCGTCGCAGAACCTCGTGTCCAACGTCGCCATCGTGGCCAACGTCACCAACATGGTGCGCTGGCAGAGCCACCGGCACGTGTCGCGCCAGAGCTGGCCCTTCTTCCAGAATGATTTCGCGGGCCGCATCGCCTCGCGCGTGATGGACACCGGCCCGGCGATCCGCCAGAGCGCCATCTCGGGCATCACCGCCGTGTGGGGCATCACGGTCTACGGCGTGACGGCCCTGACGCTGCTCGGCCGCATCGACGCCGTGCTGACCGTGCCGATCGTCGCGTGGTTCTGCGCCTACGCGGTGCTGCTGCGCTTCATCGTGCCCCGACTGCGCGACCGCTCGAAGCGCACATCGGAGATGAAGTCGCTCATCGTCGGCCGCGTGGTCGACGGCTACACCAACATCCTCACCGTGAAGCTCTTCGCGCGCCTCGCCCACGAGGACCGGCACGTGCGCGAGGTGTTCGAGGGCCACACCGCCGCCTACCGGGCGCAGATGCGGATGCTGTCCACCCTGTTCATGTCGCTGCAGGGCATGAACGCCCTGATGCTGGTGGGCGAGACCGCGCTCGCCGTGATGGCCTGGCAGGCAGGCCGGGTCGACGTCGGCACCGTCGCCATGGCGATCCCGCTCACCTGGCAGATCGCCTCCGCGGCCGGCTGGGTCGCCGTGCAGGTGACCGACATGTTCGAGAACCTCGGCACCATCCAGGAGGGCATGATGACCATCGCCCGCCCGATCGCGCTGCAGGACCGCGCCGGCGCGGGCGAGCTCGCGGTGGAGCGCGGCGAGATCCGCTTCGACGCCATCCGGTTCGGCTACGGCCGCGAGGCGGGGCTGATCCACGACCTCAGCCTGCGCATCCGCCCCGGCGAGAAGGTCGGCCTCGTCGGCCGCTCGGGCGCCGGCAAGACCACGCTGATGAACCTGCTCCTGCGCTTCCACGAGCTCGAAGGCGGCCGCATCCTGATCGACGGGCAGGACATCGCCGGCGTCACGCAGGAAAGCCTGCGCGGCGCCGTGTCGGTGGTGACGCAGGACACGTCGCTGCTCCACCGCTCGATCCGCGAGAACATCGCCTATGGGCGGCCGGGCGCCACCGAGGCCGAGGTGGTGGCCGCGGCGAAGCGCGCCCACGCGCACGACTTCATCGCCGGCCTGGAGGACTGGCAGGGCCGGCGCGGCTACGACGCGCACGTCGGCGAGCGCGGCGTGAAGCTCAGCGGCGGCCAGCGCCAGCGCGTCGCCATCGCGCGGGTGATCCTCAAGGACGCGCCGATCCTCGTGCTCGACGAGGCGACGAGCGCGCTCGACAGCGAGGTCGAGGCCGCCATCCAGGAGAGCCTGACCGCGCTGATGGGCGACAAGACCGTGATCGCCATCGCGCACCGCCTGTCCACCATCGCCCGCATGGACCGGCTGATCGTGATGGACCGCGGCCGCGTGGTCGAGACCGGCAGCCACGCCGAGCTGCTGGCCCGCGGCGGCCTCTACGCCGACCTGTGGCACCGCCAGTCCGGCGGCTTCATCGACGAGGCCGCCTGACGGGCGGCCTCACCCCGCCGTCCACAGCTTCGCGACAATCCGGCGCAGCCGCGCGGAACCGGACGTGAGGAGGCGCATTGAGGCAGGACTGCGTATGGAGGTTCGTCCAATGCTCAAATGGGCCCTGATTTTCTTCATCATTTCGATCGTGGCCGGCGTGTTCGGCTTCGGCGGCATCTCGGCGGGCGCGGCCGACATCGCCAAGATCCTGTTCTACATCTTCGTCGTGATCTTCGTGATCTTCCTGATCCTGGGCGTGATGGCTGGCAAAGCCGTGACCTGACGGTCCAGCGACCGATCTCGACGGAAAGGGCGCCCCGCGGCGCCCTTTTTCATGTCCGGACGCGCGCGATAGCGGCGCGCTATGGCGCCGGAAACGATCCGCTATTGGACCGGCGCCGCTTTCGTCTCTCACCTTTCATCACCGCCCGGCGCCAAGATCGGACGGAGGGAGACGACCATGAGCAACCTCGACGCCTTCCGGGCCGCCGGCAATCCGATGTTCAACGACAACAAGTTGAAGCTCGGCACCTTCGGCTCGAACTGTTCCAACGCCTGCGCGATCACCCTCGCCGAGACGACGTTCGAGCCGACCTTCGAGAAGAACCTCGAGATCGCGAAACTGCTCGAAGCCTCCGGCATGGAATGCATGGTGCCGATCGCGCGCTGGCGCGGCTTTGGCGGGCCGTCGAACTTCAACGGCAACTGCATGGAAACCTACACCTGGGCGGCCGCGCTGGCGGCGGCCACCAAGGAGGTCTTCCTGTTCGCCACCTCGCACGTGCCGACCCTGCACCCGATCGTCGCCGCCAAGATGGCCACCACCATCGACCACGTGTCGAAGGGCCGCTTCGGCCTCAACATGGTCTGCGGCTGGTTCACGCCGGAGATGGAGATGTTCGGCGTCAAGATGATGGAGCACGACACCCGCTACGAATACGCGACCGAATGGGTCGAGATCGTCGAGAAGCTGTGGAGTGAGCAGTGGTTCGACTATTCGGGCGAGTTCTTTAACATCAAGCAGGGCTTCGCAGATCCGAAACCCTACCAGAAGCCCCGCCCCGTGCTGATCAGCGCCGGCTCCTCGCCCAAGGGCCGCGACTTCGCCTCGAAGTACTGCGACATCAACTTCTCCGTCGTCGAGAACGTCGAGAAGGGCCGCGCCTGGGTCGATGCCATGAAGAAGCAGGCCTACGACCAGCACCGCCGCGAGATCGGCACCTTCACCTACTCCTCGGTCGTGGTCCGCGACACCGAGAAGGAGGCGCGCGACTATTACAACTACTACGTCCACGAGAAGGGCGACTGGGAAGCCTGCGACATCATCTGCAAGATCTTCGGCGTCGAGAGCGGCTCCTATTCGAAAGAGTATTTCGACAAGTTCCGCGAGAACTTCATCTCGGGCTGGGGCGGCTATTCCATCGTCGGCACGCCCGAGCAGGTGACCGACAAGCTGATCGAGCTGTCCAACACCGGCATCGACGGCACGCTGATCTCCATGGTCGACTACAACGCCGAGCTCCCCTACTGGAACGAGCGCGTGATGCCGCTCCTGGAACAGGCGGGCCTGCGCAAGCCGCGCGCGGCGGCGCTCGCCAAGGCGGCGGAGTGACGGCGAGGCGCATCGTCGGACTGTCGGGCAACATCACCCGGCCGTCGCGCACGCGCGCCCTCGTGGGGCGCGTGCTGCACGGGGCGGCCGGGCTCGGGGCCGCGGAGGCCTACGACCTCGTCGACGCCGGGCCGGCGCTCGGCGCCGCGACGTCCCGCGCCGGCGCGCCGCCCGGCCTCGACCGGATCTGGTCGGCGGTGGAGAACTGCGACGCGCTCGTGGTCGGCTCGCCGGTGTTCAAGGCGTCCTACGGCGGGCTGTTCAAGCACTTCTTCGACCTGATCGACAAGGACGCGCTGCGCGGGCGCCCCGTCGTGCTCTGCGCCACCGGCCGCCTGCCGGAATACGGCGCCATGATCGAGGGGCGGCTGCTGCCGCTGTTCGACTTCTTCGGGACGCGGCCGGTCGAGCCGCACGTCTACGCCAGCGACGGCGACTTCGCGGGCTCGGACCTCGCGTCCGAGCGGGTCGCGGCGGAGGTCGAGGCCGCCGTGGCGGAGCTCGGCCGCGCCCTGCGGGTGTGAGCGGGGCGCGAGAAGGTCCCTGTCTCGCCCTCAGGGCTGTCATCCCGGGCTTGACCCGGGATCCAGCGGTGCGGCCGGGCGTCGCCTCGGCCGATCGGACCGGCCGGGCCCCGGGTCAAGCCCGGGACGACGGCGGACGGGTTTCAAGGCTTGCCGCGGCGCGGCGACAGGCTCACCACCTTGCGGTCGCGCTCGACGGGCAGGTCCTCGCGCGAGCCGTCGTCGGGATCGTCGTCGCCTTCCTCGTCGGATTCCCACAGCGACAGGCTCTGGACGAGGTTGGCGTCGGCGTCGATCACCACCGACACGTCGAGGTCCACCACCTCCGCATCCTGCGGGAAGCGGCTCAGGTGGTCGATCAGTTTCGCGACCGTCATGACTCGTTCTTCGCCCATCCGGCGCGCTCCTGGTTCTGCGGCATCAGCCTAGCACATCGTCGCGGACCGCTCGCCTCCGGCAGCGTTCCATGGAATGAAGCCGGCTGAGACCGAGGACCCGCCATGCCCCCGAACCGCCCCGTCGCCGCCGGCGACCACGTCTTCCTGGTCGACGCCTCGGCCTTCATCTTCCGCGCCTATTTCCAGTCGATCAACCAGGACCGGAAGTACAACGCGCGCTCCGACGGGCTCCCCACCGGCGCGGTGCGCCTGTTCGCCACCAAGCTGCTGCAGTTCGTGCGCGAGGGCGCGGCGGGCACGATGCCCACCCACCTCGCCGTGATCTTCGACAAGAGCGAGAACTCGTTCCGCAAGGAGCTGTTCACCGCCTACAAGGCGCAGCGCAAGCCGCCGCCGGACGACCTCGTGCCGCAGTTCCACCTGATGCGCGAGGCCGTGCGGGCCTTCGGCATGGTTCCGGTCGAGCAGGACACCTTTGAGGCCGACGACCTCATCGCCACCTACGCGCGCCACGCGCGGGCCGCGGGCGCCGACGTCCTCATCGTGTCGCCCGACAAGGACCTGATGCAGGTCGTGGGCGAGGGCGTCGTCATGTACGACCCGGCCTCGGGAGTGCCCGGCGCCGCCGGCGCCCGCGAGGAGCGCGTGACGCGCGTCCCGGAAGTGATCGAATATTTCGGCGTCCCGCCCGAGCGCGTGATCGACGTGCAGGCGCTGGCCGGCGACAGCACCGACAACGTGCCCGGCGCGCCCGGCATCGGCATCAAGACCGCGGCCCAGCTCATCAAGGACTACGGCGATCTCGACACGCTCCTGGCCCGCGCCGCCGAGATCAAGCAGCCGAAGCGCCGCGAGGCGCTGACGCTGCCCGAGAACGTCGAACGGATCCGCGTGTCGCGCGAGCTCGTCACGCTCTGCGACACGGTCGAGGTGACGGTGCCGCTCGACGCGCTGCGGCTGCCGCGCACAGAGGGGGAGAAGCTCGTCGCCTTCTGCAAGGCGCTGGAGTTCACGACGCTGACGCGCCGCATCGGCGAGTTCTACGGCGTCGAGCCCGGCGAGGTGGAGCCGGACGAGCGGCTCGTCGGCCCCGGCGGCTGGCGCACCCGCAACGGCGCGCCGGCGGCGCCGATCGAGGAGGGCGGCGGCATCGTCGCCACCGGCGAGGCGCCGGCCGAGCCCGCGGAGCACCGCGACGCCGCCGCCATCGCGGCCGCGTTGCCGAAGCTCGACGGCCCGTCGACCCTGGCCGCCGCCCGCGCGGCCGAGATGCGCGCCCTGCCGTTCGACCATGCGAAGTACCGCACGGTCACGACGCTTGACGCGCTCGACGCCGTGATCGCGCAGGCGCGCGAGGCCGGGGTCGTGGCGGTCGACACCGAGACGACCTCGCTCGACGCGCGGCGGGCGGAGCTCGTCGGCGTGGCGCTGGCGACGGCGCCGGGCGAGGCCGTCTACATCCCGGTCGGCCACCTCGCGCCCCCGCCCCCGGCGCCGCCGCCGGCACCGAAGAAGACCAAGAAGGAGAAGGCGGCTGCCGAGGCCGCCGGGCTCTTCGCCGAGGAGGCCCCCGCCCCGCCCCCCGCCGAGGCGGAAGCGCCGCAGCAGTTGGAACTGCGCGACGTCATCGACCGGCTGCGCCCCCTGCTCCAGGCGCCGGACGTGCTGAAGGTGGCGCAGAACATGAAGTACGACTGGCTGGTCTTCGCCAGCCACGGCATCACGGTCGCGCCCTTCGACGACACGATGCTGATGAGCTACGTGCTCGACGCGGCCGCGACCGTCGACACGCACGGCATGGACCAGCTCGCCAAGCGCCACCTCGGCCACGACCCGATCCCGTTCAAGGACGTGGCGGGCTCGGGCCGGAGCTTCATCGGCTTCGCCCGCGTGGCGCTCGACCGCGCCACCGCCTACGCGGCCGAGGACGCCGACGTGACGCTGCGGCTGTGGCGCGTGCTGAAGCCCCGCCTGCCGGCCGAGAGCATGACCCACGTCTACGAGACGCTGGAGCGCCCGCTGGTGCCGGCGCTGGCCCGCATGGAGCGGCGTGGCATCGCCATCGATTCCGACATCCTGTCGCGCCTGTCGGGCGACTTCTCGCAGGTGATGGCGCGGCTCGAATCCGAGATCTTCGAGGCGGCGGGCGAGACCTTCAACCTCGGCTCGCCGAAGCAGCTCGGCGACATCCTGTTCGGCAAGATGGGCCTGCCCGGCGCCAAGAAGACCGCGACCGGCGCCTGGTCGACCTCGGCCCAGGTGCTCGACGAGCTGGCCGAGACCGGCAACGGCTTCGCGAAGCTGATGCTGGAATGGCGGCAGGTGTCGAAGCTCAAGGCCACCTACACGGACGCCCTGCCGACCTTCGCGGACCGCGGTCGCGTCCACACCTCCTTCGCGCTGGCCGCGACCACCACGGGGCGCCTGTCGTCGTCCGACCCCAACATCCAGAACATCCCGGTCCGCACCGAGGCGGGGCGCAAGATCCGCACGGCCTTCGTGTCGGAGCCGGGGCACAAGCTCGTGTCGGCCGACTATTCGCAGATCGAGCTGAGGCTCCTGGCCCACATCGCCGACATCCCGCAGCTCAAGCAGGCCTTCGCGGAAGGGCGGGACATCCACGCCACCACGGCCTCCGAGATGTTCGGCGTGCCGCTGTCCGAGATGACCGGCGAGGTGCGCCGCCGCGCCAAGGCGATCAACTTCGGCATCATCTACGGCATCTCGTCCTTCGGCCTCGCCAACCAGCTCTCGATCGGCCGGCAGGAGGCGGGCGACTACATCAAGACCTATTTCGAGCGCTTCCCCGGCATCCGCGACTACATGGAGGCGACGAAGAAGACCGCGCGGGCGCAGGGCTTCGTCACCACGCTGTTCGGGCGCAAGTGCCACTACCCGCGCATCAACGCCTCGAACCCGTCCGAGCGGGCCTTCAACGAGCGCGCGGCGATCAACATGCCGATCCAGGGCACGGCCGCCGACATCATCCGCCGCGCCATGGTGCGGATGGACGCGGCGCTGGAGGCCGAGAAGCTCGGCGCGCGCATGCTGCTGCAGGTGCACGACGAGCTGGTGTTCGAGATCGCCGACGAGGAGGTCGAGCGCGCGATCCCGGTCATCAAGCGCGTGATGGTGGAAGCGCCGCACCCGGCGGTGTCGCTGTCCGTGCCGCTGGCCGTCGAGGCGGGCGCCGCGCACAACTGGGACGAGGCGCACTGAGGGTCCGACGCCGAAGCCCGGCCGGAGCCCTCACCCGCACAGGCCGTTGAGGTGCCCGACCAGCCCCGCGACCGCCGCATCGAGCGGGCCGGAGTTGTCGAGGAGCAGGTGCCCCTCCGCCCCCGCCGGCACCGCCACGGGCACCTGCCGGGCCAGCCGCGCCCGCACCGCCGCGGCGTCCTCGCGGCCCCGCGCGGACAGGCGCGCCAGCAGCACCTCCGGCCGGGCCGCGACCTCCACGACCCGCAGCCGCCCGAACACCGCGGCGGCGTCGCCGAGCGCGCGGCGCGACAGGTTGGCCACCACGACGCGGCCGCGCGCGACCTCGTCGCGGGCGGAGCGCGGCAGGCCGTAGCGCAGGCCGTGCGCGGCCCAGGTGAGCGCGAAGGCGCCGCCGGCCTCGGCGCGGGCGAAGCCGGCCTCGTCGAGCGTGTCGTGGTCCTCGGCGCCCGGCGCCGCCGCCCGCGTCACGGTGCGCCGCGCGAAGAGCACGCGCGCATCGAGCATTGGATGGCGCGCGGCGCCCGCCATCACGGCGTCCTTGCCGACCCCGCTCGGGCCCACCACGGCGACGAGCACGCCGGCGCGCGGCCCGTCACGCGACACGCCGCCCCTCCCGCCACACGGCGCGCACGAGCGGCGGCAGGCCCGGCTGCGTGTGCACGCGCACGAGGTCGGCCCGGAGGCCCGGCGCGATCAGGCCGCGGTCGTCGAGCCGGGCGGCGCGGGCCGGGTTCGTCGACACCAGCCGCGCGGCCGCCGGCAGGTCGAGCGTGCCGGTCTCGGCGAGGCCGAAGGCCGCCTGCAGCAGGCTGAAGGGCACGTAGTCCGACGACAGAACGTCGAGCAGGCCCTCGGCCAGCAGGGCGGAGGCCGACACGTTGCCCGAATGCGAGCCGCCGCGCACGACGTTGGGGCCCCCCATCAGCACCGAGAGCCCGGCCGCGTGCGAGGCGCGCGCGGCCTCGATCGTGGTGGGGAACTCGGCCAGGGTGACGCCGAGCGCCACCGCCTCCCCGACATGGGCCGCGGTCGCGTCGTCGTGCGACGCCACCGTCACGCCCCGCGCGCGGCAGAACTCCGCGATGGCGCGGCGGTGCGGGTCCGAATGAGCCAGGGACTCCGCGACGCGCCGGTCGGAGAAGGCCAGGAAGCCCGCGTCCGTCAGGTTCATCTTGCGCTGGTAGTAGGTGCGGTAGGCGTCGAGGTCGGTGTACTGGCGCTGGCCCGGCGCGTGGTCCATCAGCGACACGATCCCGACCAGCGGCCTGCCCGCGATGGCCTCGAAGGCCCGGAGCGCGTCGGGGGCCGACACCTCGCAGCGCAGGTGGATGCGGTGGTCGGCCCGGAGGCGCCCGGCCGCGGCGGCGGCCGCGATCGTGTCGGCCATGGCCAGCATGTCGGCCGAGCCGAGCCGCGCGTCCTCGTCGGTGCCGACCCGCAGCGCGTCGAACACCGTGGTGATGCCGGAGGCCGCCACCTGCGCGTCGTGGGCCTGCAACGCCGCCATCCTGTCCCAGCGCACCCCCGGCCGCGGCAGGTAGTGGCCCTCGATGTGGTCGGTGTGGAGCTCGACGAGGCCGGGGATCAGCACGTCGCCGCCCATGTCCTCGCCGCGGCGCGAGGGTCCGGCGTCGACCGCGGCGATCCGCCCGTCGCGCACGGCGAGGCTGCCCCGCACAACCTCGTCGCCCAGCACGATGCGGGCGCCGGTGAAGACCTGTTCGCTCATGCGCTCGCGCCCGGTGGCGGGGCCGCGGCGGGCCCGAAGGGGTGGAATGCGTGGACGCGGAAGGGTGCGCCCGCCTCCGGTTCGACGAAGAGCGCGAGCCCGTCGACGGGCAAGGGCCGGTCGAGGACGTCCGCGAAATGCGCCTCCAGCGCGCGGCGGACCGCCTCGGCCGGGCCCGGCACCGGGCCGGTCAGCGTCATGTGGTAGCGGAACTCGTCGCGCACGTAGGGATAGCCGTAGCGGTCGAGCAGCGCGCGCTGGCTCGGGCTCAGCCGCTCCGGCCGCCGCCGCGCCGCCTCGGCCGGGGTCAGGGCCGCGCGGAACGGCTCGAAGGCGTCGAGCACCTCACCCTCCAGCGCCGCGATGCCGGGCTCGGGCCCGGACGGCGTGAGCGCGAAGAAGTCGCCGAGCCGCGACAGGGTCAGGCACCCGATCACCGGCGCCGGGCGGCCCGCCGCGAACGCGGCCAGATGAGCCGACAGGCCGTCGAGGGTGACGCCGTCGCGCGGGCGGAAGGGCGCGCGCAGCGTCGCGTGGAAGCCGTAGCGGGCGGGCTCGGCCACGAGGGCGTCGCGCGCGGGGTCGGGCGGCCGGGTGGGCTCGCCCGTCGCGGCGTCGCGGCCGAGCCAGAGCGAGGCCAGGCGGTGCAGCGCGCCGCCCGGCGCGGGCGCGGCGTAGACGGCGGCGCGAATCAGCGGCTCCAGCCGCCGGCCGAGCGATGGGGAACGTCGATGGGAGCCTCCGCGGCGGCGAATCGTCCGGGTCGTCGTCGGATCATGACGCGCCGCGGCCCGAAGGGATAGACGCCGGGCGCCGCCCCGGGCGCGTCAGCAGTTCTCGGCGGTGAAGACCCGCACGGGCGTGGACGGGGCCGCGGCGGCACCGTCGAGCCGCCCGAGCAGCCGCGCCATGGTGTCCGCGATCGTCCGCACCTCGGCGGACGTGTCCTGGTCCACCACGGCGTGGATGGCGCGCGCCCGCAGCAGGGTGCGGCGGTCGTCGGTGAGCTCGTGCGTCACGAAGGCGACGTCCGCGGCGCCGGCCGCCTTCAGGGCCGCCACGACGCAGTCCGCCCCCGCCGAGGTCAGGTAGAGGCCCCTGAGGCCGGGGTGGGCGCGCAGGGCCGCCGCGGCGGCCTCGCCCGCGCCCTCCGCCACCTCCCGGCTTTCCGCGACCGCGACGAGCCGGCAGGCCGGGAAGTGCTCGCACAGCACGGCGCGGAAGCCGCTCTCGCGGTCGCGGTGCCCGGCCATGGAGCGCAGCCCCGTGATCATCGCGACGTCGCCGCCCGCGGGGCCGAGGAAGCGGCCGATGAGGTCGCCGGCGACCCGGCCGCCCTGGACGTCGTCCGGCCCCACATAGGCGTGGCGGCCGCTGCCGGGCACGTCGGTCGCCAGCGTGGCGACCGGGATGGCGGCCGCGGCGCGGCGCAGCGCCGCCGCGATCGCATCGCCCGCCGGGGTCGCGATCACCAGCCCGTCGTGCCCCCGCGCCAGCCGGTCGATCAAGCCGGGGATGCGGTCCGGCCGGTTCGGGTCGAGGTGGTGCACCAGGAACTGCATGTTGAGGTCGAGCGCGGCGTGGTTGGCGGCCGCGAAGGCCAGGGCCAGCGCCGCGTGGAACGGGTTCGCGGGCGACTGGATCAGCACGGCGACGCGCAGCCGGTGCGCGTAGGCGCGGCCGAGCCTGCGGTCGAGCTCCAGGCGCCGCGCCGCCGCGAGCACGCGCCCTTCCCGGTCGGGCCTGACGCCGCCGCGCCGGTTCACCACGCGGTCCACCGTGGCGATCGACACGCCCGCGAGCGCGGCCACGTCCTCCAGAGTCGGCTTGCGCGGCATCGGGGCGTCCGGATCTGAGGGGATCCCATCATTTCCGCGCTGTCCGCGGCCAGCGCAAGCCCGCTAGATCGCGGCGGCGGGCGCGGAGCGCCGCGCCGGCGGCGGGGGAGACGATGGGCATCACGGTCACCACGGCGCCCTGCTGCTGGGGCGTCGACGACGTCCGCAACCCGCACCTGCCGCCCTGGAAGCGGGTGTTCGACGAGGCGGCGGCGGCCGGCTACGGCGGGCTGGAGCTCGGCCCCTACGGCTACGTGCCGCTCGACGCCGAGCGGGTCGGCCGCGCGCTGAGGGAGCGCGGCCTCACGATCGTGGCCGGCACGATCTTCGACGACCTCGCGTCCCCGGCGAACCGCGAAACCCTGCTGCGGCAGGCGGACGAGATCTGCGCCTTCCTCAGGCGCCTGCCGCCGCCGGTGACCGCCGCCGGGCATCGCTTTCCCGCGCCCTACCTCACCGTGATGGACTGGGGCCACGACGAGCGCGACTTCGCGGCCGGCCATTCCGACCGGGCGCCGCGGCTGGACGGCGCCGCCTGGGACGACATGGTGGCCAACGTCCGCGCGGTCGCCCGCCTCGCGCGGGACCGCCACGGCGTGCGCGCCGTGATCCATCCCCACGCGGGCGGGTACATCGAGTTCGCCGACGAGGTGGCCCGCATCGCCGCCGACGTGCCGCCGGACGAGGCCGGCTTCTGCATCGACACCGGCCACAGCTTCTACGCCGGCATGGACCCCGTCGAGACGCTGGAGCGCTACGCCGACCGGCTCGACTACGTGCACTTCAAGGACATCGACGGGCAGGTCTTCGCCGCCGTGACGGGCGAGCGCATCCGCTTCTTCGACGCCTGCGCGCGGGGCGTGATGTGCCCCATCGGCCGCGGCGTCATCGACTATCCGGCGGTGCGGGCCGCGCTCCACCGCATCGGCTACGCCGGCTTCGCCACGGTCGAGCAGGAGCGCGACCCGCGGAGCGCGGGCGGCAGCCTCGCGGACGTCGCGGCGAGCCGCGCCTACCTGCGCGGCATCGGGTTCTGAGGGAGGGAGAGGACATGGCGATGAGCGAGACGCGGGGCGCACGGCCGATCCGCTGGGCCATGGTGGGCGGCGGGCGCGGCAGCCAGATCGGCTACATCCACCGCTCGGCCGCGCTGCGCGACCGGCGCTTCGACCTCGTCGCGGGCGCCTTCGACATCGACCACGCGCGCGGGGCCAGCTTCGGGGCCGAGCTCGGCCTCGACCCCGCGCGCTGCTACCCGGACTTCGCGGCGCTGTTCGCCGGCGAGGCCGCGCGCGCGGACGGGATCGAGGCCGTGTCGGTCGCGACGCCCAACAGCACGCATTTCGCGATCTGCCGCGCCGCGCTGGAGCACGGGCTCCACGTGGTCTGCGAGAAGCCGCTCTGCTTCACGGTGGCCGAGGCCGAGGCGCTGCAGCGCCTCGCGGCCGAGCGCGGCCGGGTCCTCGGCGTCACCTACGGCTATTCGGGCTACGGCACGATCGAGCAGGCCCGCGCCATGGTGGCGGCCGGCGAGCTCGGCGAGATCCGCCTCGTCAACCTGCAATTCGCCCACGGCTTCCACAGCACGGCGGTCGAGGCGGACAACCCCGCGATCCGCTGGCGCGTCGACCCGCGCTTCGCCGGGCCGAGCTACGTGCTGGGCGACCTCGCCACGCATCCGCTCTACCTGTCCGAGGTCATCTGCCCCGAGCTGAAGATCCGGCGGCTGCTGTGCGCGCGGCAGAGCTTCGTGAAGAGCCGCGCCCCGCTGGAGGACAACGCGGTGACGCTCATGGAATACGAGGGCGGCGCCTTCGGCACGGTGTGGACCAGCGCCGTCAACGCCGGCGCGATCCACAGCCAGAAGGTGCGGATCGTCGGCTCCCGCGCGAGCCTGGAATGGTGGGACGAGCGCCCGAACCAGCTGTCCTTCGAGGTGCAGGGCGAGCCCGCCCGCGCCCTGGAACGCGGCATGAGCTACCTCCACCCGGAGGCGCTGGCCGGGGACCACATCAGCGTCGGCCACCCGGAGGGCCTGTTCGAGTCCTGGTCGGTCCTCTACGGCCGCTTCGCCGCCGCCATGCGGGCGACGGACCGCGGCGACGCCGCGGCCCTGGCCGGCCTGCGCTACCCCGACGTCGCGGCCGGCGTCGCCGGGGTGCGCTGGGTCGAGAACTGCGTGCGCTCGGCCGACGCCGGCGGGGTGTGGGTGGACTACCGGTAGCGGCAGGGCGGCGTGGCGCCGGCGAGGCCGACGCGGGATCGACCGCCCTCCGCCGTCGTCGCGAGCGCAGCGACGCGATCCAGCCGCCGTGAGCCGCCGGACCTTCGGGGACCTGCGCGGAGCGACTCTTCCGAGGGCGACGGCTGGATCGCTTCGCTGCGCTCGCGATGACGGGTGGGGTCGGGTACTCGCAGCGTGATCCTGCCCGGCAGGACCCGCCTCTCGGCCCCGCTCAGGCCCAGTACTTTTCCACGTACCGCTTCGTCTCGGCCAGCATGAACCGCGCGCTGTCCTCGTAGCGATCCTCCCAGGCGAAGACGCAGTTCGACAGGACGCCGTCGAACTTCATCTCGCCGAGCGTCTGGAAGAACAGCTCCCAGTCGATCTCGCCCTGGCCGAAGTCGGTGTGCTGGTGCACGCGCACCTTGGAACCCGGCGGGTTGACGATGTAGCGGAGCTGCGAGGACTTGGTGTGGTCGTAGGTGTCGGCGAGCCGCACGTGCGCGAGATAGCCCGCCGTGGCGCGCAGGTTCGCCACCATGTCGGGGCCGTAGAAGAAGGTGTGGGGCGCGATGAAGGAGGCGCGCACTGACCTGGAGTCGATGGTCCTGATGATGTCGACCGCGGGGGCGATCTCCTCGATCCAGTCCTCCGGATGGGCTTCGAGCGACAGCACGAGCCCTTCCCGCTCCAGGATCGGCACCAGCACGTCCATGGCGCGGAAGAACTGCCCCTCGCAGGTTTCGGGCCGGTGCAGGCCGCTGCGGTCCGCGAGGCTGCGGTCGGGCGAGCCGCCGCGCCCGAACTCGGATACCAGCATCGGGCATTCCATCTCGACAGCGACCTGGATGGCCCGCTTCCAATTGTCGATCGCCACCTCCCACTCGTCGGGATAGGGGCTCGCCCAGCGGTACATCGGCTGCAGCGTGGCGAGGCCGACGCCGTGGTCCTTGAGGGCGCGTTTGAAGGCCCTGACGCGCTCCGGATACACCTTCGGCCGCGTCCACCACGACAGGAAGTCCGGCCGGGGCGACAGCTCGACGTGGTCGTAGCCGAGCGCGGCGACCTTGCGGCAGGTGTCTTCGAGCGACAGGTGCCGGAACATGTGGGGGTCGAGCGTGTGCTTCACGGCTCTGCTCCGCTGTGAGGGATCGGGCTCAGGCCTTGCGACGGCGGCTCTGGCGGTACTGGTCGACCACCACGGCCGCCACGATGATGATGCCCTTGACGATGCCCTGCACGTAGGCGTCGATGCCCACGAAGGTGAAGCCCGAGGTCATCACGCCGAGGATCAGCGTGCCGATCACCGTGCCGGAGATGCGGCCCGAGCCGCCCGACAGCGACACGCCGCCGATCACCGCCGCCGCGATGGCGTCGAGCTCGTAGCCCGTGCCCATCGAGGACTGGCCCGAGGCCGCGCGCGCCGCCGTGACGAGGCCGGCCAGCCCCGACAGCACGCCCGCGATCGTGTAGACCACCATGATGTGCCGGCGCACGTCGATGCCGCTGACCCGCGCGGCCTGCGGGTTGGCGCCGATCGCGTAGGTGAACTTGCCGTAGCGCGTGTAGCGCAGCGCGACGTGGAAGATCATCGCCGTGACCAGGAAGATGACCACCGGCACGGCGCCCGAGCCGATCCAGGTGTAGTTGTCGGCCAGCATCGAGATGGGCTGGCCGCGGGTGTAGAGCTGCGCCACCGAGCGGGCCGTCACCATCATGCCGAGCGTGGCGATGAAGGGCGGGATGGCCGTTATCGCGATCAGCGAGCCGTTGATGAGCCCCGCGATGCCGCCGATCACGAGGCCGCACAGCACCGGCACGACGAAGGGCAGGCCGGTGAGGGCCGGGAACACCGCGCGGGCGTAGCCGGGCTCCTGGGCGAGGCTCGCCGCCACCATGGCCGACACCGCCAGCACCGAGCCCGACGACAGGTCGATGCCGCCCGTGATGATGACCTGGGTGACCCCGATGGCGATGAGGCCCACCACCGACACCTGCAGGATCATCACCAGCAGGCGCTGCCCGTTGAACAGGAAGCTCTGCCCGCGCACGCCCCAGCCCAGCGCCTCGAAGAACAGCGCGATGCCGATCAGCACCAGCACGATGCCCACCTCGTTGGGCAATCGGCGCCGCCCGGCCTTGCGCTCCGCCACCGCGATCGTGTTGGTCAGGGGTTCGGTCATGCTGTCCTCCGCGTGTCGGAGGCTGTAGCCGCCCCCTTCAGTGTGGTCGATCGGGCATCAGGCCGCCGCGAGCCGCATCACCGACACCTGGTCGGCCTCGGCGCGGTCGAGGATGCCGGTCAGCCGGCCCGCGTGCATCACCGCCACGCGGTCGCTCATGCCCAGCACCTCGGGCAGCTCCGACGAGATCATGATGACCGCCACCCCCTGCCCGGCGAGGCGCGAGATCAGGCGGTGGATCTCCGCCTTGGCGCCGACGTCGATGCCGCGCGTCGGCTCGTCGAGGATCAGGATCTTGGGGCCCGTCATCAGCCAGCGGCCGATCAGCACCTTCTGCTGATTGCCGCCGCTGAGGTTCTCGATGCGCTCGTCGAGGTTCGGCGTCTTGACCCGCATGGCGTCCTTCATCCTGCCGCACTCGGCGTCGACCGCGCCCTGCTGGATGAAGCCGCCCTTGACGTAGCGGTCGGTGAGGACCGCCATCTCCATGTTCTCGCGCACGCTGAGCATGAGGAAGCAGCCGGTGTCCTTGCGGTCCTCGGTCAGGAGCGCCATGCCGGCCCGCATGCCATCGCGGGGGCTCGCGACCCGGACCGGCACGCCGTCGAGCCGGATCTCGCCGCCCGTCGCCGGCGTCACGCCGAAGATCGTCTCGGCCACGTTGGTGCGGCCCGAGCCGACGAGGCCCGCGAGGCCCAGGATCTCGCCGCGGCGCAGGTCGAAGGAGACCCCTTCGAACACCCCGTCGAGCGCGAGGTCTCTCACCGACAGGATCACCTCGCCGATCTTCGCTTCCTCCTTGGGGAACATCTGCGTGATCTCGCGGCCCACCATCATCTGGATGACTTGGTCGCGGGTGATGTCCCTGGCCGAGCGGGTGGCGATGTAGCGGCCGTCGCGGAAGATCGACACGTCGTCGGCGATCGTGAAGAGCTCGTTCATCTTGTGCGTGATGTAGACGATGCCCTTCCCCTGTCGGCGCAGGTCGCCGATGATGCGGAACAGGTGGTCCACCTCGCGGTCGGTCAGGGCCGAGGTCGGCTCGTCCATGATGAGCACGTCGGACTCGTAGGAGACCGCCTTGGCGATCTCGATCATCTGGCGCGTCGCGACCGAATGGTCGCGCACCTCGGATGCGGGGTCGACATCGATGCCGAGCCGGTCGAACAGGGCGCGGGTGCGCCGGTTCATCTCGCGGTGGTCGACGAAGCCGAAGCGGTTCAGCGGCTCGCGGCGGATCCAGATGTTCTCCGCCACCGTCATGAAGGGCATCAGGTTGAGCTCCTGATGGATCATGGCGATGCCGGCCTCCAGGGCGTCGAGCGGAGAGGATATCCGGATCTCGACGCCCTTGAGGCGCAGCGTGCCGGCGTCGGGCTGGTACACGCCGGCGATGATCTTCATCAGCGTCGACTTGCCGGCGCCGTTCTCGCCCATCAGCGCGTGGACGGTGCCGCGGCGGATGCGCAAGGACACGTCGTCGAGCGCCACGACGCCGGGGAACTCCTTGCGGACGTTGTCCACCTCGAGCAGGTAGTCGGCGCCCGGGACCGCGCCCGACTCCCGCACCGCCTTGAACGTCGACGGGCTCAGCATCGCGTCGTCCTCCCCCTGGTGATCCACGTGTCGCCTCTGCCGATGTCCCGCGGGGATGGTCCGCCTGAACCCGTAACAGTTCTGAGCCGTCAGCGGCCGACGCAGGATCGATGATCGTCCCTCGTCACGCGCTCGAAGGGCGCGTCGACGTGGCCCGGTACCGTGTCGCCCGCGCGCCTCAGCGCCATCTCGGCGAGCCCGTCCGGCCCCGCGCCGAGCGCGGCGGCCTGCCCGAGACGGTCGCCCGAACCCTCATGATCCCCTCCCCCGCCCGGCGCTCCGCGCTCAGCCGTAGATCGTGGGCTTGTCGCGCAGGGTGACGGTGGCCCAGCCGCCCGACTTCAGCGCGACGAGGCCGGCGTCGGTCGCCACCGTCGCGGCGTAGCCGTCCCAGCTCGAGGGCCCGCGCACCTCGCCCGCCGCACAGGCGTCAAGCCATTCCTGCAGCTCGACGTCGTAGGCCCGCATGAAGCGCTCGCGCCAGTCCTCGGGCACGCGGCCGCCGAAGCTGCCGCGGCTCTTCACGATCACCGTGTTGCTCTCCGCCATGGTGACGGTGCCGGTCTCGCCGACGATCTCGCCGCGGATGTCATAGCCGTAGTCGATGTTGACCGAGGTCTCGACGTTGACGAGGGCGCCCCCGCGCATCCGCAGGATCATCATCAGGGGATCGTGCAGCTCGCCGCCGCGGCTGTTCTGGCGCGGCTTGATCACCAGCGTCTCGGCGATCTCGTCGTCGAACAGCCAGCGCGCGATGTCGATGTCGTGCACGGCCGTGTCGACGATCGCCATGTCGCTCGTGTAGTGGCCCGGCACGGACGGGTTGCGGTGGCCGCTCGACATCATCAGCGGCGCGCCGATCTCGCCCGAGTCGATCGTGCGCTTCATGGCGCGGTAGCTGTCGTCGTAGCGGCGCATGAAGCCGACCTGCACGAGCCGCCGCCCGGCCGCGACCTCGGCCTCGATGATGTTGAGGCAGGCCGCCTCCGTGGTGGCGAGCGGCTTCTCGCAGAACACCGGCTTGCCGGCCCTGATGGCGGCCACGACGTAGTCCTCGTGGCTCGGCCCCCAGGAGCAGACCAGCACGGCGTCGACGTCCGGATCGGCGATCACCTCCTGCCCGGTCGCGTGGGCCCTGGCGGAGCCGAGCCCCCCGGCGACCTCGCGGGCGCGGGCCGCGTCCGTGTCGGCCACCGCGACCACCCGGCCCCCGGCCAGCACCTTGCTGAGGCGGCGGATGTGGTCCTGGCCGATCATGCCGACGCCGATGACCCCGATGCGAACTGTCATGAATCCCTGTCCTGTTGAAACGCGCTCCCCTTCTCCCCTCGCGGGAGAAGGTGCCCTGACGAGGTCAGGGCGGATGAGGGGGCCTAGCGCCGTGCTCCATGATGGACCGGGCCAGCGGAGGGGGCTGGGATGACCCCTCATCCGACCGGCCTTGCGGCCGGCCGCCTTCTCCCTGAGGGGGAGAAAGGTTCTGCGTCACTGAGCGTATTGCTTGTAGTTGTCCTTCGTGACCTTCTCGAAGGGCACGTCGACGAAGGACGGCACCTTCTCGCCCTTGATGAGCGCCAGCGCCGTGTCGACCGCGCCCTTGCCCTGGCCCTTGGCGTTCTGGAACACCGTCACGTAGAGGTTGCCGTTGGCCACCTCGGCGAGGCCGTCCGCCGTGGCGTCGATGCCGCCGATGCACACGCTCTTCGGGTCGACGCCGGCCTGCTTCAGCGCCAGGATCGCGCCGATCGCCATCTCGTCGTTGTTGGACGCGACGCCGTCGATCTTGCCGCCCTGGGTGATCCAGTTGTTCATCAGGTCGATGGCCTTGTTGCGGCCCCACTCGGCCGTCTGCTTCTGCGTGATCTTGATGTCGGGATGCTTGGCCATCACCTCCTCGACGTCGGCGGTGCGGTCGAGCGCGGCGTTGTTGGAGAGCTGGCCCTCCATGATGACGATGTTGCCCTTGCCCTTGAGGCACTTGGCCAGCTCTTCGGCTTCCAGCGTGCCCGACACCTTCTCGTTCGAGCCCACGAAGGCGACGTTGCTCGGCAGCGTCTTGTCCTCCGGCTTGCGGTTCACGTAGACGAGCGGGATCTTCGCCGCGACGGCGAGCTGTGTCATCTTCGGCGTGGCCGAGGTGTCGACCGGGTTGACGATGATGGCGTCGACCTTCTGGGCGATGAAGTTCTGGATCTGGCTGATCTGCTTGCCGGTGTCGTCGCCCGCGTCCTCGATCTGCAGCGTCACGCCCTTGTCCTTGGCTTCCGCCTGGATCGCGTTGCGCACGCTGGTGAGGAAGTTGTCGTCGAACTTGTCCATCGTGACCCCGATGGTGGTGGCCGACGCGCCCCCGGCCAGGCCCGACATCGCCAGCAGCGCCAGCGCCGCCGTCGTCAAGAATCGTCCCCTCATCGCGTTCCTCCCGTGTTCGGCCTTACGAGGCCGCATCGTGACTGCGGGCGCCCTCGTGTCGAGCGCTTCTCGCCAATTTTGCCCAGCTTTTCAGCGCGCCGGGATCGCGTCCGCCTGCCGCACCGCCGCCATGCTGTCCGCGAGCGCGGAGCGGATGTCGGGCGCATTCGACACGCTGTCGGCGAAGGGTTCGAAGGACAGCGGCCCTTCGTAGCCGCCCGCCGCGAGCGCCCGGATCTGGCCGAGGTTGTCGAGCCGGTCCTCGCCGTCGACGAGGACCCGGTGGGCGTCCTTCATCGCGTCGCGCGGGATCGCCGCGTCGACCACGCCGGAGATGTGGACGAGGCCCGTCCGCGCGGGGAAGAGCTCGGCCTCGCCCGCGACGTGGTGGTGGAACGTGTCGTGGACGAGCTTGAAGGTGCCCGCCTCGCCGACGGCGTCGATGGCCGCGACCGCCTCGCGCTTGAAGCGCAGCGACGATTCCGGAAAGCCGAGCGGCTCGACGAGGCCGGTGACGCCGGCCCGGCGCAGCAGCGGCGCCAGCGCGGCGAGCGCCTCGCGCAGGCGCCCGAGGCGCTCCGCGTCCCCCGCCCGGTAGGCCGGATCGTTGAGCGGGCACAGCACCACGCCCGCCGCGCCGCAGGCCGCCGCAGTGTCGATGAGCTTCCTCGCCTCCTCGGCGCGCTCGGGCGTCCACATGTTGAAGGGGTAGAGCGCGTTGATCGACAGGATCGTCAGGCCCCGCGCCTCGGCCTCGCGCCGCACCGTCTCGGGCGGCGTGCCGTCCGCGATGGCGACGCCCGGCAGCTCGTTGCGGATCTCGACGCCGGAGACGCCGAGCGAGACGGCGAGGTCGAAGAAGGCCGTCAGGCTCGCCGCGGGCGCGACGCGGTGATTGAGGCCGAAGGCGTTCATCGTCTGGCTCACTCCCGGAACATGTCATTCTTTTTTGTATTTTTCGGATCATGCATTCCAGATCAGGGGTCGTCAAGCGGTTGTGCGCGGCGGCGGGAAGTTGCGCCGCGGGGCCTTGCCCGGCCCCGGCCACCGGCGGATCATCGCGGAATGGATGTTCCGCCGCGTGTCCGGCCGGGACGATCGAGGCGGAGCGGCCCGGCATGGACGATGCGGTGAGGGGTGACGAGGGCGCGCCGGAGACTTTCGTCGCGCTGCGGCAGGCCCTGATCGACCGGCAGCCCCGGCTGCCGAAGCGCCTGGCCCAGGTGGCGGCCTTCGCCATGGCGAACCCCGACGAGATCGCCTTCGGCACCGCGGCCAGCATCGCGGCGCGGGCCGCCGTGCAGCCCTCGACGCTGGTGCGCTTCGCCCAGGCCCTCGGCTACAACGGCTTCTCCGACCTGCAGTCGGTGTTCCGCGAGCGCCTGCGCGACCGCGTGCCGAGCTACGAGGAGCGGCTGCGCGCCCTGCGGGGCCATTCGGAAGCCGCCCTCAAGGTCGGGATCCTGTTCGAGGGCTTCGCCACCGCGGCCGAGCAGTCCGTGCGGCTCCTGCGGGACCGGCTGCGGCCCGAGGCGCTCGACGCCGCCGTGTCGCTGCTGGCGCCGGCGGACACGATCTACCTCATCGGCCAGCGCCGCTCCTACCCCGTGACGGCCTACCTCAACTACGCCCTCGGCAAGCTCGGCGTGAAGAACGTGCTGGTCGGCTCCGGCTCCGGCAACGACCCCGAGACCCTGTCCTTCGCGACCCCGGCCGACGCCGCGGTCGCGGTGAGCTTCACGCCCTACGCCTCGGCCACCGTGGACCATGCGCAGCGGGTCGCCGCCGCGGGGACGCCGCTCGTCGTCATCACCGACAGCCCGTTCAGCCCGTTGCTGCCGCCCGCCAAGGCGTGGTTCGAGGTCGTCGAGGAGGACTTCGAGGGCTTCCGGCCCATGTCGGCCACCCTCGCGCTCGCCATGGCGCTGGCGGTCGGGACCGCGGAGCGGCGCGGCGCGCGGTGAGCGCGAGCCGGGTGCCGCCAAGGGAATGAAAATTCCATATTGACGATCATCGGGAACCGGTGTTTCATCCTGCCCGTGACCGCGCCGCCACGGCCGAGGCCGCCCGGCGCCGGTCGCGTTCAAGAACGACCGCACCGGGAGGGCGGCCCCGACGGCCGGCGACGCGCTGGAGCCGGGCCGCGACAGGACCATCGCACCATGCGTGAAGAGCCCGTCCTCGACGTCATCGCCATCGGCCGGTCTTCCGTGGACCTCTACGGCGCGCAGATCGGCGGCCGGCTCGAGGACATGGCGAGCTTCTCGAAGGCGGTCGGCGGCTGCCCGACCAACATCGCCATCGGCACGGCGCGGCTGGGCCTCAGGAGCGGCCTCGTCACCCGCGTCGGCGACGAGCACATGGGCCGCTTCATCCGCGAGCAGCTGCTGCGCGAGGGCGTCGACGTCGCGGGCGTGCACACCGACCCCGACCGCCTGACCGCGCTGGTGATCCTCGGCGTCAAGGACCAGCACACCTTTCCGCTGATCTTCTACCGGACCGATTGCGCCGACGGCGCGCTCGACCCCTCCGACATCGACGAAGCTTACGTCGCGAGCGCCGCCGCCGTGCTGGTGACGGGCACCCACTTCGCCGCACCCGCCGCCGCGGAAGCGCAGATGCTCGCCATCCGCCACGCCGAGGCGCACGGGCGAAAGGTGATCTTCGACGTCGACTATCGGCCGAACCTGTGGGGCCTCGCGGGCCACGGCGCCGGCGAGGCGCGCTACATCGAATCCGAGCGCGTCACCGCGCTCCTCGCGCCGGTGCTGCCGCATTGCGACGTGATCGTCGGCACCGAGGAGGAGCTGATGATCGCCGGGGGCGCCGACGACGCCCTCGCCGCCATCCGCGCCATCCGGGCGCGCAGCCGCGCGCTGATCGTGTGCAAGCGCGGCCCCATGGGCTGCGTCGCCTTCCCGGGCGAGATCCCGGAAGCCATCGAGGACGGCGTCACGGGGCCCGGCTTCCCGGTCGAGGTGCTGAACGTGCTCGGCGCCGGCGACGCCTTCATGTCGGGCCTCCTGCGCGGCTACCTGCGCGGCGAGCCGCTGGAGCGCGCGCTCGCCTTCGCCAACGCGGCCGGCGCCTTCGCGGTGTCGCGGCTCCTGTGCTCGGTCGAATACCCGACCTTCGCCGAGCTCCAGCACTTCATCGCGCACGGCTCGCCGACCCGCGTGCTCCGGCGCGACGCCGCGCTGAACCACCTCCACTGGGCGACGACCCGCGACGCGCTGATCCCGGCCCACGCCAGGCCGGACACGGTCATGGCCTTCGCCATCGACCATCGCATGCAGCTCGAAGCCATGGCGGACGAGGCCGGGGCGCCGCGCGAGCGCATCAGGGCCCTCAAGGTGCTGGCGCTCGAAGCCACGGTGAAGGTCGCGGCCGGCCGGCCCGGCTTCGGCATGCTGCTCGACGGCACGCACGGGCAGGACGCGCTGTTCCGCGCCACGGACGAGAAGCTCTGGATCGGCCGCCCGGTCGAGCGGCCGGGCTCGCGCCCGCTCGACTTCGAGGGCACGGGCTCGCTCGGCGCGCACCTCGCCGACTGGCCGCTCGGCCACACGATCAAGTGCCTGTGCTTCACCCGGCCGGACGACCCGGCGGACCTCACCGAACGGCAGGACCGCGAGCTCATCCGCCTCCACGACGCCGCGCGCCGCGCCGGGCGCGAGCTGCTGATCGAGGTCATCGCCGGCAAGCACGGCCCGCTCGGCGACGACACGGTGGCGGCCGTAGTGCGCCGCCTCTACGGCCTCGGCATCCGGCCCGACTGGTGGAAGCTCGAAGGCCAGCCCTCCACTGCAGCCTGGGACGCGGTCGCGGCGGCGATCCGCGAGGGCGATCCCCGCTGCCGGGGCGTCATGCTGCTCGGACTCGATGCCCCGATGTCGGACCTCCGCGCCCAGTTCGAGCGCGCCGCCGGCTGCCCGGCCGTCAAGGGCTTCGCGGTCGGTCGCACCATCTTCAGCGAGCCCGCGCGGGCCTGGTTCGCGGGCCGGATGGGCGACGCGGAGGTGCGCGACGCCATGGCGGCCCGCTTCGCCGACCTCGTCGGCGTGTGGCGGGGCGCGCGGCCGGACTGACTTCCTCCATCTGATCACGGGACGGGTGACGCCATGGGCACGATCCGGCTGACCGCCGCGCAGGCGATGGTGCGCTACCTCAGCGTCCAGATGACGGAGGTGGACGGCGAAACGCTGCCGCTCTTCGCCGGCTGCTGGGCCATCTTCGGCCACGGCAACGTGTCGGGCATGGGCGAAGCGCTGCACGGCATCCGCGACAGCTTCCCGACCTACCGCGCCCACAACGAGCAGGCCATGGCGCATGCCGCCATCGCCTACGCCAAGGCGATGCGGCGGCGGCGCATGATGGCCTGCACGACCTCGATCGGCCCCGGCGCCACCAACATGGTGACGGCCTGCGCACTGGCCCACGTCAACCGCCTGCCCGTGCTGCTCGTGCCGGGCGACGTCTTCGCCAGCCGCCGGCCCGACCCCGTGCTGCAGCAGGTCGAGAGCTTCGGCGACGGCACCGTCTCGGCCTCGGACTGCTTCCGCCCCGTGTCGCGCTACTTCGACCGCATCGCGCGGCCCGAGCAGCTGATGCCGGCGCTGGAGCGCGCGCTCGCCGTGCTGACCGACCCGGCCGAATGCGGCCCCGTCACCCTGTCGTTCTGCCAGGACGTGCAGGCCGAGGCGCACGACTATCCCGCGCGCTTCTTCGAGCCCCGGCTGCGCCGGGTGCGCCGGCCGCCCCCCGACACGGCCGAGCTTGAGGAGGCCGCCGCGGCCCTGCGCGCGGCGAAGCGCCCCGTCATCGTCGCGGGCGGCGGCGTGCTCTACGCCTCGGCCGAGCGCGACCTCGCGGGTTTCGCGCAACGCCGCGGCATCCCGGTCGTCGAGACGCAGGCCGGCAAGTCGTCCCTTCCCGACCACCACCCCAACGCCATGGGGGCCGTCGGGGTGACGGGCACCGGCGCCTCAAACGCGCTCGCGGCCGAGGCCGACCTGCTGCTGGCGGTGGGCACGCGCCTCGCCGACTTCACCACCGGCTCGGCGGCGCTCGTCGGCGACCCGGCGTCCCGCATCGTCATGCTGAACGTGCAGGCGTTCGACGCCGGCAAGTTCGGCGCCCTGCCGCTCGTCGCCGACGCCAGGATCGGCCTCGCCGCGCTCGACGGCGCGCTCGGCGACCACGCGGCGCCGCGCGCCTGGACGGAGCGCATGCACGCCGAGAAGGAGCGCTGGGACGGGACCGCGGCCGCCTACACGGCGCCCGGCAACGCCGAGCGGCCCAGCGACGCGCAGGTGATCGGCGCCGTGCAGCGCGCCGGCCGCCCGTCCGACGTGGTGGTCTGCGCCGCCGGCGGCCTGCCCGGGGAACTGCACAAGCTGTGGAAGAGCGGCGACGCGCTCGGCTACCACCTCGAATACGGCTATTCCTGCATGGGATACGAGATCGCCGGCGGCCTCGGCGTGAAGATGGCGCTCCCCGACCGCGAGGTGATCGTGATGGTGGGCGACGGCTCCTACCTGATGCTGAACTCGGAGATCGCCACCTCGGTCATGCTGGGGCTGAAGCTCACGATCGTGCTGCTCGACAACGGCGGATACGGCTGCATCAACCGGCTCCAGGCGGAATGCGGCGGCGCGCCCTTCAACAACCTCCTGGCCGACTCGCGCCACGTGGCGCTGCCCGCCATCGACTTCGTGGCCCACGCCCGCGCGCTCGGCGCCGGCGCCCGCAAGGTGGCGAGCCTCGCCGAACTCGAAGCGGCGGTCGAGGAGGCCCGCGGCGCCCCGACCACGCAGGTGATCCTGATCGACACCGACGCCGGACCCTCGACCGACGCGGGCGGCTTCTGGTGGGACGTGGCGGTGCCGGAAGTGTCGGCGCGCCCCGAGGTCGCGACCGCCCGCGAGGGCTACGACCGGCGCCGCGCCCACCAGCGCGCCGTCAACTGAACCACTGAACGGAGACACACATGGCGATCCGCATCGGCGCGAACCCGATCGGCTGGTCCAACGACGACCTGATCGAGATCGGCGGCGCGACGCCGCTCGAGACCTGCCTCGCCGAAGCGCGGGAGGCCGGCATCGTCGGCATGGAGCTCGGCAACAAGTTCCCGCGCGAGCCGGAAGCCCTGAAGGCGGCGCTGGCGCCCTACGGCATGGCCTGCATCGGCGGCTGGCACTCGATCGAGCTCCTGCGCCGCTCGGCCGCCGAGGAGTTCGAGCTCGCCAAGGCGCACCGCGACCTCCTGAAGGCCGTGGGCACGGACGTGTTCATCGTCTGCGAAACGTCGAACACCGTGCACGGCAGCCGCGCGACGCCGCTGTCGCGCCGCCCCGTGATGGCGAGCGGCGACTGGGCGCCCTACGGCGCCAAGGTGACCGAACTCGCGGAGCGCCTCGCGGGCGAGGGGCTGAAGCTCTGCTACCATCACCACATGGGCACGATCGTGCAGACCGAGGCCGAGATCGACGCCCTCATGGAGAACACGCGGGCGCCCGCCAACCTCCTGCTCGACACCGGCCACGCCACCTGGGGCGGCGCCGACCCGGCGAAGCTCGCGGCGCGCTACCGCGAGCGCATCAGCCACGTCCACTGCAAGGACGTGCGCCTCGACAAGGCCAAGGCCGCCGAGGCCGAGGACCTGTCCTTCCTCGACGCGATCCTGGGCCAGGGCGACGAGCTCGGCGTCTACACCGTGCCGGGCGACGGCGCGGTCGACTACGCGGCCGTGTTCGAGGCCCTGCGCGGCTATTCCGGCTGGGTGGTGCTGGAAGCCGAGCAGGACCCCGACAAGGCCCATCCCCTCACCTACGCCAAGCGCGGCGTCGCCCACATCCGGGCGGCCCTGCGCGAGGCGGGCCTCGACTGACGCGGGAGCAACCCCATGGCCGCCTCGCCCCTCCTCGTCCGCCCCTCGGCGCCCGACGCCGACGGCCGCGTCCACGCCGTGACCCCCGAGAGCGCCGGCTGGACCTACGTCGGCTTCGAGGTCTTCGACCTCGGAGCCGGCCAGCGCCTCGCGCGCGACACGGGCGACCGGGAGGCCTGCGTCGTGGTGCTGTCCGGCACGGCCCGCGCGTCGGCGGGCGGCCATGACTTCGGCACCATCGGCGGGCGGCGGGGCGCGTTCGAGGGGCCGGGCTGGTCGCTCTACGCGCCGGCGCGCTCGTCCTTCGCGATCGTGGCGGAGGGCCCCTGCGAGGTCGCGGTCTGCCGGGCGCCCGCCGAGGGCCGGCTGCCGGCGCGCGTGATCCCGCCGGGCGCGGTCGGGCAGGAGACGCGCGGCACGGGCACCAACATGCGCCACGTCCGCAACATCCTGCCCGACACGGCCGAGGCCGAGAGCCTGCTCGTGGTGGAGGTGGTGACGCCGGCGGGCCACTGGTCGAGCTATCCGCCCCACAAGCACGACCGCGACGCTCTGCCGGCCGAGAGCCTGCTGGAGGAAACCTACTACCACCGGCTCGACCCGCCGCAGGGCTACGGGGTGCAGCGCGTCTACACCGACGACCGCTCGCTCGACGAGACGGTGAGCTTCGCCGACCGCGACGTCGTGCTCGTGCCGCGCGGCTATCACCCGGTCGGCGCCCCGCACGGCTACGACCTGTTCTACCTCAACGTCATGGCGGGCCCGAAGCGCATCTGGCGCTTCCACAACGATCCCGCGCACGAATGGATGCTGCGCGAGGCGTGAGCCGGGCGAGGCCGTCCCCGCGAGCCGCGGCCGGCAGGCCCGCGGGCTTCGTGCGCGCCGTGGGATGCGCTACGGCAGGGGGTGACTTCCGCGGGACCCCCGATGAGCCGACCCATCTACCAGCTTCAGATCGTCCGGGCGGTGGCCGCGACGGTCGTGGTGGTCTTCCACGCGCAGGGCGAGCTGGTGCACCGCGGCTTCGCCGACCCGTTCCCGAGCCTCACCATCGGCGCCTTCGGGGTCGACCTGTTCTTCGTCGTCTCCGGCTTCATCATGGTGGTCGCGTCCGAGCGCCTGTTCGGCCGGCCGGGAGCGGCGCTGTCCTTCATGGCGAAGCGCGTCGTGAGGGTCGCGCCGCTCTACTGGCTGTTCACCGCGGCCTTCACCGGCATCGCCATCGGGCTCGGCCACCTCCCCGGCCACCCCCGGGCCTCCGCGACCCACATCGTCGCCTCGTTCCTGTTCCTGCCCGCGCTCCGGCCGGACGACGGCGCCTATTTCCCGGTCTACTCGCTGGGCTGGACGCTGAACTACGAGATGTTCTTCTACCTCTGCTTCGCGTCGGTGCTGGCCCTGGCCCGCGGCCGGGCCGTCGCGGCCCTCTCGGCCGGCCTGATCGGGCTGGTCCTCGTCGGGCGCCTCGTCGCGCTCCCCTGGCCGCTGTTCTACTGGGCGGACCCGATCGTGCTCGAATTCGTGTTCGGGCTCTGGCTCGGCCTCGCCCACCGCGCGGGCTGGCGGATGCCGGTCCGCGCCGGGACGGCGCTGGCCGTCGCCGCCGTGGTGGGCGCGTGGCTCTACGTCCCGTTCATCAACTCGGCCGCCGATTGGCGCGGCCTCGCCTGGGGCCTGCCGGCCGCGACGCTCGTCGCCTGGGCGCTCGGGATCGGGGAGCCCGGCACCAGCCTGCCGGCGCGCGCCGCGACGCGGCTCGGCGACGCCTCGTTCTCGCTCTACCTAGTCCACTCCGCGCTGTTCATCGTCGTCTTCTACGCCCTGTCGAAGGTCATGACCCCGCAGCGGCTGCCGCCCGTCGCCTACATGGCCCTGCTGGTCGGAAGTTCGGTGGCGGCCGCCCTGGCGCTGTATCGCTGGCTAGAGGCCCCGATGACGCGGCGCCTCCAGGCGGCCGTCGCGCGGTCGACCGCTGCACGCCCCGCGCGCGCCGTCACGGCCACACGAGGATCACGGCCGCGAGCGGGCAGCGGCCGAACGGGTTGACCGCGCGCCCACTCCCCCCGGCGGACGGCGCCGAGCATCCCCGGGCGATCGACACCCGGGCTCAGGCCTTCGCCGGCCGCTCGCCCCGGCCTCGGAGCGCTCGCCCCCGGCCGGCTCCGCCCTTCGACGGCCGCGCCGCCCCGTCCTTGCCCGGACGCCGCCGCGCTGCGGCGGCCCCGAGCCGCGCGGCGAGCATGGCGGGCGTCGAAGCCGGATCCCCCGCCGGATCGAAGCGCGGCGATCCCGTCTCGACCCGGGCGAGGTCGTCCGGCGTCACGCGGCGGCCCTTTCCGCCGCGAGCCAGCCCTCCGGCACCTGCCCGTGGATGGCCAGCACCGCCGGCCGCCCGCGCTGAACCCCCTCGTCGTCGACCTCCTGGAGGAAGACGACGATGCCGGCCCGCCAGCGCGCGAGGCGGCGGGCCGCCGCCAGGGCCTCGTCGGCGAAGCCGTAGCCCTCCGTGGGCTGCCCGACGAGGCGGGCGCCCCTGGCCTTGTAGGTCTGGACGAAATAACCGGCGGACATCAGGCGGCCTTCCCGAACGCGTCCCGAGGGGCGGCGACCGTGCCGTGGGCGGCGAGCATGGCCGGGTCGGCGACGAAGCCGGCCGCCCCGTCGAGGGCTTGCGGGACCACGATGCCGCCGCTGCGGCATCTCCCCCTCGCCTCGCCGGTGCGCGGCGCCCCGACCCTGTTTCGCGCCCCGAGCCTTCGGGGCAGCACGAGATGTTCCGTCGTCATGGTCCCGATCCGGCCTGGAGTGACGAGAACACATGACGAACGAAATAAGTCTTTTTCGTGTCGTTCCACAAGGGATGCGCGGCGTGGCCTTGACGTCGGCCCCGGCGACGATGCGGCCGGGCCGAGCCGCGTCGTCAAAAGATTCGTCAGCCGTAAACCCTCGGCCCGGTCGCGCGTTGACGACCCGAGGTCGCAGGAGGACGGCGGGATGCAGCGGGACCACGGGGCGGAGACCACCTCCGCCGTCCACTCCAGGCCGCCCATCGCCGGCCTGCCGACGCCGACTCACCCCGGACGGCTCCCGCCGCGGTTCAGCGCCGCACCGCGGGGCACGGCCGCCGAGGATGTGAGCGGCCACCGGGACACGCCCGCCGGCGACCTCGCCTTCCTGGCCCGCTTCGCCTTCGGACGCTATTGAGGCATGCGGCGGCGGACCGTCCGTCTCCTCGCGGCCTTCGTCCTCGCCGCTCCGGCTTCGGGCTCCCCGGCCCTGGCCGGCAGCCCCCACGAGGGCGCCCCGGCGGAACAGCGGCGCGGCGTCGCGCCCCCGCCCGTCCGGCGGGCGCCCGCGGGCCTGTTCAACTGTTCGTCCAGGGAGCAGCGGACGAAGCTCGAGCGGAAGAACTGCGGCGGCACGCGGTTCTGAGGACGGGGACGCAGCGTCACCGCCGGAGGGGTTGGCTCACCCGCCTCGCCTCACGATCCCCTCGGCCTCGGTCAGCGCCTGCCCGAGATACCGCGCGAGGGCGGTGGCGCCGGCCGCCTCGGCCTCCATCAGCAGCACCGGCACGGCCGCGATCGTGGCACGCGCCGCGGGCCCGTAATCGGCCCCGGACTTCTGCCCGGTGTCGCGCCGGATCCGCGGTGCCGAGCGCTGATAAACGTTGGGTCGGCGCATCGGTCAGACCGCGTTCGGGTGAGGGCTCGGCCGCCCCGGCCTCGTCAGCCTGCCCGTCCTGACTTGCCCGGACGCTTCGCACCCACCGACGCAGGCGTCGGTGTCTGCGCGCCCGAACTGGCTATTGGAGGTCCGGACGGCGGTCAGGGGCGGATCCCAGGAAGAGAAGGGCGGGCGAGGTAGGACACCGTCGCCCTAGGCTGGACACGGGCGCGAGGCGAAGCCGGCACACGGCTTTCGGACGCTCTGCAAACCGATGAGATGTTGGGCCGCCGTGTACGGGAAAGTTTGGTCGGAGTGAGAGGATTCGAACCTCCGACCCCTAGTCCCCCAGACTAGTGCGCTAACCGGGCTGCGCTACACTCCGACACCGCTCGGCGGTGACGCTCTCTTAGGACGTCCGCACGGCCGTGGCAAGCCCGTTCGTGAGATCGTCCGGGCAGTTCGACGGCGGCCTCGATCAGTGCTGGACGCGATTGGCCTCCGGGAGGGCGAGCCCGTGGAGGCGCGCGGAGGGCACGGGCGCGAAGGACATCACGGCGTCCCCGGCGTGTTCCAGGAGGAGGGCCACGTCCATGACGTCGAGCCGCAACGCTTCGGCCCGAACATAGGCGATCATCCGGTGCAGCACCTCGATGGCCGCGTCGTGATGCTCCTCGTCGATCAAGGCCTGCCCCCAACACTTGAACCTGCTCGCCCCGCCCGCCGCATGTCGGCGCCCGGAGGTCGACCGATCAGGCGCCGACGGGCGCCCGCGCTCGACAGAAACCCGCGAGTTTAACCTCGGTCAATTTCGCGCAGCCGACGAAGCGTCGCAACAGTTTTTGCGCGACCAGGGCTCAAATCACGTCGCCCGTGACCGAAATGCGTCCTGTCTTCGGCAGGATACCCAGCAAATGTCCGACGAAATCGACAGGTATTCTACCTCGGACGCCTTCGAATCTGCGTTCCGCAATTTCAGGCTGAACGGACCGAGGCGAGGAGGCGCGCGCATTCGGCGAGGTCGGCCAGCACGGCGCTCATGCGCTCGACCACGCCGGCCTCCTCGGCCGCGCGGGCGCGCGCCGGCTCCGGGCCGCGCAGGGCGGGAAGGGCCGGCCGCGCCGCGGCGGGCACGCGCGCGGGGGTCTCACGGACGGCGGGCTCGGGAAGCGCCGGCTCCCGCGGCTCCGGCGCGGGCGGGGGCTCGTCCCCCTCGCGATCCGGCCGATGTCCGGGCGCCGCGACGGGCGGCTCGGAGCGCGGCGCGGCGGCCTGCGAGCGGGCGAGGGCGCCGGCGACGTTCCGCGCCCCGTGTTCGGCGAGCAGGCGCTGGACGCCCTTGATGGTGTAGCCCTCGTCGTAGAGTAGGGTCTTGACGGCCCGGAGCAGGGCCACGTCCTCCGGCCGGTAGAAGCGCCGCCCGCCCGCGCGCTTCAGAGGCTTCACCTGCGGGAACCGCGTTTCCCAGAAGCGGAGGACGTGCTGGGGGAGGCCGAGCTCATCGGCGACCTCGCTGATGGTCCGGTAGGCGTCCTGGCTCTTCTGGGGGGCCGGCCGGTCAGTCATCCTGCGCCAGCGGCGTGCCGTTGATCCGGCTCTTCAGGACGTTCGACGGCTTGAACACCATCACGCGGCGCGGCGTGATCGGCACCTCGATGCCGGTCTTGGGGTTGCGGCCGATGCGCTCGCCCTTGGAGCGCACCACGAACGAGCCGAAGGACGACAGCTTCACCGTCTCGCCGCGCGCGATGGCGGCCGAGATCTCCTGGAGCACCATCTCGACCAGTTCGGCGGATTCGCTGCGCGACAGCCCGAGCTGCTGGTAGACGGCCTCGGACAGGTCCGCCCGCGTGATGGTTCTGCCGTCCGTCGTGCCCGGGACTCTGGCCATGAGCGCTCTCGATGATCTGTCGACGGCCGCGAGGCGGTGGAGCCGGCTGGCGAAGCTTAACCCTTGTCGCGCAGGCGCGGAAGCCGCGACGGCCACGCGCCCGGCCGTGGCACCTCTCCCGTTCGGCGCGGTCACCAGCGCAGGAGCGCGGCCCCCCAGGTGAAGCCGCCGCCCACGGCCTCCAGCATCACGAGGTGGCCCGGGCGGATGCGGCCGTCGCGGGTCGCCTCGTGGAGCGCCAGGGGCACCGAAGCCGCGGACGTGTTGGCGTGGAGCTGCACCGTGGTGACCACCTTGGAGGGGTGGATGCCGAGCTTCGCCGCGGACGCGTCGATGATGCGGCGGTTGGCCTGGTGCGGCACGAACCAGTCGAGGTCGTCGGGGCCGACGCCGGCCGCCTCGAAGGCGTCCACCACGACGTCCGTCACCTGCCCCACGGCGTGGCGGAACACGTCCTTGCCCTGCATGCGCACGTGGCCGGTGGTGCCCGTCGTGGAGGGGCCGCCGTCGACGAAGAGCTTGTCGCGCCCCCGCCCGTCGGAGCGCAGGTGGGTGGTGACGATGCCGCCGTCGCGCAGCGCGTCCCCGCCCCGCTCCGCTTCGAGCACCACCGCGCCGGCGCCGTCGCCGAACAGCACGCAGGTGGTGCGGTCCGACCAGTCGAGCAGGCGCGAGAAGGTTTCGGCGCCGATCACCAGGGCGCAGCGGTGCGAGCCCGAGCGCAGGAACTTGTCGGCGGTCGCCAGCGCGAAGACGAAGCCCGAGCACACGGCCGCGAGGTCGAAGGCGACGCCGCCGGTGATGCCCAGCGCGGCCTGCACCTGCGTGGCGGTGGCCGGAAACGTGTAGTCCGGCGTCGCGGTCGCGACGATGACGAGGTCGACGTCCCGCGCGTCGCGCCCCGCGCGCGCCAGCGCGGCGCGGGCCGCGTGCGTGGCGAGCTGCGAGGTCGTCTCGCCCTCGGCGGCGAAGAAGCGCCGCGTGATGCCGGTGCGCTGGACGATCCACTCGTCGGTCGTGTCGACCGTCGCCGCCAGCTCGGCGTTGGTGACGCAGCGCTCGGGCAGATAGGCGCCGACGCCCCTCACCACAGACCGCCAGCCGCTCGATTCCACCACGGGGCCTCTTCGATTCCTGACAGGGCCGGAGCCGCTCGACGCGCCGTCCGGCGCCGGGCCGGCGACCCGCGGCCGCCGGAGCCGCGGGGCCCTCCTATGCGCCCAATCGGCGCCAGCGGCAATCGTCCAACGTTTGCGGGTTCACGGCGCCGGGACGGGGGCCGCGCCGGCCGCGGGGCTCGGCGCCCCGTCCGCCCCGGCGCCCGCCGACTGCGCGTCCTGCGACAGCGCGAGCTGGCCGCGGATACGGGCCAGGAGGTCGTGGCTCACCATCTCGTGGCCGACCCCGATGGCGCGGGCGTAGCCCACGGCGTCCGTGCCGCCGTGGCTCTTGATCACGACGCCGTTGAGGCCGAGGAACACGCCGCCGTTGACGCTCCGCGGGTCCATCTTCTCGCGCAGCGCCGCGAAGGCGCCGCGGGCGAACCAGTAGCCGATCTTGGACATCAGGCTCGAGCCCATCACCTCGCGCAGGTAGCGGCCGATCTGCACCGCCGTGCCTTCGGCGGTCTTGAGGGCGATGTTGCCCGTGAAGCCCTCCGTCACCACGACGTCGACCGTGCCGCGCCCGAGGTCGTCGCCCTCGACGAAGCCACGGTAGTCGAGCGAGGGCAGCGACAGCTCGCGCAGCATGCGCCCGGCCGCCTTGATCTCGTCCAGCCCCTTGATTTCCTCGACGCCGACGTTGAGCAGGCCCACGCTCGGCCGCTCGATGCCGCGCACGATGCGGGCCATGGCGGCCCCCATGATGCCGAGGTCGACGAGGTGCTGCGCGTCCGCGCCGATGCTGGCGCCGACGTCGAGCACGATGGAGACGCCCCGCGCGGTGGGCCACATGGCCGCGATGGCGGGCCGGTCCACGTGCGCCACCGTGCGCAGGCAGATCTTGGACATGGCCATGAGGGCGCCGGTGTTGCCGGCCGACACGACGCAGTCGGCGCGGCCCGCCCTCACGGCGTCGATGGCCATCCACATCGACGAGGTGCGGCGGCCGGAGCGGAGCGCCTGGCTCGGCTTGTCGTCCATCCGCACCGCGACCGCCGTGTGGACCACCTCGGAGGCTTCGGCCAGCGCGGGCTCGCGGGCCAGCAGCGGGCGGATCTGCGCCTCGTCCCCGACGAGCAGGAAGCGCGTGCCCGGCCGCTCGCGCAGCGCCAGCGCGGCGCCAGGCACCACGACGGAGGGTCCGTGATCGCCGCCCATGGCATCGATTGCGATCCGAACCGCCCCGTTCATCCGTCACCCTCGCCTGAGATCCCGGTCCAATGCCGCCACGCCGGCCCGCGCGTCAACTCGGGCGGCCCCGAACCGGGTTTCCCACGGGTCAGCCCTCGCCGGGCCCCTTCAAGGCTTTGAGGGCCGCGAAGGGGGATTCGTCGGGCTCGGCGGCGTCCGCGGGCTCGTCGAAGACGATCCCAGGCTTGCGCGGATAGGGGTCGAGGCCCAGCACCAGGATCTCGGCCGCCAGCGCGCCGAGGTCGATGCGGCCGTTGACGATGGGGTCGGGGAGATCCTCAAGCTCCTCGTCGTCGCCGTTCGGCCGCGCCGCGCGCGCCGCCGCGAGTTCCTCGACCTCCGCTTCCGGCGCGAAGCGCACGTCGACCGGCTCGGCGAGGTCGGAGGCGAACTCGTCGAGCGACACCACGCAGACCTGGCGCACGCGCGCCGTCACGGTGCCGGTGACGTGGAGCCCGTCGGCCCCCTCGCGGCGCACCCGGAACGCCGCCGACAGGGCGTCGATGCCGGGCAGGTCGCAGTCCCGCGCCAGGGCGTCGCGCTCCGCGGGCGTCGCTTCCACGGCGAAGCTCGTCGCGGCGTCGCGCGCCGCCGCCGCGTCGAAGCGGCGGGACAGGGGGTTGGAAGGGTCGATCGGGCGCGTCATGGGGGACTCGGGACTGGGACCGCGGACGGGTCCGGGAAGGGCAGCGGGCCGGCGAGGCACCCGTCGAGCGGGGTGGCGGCCAGCGCCTCGGCCGCCGCGGCGGCGTAGCGGGCCATGCGGGCCGCCGCCTCCGTCCCGCCGCGGCCGGCGTAGACGTTGCGCCCGACCGCCGCCGCCAGCGCCTCGGCGCCGGCGCGGAGGCCGGCATCGTAGGCGGCGGAGCGGCCGAGAAAGGCCTCGCACAGCTTCTTCATGCGCTTCGGCACGGTGATGTCGCCGACGCCGGCCTCGCGCAGGTCCGCCTCGAGATGGGCGAAGACCGTGTCGACGAGGTCCTGCGCCACCGCGGGGCCGGGCGCCTCGGCGGCGTTGAAGCGCCGCAGCACGAGGCCGGCGTGCAGCGCCAGGAGCTCGAAGCGGCCTTCGAACGTGTCCGGCACGCCGTAGTCGAGGTAGAAGGCGGGACGGCGCACGGCGCCCACGATCTCGCCGTGCAGGCGGTCGAGCGTGACCCTGTTGCGGGACGGGCGTCGACGCCCGAAGGGGAGCAGCATCCCGAAAGGGATCACCATGGCGCCGGGTCCGACGGCCGTCGCGTCCTGCGGCGAGGCGGGGAAGGAGCGAAAACTTGCTTTTCGCAGGTGCCGCAGTTACGCACTGCCCTCGCCCAATGCAAGGGTCCGCCCCGGCGCGACGGCTTCGCGAAAGCTCCGCCGGCTCTGGTATCGCATCGTCGTGTCCCCGCCGGGCGCCTTCGCGGGGCGGGACAATGCTCAGGAGGTTTCGATGCGACGCATGGACAGGGCCGCGGCGCACGCCCGACGGGCGGCCGGTCTCGCCGGCGTCGGCCTGCTGGTTCTCGCCCTCGGGGGCTGCCTCGGCTACGACGGCGAGGTGACGCGCGGCTACGTGGCGGACCAGCGCTCGCTCGACCAGGTCAAGGCCGGCTCCTCGGCCGAGCAGGTGCTGGTGCTGCTCGGCACCCCCTCCACGACCTCCACGGTGGGCGGCACGGCCTGGTACTACATCAGCCAGACGGTCGACCGCACCTTCGCCTTCTCGGCCCCCGCCGTGGTCGACCAGCGCGTGCTGGCCGTCTACTTCAACAGGGACAAGAAGGTCGAGCGCATCGCCAACTACGGCCTGCAGGACGGCAAGGTGTTCGACTTCATCAGCCGCACCACGCCGACCGGCGGCGCCGAGCAGGGCTTCGTCCGCAACCTGTTCCGCTCGCTGCTGAAGTTCACCTGACGGGCCGGCCCCCGCCGGGCCTCACAGGTCCGCGGCGGGGTCGGCCGGGGCCGAGGGTGCGAGGTCGCCGAGCGACGGCTCGCCCGCCGCGGGGTCTCCGGGGCGCGCGGGATCGAAGGCGGGGAACAGGAGCAGGCCGGCCAGGAAGCCGCCGATGTGGGCCTGCCACGCGATGGCGCCGCCCCCCATGCCGAGCGACGACGAATACAGCCCGAACAGGAGGTTGGTGGCGAACCACGCCGCCAGGAAGGTGAGTGCCCGGCTGTCGCGCAGCACCTCGCGCAGGGGCTGTGCCGGCTGGAACGAGGCCCGCCGGCGCCGGTCGCCCACCGCCTCCACGATGGCCGCCAACGGCACGTGCGGCTGGAACATGAAGCGCAGCGTCGCCCCCATGCAGGCCGACACCGCCGCGGAGGCGCCGATCACCGGCGCGAGGTCGAGCGGTTGCGCGGCCCACTGCATCGCCGCGCCCGCGACGGCCCCGACGGTCAGGAAGGCGAAGAAGCGCCACGCCCCGAAGCGGCGCGACACCGGCGTGCCGAAGGCGAGCAGCCAGATCCCGTTGAGGCCGACGTGGCCCCAATCGGCGTGGAGCAGCGCGTAGCTGACGGCCGTCCAGGGCTCGGGGGAGCCGTCCCCGAGGAAGAAGCGTTCGGCCTGGGCTTGGCGGTATCCGTCCGCGCCGTGCTGCGCGAGAGTCACCACGGCGCCGACCACCCGATCGGGCGCGACCGCGAAGGTGAAGCGCCCCGGCACGAAGGCCAGATGCGTGAAGAGCGCGTCGTCCCAGCCCTCCGGCAGGACCTGCCGGACGGCGTGGATCCCCAGCAGGACCGCCAGCGTCGCCGCGATCGGCCACGGGATGTTGAAGAGCGGCTGGCGCGGCGCGGCCGCGCGCCCGGGCTCTGCGGTACGATCGAGCAAGGCTGGAGACCCCGATGGCCGGGGCGGAGCCCGGGACGGACGCGGCCGGGCGGACCGCATGCATGCGGCACCGTCCCACACGGGGCAGGCCCGGGCAAGCGGCACGGACCCTGCCCCGCGGAGGGCGAGCCGTGCTCCCCGCGGCCGATCCGTGCCGATCCGCGGCGGGCGGCGGCGGCCGGCGTGCCGGAGCGGGACGCCCAGGGACCGGAATGAGACACGAGACCAGCCTCAAGCTCCACGCCCATTGGGATGCGCTGCGCGCGGGGCGCGCCGCGCCCGGACGCGACGAGGTCGACCCGGCGGCGATCCGCGGCGTGCTCGCGTCCGTGTTCATCCTCGACGTCGGGGCGCGTCGATCCGACGCCGTGTTCCGCCTGAGCGGGACGCGGATCGACGCCCTGTTCGGGCGCCCGCTGCGCGGCACCGCCTTTCGCCGCATCTGGTCGGCCCGCTCCGCCGCGCTGGCCGCCGCGACGCTCGATGCGGCGCTGGACGGGGGACGCCCAGCCGTCGCTGCGGCGCGGGGCGGCGCGCCCGGGCGCGGCGCGCTGGACTTCGAACTGCTGCTGCTGCCGCTCGACGGCGGACGGCATGCCCTGGGCTCGCTCGCCACCTCGTCGACGCCGGGCTGGATGGGGCTGGCCGCCGCGGCGCCGCTCGACATCCTGCCGGCGCACGACCCGCGGACGCCCGACCGCGGGGGCTTCGGGCGGCGGCGCGCGGCGCTCACGCTCCACCCGGGCGGGCGCGGCATCGCGACGCCGGCAGCGCCCCGGTCTTGAATGCGGTGAGAACCGGGCCGCACGAATTCAGGCCGCTTTAAGAGGTGCGGCGCGATGGTGCTCGCCAGCAGAACCGTCCCGAACCCCTCAAGGCGGACCTCCGGTGGTGTCATCCCCGCTCCTCAGATCCGAGCCGCAGGCCCACGAGCGGCGGCGCCACCAGCGCGTGCGCGTGGCCGTGCTGGGCCGCTACATGCTGACGAACCGGCAGGAGTTCCCCTGCCAGACGATCGACATGTCCCCCGGCGGCGTCGCCCTGATCGCCCCGGTGCGCGGGGCGCCCAAGGAGCGCGTGATCTGCTACATCGACCAGATCGGCCGCATCGAGGGCACCGTGGCCCGGCTGTTCGAGAACGGCTTCGCGCTGGCGCTGAACGTGCCGCTGCTCAAGCGCGAGAAGCTTGCGGACCAGCTCACCTGGCTCGGCAACCGCCACGCCCTCGGCATGCCGGAGGACCGCCGCCATGAGCGCGTCCCCTCGCGCCACCCGCGCTCCACGCTCAGGATGCCGGACGGCCGGGACTACCCCGTGCGGCTGATCGACGTGTCGGTGTCGGGGGCCGCCTTCACGGCGGAGGTGCATCCGCCGGTGGGCACGCCCGTGACGCTGGGGAACACGCCCGCCCACGTGGTTCGGGGCTTCAGCGGCGGGGTGGCGGTGGAGTTCGCCCGGCCCTACTCGGCGGACAGCGACCCGAGCCTTCTGGTGTTGTGAGGCCGGGGCGCGGAGCCCCGGACCTCAGATCTCCTCGAGGTCGTAGTCGAGGATGGCCATCTGCAGCGTGAAGGACTTGCCCTTCGGGTCGTCGGCCGACACGACGCCGAGGAAGTCGCTGCCCACGTTCAGCTCGACGGAGTCGGTCTTCTTGGCGCGGGGCACGACCTTGAACTTGTCGTTGTCGAACAGCAGCCGCAGGTAGGACTCGATCGTCGCGCGCTCGACGGGGATCTTCATCTCGAACGAGAAGGAGCGGTCCCCGTCCTCGTCGTCCACCGCGATGGTGGCGATGCGGCGCTCGCCGAGCGACACGTCGGCCCGGTCGGCGTCGCCCTGGTGCGGCTGCACCCTCACGGCCTTGTTGCCGAAAGTGCGCTGCAGGTAGTCCTGCAGCTTGTGAAGTTCGGTCTTGTTCAAGCTGTGCTCCGAAAGGTGTCCGGTCGCGCGTCGACCCACGCGGGGACGGCCTCGTCACGGCCCTCGGGCCGGGCCGGAACCCTAGCCGAGGCGGGGTCCCGACGGAAGCTCAAAGCCCCTGCACGACCGCCCGGCCGACGCCGCGCCCCTGCTCCACGAAGGCGCGGTCCTGCGTCTTCTGGGCGATGATCTGGTCCATGGTGCGGGCCGGCTCGGCGCAGCCCGCCTCGCCCACCACGCGGCCGGGCACGCCCACCACGGTCTTCTTCGGCGGCACCGAGGCCAGCACCACGGAGCCGGCCGCGATGCGCGAGCAGTGGCCGACCTCGATGTTGCCGAGCACCTTGGCGCCCGCCCCGATCAGCACGCCGCGGCGGATCTTGGGGTGGCGGTCGCCGGTCTCCTTGCCGGTGCCGCCCAGCGTCACGTCGTGGAGCAGCGACACGTCGTCCTCGACCACCGCCGTCACGCCCACCACGAGGCCGGTCGCGTGGTCGAGGAAGATGCCCTTGCCGAAGGGCGCCGCGGGGTGGATGTCGGTCGCGAAGACGCCCGAGGACCGGCTCTGCAGGTAGAGCGCGAGGTCGCGCCGCCCCATGTTCCAGAGCGCGTGGGCGAAGCGGTGCGTTTGAATGGCGTGAAAGCCCTTGAAGTGCAGCAGGGGCTCGACGAGGCGCGTGCAGGCCGGGTCGCGGTCGAAGAAGGCCATGATGTCGGCCCGGAAGACTTCCCCGATCGTGGGGTCGTTGCGCGCCACCTCGGTGAAGGCCTGGCTGAGCAGGATGGCGGGCACATCGCCGTGGTCGAGGCGCGCGGCGATGCGGTAGATCACGGCCGCTTCGAGCGTGTCGTGGTTCAGCACCGTCGTCAGGATCAGCTTCGACAGCACCGGCTCGTGCCGCAGGATCTCGTCAGCCTCGGTCCGCATGCGGGCGAAGAGGGGATCGACGCTCCCCATCTCGATGACCTTGGCGGTCTGGCCGTGCCACATGAGTCGAACTCTCCAAGTGCCGGAGGCTCCCGGGACCGGACGCCACCCTAACAGATACGGGCTCTCGGGTCCGGAACAAGGCCCGGCCGTCGGCGCCACGCTGCAGGATGAACGCGACGTGAATGCGACGGGATCCCCCGGAAACGGGTGCGACCCTGTCGAACCCCGGCCTTCGCCGGGCGCCCGGGATCCCGCGGCGCCTTTGTCCGGGGAAGCCCGGCGGGGCCGTCACGGCCGCCGCGACAGGAAGTCCAGCGTGCCCGCCTTGAAGGTCCGGTCGCCGACCGCGGGGTTGTGGTCGCGGTCCGGGATGTCGAGCACCTCGCCGCGCGGCAGGAGCTCGGCGAGGCCGCGCGGGTCGCCCGCCACGGCGTCCTTGGTGCCCACCGCCACGAGGCTCGGCGCCGCGATGCGGCCGACGTCCGCCGGCGTGAGGGTCTGTCGCGAGCCGCGGATGCAGGCGGCGAGCGCCTTGAGGTCGTTGCCGCCGGCTTCCGCGAAGCGGCGGAACATGCGCTGCATCGGGTCCGTGAGCACGTCGAGCGAGGGGGCCTCCATGGCGTCGCCGATGCCGGACGGCAGGCCGACGCCGCGTACAAGGTGGACGCCGAGCCCGCCGAACACGATCGAGCGGACGCGGTCCGGCGCGCGGAGCGCCAGGAAGGCCGCGACCCGCGCCCCCATGGAATAGCCGATCACGTCGGCCCGATCGATCCCGAGGTGGTCGAGCAGGCGGAGCGCGTCCTCGGCCATCAGCGGCGTGGCGTAGTCGGCGGGGTCGTGCGGCTTGTCGCTCGCGCCGTGGCCGCGGTGATCGAAGGCGACCGCGCGGCGCCCGTCGCCCGACAGGGTGCGCAGCCAGCCCGTGTCGGCCCAGTTGACGCGGGCCGAGGAGGCGAAGCCGTGCACCAGCAGCGCGGGCTCGCCGCGGTCGGCCGCGGAGGGGGCCTCGTCGCGGAAGGCGATGCCGACGCCGTTCGAAGAGAAGTTCATGCCCGCGGGTCCCCTGTCGTGCCGTCCGGCGCGTCTTGCCCAACGCGCCGGACGGCCGCAAGCGCGGGGGCGGCATGGGCGCCCTACCCTTCCGGCACCGTTCCCCCTATGGTGCGCCGCGACCGTTCACCCGTCGAGGACCCCCATGGCCGGCCACCAGACCCCGCATTTCCACAACCAGCCCGGCGTGCCCACCATCCGGATCGGGGTCAAGGAGTTCATGTGCACCGGCGCGCTGCCGCCGCTCGACCACCCCCACACCTTCATCGACATGGGCGACAGCGACGACGCGATCTGCCCCTACTGCTCGACCCACTACGTCTTCAACGGGGCGCTCGGCCACCATGCCGACCCGTCGGCCTGCGAATACACGCCCGAAACCGCGCCCTGACCCAGCCCGTGCCGAGGATCGCCGTCGCCGGCGCCGGCATCGGCGGGCTCGCGGCGGCTCTGGCGCTGGCCGAGGTCGGCTGCGCGGTCGACGTCTACGAGCGGGCGGAGGCGCTGGAAGCGGTCGGCGCCGGCGTGCAGCTGTCGCCCAACGCCGCGATCGTGCTCCGGCGCCTCGGCGTGCTCGACGCGCTGGGCGCCGCCGCCGTCCCCTCCTCCGAGGTGCGGATGCGCCGGGCGCGCGACGGCGCCGTGCTGGCCCGCGTGCCGCTCGGGCCCGCCGCCGAGGCCCGCTACGGCGCGCCCTTCCTGTCGGCGCTGCGGGCCGACCTCCAGGCGGCGCTGCTCGCCTGCGCGGCGCGGCGCCCCGCGATAGCGCTCCACCTCGGCCGCGGGATCGAGGGCTACGATCTGCGGGCATCGGGCGTCGCGCTCCGCTTCGCGGGCGGGACCGCGAACGCCGACGCGCTGGTCGGCGCCGACGGCATCCGCTCGGCGGTGCGGCGGCAGGGGACGGGCGGGGACGCGCCCCGCGCCTCCGGCCGCTCGGCCTACCGCGCCTCCGTGCCGCGCGAGGCCGCCGACGCCGACGCGCGGGAGCCGCGCTCAAACCTGTGGCTCGGGCCGAGCGCCCACCTCGTCCACTATCCCGTCGACGGGGGCGCCCGCATCAACGTCGTGGCCATCGTCGACGAGGGCATCGCCGCGGACGGCGCGGACCCGTGGTCGCAGCCCGCCGAGGCCGCGGCGGTCGAGCGACGCTTCGCCGGCTGGGCCGCGCCGGCGCGCCGGCTGATCGCGGCGGCGCCCGGCTGGCGCCGCTGGCCGCTGTTCGACCGCCCGCCCCTGCCCCGCTGGTCGGCGGGGCCGGTGACGCTGCTCGGCGACGCCGCCCACCCGATGCTGCCCTTCCTGGCGCAGGGCGCGGCCCAGTCGATCGAGGACGCCGCCGTGCTGGCCGACAGCGTGTCGCGCAGCGGTGGTGATTTCCCTGCGGCATTTTCAACCTACGAGGCCCTGAGGCGCCCCCGGACATCTCGCGTTCAGGCACAATCCGCCAGACAGGGCAGCATCTACCACCTCGGCCCGCCGCTCTCCCTCGCGCGCGACTTCGTGCTGTCGACCCTCGGGCCAGCCCGGCTGGCGGCGCGGGTCGACTGGCTCTACGACGCGCCGGCCGAGGTGAGGCGGTTCGCCGGACCGTAACCGGGCGCGGGCGCGCCAGAACCGATCGGACCCATGCCGACCGACCCCCAGAAACCGGACCTGCGCTCGGCCCACGTCATCGTGGTGGCCAACGAGAAGGGCGGCACCGGAAAATCCACCGTGTCGATCCACACCACGGTGGGCCTACTCAAGGCCGGCTACCGCGTGGCGACGGTCGACCTCGACGTGCGCCAGCGCACCTTGACGCGCTTCCTCGAGAACCGCCTGTCCTGGGCGGACCAGTCGGGCGTGCCGCTGGAGATGCCGTTCCACCACGCGCTCGACCGCGGCGACTCGACCGACGTCGGCGACAACGAGACGCGCGAGTTCGCGCGCTTCGCCGACGCCATCGAGCAGATCGAGCACGACTACGAGTTCGTGGTGATCGACACCCCGGCCTCCGACAGCTACCTGATGCGGCTCGCCCATTCGCTGGCCGACACGCTGGTGTCGCCGATCAACGACAGCTTCATCGACGTGGACGTGTTCTCGCGCGTGCACCACGACCGTTCCAAGCGCGGCGCGGTGGCGCATTACGCCGACCTCGTGCTGGAAGCGCGCCGCCGGCGCCGGCAGGTGGACGCCGGCATGATCGACTGGGTGCTGCTGCGCAACCGCGTGGCCTCGATCCAGTCCAACAACGCCAAGCAGATCGCGGTGTCGATCGGCAAGCTCGCCAGCGAGTTGCAGTTCCGCACCGCGGAAGGGCTGCACGACCGCGTGATCTTCCGCGAGCTGTTCCCCATCGGCCTGACCGCGCTCGACAACATCGAGGAGGCCGCCAAGGGCGGCGTGCTGACCAACTCGCAGCTCGCGGCGCGCCAGGAGATCGCCGAGCTGATCGAGACGCTGCGCCTGCCGGTGCGGATGGCGGGCGTGTCCCACCTCGCGGCGCGCCACGCCTGGTTCGAGCGCATGTCGCGCTTCTACCGCGAGCGTCCGCAAGGCGGGGGCTGAACCCGGCCGCTCATCCCGGCGACGCGGGGGCGAGCGGGGCGGAAGGCGGCGTTCACCACAGGGATGCCATGCGGGATCCCGGCACGGCGCGGGGCGTTAAACCCTGTTTCGGGGATCGGCCGCAGCGCCGCTTCGATCCGGGGTCACGCGAGCGCCGTCCATGAAGCTGTTCGACTGCCAGAACTGTTCGCAGACGCTGTATTTCGAGAACACGACCTGCGAGCGGTGCGGGCACCGGCTCGGCTACGTCCCCGAGGACCAGGACCTCTACGCCGTGGTGCGGGTCGGCGACATCGCGGAGCACCACTGGCAGATCAAGGGCGACACGTCCCGCACCTTCCAGTTCTGCAACAACGCGCAGCACGACGTGTGCAACTGGCTCGTGTCGAGCGACGACCCGCTCGGCTACTGCACGGCCTGCCGCCACAACCACACCGTCCCCAACCTGTCGAAGCCCGGCAACGACGAGCTGTGGCGGCTGATGGAGATCGCCAAGCACCGCCTGTTCTACACGCTGATCGAGCTGAAGCTGCCCACGGTGCCGCGCAGCGTCGATCCCAAGGAGGGGCTGGTCTTCGAGTTCCTGGAGGACCCCGGCGGCGGCAAGCGGGTGATGACCGGCCACGAGGACGGGCGCATCACCATCGCGATCGCGGAAGCCGACGACGCCGAGCGCGAGCGGCGGCGCAAGGCGATGCACGAGCCCTACCGCACGCTGCTCGGCCACTTCCGCCACGAGATCGGCCACTATTACTGGGACCGGCTCGTCGACGGCCAGCCGGCGCTGAAGCACTGCCGCGATACGTTCGGCGACGACCGGCAGGACTACGGCGAGGCCTTGAAGCGCCACTACCGCGAGGGCGCCCCGGCGAACTGGAAGGAGCGTTACGTCAGCGCCTACGCCACCACCCACCCGTGGGAGGACTTCGCCGAAACCTTCGCCCACTACCTCCACATCCTCGACACGCTGGAGACCGCGGAGGCCTTCGGGGTGGCGACGCATCCGCACGGCATCCGCGAGGCCGAGGAGCTGTCCGCCGAGGTCGACTTCGCGCCCGACAAGGCGAAGAGCATCCGGCCGCTGATGAAGGCCTGGCTGCCGCTGACCTTCGCGCTGAACAGCCTCAACCGCTCGATGGGGATGGGCGACCTCTATCCCTTCGTGCTGACGCCGGCCATCATCGAGAAGCTCGGCTTCATCCACGACCTCGTCCACGGCTACGTCGGGGTGACCCGCCCGGAGCAGCCCGAGATGGCGCCCTACGCGCCGGTGCCCGAGAACGTGCCGCCCCCGGCGAGCCCGGCCTTCGTGGGGGCCGAGCAGGATCAACAATTCTAAAATCGAGCATTCGGTGCGCCGGTCCGTTCCGTCGGCGACCGGCCGCGGCCCTGCCTCACAGTTTACAAAGGGCCCGCATCACGACCCCCGAGGCGTTGAATATATGTCGAGCTTCGTCTTGGGTATGGCTCGCGTTAGGATGCATCGTGTTGTTGCGCAACACAGAACCGAGGTGGTGCAGATTGACCCGTGCATCTTCCCAATCGTTCTTCTTCTCCCTCTCTGCGTTAGTCTGACTGCGCATGGGCTGGATTAAGGCATCCATCCGTGTGGTGATCTGCCGCCATGTTGTTCCCGGCGGGATAGCCATGCCCAGAACGCCTGCGAGTTGCTGAACGGCAGCCTCCATTCCGGTACGCCTACGGCGAGGGCCGCGGAAACGGTGCTTTCGGGTTTCGTCGCGGCGTGATCGCGGGTCGGGAAGGCCCGGGGCTGAGCGTCGAGTTCAGGCTGCGGCGTCGAGGCTCGGCAAGACGGCTGAGGTCGGCTTCCAATTCCACGGCAGCAGCTCGGCGAGGCGCTGGGCCGGGTGAGATGCGATGCGGCCGAGCACGTCGGCCAGCCAGGCCTGCGGGTCGACGTCGTTCAGCTTCGCCGTCACGATCAGGCTGTTGAAGAAGGCCGCCCTCTGTCCGCCGCGGTCCGAGCCGGCGAACAGCCACGCCTTGCGTCCCAGGGCCAAGCCGCGCAACGCCCTCTCGGCCGCGTTGTTGCTGAGGCACACGCGCCCGTCGTCGAGGAAGCGGGCAAAGGACGGCCAGCGGTCCAGCATGTAGTCCATGGCCCGGGCCACCTCGGAGCCGCGCGGCAGGCGGGCGCGCTCGGTGCGCATCCAGCCTTCCAAAGCCGCCACGATCGGGGCGGAGCGCTCGTGCCGCACCGCCAGGCGCTCGGCCGTCGGCCGGCCGTTCACCTCGCGCTCGATGGCGAACAGCTCGTCCATGCGCCGCACGGCTTCGAGCGCCAGGGGCGCGATCACCGCCACCTTCTTGCGCGCCCTCTGGCGCGCCGCGGCCTTAATGTCGGCCAGCTCGAAGAATTTCCTGCGCGCGTGGGCCCAGCACGCGGCCTCGATGATCGGCGCCGGCTTGCGCCCGCCCTCGTAGAGCCTGCCATAGCCCCCGTAGGCGTCGGCCTGCAGCACCCCGGTCCAGCCCGCGAGGTGCGCCTGCGGGTGCTCGCCCCGCCGGTCGGGCGAATAGCGGAACAGGGCCGCCGGGGGATCGGGACCGCCGAACGGCCGATCGTCGCGCACGTAGACCCACACGCGCCCCGCGCTGGTCTTGCCTTTGGCCAGCACCGGAACGGTGGTGTCGTCTCCGTGCAGCCGCCCCGCTGCCATCACATGCGCTGCGATGAGCCGGAACAGCGGCTCCAGCACACCCGCGCAGGTGCCCACCTGGTCGGCCAGCGTCGACAGGCTGAGCGGCACGCCTTCGCGGGCATAGCGCTCGGCCTGCCGGTTCAACGGCTGGTGCTGGCCGTATTTCTCGAACAGCACCATGGCGAGCAGGCTCGGCCCCGCCCAGCCGCGCGGCACGGCGTGGAAGGGCGCGGGCGGCTGCGTGACGCCCTCGCAGGCGCGACAGGAGAAGCGCTCGCGCACGGTCTGGATCACAGTCCAGCTGCGCGGCACCGCCTCCAGCGTCTCGGTGACGTCCTCGCCCAGCTTCGACAGACGCGTGTTCCCGCAGCACGGGCAGGCGGCCGGGGCCGGCACCACGACGCGCACGCGCGGCAGGTGGGCCGGGAAGGGCTGGCGCGAGGGCTGGCGTCGTTCCGTCGGCGCCGGCACCGCGGCCTTGGCGGCGGCTCTCTCGGCCGCGAGGGCGTCGGCGGCCGCCGAGGCTTCGAGTTCCTCGAGTTGCAGCTCGTACTGGTCGATGAGGCGCTGCGTGCGCTCCGAGCGCTGCCCGTAGAGCGTGCGGGTGAGCCTGGCGATCTCCAGCCGCAGGTGGGCGATCAGCGCGGCGTCGCCCGACAGCTGCGCCTTCACGGCGGCCGCCTCGGCCTCGGCGCGATCGGCTGCGGCCCGGGCCTCATCGGCGCGCTCTGTGGCCTGGTCGGCTCGGAGTTCGGCGGCCGCCAGGGCTGCGCGCAGCGCTTCGACGTCGATCTTCTCGGGCTTGAGCCGCTTCGCCATGAGCAGAGCCGATCATAGATCTTCAGATAACGCCAGAGTGGCGAGCGTCGATAGTGTTGATAACAGTCCAAGGCTCATCCTGCCCGGCTCGGCCGCCAGGTCTGCTGCGGATGACGCCAGTCTATGCCTTCGAGCAGGTAGCCGAGTTGGGCCGGCGTGATGGCCACGCTCTCGCCCGCCGTCGCGGGCCACACGAACCGGCCCCGTTCCAGGCGCTTGGCGTAGAGCGACAGGCCGAGCCCGTCGTGCCACAGGCACTTGATCAGGTCGCCGCGCCGGCCCCGGAACACATACAGGTCGCCCGCGAACGGATCGCGCCCGAGGCCCTGCTGGACCAGCAGCGACAGCCCGTTCATGCCGCGGCGCATGTCGGTGTGGCCGGCCGCGATCCACACCCGGACGCCGGACGGGACCGGGATCATCGCCGGTCCAGCACGTCGAGCACGCGAGCGAGCGCCTCGGCGTCCACGGCGCCGTCCACCACCACGCGACGGCCCCGCCCCACCTCGATCACCATGCGGCCCTGCACGGCCTGCCGCGGCCTCCTCCGGCGTGGCGCTGGCTCGCTCTTTGCCGCCGGCTCGGGCAGCAGGACGGCGGGCACGAAGACTGGAGCCGGCTCGGGAGTGACACGCTTGACCTTCAACGCCCGGCGCCATGCCATCAACTGCGACCGCGTGATGCCGTGACGACGCGCCGTCGCCGACACCAGCCGCGGCGCCTCCAGGCACTCCGTCACGATGCGGAGCTTTTCCTCCTCCGACCAGCGACGGCGGCGCCCGACCTCGATGACTTCGAGGCGTTCAGGCAGGAGACTGTGCGTATGGCTGTCCATACGCGCAGTCTCGATCGTCGACGGCCCCTCTCACAAGGCGGCCCTCGCCGGAGGCATACCCATTCCGCGCATGAGATGGAAAACGCAGGCCGTCGATTGCTGGAGGGAGAGGCATTGGGCAGCCTTTTGAAATTCGGAGGACGAAACAGCGAATGTCGTCGCCACTTCGGCACCGAAAGGCTGGACCTGTCCGTAAAAATGGCTATCAACTTGAGGAACGGGAAAGTAAGATCTTTCCATCAACTCATCCAACATGCGCTCTCGCAGATGGTCTATCCGACTCGCGAGCTGCCTGAATGTGTCGGCATCGATCTCGTCTCCGAATCGTTTGATTTCGGGCCCAACACGCTGGTCGAGCCCAACATCCACACAAAGGCGCATAATTTTGTCCAAAGCCGCGCGAACTTGGCTTTTAGTGTCTGCAATCTGGTCTTGCTCAAAATTTTGCTCTGCCGCCCTGTCACATATGTCTTCGAGCCGCCAGAGATCTGAAACAGCTCGACCAAACCGATATGCATCGTATACCAGCATGGCCGCCCGCCGGATCAGGAGATCAAGAGCGTGCAGTTAAATTGCACGCCAGTGCTCCGGCCTGCTCTTATCGTTGAGGTGTCTAACTCGCGCCACATGAGGCAGATGCCCGTTCTCGTTGGCCCAATGGACCGCCTCATGCTGGGTCTTCGTGATGCCGAGGACGTGATCGGCACCATCCTCGATCACGTAGTCGTCGATACGCGTTCCTTCAGACCGTCCTTTCGGACGCGGCTCGATATAGACGGCAGCCACGAAAAGTCTCCCCAAATGGAATCCGACTCCGAAAAGGACAGCGCTCAGAGCGACGATCCACACAAGAGATAGTAGCACAAACCGACGATGTGCATCCACTCCAGACGAAGAGCGTCGGGCCTGCCCGCCTCACGCGAGCGTCCGCGCATCCGAGCCGACGAGCTTCCCCCCTAAGCATCCTCTCCGAATTTGCTGGATGGGCCTCGTGGGCACGCGGCTTGCACCCCGCGATGGAGTCCTGCTTCATCGCGCCGCCCGCGAATCAGCCGCGGGCGCGTTTCCTGCCGAGGGTGCCCATGCACGCGACCGTCCGTCCCGCCCCCAGCCGCGACCCGGCGAAGGATCAGCCGCTGATCGACGACATCCGCCTGCTCGGCTCCATGCTGGGCGAGGTGGTGCGCGAGCACGAGGGCGAGGCCTGCTTCGCCATCGTGGAGAACGTCCGGCGCCTCAGCGTGTCGCACCAGCGCGACCGCTCCCCCAAGGACGAGCACGCGCTGGAGCTGATCCTGCGCGGGTTGACCCCGTCGCAGGCCGTCGCGGTGATGCGGGCTTTCTCGTACTTCTCCCACCTCGCCAACATCGCCGAGGACCGCCACCGCCTGCGCCGCCGCGCCGAGCACGCCCACGATCCCGGCCCCGTGGTCCACCAGGAGGGCAGCCTCGCCCGCGCCTTCGAGCGGCTCGCCGGGGCCGGCGTCGACCGGGGCCGGATCGCCGAAACGCTGCGCCGCGCCTGGGTGTCGCCGGTGCTGACCGCCCACCCCACCGAGGTGCAGCGCAAGAGCCTGCTCGACGCCATGCTGGCCATCGCCGAGCTGCTCGCCGCGCGCGACGGCCTGCACGACCGGCGCGAGCTGGAGCGCAACACCGCCCTGCTCCGCACCCGCATCACCCAGCTCTGGCAGACGCGGCTGCTGCGCGACCGCAAGCTCACCGTGCGCGACGAGATCGAGAACGCGCTGTCCTACTACCGCACGACCTTTCTGCGCGAGATCCCGCGCCTCTACGCCGAGGTCGAGCACCACCTCGGCGAGGCGCCGGCGCCGTTCTTCCGCATGGGCAACTGGATCGGTGGCGACCGCGACGGCAACCCCAACGTCGACGCGTCCACGCTGGAGCTCGCCATGCGCCGCCAGTGCGAGACGGCGCTCGACTTCTACCTCACCGAACTGCACCAGCTCGGCGCCGAGCTGTCCGTGTCGGACCGGCTCGTCGGCTGCTCCGAGGCCCTGACCGCGCTGGCCGCCTCCGCCAAGGACGACAGCCCGCACCGCGAGGACGAGCCCTACCGCCGCGCCGCGCTGGCGATCGCGGCCCGCACCGCGGCCACGCGCCTCGCCCTCACGGGCGGGGCCGGCGCCTACCCGCCGCGCGTGGCGCTGCCACCCTACGGCGCGCCGGAGGAGCTCCTCGCCGACCTCGCCACGGTCGCCGACTCGCTGCGCGGCCACCACGGCGCCGCGATCGTCGACCTCCGGCTCGGGCCGCTGGTGCGCGCCGTCGAGGTGTTCGGCTTCCACCTCGCGACCGTGGACCTGCGCCAGTCCTCGGACCGTCACGAGGAGACGCTGGCGGAACTCATGGCCAAGGCCGGCGTCGAGCCCGCCTACCCGTCGCTCGACGAGGGGGCCAAGCGCGCCCTGCTGCTGCGCCTGCTCGCCGAGCCGCGGCCGCTGCGCCTGCCCTTCGCGAGCTATTCGGAGCGGACCAGCAGCGAGTTCGGCGTGTTCGAGGCGGCGCGGCGCCTGCGCGCCGCCTTCGGGCGGGAAAGCATCCGCCACTACATCATCAGCCACACCGAGACGGTGAGCGACCTCCTGGAGGTGCTGCTGCTGCAGAAGGAGTTCGGGTTGATGCACGGCACCTTCGGGCAGCCGGGCACCACGGCCGAGCTGATCGTGTCGCCGCTGTTCGAGACCATCGCGGACCTGCGCGACGCCGAGCCGATCATGCGCGCCTTCTACGCGCTGCCGGGCGTCGAGGCCCTGGTCGTGGCCTCCGGCGCCGAGCAGGACATCATGCTGGGCTATTCGGACTCCAACAAGGACGGCGGCTTCTTCACCTCGAACTGGGAGCTGTACCGCTCCTCGACGCAGCTCGCGCGGCTGTTCGACGCGAAGCCCGGCATCACCATGCGCCTGTTCCACGGGCGCGGCGGCACGGTGGGGCGCGGCGGCGGCCCGAGCTACCAGGCGATCCTGGCTCAGCCGCCCGGCACCGTGAAGGGGCAGATCCGCCTGACCGAGCAGGGCGAGATCATCTCGTCGAAATATTCCAACCCCGACATCGGCCGGCGCAACCTCGAGACGCTGGTGTCGGCCAGCCTGGAAGCGACGCTGCTGGCCTCGCACGACGCGGCGCCGGAGGCGTTCCTCGACGCCGCGGCGGAGCTGTCGCGGCTCAGCATGGCGGCCTATCGGGCGGTGGTCTACGAGATGCCGGGCTTCACCGACTATTTCTTCGCCGCGACGCCCATCGCCGAGATCGCGGACCTCAACATCGGCTCGCGCCCTGCGTCGCGAAAGGCCAACCGGGTGATCGAGGACCTGCGCGCCATCCCGTGGAGCTTCTCCTGGGGCCAGTCGCGCGTGAGCCTGCCGGGATGGTTCGGCTTCGGCTCGGCGGTGCGCGGGCTCCTGGCCGAGCGCGGCGAGGAGGACGGGATGGCGCTGCTGCGCCGCATGAACGCCGAGTGGCCGTTCTTCCGCACGGTGCTGTCGAACCTCGACATGGTGCTGGCCAAGGCCGACCCGTCGGTGGCGCAGCGCTACAGCGAGCTCGTGCCCGACCGCGCGCTGGCGGAGCGCGTGTTCGCCGCCATCGAGGCCGAGTGGGACCTCACCACCGCGGCGCTGAACGGCATCCTGGAGACGGAGGAGCGCCTCGCCGACAATCCGTCCCTGGCGCGCTCGATCGAGCACCGCTTCCCCTACATCACGCCCCTGAACCACCTCCAGGTCGACCTCATCCGCCGCTTCCGCGCCGGGCAGACGGAGGACAAGGTGCAGCGCGGCATCCTGATCTCGATCAACGGGGTGGCGGCGGGGCTGCGCAACACGGGGTGACCGCCCTCCCCGCCCGTCGCGAGCGCGGCGAAGCGATTTCGGGTGCGGCCGGACGCGGCGCGGTCGAGGCTCACGGCGGCTGGATCGCGTCGCTCCGCTCGCGATGACGTGGAGTCCGGTCGGGGAACGGGGAGGCATGGCGCAGCCCGTCCCACCGTCATCGCGAGCGGAGCGAAGCGATCCAGGCGAGCGGTGCGACAGGGCGCGGCGCCCGGGGTCACGCGAAGCCGTCGTAGAGGTCGTCCCAGTCCGGGTTCATGGCCTCGATCAAAGCGAGCTTGGCCTTGCGAGAACCCGCCTTGATCTGCTTCTCGCGCGCGATCGCGGTCGGCATGTCGGCGTACCATTCGTAGAAGACGAGCAGCTTGCAGGCGTAGCGCGCGGTGAAGCCCGGCAGCGCCGAGGTTCGATGCTCGTGGGCGCGGCGCGGCAGGTTCGACGTCACGCCGACGTAGAGCGTGCCGTTGCGCTTGCTCGCCATGATGTAGACGGCCGGCTCGCGCATCGACGCCTCGTCCTGCCCGCTCGCGGCTCACCGCGGCTGGATCGCTTCGCTCCGCTCGCGATGACGGTGTGTCTCGTCATCGCGAGCGGAGCGAGGCAGACCCCGTGGCCTCACATCGTCGGCATGGAGAACTCGGCGCCCTCCTTCACGCCCGACGGCCAGCGCGCGGTCACGTTCTTGCTCTTGGTGTAGAAGCGGATCGCGTCCGGCCCGTGCTGGTTGAGGTCGCCGAACACCGAGCGCTTCCAGCCGCCGAAGGAGTAATAGGCCAGCGGCGTCGGGATCGGCACGTTCACCCCGACCATGCCGACCTGCACCTTGGACACGAAGTCGCGCGCGGCGTCCCCGTCGCGGGTGAAGATGGCGACGCCGTTGCCGTATTCGTGGTCGTTGCACAGGCGCAGCGCCTCGTCGTAGCTCTTGGCGCGCAGCACCGACAGCACGGGCGCGAAGATCTCCTCCTTGTAGATCCGCATGTCCTCGGTCACGTCGTCGAACAGGCAGGAGCCGAGGTAGAAGCCCTTCTCGTAACCCTGCATCCTGAAGCCGCGCCCGTCGACCGCAAGCTTGGCGCCCTCGGCGATCCCGCTCTCGATATACATGCGGGCCTTGTCGACCGCGGCCTGGGTGATCATCGGGCCGTAGTCGGCGGAAGCGTCGGTCGAGGGGCCGATCTTGAGGGCCTCGACGCGGGGGACGAGCTTCTCCATCAGCCGGTCCGCCGTGCCTTTGCCGACCGGCACCGCCACCGAGATCGCCATGCAGCGCTGGCCGGCCGAGCCGTAACCGGCGCCCACCAGCGCGTCCACGGTCTGGTCCATGTCGGCGTCCGGCATGATGACCATGTGGTTCTTGGCGCCGCCGAAGGCGTGCACGCGCTTGCCGCGCGCGGCGCCGCGCCCGTAGATGTATTCGGCGATGGGCGTCGAGCCCACGAAGCCGATGGCTTTGACGTCCGGGTCGTCCAGCAGGGCGTCGACCGCCACCTTGTCGCCGTTGACGACGTTGAGCACGCCGGCCGGCAGGCCCGCCTCGATCATCAGCTCGGCCAGGCGCATCGGCACGCCCGGGTCGCGCTCGGAGGGCTTGAGGACGAAGCTGTTGCCGCAGGCGATGGCGGGCGCGAACTTCCACATCGGGATCATGGCGGGGAAGTTGAACGGCGTAATGCCGGCCGTGACGCCGAGCGGCTGGCGGATCGAATAGGCGTCGATGCCCGGCCCCGCGCCGTCGGTGAACTCGCCCTTCATCAGGTGCGGCACGCCCATCACGAACTCGACCACCTCGTAGCCGCGCTGGATGTCGCCGCGGGCGTCGGCGACCGTCTTGCCGTGCTCGTGGGCCAGCAGGGTCGCGAGCGCGTCCATGTCGCGGTGGATCAGTTCCAGGAACTTCATGAACACGCGCGCGCGGCGCTGCGGGTTCACCTGCGCCCAGCCGACCTGCGCGGCCTTGGCGTTCTCGACCGCGGCCCGGACCTCCTCGGCCGAGGCCAGCGCCACCGAGCCCGCCACCTCGCCCGTCATGGGCCAGAACAGGTCGACGTGGCGGCCCGACGTGCCGGCGACGTGCTGGCCGCCGATGAAATGGCCGTAGTCCGGCATGGCGCTTCCCTTCCCCGATGTTGACTGGGGCCATTCTGCCCCGATAATTCTGCACAGCAATCGCGGAGTTCGCGCAACCGCTGTGCGGCGGTGCGCAGAGCGGAGGCGGCGTGGACTGGGACGACGTGCGGGTGTTCCTCGCGGTCGCGCGCGCCGGGCAGTTCGTCGCCGCCGCGCGAGCCCTCAAGATCGACCACGCCACCGCGGCGCGGCGCGTCTCGGCCCTGGAGCGGGCCCTCAACGCGCGGCTCGTCGAGCGGCGCACCACGGGCGTGCTGCTGACCGAGGCCGGGGCGCGCTTCCTCGCCGCGGCGGAGCGCATGGAGACGGCCTGCCTGCAGGCGCAGGCGGAACTCGGCGACCGCGACGTCGAGCTGTCCGGCACCGTGCGGATCGGCGCGCCGGACGGGCTGTCGACCTACTACCTCGCCGCGCTCTTCGCCGCCCTGGCCGAGCGCCACCCCGCCATCGCGATCCAGCTCGTGCCGACCCCGCAGGCCGGGCCGGTCGGGCGGCGCGACGTCGACATCGCGGTGGTGCTGGAGAAGCCGGAGGCCGGGCGCTTCGTGTCGCGCAAGCTCACCGACTATTCGCTCGGGCTCTTCGCCTCGGCGGGCTACCTCGCCCGCCACCCGGCGCCGGCGGACGCGGCCGGGCTCAGGGCGCACCGGCTCGTCGGCTACGTCGAGGAGTTCAACTATTCGCCCGCGCTGGGCTACGTGGCGGAGCTGTGCGGCGACGCGCCGGTCGCCTTCCAATGCGCGGGGGCGGTGGGCCAGCTCGAAGCCGTGCGGGCCGGCATCGGCATCGGCGTGCTGCACGACTTCATCGCGCGGCGGCACCCGGACCTCGTCCGCGTGCTGCCGGCGCGGCGCGCCGAGCGCTCCTACTGGATCGTGGAGCACGAGGACACGCGCGGCATCGGGCGGATCCGCGCGGTCCACGACGCGCTGGTGGAGGCCGCGACGCGCGACCGCGCAACCTTCATGGCGCGGTGAGGAGCGGGCCTGAAGGCCCGCCCGCCGCGTCAGACGTCCTGGCTGTAGCCGCCGGGATCGCCGCCGCCCTGGTCCCCGCCGCTGCCGTAGTCGCCGGCCTGGTAGCCGCCGCCACCGCCCTGACCCCCGTCCTGCGGGCTGTCGTAGTAGTTGTTGATGATGGTCTCGCCGCCGGGCTGTCCGAAGGCGCCGCCCTCGCCGCCGCCGAAGCCCGACGCCATGCCCATCGGGTCGTGGCCGCCCGAGAACAGGTTCTTGATGCCGTCGGCCATCAGCACGCCGCCGGCGACGCCGGCCGCCGCGCCGAGCGCGCCCTTCATGAAGCCGCCGCCACCGCCGCCGCCGCCGAACATGCCGCCGCCCTGGGGCTGCTGCGGCTGGCCGTAGCCCTGCTGCTGCCCGTAGCCCTGGTTGCCCCACGGGCCGCCCTGGCCCTGGCCGTAGCCCTGCTGGCCGCCGTAGCCGGGCTGCCCGCCGCGATAGGGGTCGGGATGCTGGCTCGTCGCCGGCACCGAGGAGGCCGCGGCGCCGCCGCCGAACATGCGCCCGAGGCCGCCGAGGAAGCCGCCGCTCTCGCCGCCCTGCGACGAGCCCTGCTGGTGCTGGCGGACCTGCTCCTCGAGCTGCTGCAGCCGCTCGTTGGCGGCGCGCAACGCCTGGTCCTGCACCAGCACGGTCTGGGTCAGGAGGTAGGGCGCGTAGGGTTGCGTGCGCACCTGATCGTTGATGAGCTGCTCGGCGTCGCGGTCGCGCCCCTGGCTGCCCACCGACCTCATGCGGTCGAAGAGACCGGTGATGAGCTGGCGTTCGTCGGAGTTCACGTTGCGTCTCCCTGGATGGCGGGCCGTCGGCCGGCGCGCCTCATGTGGGGACAACGCGCCGCGCGCCAAGGGGGTCCGGAGGGCGCGTCAGGTCGGGTTTTCGAGGGAGAAGGAGCGGTTGTCCTCGTCGTAGGCGAAGACTTCGCCGTAGCGGCCCCAGTTGATCGCGGAGCGCAGCGTCTTCTCGGCGTAGTCCTCGCTCATGTGGTCCTCCAGCTCCTCGCGGAAGCGCGTCGCGTTGGCGACGTGGGAGGGGCGCTCGTCGAGCACGCGCTTGATGCGCGCCGCCAGCGGCACGTAGGCGATGAGGTGGTCGCCGAACTGCTTCTTGCGGGCGTCGGTCTCGGCGTCGGCGAAGCGCCGCCCGGCGGTGGTGAGCTTGATGTCGCCATCCTCCAGCTCGGCGAAGCGCATGAGTTGCAGCGTTTCCGCGATGGGGAACAGGTCGTCGATCTCCATCTGCAGCGAGTCGGCGAGGTGGGGGAGGTCGGCCCGGCCGTTGTAGGGCTCGGCCGCGACCTCCTCGATGAGGCCGGCCAGCGAGTTGGTGGACACGCGCGGCAGCACCATGCCGATGCCGGTGCCGGGGAACAGCCCGTCCTTGCCGGGCTGCTTGGACGTCTGGCGGCGCGTCATCAGCGCGTAGATGTTGTCGACGAGCTGGCGGAACACGGGGTCGAGCCGGTTGCGCGGGTGGGGCAGCGTGACCCGGATCTCGGAGGCGATGCGCCCGGGATGCGACGACAGCACCAGGATGCGGTCGCACATCAGCACGGCCTCCTCGATGTTGTGCGTCACCATGAGGATCGACTTGATGGGCAGCCGGCCCTCGCTCCACAGGTCGATGAGGTCCGAGCGCAGCGTTTCGGCGGTGAGCACGTCGAGCGCCGAGAAGGGCTCGTCCATGAGCAGGATGTTGGGGTGGGTCACCACCGCGCGGGCGAAGCCGACGCGCTGGCGCATGCCGCCCGACAGCTCCTTCGGATAGGCCGACTCGTAGCCGTCGAGGCCGATGAGGTCGATGGCGGCCAGCGCGCGGCGGCGGGCCTCGTCGGGCGCGATCTTCAGCGCCTTGAGGCCGATCTCGACGTTCTCCAGAACGGACAGCCAGGGGAAGAGCGCGAAGCTCTGGAACACCATGGCGACGCCGTCGGCCGGCCCCTCGACCCTGTGGCCCTGGTACACGACCTCGCCCGAGGACGGGCGGATCAGCCCCGACACGATGCGCAGCAGCGTCGACTTCCCGCAGCCCGACCGGCCGAGCAGGCCGACGATCTCGCCGCGCGACAGGGTGGTGGACACGCCGTCGAGCACGGCCGGGGCCTCGTCCTCGGCGCCCCCCTTGTAGCGCTGCGACACGTCGCGGACTTCGAGCAGCGGGCCGCCCTTGGCTTCTTCGAGCATGGTGGGTGTCCTGTTCGGGAGGGCGTTCTGGGGCGGGGCCGGGGCGGGTCAGCTCAGGCGCAGGCGGCGCTCGGCGTAGCTGAACAGCGGGCGCCACAGCAGGCGATTGTAGAGGATCACGAAGATCGACATCATCGCCACGCCGAGCACGATCTTGGGGAAGTCGCCCGCCTCCGTGGCCTGGGCGATATAGGCGCCGATGCCGGAGGCCGACACCTTGTCGTTCCCCCATTTCACGTATTCGGCCACGATGGCGGCGTTCCACGAGCCGCCCGAGGCCGTCAGCGCCCCCGTGACGTAGTAGGGGAAGATGCCGGGGATCATCACCTTGAACCACCAGGCGAGGCCCGAGATGCGGAAGTTGGTGGCCGCCTCGCGCAGGTCGTTGGGGAAGGCCGCGGCGCCCGCGATGACGTTGAACACGATGTACCACTGCGTCCCGAAGATGATCAGGAACGACAGCCAGATGTCGGGGTCGAGGTGGAAGGTCAGGATGCCCACCACCGCGAGGGGGAAGACCACGTTGGCCGGGAATGCGGCGAGGAACTGGGCCGCGGGCTGCACGCGCTCGGCGATGCGGGGCCGGAGCCCGATCCACACCGCGATCGGCACCCACACGAGGCTGGCGATGATCAGCAGCACGATCACCCGTACCATGGTGATCAGCGTCAGCCCCACCGTCTGGAGCACGTCGCCCCAGTTGAGCGTGGTGGCGATGAACTGCACGGCCTGCCAGGCGCCGTAGGCCGCGATGACGCCGATGGCCGCGAACCACAGCAGGTCCACGGCGAGGGTCGCGGCGCGCGACGGCTCCGCGCGGCGCAGGCGCAGGCCCGGCAGGTCGAGCCGGAGGCTGGTGAACCAGTCGAAGGCGCGGGTCACGGGCTCGGCGGCGCGGCGCACCCAGACCGTGCGGGCGAGCAGGTCGAGCACCCAGGACTTCGACACGGTCTGGGACGCGGACAGCTCGACCTTGAACTTATCCGAGAAGGCCACGATGGGCCGGAACACGAGCTGGTCGTAGAGCAGGATCACCACCAGCACCACGGCCACGGCCACCAGCACGGCGGCGATGTCCTTCTGGTCGATGGCGGTGGCGAGGTAGGAGCCGATGCCCGGCAGCTTGATGGTCGTGTCGCCCACCGTGATGGCCTCGGCCGCCACCACGAAGAACCAGCCGCCCGACATGGACATCATCGTGTTGTAGATCAGCCCCGGCATGGCGAAGGGCGTCTCGAGCTGCCAGAACGCCTGCCAGGGCGACAGGCGGAAGCCCTCGCTGACCTCCTGGAGGTCGCCCGGCACGGTGCGCAGCGACTGGTAGAACGAGAAGGCCATGTTCCAGGCCTGGCTCGTGAAGATCGCGAAGATGCAGGCGAGCTCCGCCCCCAGCGTCGAGCCCGGGAACAGGCCGAGGAAGAATGTCACCGTGAAGGACAGGAAGCCGAGGATCGGCACCGACTGCAGCACGTCGAGCAGCGGGATCAGCACGGTCTCGGCGCGCCGGCTCTTGGCCGCGAGCGTCGCGTAGGTCAGCGTGAAGGCGAGGCTGGCGGCGAGCGCCAGGAACATGCGCAGCGTGGTGCGCAGCGCGTAATAGGGGAGGTCGGCGTAGTCGAGCGTGATGGCGGGGGCGTCGGCGGGCGGCAGCGGCACGACCATGCCGCGCGATCCGTGCACGATCAGCACGAACAGGCCGAAGATCAGCGACAGCGCGATCAGGTCCCACTGGTTCGGCAGGGCGCGCCGGCCGAGGGACGTGAAGGCCACGAACTTTGACGCCATGCGGGGAACCGTGTGGGAGGGCGCGCCTTAGAGGGCGCTGAGGCTCCCTATCGCATGTTGGATCGGGGTGACAATGCGATGACGCGGAGGCGGCGCTCCAGGCAGTTCCCCGCCGGCGTCAGAGCGGCCCGAGCAGGTCCTCCACCGTCAGCTCGAGGCCGGGCGGATCGAGGCGCAGCGGGCCGGACGGCAAGAGGCGCGTGCGGAGCGCGTCGCCGTCGCGCTCGTGGTGGATCACCATGCGCCGATCGATGTCGACGATCAGATAGTGTTGGACGCTCGGCAGCGTGAAATAGCCGGCGAGCTTGCCGTGGCGGTCGAAGAAGCCCGCGCTCGGCGACAGCGCCTCGACGACGATCACGGGTGCTGCCACCACGGTCGCGTTCCGTGACAGCCGTGCCCCGCAGTAGACGAGCGCGTCAGGCTCGTAGGCGGTCCGCGCGTCGATGCGGACCGTCACGCCGTCGGGAAGCATGTGGCACGGCACGCCGGCCCGGACGATGGCCTGCCGAAGCGCGGTCTGGGCCGCGAACTTCGCCTCGGCGTGGCCGACGCGCTCCGGCGCCATCGCGTGGGGCTGCCCGTCGACCAGCTCATGACGGCCCGGCCGCGCCTCGGCCCAGAGGAGGAAATCCTCGACGGTCATGCTCGGCTCGGGCTGCTGCACGGCGTCACCTCCGGCTTCGCGGATCGGGACCGGGCGTGAGGCTACCAGCGTTCCGGGCGAGGGCCAAACCGGCGCAGGCCACGTGCGCGGCACGCGGCACGGTTCCACCCACCCGCGTTTCCCGCTCAGCAGCCCTTGCAGACCGAGGTCGCGGCCTTCTCCGCTTTGTGCTCATAATGCTGCTCGGTCGGCGTCGGTGCGCCGATCTGCGGCTGGCCGGGGTTCGGCCGAGCCGTCGAGCCCGAGGGCGGGGTGCGGATCGTGGCGCCGGGGCTGGCGCCGCCGGGCGAGGTCGGGCTGACGTTGGCGGTCTGGGCCAGCGAGATCGCGGGGGCGGCGGGCAGCGCCAGGCAGGCCAGGGCGAGGGCGACGGGTCTCATGGGCGGGATCCTTCGGGCGGCTCCGGATCGGTGGAACGCCCGGGTTCCATCCCTGTTTCCGCAGGGGCGGGCGCGAGCGTCGCGCCTCGACACGCGGGGGCACGGCGCGGCAAGGTCGTGCCGCTCCACCCGATCACAACGGACCCCAAGGCCCTCCATGCGCAGCCGCGACGCCGACCTCCTCATCATCCCGGGCCTCGGCGGCTCCGGCCCCGACCACTGGCAGAGCCGTTGGGGGGCGAAGCTGCCCAACGCCGTGCGGGTTGAGCAGGCCGACTGGGACCGGCCCGTCGCGGCCGACTGGGAGGCGCGCATCGCCGAGGCGGTCGCGCGCTGCGAGCGGCCCGTGGTGGCGGTCGCCCACAGCCTCGGCGTGATCGCCTTCGTGCGCGCCCTGGCGCTCACCGGCGGCGAGCGGATCGCCGGCGCCTTCCTGGTGGCCCCGCCGAGCGAGACCACGCTGATCGGCATCGCGGAGGTGGACCCCGCCTTCCGCCCCTACCCGACCGACCCGCTGACCTGCCGCAGCCTCCTCGTCGGCAGCCACGACGACCCTTATTCCACCATCGAGGAGACCGCGACGCTGTCGGCCGCCTGGGGCTCGGCCTTCGTCGACGCCGGCAACGCCGGCCACATCAACGTGGAGTCGGGCCACGGCCCCTGGCCCGAGGGGCTGATGACCTTCGGGGGATTTTTGAGCCGGCTGTGAGCCGGCGCTCGGCCTGACCCTGCCCGAGTCCCTCCCCTGCAAGGGGAGGGTGGAGCCCGAAGGGCGCCGGGTGGGGTGGACGGCGTCGCGCGGGAGGCGGTGCGCGCCGCCTACCCCCATCCGTCTCGGCCTGCGGCCGAGACACCTTCCCCCTGCAGGGGAAGGGGGACGTTCAGCGTCGAGCCCGCATTCCGCGGCCGGTATGGCCGTTCAAACCTTTGTGCGAGCTTTGGCGCGCCTCAGCGCCGGTAGCAGGTGCGGTGGGTGACGGTCTTCTCCCAGCCGGCCGGGGTGATCGAGCGCGCCCGCTCGACCGTGCAGCCCTCGTCGGGGCCGCCGTAGCCCGCGCCGTAGCCCTCCCCCTCGACGGGCCCGACCGCCACCGCGGCGGGGCGGTAGCCGCCGCCGTAGCCGAAGGCGCCGCCGATGGGCCGGTCGGCGCGGGGGATGAACGCGGGAGGGCGGCCGTAGCCGAAGCCCTCGGCCGCGACCGGCCGGCGGAACCCCGGCCCGCCGTAGCCGTAGCCGTCGAAGCGCCGCTCGGGCCCGCGCTCGTCGAAGACGACCGGGCCGGGGGCGCGGCGGTAGCCCTCGGCGGGGCCCAGGTCCTGCCGGTGCTCGATGCGGGCGCGGCCGCCGTCGAGGTAGACGTCGTCCCGGCTGTGGTAGCTCAGCGGGCGGTCGCCACCGTCGTAGCCGCCGTAATAGTCGGCGGCGGCGGCGGGCAGGACGGAGCCCGCCAGGAGGGCGGCACTCAGAAACGCGATGTGCTTTGACATCTTCTCAACCTTCTTCCCTGTATCCTTTCGGACCCGGGAAGGCTGCGCGCCCCACCTTGAACCCGCCCTGAGCGCGCCGTTCAGCCGCGCTTCAGCGCCTCGCCCGCCGCCCGGAGGCGGCGGCGATTCGCCCCCTCAGCGGGCGCCGCGCAGCTTGCCGCTCGCCTTGTCGGCCTCGATCATCCCGACGAAGCGCCGGAACAGCCCGTGGCTGTCGTGCGGGCCGGGCGAGGCCTCGGGATGGTACTGCACCGAGAAGGCCGGGCGGTCCGACAGGCTGATCCCGCAGTTGGTGCCGTCGAACAGCGACACGTGGGTCTCCACCGCCTCGGGCGGCAGCGTGCCGGGGTCGACCGCGAAGCCGTGGTTCATCGACACGATCTCGACGCGGCCCGTCTCCTGGTCCTTCACCGGGTGGTTCGCCCCGTGGTGGCCCTGGTGCATCTTCACGGTCTTGGCGCCGAGCGACAGCGCCAGGAGCTGGTGGCCGAGGCAGATGCCGAAGGTCGGGACGCGGCGGTCGACGATCTCCCGGATCACCGTGCCGGCGTAGCGCGCCGTCTCGGCGGGGTCGCCGGGGCCGTTCGACAGGAACACGCCGTCGGGCTCCAGCGCCATGATGTCTTCGGCCGAGGCCGAGGCCGGCACGACCGTGACGGCGCAGCCCGCGTCGGCGAGCAGGCGCAGGATGTTGCGCTTGATCCCGTAGTCGATGGCGACGACGCGGTGCTTCGGCGCGTCCTGGCGGCCGAAGCCGGACGCGAGGCTCCACACCGTCTCGTCCCAGTCGGAGCGCTCGGCCGAGGTCACGTCGGGCACGAGGTCGGTGCCCTGCATGCCCCGGAACGCCGCCGCCCGCGCCTTCAGCGCCTCGCGGTCGAAGCGCCCCTGCGGGTCGTGGGCGATCACGGCGTTGGGCATGCCGGACTCGCGGATCACCGCGGTGAGCGCGCGGGTGTCGATCCCGCCGATGCCGATGATGCCCCGCGCCGCGAGCCAGTCGCCGAGCGCCGCCTTGGCGCGGTGGTTCGAGGGCGCCGTGATGGCGGCGTGGAGCACCACGCCGCGCACGCCGTTCTCGGTCGCGCCCAGCGTCTCCTCGTCCTGGTCGTTCACCCCGACGTTGCCGATGTGGGGGAAGGTGAAGGTGACGATCTGGCCCGAATAGGACGGGTCGGTGAGGATCTCCTCGTAGCCCGTCATGGCGGTGTTGAAGCAGACCTCGGCCTCGGCCGCGCCCGTGGCCCCGAAGCCTGAGCCTTCCAGCACCGTGCCGTCGGCCAGCACCAGCAGGGCGGTCGGCACGGGGTCGGCCCAGCCGGTCAACGCGTCTTGTCCGTCGCTCATCGCCGTGTCACACCCCGCGTTCCGGCGGTCGACGCCGGCGTCCGGCGGTTCGATCCGCCGGCGCCGTCCTCGCTCCCGCCCTCGTCACAATGTCGCTATGCGCCGCATCGTTAGAGGCAGCCCTCCCGAGGGTCAATCGCGCGCGGCCGGCGGCGGCGCCCCGAAGGAGGCTCCCATGCGCGAACAGCTCCCCACCCTCATGAAGGAGGCCATGAAGGCCGGCGACAAGAAGCGCCTCGGCGCGATCCGCCTGATCGGGGCCGCCATGAAGGACCGCGAGATCGAGGCGCGCGGCGCGGGGCGCGAGATGACCGAGGAGGACGAGCAGGCCGTGCTGCGCAAGATGGTGAAGCAGCGCCAGGACTCCATCGTGGCCTACGAGGCGGCGGGCCGCGACGAGCTCGCCGCGCAGGAGCGCGACGAGGTGGCGGTGCTGAGCGAGTTCCTGCCGCAGATGATGGACGAGGCGGGCACGCGCGCCGCCATCGCCGAAGCCATCGCCGAGGTCGGCGCCGCCGGTCCGAAGGACATGGGCAAGGTGATCGCCGCCGTGAAGACCAAGCATGCCGGGCGGATCGACTTCGGCCAGGCCAGCGGCATCGTGAAGGAGATGCTGGCGAAGCTCGGGTGATGCGCGGCTCCCTTCTCCCGTTCCACGGGAGAAGGGTCTCTCGAGCCTTGACGCCTCTCCGGCGCCGTCCGACATCTCGCCCATGCCGGTGCGCCGCCTCGACCCGATCCTGATCGACCGCATCGCCGCCGGCGAGGTGGTGGAGCGGCCGGCCTCGGCCATCAAGGAGCTCGTCGAGAACGCGCTCGACGCCGGCGCACGCCGCATCGCGGTCCGGATCGAATCGGCCGGCCGCGCCCTGATCCGCGTCACCGACGACGGCTCCGGCATGGACGCCGCCGACCTCGCCCTCGCGATCGAGCGCCACGCCACTTCGAAGCTGCCGGACGGCGACCTCCTCGACATCTCCACCTTGGGCTTCCGCGGCGAGGCCCTGCCCTCCATCGGATCCGTGGCGCGACTCGACATCGTGAGCCGCACCGCGGCTTCGAGCCTCGCCCACGCCGTGACGGTGGACGCCGGCGCGGTGTCGCAGGTCCGGCCGGCCTCGCGCTCCCCCGGCACGACGGTCGAGGTGCGCGACCTGTTCGGCGCCACGCCGGCGCGGCTGAAGTTCCTGAAGAGCGACCGCGCGGAGGCCACCGCGGTGTCCGACGCGCTGCGCCGCCTCGCCATGGCGAACCCCGCCGTGCACCTCAGCCTCGAGGGCACCCCCACGGTCGGCTTCGACTACCTCGCCTGCGCCGACGACGACGAGGGGCGGCTCACCCGCATCTGCCAGATCGTCGGCGACGACTTCGCGCTGAACGCCCTGCCGGTGCGGGCCTCCCGCGCTTCGCCGGACGGCGAGGGCGTGGAGCTTTCGGGCTTCGTCGGCCTGCCGACCTTCCACCGCGGCACGCGCGACGGCCAGTACCTCTTCGTCAACGGCCGCCCGGTGCGCGACAAGCTGCTCACCTCGGCGCTCTACGCCGGCTACATGGACTACGTGCCGCGCGACCGCTTCCCCGTGGTGGCGCTCGACCTCCGCTGCGGGCCCCGCGCCGTCGACGTCAACGTCCATCCCGCCAAGGCCGAGGTGCGGTTCCGCGATTCGAACCTCGTGCGCGGCCTCGTCGTGTCCGCGGTGCGCGACGCGCTGTCGGGCGCGCTCCACCGCGCCTCGACCACGGGCGGCGCCCGCACCGTCGAGGCGCTGGCAGCGCGCGCGTCCGCGATGAGCCACGAGGCGCCGGCGCGGCCCGCGGGCGGCTGGGACGCGAGCCGCTCCCCCGGCGCACCCGCCGAGCCGCGCCGCACCTTCGGCGCGCCGGCGGACCCGCGGGGCTACGGCGCGCCGCGCGGCTTCGCGCCCTCGCGGGGCCTCGAAGAGGGCCCGCAGGCGAGCTTCGCGGTGGAGCCCTCGGCGCCCCCCGCCGCCCCGGTTCGCGCAGCGGATCCGGAGGCCGAGGTGGCCGTGGCCGACGAGGACGCGCCGCTCGGCGCCGCCCGCGCCCAGTTCCACGAGACCTACATCCTGGCGCAGACGCGCGACGGGGTCATCATCGTCGACCAGCACGCCGCCCACGAGCGCCTCGTCTACGAGCGCCTGAAGCAAGCGCGCGCTTCGGGCGGCATCGGCCGGCAGATGATGCTGATCCCCGCGGTGGTGGAGATGCCGCCCGACGACGCGGCGGCGCTGCTCGACGAGGCGGAGGCTCTGTCGGGGCTCGGGCTCGGCGTCGAGGCCTTCGGGCGCGGCGCCGTGGCGGTGACGGAGGTGCCCGCCGCGCTCGGCAACGGCGACACGGCCCGGCTCGTGCGCGACCTCGCCGAGGTCATCAAGGCCGAGGGGGGCACGGTGCCGCTGGAGCGGCGGCTCGACCACTACCTCGCGACCATGGCCTGCCACCATTCGGTGCGGGCCGGGCGGCGGCTGCAGCCGGACGAGATGAACGCGCTCTTGCGCGAGATGGAGCGCACGCCGGGCTCCGGCCAGTGCAACCACGGCCGCCCGACCTGGATCGAGCTCAAGCTCGCGGACGTCGAGCGGCTGTTCGGGCGGCGGTGAGCGCCCTCAGTCCCGCGCGATGATCTCGTCCTCGCGGTGCACGGTGCCGAGCGCTTCGGGCCGCACGGCGCGGCGCGCCACGATGCCGGGGCGGCGGCGGCGCTTGACGCGGCGGTCGCAGGCGCCGCCGGGGGCCTGCCCCGCGCCCGGCAGCGCGCCCCACACCTCCGGCCCGTCGTTGCGCTCGACCAGGGCCGGCAGGCCGAAGAAGCCCGCCGAGGCGCGCCAGTCCGCCCAGATGCGGCTCTCGTCCCGGTTCTCGCTGAGCAGCACCGACAGGTCGGGGTCGCGGTGCGACAGGCTGAGCTCGTAGACGAAGCCGCCGTTCTCGCCCGCCCGCACGGCCACGCAGACGCCCCGGTAGGCCGACACCGGCACGGACAGCCGCATCGCGATGCCGCGGTAGCTGCGGTCGATGGTGACCCGCTCGCGGGACAGCAGCACGGAGCGGCGGCGGTCGTCGGCGCGGCCGTCCGCGGCCTGGATGGGGGCGGCGCCGACCCGGTCGGCGATGCGGTCGAAGAGGCCGGCGGCGAGAGCATTGGACATGGGGTGACGCCTCTGAACTGTTCCGGCCGGCTGCACGGCCCTGACGCTCCGATCCGAGGTTCCGCGACAGCGTTACCGGACCGTTGTTGTCGCCTTACTGGCTCTTGGGTGGGTCATCGCCCTCCGTTGCAGTCAACTTAGGTTCATGTTCGGGCCGAAAGCGCTAACGGGCGTGCTTAAGCTTCGATGAAACGGCGCCGATACCGATCTGTCGCCGCGCATGGTGTCGAAACCGTCGCCGCGACGGTTCGCATCCGCGCCATCGCGGCCCGGCGTCCCCCGCGCTTGCGCGCCCCGCCCCGCGCGTTTAAGCGTCGGACACGGCCGATCGGCCCCTCCCCTCCCCGCACGCGATCGGCGCCGTGGCTCCCATCTCCCCCTCCGACACGCGCGCGGTGCTCGCCCTCCTCCTCGACGCGGCCGAGGTCGCCGGCGACACGGCGATGCGGTTCTTCCGCCCCGGCGCCGAGACGGCGGCGCGCGTCGAGTTCAAGGCCGGCGGCTCGCCCGTCACGGAAGCCGACCTCGCGGTGGACCGCTACCTCCACGACCGCCTGCGCGCGGCCGTGCCGGAAGCGTCCTGGCTCAGCGAGGAGACCGCCGACGACCTCGACCGGCTGCTCAACGACCACGTCCTCGTGGTCGACCCGATCGACGGCACCCGCTCCTTCGCGGCCGGCGACCCGCACTGGGCCGTGTCGGTGGCGCTGGTGAGCTACGGCCGGCCCGTCGCGGGCGTGGTCCACGCCCCGGCGCTGGAACAGACCTACGCGGCGGCGCTGGGCTCCGGCGCGCGGCTCAACGGCCGCCCGGCCGCCGTCACGTCCCGCGCGGAGCTCGACGGGGCGCGCCTGTCCGCGCCGGCGGGCTTCATCAAGCCGCTCGCCCGCGCCGTGCCGGTCGCGCTCGTGCCCCGCATCCCGTCGCTCGCCTGCCGCTTCGCCGCGGTGGCGTCGGGCGCGCTCGACGCCGCGATCGCCTCGCCCGACGCGCACGACTGGGACCTCGCCGGCGTCGACATCGTGCTGCACGAGGCCGGCGCGCGCCTCACCGCCGTCGACGGGCGGCCGATCACCTACAACGCGCGGGTGCCGCGCCACCGCACGCTCTACGCCGCCGGGCCGAACCTCCACGGCGCCCTCCTCGCGGCCGGGCGGCGCACGCTCGGCGCCGGCGGCTGACGCCGTTCAACCCACGCCGACCAAGGCGCAAGACGGCCCGAAGGGCCGAGGAGCTGAAGACATGGAACCGCAGAACAAGCAGCTGCTCCACCTCGTGTTCGGCGGCGAGCTCGTCGACATCGGCGGCACCGAGTTCCGCGACCCCGCGAAGCTCGACATCGTCGGCATCTTCCCGAACTACGCTTCCGCGGTCTCGGCCTGGCGGGCCAAGGCGCAGGGGAGCGTCGACAACGCCAACATGCGCTACTTCGTGGTGCACCTGCACCGCTTCCTCGACCCGGCCGCGCCCGCCGGCGCCGCCCCGGCGGCGCAGCCCTGAGGACGCCGCTCGCCGTCAAGCGGATCGGCCGCGCGAGGCCCCTCATCGCGGCCGCGGGCGCGGTCGGCAGCGCCTATCTCGGCCTCGTGCGGCGCACGGTCGGCTTCGTGCAGGAGCCGGAGGACTTCGTCGCCCGCATCGCGCCCGAGCTGCCCGCCATCGTGGCCATGTGGCACGGCCAGCACTTCATGGTGCACTACGCCTGGCCGAAGGGGGCCCGGATCGCGGCGCTGATCTCGCGCCACGAGGACGGCGAGATCAACGCCACGATCCTGCGGCGCCTCGGCGTCGAGCCGATCCGCGGCTCGGGCGGCCACGCGGCGCACAAGATTCGCAGCCATGGCGGCGCTGCGGCGCTGCGCGCCATGGCGCGGGCGCTCCACGCCGGCAGCACGGTCTGCATGACGGCGGACGTGCCCAAGGTGTCGCGCCGCTGCGGCCCCGGCATCGTGGCGCTGGCCCGCATGACGGGCCGCCCCATCTACCCCATCGCGGTGGTGACGAGCCGCAGATTCGACTTCCGCTCCTGGGACCGCGCCAGCATGGGCAAACCCTTCGGCCGCGGCGCCATGGTGTTGGGCGAGCCGGTGCGCGTCGCGCGCGACGCCGACGAGGGCGCGCTCGAAGCGGCACGCCTCGCCGTCGAGCGCGGCCTCGACGCCGTCCACGCCCGCGCCTACGCGCTCGTCGGCTCGCGGGACCCGGGCGCCCCTCGGATCGCCGCGTGACGGCCTCGGCCCTCTTCGCCGCCTACCGCGGCCTCACGGCGGCCGTCGAGCCCGCGGGCCGGCCCTTCCTCGGCTGGCGCCTCCGCGCCGGCAAGGAGGACGCGGCGCGGATCGGCGAGCGGCTCGGCCGCGCCTCGCGCCCCCGGCCCGCGGGGCCGCTCGTGTGGCTGCACGGCGCCAGCGTCGGCGAGGGCGTGTCGCTGCTGCCGCTCGTCGACGCGCTGCTGGCGCGGGGCTTCGGCGTGCTGGTGACCACCGGCACCGTGAATTCCGCGCGGGTGCTGGCGCCGCGCCTGCCGGCGGGCGCCCTGCACCAGTTCGTGCCGCTCGACCTGCCGGGCGCGGTCCGGCGCTTCGTCGCCCATTGGCGCCCGGACCTCGCCGTGCTGGCCGAATCCGAGCTTTGGCCGAACCTCGTCGAAGCGCTGCACCGCGCGGCCGTGCCGCTCGCCCTCGTCAACGCCCGCATGTCGGAGCGCTCGGCGCGGCGCTGGACGAGGGCGCCGGGCTTCATCGGCGCTCTGCTGGAGCGCACCGCGCTCTGCCTGTGCCAGACCGAGGCGGACGCCGAACGCTTCCGCGCGCTCGGGGCCGGCCGCGTCGCCGTGACGGGCCTCCTCAAATACGACGTGCCGCCGCCGGCCGCCGACGCCGAGGCGCTCGCGGCCTTCGCGGCGGCGGTGGGCCCGCGCCCGCTCTGGGTCGCGGCCTCGACCCACGAGGGCGAGGAGGCGGCCCTGCTCGACGCCCACGCGCTGCTCCGCCGCGACGTGCCGGAGGCCCTGACCGTGATCGCGCCGCGCCAGCCGCGCCGCGGACCGGCGCTGCTGGCGGACGCGCAGCGGCGCGGCATCGCCTGCGCGGCGCGCTCGCGAGGGCAGGCGCCGGGCGCCGCCACCGCGCTCTACGTGGCCGACACGCTGGGCGAGCTCGGCCTGTGGTACCGCGCCGCCGGGCTGGTCTTCGTCGGCAACTCGCTGTGCCTCCCCGGCGGCGGCCAGAACCCGATCGAGCCGGCGCGGCTCGGCTGCGCGCTGCTGCACGGGCCCCGCACGGCGAACTTCTCCGACGTCTATCCGGCGCTCGACGCGGCCGGCGGCGCGGCCGAAGTCGGCGACGCCGCGCACCTCGCCGAGGCGGTCGCGACCCTGCTCGGCGACCCCGCTCAGCTCCGCCTGATGGCGCGCGCCGCCGCCGAGACCGTGGAAGCGCGCTGCGGCGCCACGGCGCGCACGATGGCGGCGCTGTCGCCCTACCTGCCGGCCGTGCCCGCGGGCGTGCGGGCATGAGGGCGCCGGGCTTCTGGTGGCGGGCGCGGCCCGGCCTCGCGGCGCGGGCGCTCGCCCCGGTCGGCGCGATCCTCGGCGCCGTGGCGGCCCGGCGCATGGCGCGGGCCGGGGAGCGGGCCGGCGTGCCCGTGGTCTGCGTCGGCAACTTCACGGCCGGCGGCGCCGGCAAGACGCCGGTCGCGGCCGAGATCCTGCGCCAGCTCGTCGCCGCCGGCCACGAGCCCGCCGTGCTGTCGCGCGGCTACGGCGGCGCGGGCGCCGCGGCGCCGGTGCGCGTCGACCCGGCCCGGCACGGCGCGGGCGCGGTCGGCGACGAGCCGCTGCTGCTCGCGCGCGTCGCGCCCTGCTACGTCGGCGCGGACCGCCCCGCCGCGGCCCGCGCCGCACTCGCGGCCGGCGCCACGGTGCTGGTGATGGACGACGGGCTGCAGAACCCGTCGCTCGCCAAGGACCTGCGGATCGCGGTCGTGGATGGCGCGGTGGGGACCGGCAACGGGCTCTGCCTGCCGGCGGGGCCGCTCCGGGCCCCGATGGCCCGGCAATGGGGCACGGTCGACCTCGTGGTCGTGGTGGGCGCGGGCGAGCCGGGCCGGGCGGTCGCGGCCGAGGCGGGCCTGCGGCGCCTGCCGGTGCTGCGCGCCGCGGTCGAGCCCGACGCGCGGGCGCTCGGCGCGCTCGCCGGCCGGCGCCTGTTCGCCTTCGCGGGGATCGGCCGGCCGGAGAAGTTCTTCGACACGCTGGCCGAGGCGGGGCTCGAGGTCGCGGGGACGCGGGCCTTCCCGGACCACCACGCCTTCACGGCGGCGGAGCGGGACGCGCTCCTCGCGGCCGCCGCGGCGGCGGGCGCCGCGCTCGTCACGACCGAGAAGGACCGCGTGCGCCTGCCCGCCGACTTCCCCGCCGCGGCGCTGCCGATCCGCCTCGCCTTCGACGACCCCGAAACGCTGGCCGACATGCTGGGCCGGCTCGTGGGCGCGTGAGGGGCGCTTCAGCCCCCGAGCTTGATCCCCAGCCGCGCCAGCTTGGCCTGCGGCGACGCGTAGGCCTCCTGGGCGGCGACGTTCCAGTAGCGCAGGTCGTCGAGGGGGATCGGCACGCCGGTGACGCCGCAGCGCACGAAGGAGCCGGGCCGGATGACGCGGAACTCGCCGTCGCCGTATTCCAGCTCGGCCTCGGTGGCGGCGACGGGGCGGCGCTCGTAGCGGTTCATGGCACCAAACGCGATGGGGGGTGGGGTGGGCTCGAGCCGTGATTACGCCGATCGCGACCCGTTGAACAGGCCGGCGGCAGCTCCCTCGGCGGGAGGCGAGGAGGTCGGCACGGGCATCCTGCTGCTGCTCGGCGCCGTCGGCTGCTTCGCCTGCCTCGACGCCTCGGCCAAGTGGGTGAACGGGACCGGCGGCGATCCCGTGCAGACCGCGGCGATGCGCTACCTCGTGTCCTTCGCCTTCGTGGCGGCCGCCTGCGGGCCCTGGAAGCCGGCGGGCTCGCCGCGCCGCGTGGGGAGGAGCCGCAGCCCGGCGCTGCAGGTCGCGCGCGGGCTCCTGGTCGTGGCCGCGACCCTCACCTCCTTCTTCGCGCTGCGGCGCCTGCCGCTCACCCAGGCGACCGCCATCACCTTCGCGGCCCCGCTGTTCACCGCCCTGCTGGCCGGCCCGCTGCTCGGCGAATGGCCGGGCCGCCACAGGCTCGCGGCGGTGGCGGTGGGCTTCGCCGGCGTTCTGGTGATCACGCGGCCGTGGTCGGGCGCGCTCGACGCCGCCATGCTGCTCGCCGGGCTCACGGCGCTGTTCAACAGCGGCTACGCGCTGGCGACCCGCATGCTGGCGCCGCGCGATCCCCCGCTGACGACGCTGTTCTGGACGGGGGCGGTCGGCGCCACCGCCACGGCGCCCGCCCTGCCCCTCGTGTGGCGCGCGCCGGCTGACGCGCGGGTGTGGCCGGTGCTGCTCGGCCTCGGCCTGTTCGGCGCGCTCGGCCACTGGCTGATGATCCTCGCCCACCGCCGCGCGCCGGCTTCGACGCTGGCGCCCTTCTTCTACGCCCAGCTGCTCGGCGCGGCGGCGCTGGGCTGGCTCGTCTTCGGCGCCCTGCCGGACGGCTGGACCGCGGCGGGCGCCGCGATCGTGACGGGCTCGGGGCTCTACCTGCTCGGGCGCGAGCGGGGGCGCGGCGCGGCGCCGAGCGTCGATCCCGGAGCCTGACCGCCGCGGCGCTCCGCCCGAGGCCCCGTCAACGCGACCCGGCGTGCTTCTCCTGCCAGCCGCGCATCTCGGCGATCTCCTTCTCCTGCGCGGCGACGATGTCGGCGGCGAGCCTGCGCAGCACGGGGTCGCGGCCGTAGCGCAGCTCCACCTTCGCCATGTCGATCGCGCCCTGGTGGTGGGGCAGCATCATGGCCGCGAAGTCGCGGTCGGCGTCGCCCGAGGGCTTCACGTCCATGTTCCTCATCATGGCGTCGTTGGCGGCCGCGTAGGCCTTGCCGGCCGGGGTCTGCGCCCCCGCGGGCGGGGCCGCGGCGGCTGGCTTCATGGCGCCGTGGTCCATCGCCATCGGCTCGGCGGCGCGGGCGGCGCCGGCGGATCCGCACAGGATGGCGACGGCGAGGACGGTCGTCCTGGTCATGGGTGAGGGCTTTCCTGGGTGTGGGCTCAGCCGAGGTCGGCGGAGCGGAGGCGCAGCGCGTTGCCGATGACGCTGACGGAAGACAGCGCCATGGCGGCGGCGGCGATCATGGGGGACAGCAGCAGGCCGAAGGCGGGGTACAGCACCCCGGCCGCCACCGGCACGCCGATGCCGTTGTAGAGGAACGCGAAGGCGAGGTTCTGGCGGACGTTGCCGAGCGTGGCGCGCGACAGGCGCCGCGCGCGCAGGATCCCCGCGAGGTCGCCGCCGAGCAGCGTCACGCCCGCGCTCTCGATCGCGATGTCGGCGCCCGTGCCCATGGCGACGCCGACGTCCGCCAGCGCCAGGGCCGGGGCGTCGTTGACGCCGTCGCCCACCATGGCGACCGAGCGTCCCTCGCGCTTCAGGGCCTCCACGACGGCCGCCTTGGCGTCGGGCAGCACGTCGGCCCGGACCTCGTCGATGCCGAGCGGCCCCGCGACGGCCCGCGCTGTGGCGAGGCTGTCGCCCGTCAGCATCACCACGCGCAGGCCCTCGGCCTTGAGCGCGGCCACCACGGCGGCGCTGTCGGGCCGGACCGCGTCGGCGACGCCGAGCGCGCCCGCGAGCCGCCCGTCGACCGCCACCAGCACGGCGGTGGCGCCGCGCGCCCGGAAGGCCTCGGCCGCCGCGGCCAGGTCCCGCACCTCAACGCCGCGCTCGGCGAGGAAGCGCTCCGAGCCGACCACCACGGCCCGGCCGGCGACGCGCGCCGCGACGCCGCGGCCGGCCGGCGCCTCGAAGCCCTCGGCCGCCGGCCCGTCGAGCCCGCGCTCCGCGGCGGCGTCGACGATCGCCCGCGCCAGGGGATGCTCGCTCGCGCGCTCCGCCGCGGCGGCGAGCCGCAGCACCTCGTCCTCCGAAACGCCGTCCGCCGCGGCGATGCCGGACACCACGGGCGCGCCCGTGGTCAGCGTGCCGGTCTTGTCGAGCACCACCGTGTCGACCTTCTCCAGCCGCTCCAGCGCTTCCGCGTCGCGGATCAGCACGCCGGCGCGGGCGCCACGCCCCATCCCCACGGTGACCGACATGGGGGTGGCGAGGCCCAGCGCGCACGGGCAGGCGATGATGAGCACCGACACGGCCGCCACCACGGCGTGGGCGAAGCGCGGCTCGGGACCGAGCGCCATCCAGGCCGCGAAGGCCGCCGCGGCGGCCAGCAGCACGGCCGGCACGAACCAGCCCGACACCCGATCGGCTAGGCGCTGGATCGGCGCGCGGGAGCGCTGCGCCTGGGCGACGAGTTGCACGACACGGCTGAGCAGCGTGTCGCGCCCGACCCTGTCGGCGCGGATCACGAGGCCGCCGCCCCGGCACAGCGTGCCGCCGATCACCGCGTCGCCGGCCCGCACCGTCACGGGCATCGATTCGCCGGTGACGCTCGACCGGTCGAGGCTCGCCTCGCCGCTCTCGACCGTGCCGTCGACCGGCACGGCCTCGCCGGGGCGGACGCGCAGGCGGTCGCCGACCCGGACCGCGTCGAGCGCGACGTCGGCCTCGGCGCCGCCCGGCGCGATGCGGCGGGCGGTCTTCGGCGCGAGGTCGAGGAGCCCGCGGATGGCCGTCGAGGTGCTGTCGCGCGCCTTCAGCTCCAGCACCTGCCCGACCAGCACCAGCAGGGTGATGACGGCCGCCGCCTCGAAATAAACGCCCACGGCGCCGTCGGGCCCGCGGAAGGCGGGCGGGAACAGGCCGGGCGCCAGCGTCGCGACCGCGCTGTAGGCCCAGGCCCCGAGCGTGCCGATCATCACCAGCGTGAACATGTTGAGGCGGCGCGTACGCAGCGACGCCCACCCGCGCTGGAGGAAGGGCCAGCCGGCCCCGAACACGACGAGGCTCGCCAGCACGAGCTGGATCGCGCTCGACAGCTGGCCGCCGACCGGGAAACGGGCGCCGAGGAGGTCCTCGCCCATGGCGAGGGCCACGACGGGCGCCGCGCCCGCGGCGGCGAGCCAGGCGCGGCGGCGCATGTCGAGGAGCTCGGGGTTGGGGCCGGCCTCGGCGGACACCTCCTCGGGCTCCAGCGCCATGCCGCAGATCGGGCAGGCGCCGGGATGGTCCTGGCGCACCTCGGGGTCCATCGGGCAGATGTAGACTGTGCCGGGGCGCGCCGGCGCCTCCGCGCGCGGCGCCGGCGACAGATATTTGTCCGGGTCGGCCTCGAACCTGGTGCGGCAGCCGGCCGAGCAGAAGTGGTAGGCTGTGCCCGCGTGCTCGGCGTGGTGGGGCGTCGTCAAAGGGTCCACCACCATGCCGCAGACGGGGTCCTTCGCCTTCGGGGCGAGATATTTGTCCGGGTCAGCCTCGAACTTGGTCCGGCAGCCGGCACAGCAGAAGTGATAGGTCACGCCGGCGTGCTCGGCATGGTGGGGCGTCGTCGAAGGGTCCACCGTCATGCCGCAGACGGGGTCCTTCGCCTTCGGGGCGAGATACTTGTCCGGGTCGGCCTCGAACTTGGTCCGGCAGCCGGCGCAGCAGGAGTGGTAGGTCGCGCCCGCGTGCTCGGCGTGGTGGGGCGTCGTCAAAGGGTCCACCGTCATGCCGCAGACCGGGTCCTTGGCGGCCGTCGGCGCGGCCGGTGCGGAACCGCAGCCGCAGCCCGCCCCGTGGTCGTGGTGATGCTCGTGAGTCATGGATGTCATCCTTGCCGCGGAGCCTGGACCTTCCCATCATGGGAGGGTCAAGGGGCTTTCGCGGGGATGCGGGGATGCAGATCGGGCAGGCCGCGCGGGCCTCGGGCGCTTCGGCTAAGATGATCCGCCACTACGAGGCGATCGGCCTCGTCGCGCCGGCGGAGCGGCGGGACAGCAACTACCGCGACTATTCGGCCGACGACGTCGAGCGGCTGAAGTTCGTGCGCCGCGCCCGCGACCTCGGCTTCTCGATCGACCGCATCCGCGACCTCCTGGCCCTGTGGGGCGACCGCGGCCGCACGAGCGCCGAGGTGAAGCGCATCGCGCTCGACCACGTCGCCGAGCTGGAGGAGCGGATCGCCGGTCTGCGCGACATGGTGGCGACGCTGCACCGGCTCGCCGACGGCTGCGCCGGGGACGGGCGGCCGGACTGCCCGATCATCGAGGGGCTGGCCGGGTGCGGGGCGTCCCGAGAATGACTGGTCGAGGCCGAGCGAGCCGTCCAGGACCGCGCCCCGGTGCGACTGTCCGTCGAGGGCGCGGCTACACCGTAGCATCCGCAGCCGTCGGCCTCGCGATCATCCTGGCCATCGCGCGGGCCGACTACCTCGTCGGAGAGACGGCAGGCAAGGCATGCGGGGGCCTGTGGGACGCGGTCAGATGGGCCCTGCTGGTGGGGGCCTGCCACCCATCCGACGTGGGCCGCTTCGACGTCGTCAACGGCGGGCTCGTCGTCCTTGCTGCTCTCGCGGCGCTGAATCCGACTCTCCTCGCCCTCAGGATCGTGCTCTTGGTCCCGGTGCTGATATACCTGGACGATGCCAGCCGGATGCATACGGAGTTCGTCGCCACGGGGCATGTTCATCCGGGCATCGAGCTCTGGTGAATGCCGATCTTCTGGCTGTCGACAATCATTCTGGTCGTCGCGATCGCCGCTGCGGCTTTCAGGTGGGCGAGACTTTGACTCCGTGGCTGAGATGCAGATCGACTGTCGCTCCGCGAAGGCACCCCTCACCGCAGCGCGGCGAACACCCCCGACGGCTCCGGATAATCCTCCTCCGGCTGCCCGCCCACCGCCCTGATCCGCGCCTCGGCCGCCGCGATCGCCCCGGCGCCGTCGAGCACGCGCAGCGTCAGGTCGTAGCGCCGCTCCTCGCCGTGTTCGAGCATGGCGAGCTCGCCCCGCTCGCGCGCGAAGGCGTGGCCCGGAACGTGGTTGGTCCCCGGCTCGATCCCGAGCGCGTAGGCGCCGGCCTGGAAGTGCTGCCACTCGGTGAAGCAGGGCAGCTGCGCCTTGACGACCTCGACGGCGAGGCCGATCCCCAGCGCGTCGTTGACGACCGCGTAGGGCACGCGGCCGGCCGCGTCGGCGCGGAGGTCGTGCTCCCACACCTGCTCCGAGACCCCGTCCCGCGGCGCCGGCATGGTCCGGTAGCCGACGCCCTGCCGGCGGTAGGCGTCCCCGGCGTGGGACGCCATCACGACGTCCGCCACGGGAGCAAGGAAGCGCGCGCCCTCGTCGAGCACCGGGTAGCCCACGTTGAGGTGGTAGAGCAGCATGTGCGGCGTGCGATAGAAGCCGTGGTTGACCACGCGGTCGCGGATCCGGATCTCGTCCGAGCCGACCTCGGCCTCGATGCGGCGGTGGAGGTGCAGGTCCTCGCCGAACACCGCGGACTGGCGCACGAGCCCTTCGCACCAGAGCGTGCAGCGGTCCCCGTCCCAGCGCTCGCCGTAGCCGCCGAGCCGCGCCGGCACGGTGCCGACGCGCCCGTGGATCGTGTGCCTCACGGTGGAGCGCGGGCCGTAGTGGTACTGCGGCGCGGGCTCCTCGGCGTTGAAGCCGACGTGGTCGAGCCCGCAGGTGACGAGCAGGCCCGAGAAGCTCCGGAGGAAGCCGAGCCCGCCCTCGCCCTCGGTCTCGTGGAGGCCGGGGTGGCGGAAGCCGGTCGGCGACTGCCAGCCGACCGCGCGGCCGCTGTGCTCGCAGGCGCCGATGTCGAGCCCGCGGTCCACCAGCACGTCGAAGGCGAGGCCGGTGCCGGTGCGGAACTCCAGCACCCTGACGCCGCGCTCGACGCCGTCGCCGAGCGTCACCAGACGCACGCCCGCGAAGGCCGCGAGGCTGCCGGTGCGGCGCGCGAGGTCGAGGCGCGACGACGGCCGCCCGTAGAGGTCCACCATGATGTTTCCCCTCGCGACGCTATGGACGGGGCATCGGCCGCCAGTTCGGCGGCGCCAGCTCGAACCCCTCGAAGCGGAAGCCCGGCGCCACCGTGCAGCCCACCAGGGTCCAGGCCCCGAGGCTCGCCGCCGTCTGCCAGCAGTGCGCCGGCACGGCGAGCTGGAGGCTCTGCGCGGCGCGGAGGTCCGGCCCGAGCCGGTGCGCCGCGGCGTCGTGGCCGTTCGGCGACAGGGTGATGACCAGCGGCGCGCCGGCGTGCCAGTGCCACACCTCGGCGGCGTCCACGCGGTGCCATTCCGACACCTCGTCCCCGGCCAGCAGGAACAGGATGGCGGTCGAGCGCGGCCGACCGTCGGCGCCCGAGGCCGGGTCGCGGAAGGTTTCGCGGTAGTGCCCCCCCTCCGGGTGCGGCGCGAGGTCGAGCAGGCGGACGACCTCGCGGGCCGACAGGGCGGCGAGGCCGCTCACGCGCGGTTCTTCCGCTCGCGCAGAACGGCGAAGACCTCGGCCGGATCGCCGCCCGGCAGCCCCGCCGCGGCCTGCACGGCCGGCACGGCGCAGCGCAGGAAGAGGTTCGCGGCGAGCTCCAGCGACAGGGTGGTGGGCAGGGTCGGGTGACCGGCGGCGCGCAGCCGCTCGACCTCGCCGGCGCGCTCCTTCAGCACGGCGTTGTCGGGCTCCACCGACAGGGCGAACTTCGCGTTCGACACCGTGTATTCGTGGCCCGCGTAGACCTGCGTTTCGCCGGGGAGCTGCGACAGCTTGAGCAGCGAGTCCCACATGGTCGCCATGGGGGTCTCCATCACCCGGCCGCAGCCGAGCGAGAACAGCGTGTCGCCGGCGAAGAGCGCGCCCGCCTCCTCGAACCAGTAGACGACGTGACCGGCCGTGTGGCCCGGCGTCGCCAGCACCGCGGCCTCGAGGTGCCCCACCAGCACCTCGTCGCCCTCCTTCACGCCGAGGTCGACGCCGCCGATCTTGGCCGCCTCGGCGGCGGGGCCGACCACCCGCAGCTTGGGGAACTTCGCCTTCAGGGCCGGGATGCCGTCGGTGTGGTCGGCGTGGTGATGCGTCACCAGGATGTCGGTCAGGGTCCAGCCCGTCTCGGCCAGCGCCTTGAGCACCGCGCCGGCCTCCGGCGCGTCGATGGCGGCCGTGGCGCCCGTCGCGGAATCGTGCACCAGCACGCCGTAATTGTCGGATCGGCAGGGGAACTGGTGGAAGTGGGCCGTCATGCGCGCGTCCTCGGCTCGAAGCGTCGAGCCGACGCCACTACAGCGTCCCGCGGCCGACCGCACCGCACAACGCGCGGAAAGGTGTGCGGGATCGGCACGGGGTCCGGAAATTCGGGCGGGGGGCCCGCGCCGGCCCCGCGCCCCGCTCAATACCGGCGCAGCAGCCGCTCCAGGTAGTCCTGCTCGGCCTGCGGGCGCGACGGGTCGCCGAGGCGGCGGCGCAGCTCCTCCAGCACCTGCTGGGCGCGGGCGCCGGGGCTGGCGCCGACCGTCCGGCCGTCGGGGTCGTTGGAGTTTCCGCCCATGTCGGCCTGCCCGCGGCGGGGGCGGCCGAGCGGGTCCGTCCGCTGGCCGTTCGGGCCGCCGGTGCCGTCGTCGTCGCCCTCGCCGTCCTGCGCGTTCTGCTGGCCCTGGCCCTGCTGCGCCATCTGCTTCTGCAGGCCCTGCGCGCCCTGCTGCAGGCCGCGCAGCGCGCGGCCCTGCGCTTCCACCGCGCGGTCGGTGCCGCCCTGCCCCTCGCCGAGCGCGCTCTCGGCCTCCTTCATGGCCTTGCCGGCGGCGTCGAAGCCCTTCTCGCCTTCGAGCCCGAGGTCCCGCATCTGCTTCTGAAGCTGTCCGAGCCTCTGGCGCAGCGCGTTCTGGCGGCCTCCGAGGTCGCCGCCCTGCCCGCCCGAGCCGGCGCCGCCCTTCTGGCCCTGGCCGCCCGGCATCTGGCCACCCTGCTGCCCGGCCCCGTCCTGCGGCGCGCCGTCGGCGCCCCCCTGCCCGTCCGCCTGCTTGCCGTCGCCCTGCTGGCCCGCATCGGGCTGGTCGCCGTTGTCCTGCGCGTCCCCGTCGTCGCCGTCGCCCTGCGCCTTGCGGTCCTCGCGCCCCTTCTTGAAGGTGTCGTCGCGCAGGGCCTGCTGGTCGCGCGTCATCCGGTCGAGGTCGCGCATCGACTGGTCCATCTGGCGCTGCGCCTGCTGCTGGGCATTCGAGCGCCGCTTCGCGGTCTTCAGGTTGTCGAGCACGCCGCGGAGCTGGTCGAGCATGCGCTGCGCTTCCGCGACGTCGCCGTCCTTCATCGCCTGCTCCATGCGGTCGATCATGCGCTGGAGCTGGTCGGGCGTGACCGTGCGGGTGCGCGCGTTGGGATCCTGGCGGTCCGCGCGCTGCTGCGACTCCGCCTTCCGGGCCATCTCGGCCAGGTATTTGTCGAGCTGCTTGCGGAGCGCGTCGGTCAGGCGCTTGATCTCCTCGGGCGGCGCGTTGCGGGCGAGCGCGTCCTTCAGCTCCGCCTGGAGCGCCTTCAGGTCCGCCTCGGTCTTCGACAGGTCGCCGTCCTCGATCTGCAGCGCCATGGCCCACAGGAGGTCGGCGACGCCGATCAGGTCCTCGTCGGTCCGGGCCTCGTCGAGCCGCGTCTTGGCGGTGCGCAGGCCGAGGAACACCGGCGGGGGGATGTCGAACACGTCCGGCGCCAGCGTCAGCGCGTCGAGCGCGGTGTCGAGGCCGTCGCGGTGGTCGGGGTCGAGCACGAGGTTCCGCCGCTGCTCGACCAGGGCGCGCGCCAGCGGCTGGCTGAAGCCGCGCGCCGGCAGCACCACGCTGGTCGGCGCGCTGCGGCCGGTGTTGCCGCCCTCGTCGTGGGCGGCGAGCACCATGGTCACCGTCGCGCCCGCCCAGGGGCTGTCGGCGAGGTCGGCGGTGGTCTCGCCCTTGCCGAGCCCGCGGGCCGCCGCCGGCAGCGCCAACGGCAGCTTCGGCGGCGGCACCAGCGTGCGGCCGGTCACGGGCGTGCCGTTCACGATCGGGTCGGACAGCAGCGCCTCGGCGGACACGACGCCGTAGTCGTCGCCCACCGTGTAGCGCAGCGTCATCGAACCCCGGGCGTTGCGGACCGGCCGGCCGTCGAGCGCGATCGTGGGCGGCAGGTCCGGGATGGCGCGGAGGTCGTAGGAGGCCAGGGCCGCGCCGTCGCGTTTCACCGTGACCCGCCCGTCGCCGCCGAGCTTGAAGCGCCGCTCGGTCGCGGCGTCGGCGCCCGCCTGCGGGGCCGGCTTGTCGGGGGCGGCGTCGGGGCCGGGCGCGGCGGTGACGCCCCCCTCGGCCGCGACCTCGACCTTCCCCGCGCCCGCCGCCCGGACCACCACGGTGGATCCCACCGGGGCCGCGACAACGGCGGGGGCGCCGTCCGCCGACGCCGGGGGCGCGCCGGCCCCGGACAGGACCACCGGCGGCCGGCCCGTATAGGCGGGCGGATCGATCCAGCTGTCGAGCCGGAAGCCCGCCGCGGGCGCGCCGGCGCCGAACCAGTCGAAGGCGGCGGCGAGGCGCCCGTCCCGGTCGGGGCCGGCCGCGAAGGCGCCGGCCGCGGCGAGCAGCAGCGCGCCGGCCCGCAGGGCGTAGCGGTCGCGGTCCACGAGGCGCGGCGAGGGCGCGCGGACCCGCAGGGCCGTGAGCGCGGCCTCGAGCCGGCGCTGGTGCAGCGCCCAGAGCGCGCGCGTGGTGGCGTCGGCGTCCGGGTCCGCGAGGGCGTCCTCGGCGGAGGAGATCGGGCGATGCGGCAGGCCGGAGTCGCGGTCGAGGCGCGCCAGCGCGTCCCGCCGGCCGGGCAGACGGCCGCGGGCCGCCGTCCAGAGCACGGCCGCCAGGGCGGCCGCGAAGGCGAGCACGCCCACGGCGCGCAGCGCGCGCGGCAGCGCCACCCACAGGCCGAACCACGACACGGCCAGGAACAGCCCGGCGAGCGCCAGCACCGCCACGGCGGCGGGCCACAGCCGTTCGAAGACGAGCACGGCCCGCGCCCGCGCGAGGGGCCGGTCCAGCGCCCGACGTTTCTCACCTGCGTCCGCCACGGCCGCACTCCCGTTTCAGCGCACCCGCCATCAGTCTAGGGAGAAACGGGGCGGAACGCGAATGTGTGCCGCCGGCGACCCGGCGACACTCGGGCGCGGGGCGCGCCCCGGCCGTGAAAGGCTCGGGCCGTCGCCCGCCCCGCGTCCGAAGCGTCTCCGCCGGTGCCCCTGGCCTCGCGGCGTTCGGAGGAGCCGCTGCAGCGCCGCGGTCGCGTCCGCTGAGGCGCCGGTCGCCGCCGAAGCCATACCGCGACGGCTGCCGCATCATCGCCTCGCTGTCCGACCAGTGGTGAGCGTGGGGCCGGGGCGGGCCGGCGCTGGCCCGCCCCGGTCCGAGCTGTTAAGCCGCGGCGTCCCCGCACAGGAAGCCGCCCATGATCCTCCGCTCCGCCCCCGCCTCGCCGTTCGGCCGCAAGGTCAAGATCGCCGCGGCCCTGCTCGGCCTGTCCGTGTCGGTGGTGGAGGCCGACACGGCGTCCCCGACCGACTCGCTCCGCCGCGAGAACCCGCTCGGCAAGATCCCGACGCTGATCCTCGAGGACGGCACCACGCTCTTCGATTCTGCGGTGATCGTCGCCTACCTCGACGCCGTGGCGGGCGGCAACCGCCTGATCCCCGCCGAGCTCGGCCCACGCTTCGCGGCGCTGCGGCTCGAATCCCTGGCCGACGGGCTCGGCGACGCCGCGCTGCTGCAGGTCTACGAGGGGCGCTGGCGCGCGGCCGAGAAGCGCGAGGCCGCCTGGGTCGAGCATCAGGCCGGCAAGGTCGAGCGCGCGCTCGCCGCGCTGGAGGCGGAGCCGCCGGCGGGGGCGATCACGGTCGGGTCGATCGCGCTGGCCTGCGCGCTGGGCTACCTCGACCTGCGCTTCGACGGCCGCTGGCGCGGCGGGCACCCGCGGCTCGTGGCTTGGCTCGACGGCTTCGCCGCGGCGGTGCCGGCCTTCGAGGCCACTCGCGTCAAGCCCGCCTGAACGCGAGAAGGCCCGGCGCGCGCCGGGCTTCCCGTCGATCCGGCGCGCCGGATCCTAGAAGTGGTAGTTCACGCCGACCTTGACCGCGGAGGTGCCGAGGCCGATGCGCGTCACGTCGGGCGTGTAGGCGTAGTTGTAGGCTTGGCCGAGGTCCGTGTAGAGGTACTCGGCCTTGGCCGACAGGTTCGGCATGAAGGCATATTCCACGCCGGCGCCGACCGCGTAGCCGTTGAGGAAGTTGGTGTTCGACAGGTACACGTTGCGCGGCGTGTCGTAGATCGTCGAGTGCAGGTTGCCGCCCGCGTAGCCGCCGGTCACATACACGAGGAAGCGGTTGACCGCGTAGCCGGCGCGGGCCCGCACCGTGGTGGCGAAGTTGAGGTTGCTCTTGGTCGTCAGCGGGCCTGCGCCGGTCTGGCTGTTGCCGATGCTGGCGAAGTCGGCGTCGGCCTCCAGGCCGACCACGAGCTGCTGGTACTGGTAGTTGTAGCCGACCGTGCCGCCCGCGAGCGCGCCGCCGAGGCTGCCGGCGAGGCCGTTGCCGGTGCCCTTCGAGTCGCCGCCGCCGTAGCCGGCGTTGAAGCCCGCATAGGCGCCCGTCCAGGTGAAGATGGGCGTGTAGGCCGGCGGCACGTAGGCCGGGGCGCGGCGCGGCAGATCGGCGGCGGACGCGCCGGACAGGGCCGAACCGCCCAGCACGGCCGACATCGCCACGACGGCCGACAACAGATGCTTCATCACTGAACTCCGAACCACGCTGAACTCGCCGAGGACGTGGAGTCCTGATCCACTCCGCCTCGTCCCGATGTCCAGTGTTTACCCTAACGTGGGGCGTTCGAGCAAATATGTCCGCAATCTGGCAAAGTCGTCGTCAGTCGTATCGACTCAAATGCAGCCGTTTACACTTCGTTCATCAAGCCTATTCGCCATAGCGATACAGTGTTCTCACCGCACAGATGCGGCCATGGCCGATCATTCAGGGTGAACGATCGCTTAAATCGGAAGGCTGATCTTGCGATCGCTGGCCAAGCTCGGCGGCGGAGGGGTCGCGGCGCGGCACCGGCCGGCGTGCGCCCACCGCCTCACGCCCGCGAGCGACGGACGCATGGCACACGCAGTTCGGAGACCGGTCGAGGTCCGGCGACGCGCCCGCCGCATTCCGGCGGCCCGGCCGCGCGCCGGGCTCCGGCGAGGTCCCGTCGGCCCTCACCCGCTCGTCGGCGGCCCCCGAACCTCGGCCCGGCTTCAGGCCACGCCGAGCTTCTTCTGCAGGTTGGTCGAGGAAGTTGTGTACTGGAAGGTCAGGCGCTTGTCGGGGAACACGTAGCGGTGGACCTTCTGGGCCGCCAACGCGGCCTCGTGGAAGCCGGACAGGATGAGCTTCAGCTTGCCCGGATAGGTGTTGATGTCGCCGATGGCGAAGATGCCCGGCACGCTGGTCTCGAACTTCTCGGTGTCGACCGGGATCAGGTTCTCGTGGAGGTTCAGGCCCCAGTCCGCCACCGGCCCGAGCTTCATGGTCAGGCCGAAGAAGGGCAGCATGGCGTCGCAGGCGACCTCCGTGGTCGAGCCGTCCTCGTGGCGCACCGTCACGCCCGACAGGGTGCCGTCGCCGCCGTGCAGCGCCGTCACCTGCCCGATCTGCAGGTCCATCCGCCCTTCCGCGACGTGGGCCCGCATGGCGTTGACTGAGTGGGGGGCGGCCCGGAACGCGTCGCGGCGGTGGAGCACGGTGACGCGGCTCGCCACGGGCTGGAGGTTCAGGGCCCAGTCGAGCGCGGAATCGCCGCCCCCCACGATCAGCACGCGGCGGCCGGCGAACTGGTCGATCCGGCGGACCGCGTAGAACACGGAGGCGTTCTCGTAGGCCTCGATGCCGGCGATGGGCGGCTTCTTCGGCTGGAACGAGCCGCCGCCGGCCGCGATCACCACCGTCTTCGCCTCGAACTGCGTGCCGGCGTCCGTCGCCACGCGGAACAGCGGGGCCTCGGGCGTGCCGACCGGCTCCAGCGCCGCCACCATCTCGCCGAAGTGGAACTGCGGCGAGAAGGGCTTCGCCTGTTCGAGCAGGTTGTCGACGAGCGCCTGGCCCGTGACGATGGGGAAGCCGGGGATGTCGTAGATGGGCTTCTCCGGGTAGAGTTCGGCGCATTGGCCGCCCGGCATGGACAGGATGTCGACGAGGTGGGCGCGCAGGTCGAGCAGCCCGAGCTCGAAGATCGCGAAGAGCCCCACCGGCCCCGCCCCGACGATCAGCACGTCGGTCTTGATGATCTCACCCATCCCGGTCCGCCCCCAACCCACGCCCGCGCGCCCGGGGCCGGCGGCTTCATCGGCGCCCGGGACATCGCCTCGGGACATGGTAAGGCGGTCGGCGCCGCGCCACAATCGACGCGGCGCGGCCTTCGTGCGGCGAACGGCCCCGCGACCGGGCCTCAGCCCTGGCGGGACGGCGTGCGGACCACGAGGCCGTCGAGCGGCGCCTTGACCTTGATCTGGCAGGACAGGCGCGAGGTGGGCTGAACCTCGAAGGCGAAGTCCAGCATGTCCTCCTCCATCGGCTCGGGCTTGCCCGTGGCCTCGACCCAGGCGGGGTCGACGTAGACGTGGCAGGTCGCGCAGGCGCAGGCGCCGCCGCATTCGGCCTCGATCTCGGGCACGCCGTTGCGGACGGCCGTCTCCATCACCGTGGCGCCGACCTCGGCGTCGATCGTTCGGGACTGGCCGGCGGAATCGATGAAGGTGATCTTGACCATAGCTTCGACTGACCCGCTCCGCGCCGCGGTGCTCGACCGCTGGCGCGGTTCTAGGGCAGAACCGGCGCCTTGGCGAGGCCGCGCGGCCCGCGCGGCTCGATCGGGCGCGCCCCTGCGGCCGGCCGGCTCAGGCCGCGTCGAGCAGGCCGCCGATGTAGCCGCAGGCCTCGTCCACGGCGGCCCGCATGTCGGCGCGGTCCTGGGCGCTCAGCGCGGCGCGGTCGCGCCCGCGCAGCGACGCCTCGTAGGCTTCGGCGAGGCTCGCGACGCGGTGCGCGCCCACCACGCGCGCCGAGCCGACCAGCGTGTGCAGGAGGTCGCCGGCCGGCAGGCTCGCCACCGAGTCGTCGCCCACCTCGGCGTCGAGCCCGCCCTGGATCTGCCGCGCCTGGCGCATGAACAGGCGCAGCAGCTCGGTTTCGAGCCGCTTGTCGCCGAAGCACTGGCGGGTGAGGTGCACGAGGTCGACCGGCCGCTCGCCGCTGGAACGCTCGGCGGCGGGAGCCTCGGGGGAAAGGGCGGATCTCATGCGCGACTCCTGGTTCGTCCTGGCCCCAATCCCGCCTGTCGGCAGGGCCCAGTCGGGGGCGCGGGGCATGAGGTTTCGGAGGTGAACAAGCCGTTAACGACGTTGCCCGATGCCGTTTGGGGGTGGTTTCAATCCCCGGACGTCCCGAGTAGACTGGCATTTGGTTAATGTTTCGCATTCGATGGATTGTCCCGCTTCCGCCGGCGCGGGTTGAATGTCGATGCGTTGTTCTTGACCGCGTGAGTTCCCAGGGTGGGCGAGGCGAGTATGGCCGCACAGAACGAAGCCAAGGATCCGGCCGCCGCCGCGCTCCTGGCCATCGAGGAAGCCCTCAACCTCGTCAAGGCGGACCCCGCAGAGCCGGCCGCCGCGGAAGCGCCCCCGCCGGCCCCGCCGCTCGGGGGGATCGAGCGGACGCCCAACGGCCCCTCGCCGCGGGTGACGGCCGAGCGGGCCGCGCCGAGCGGCCCCGACGCCCCCGCGATCGGCCCCGCCCAGGGCGGCAGCCGCGCGGCGGCGCGCGCGCCGAACGGCCTGCCGGCGGCCGGGACCCTGCCGGCGAGCGGCGGCCTGTCGACCGCGAGCCTCCACGCCAACGACGACCGGCGCTCGGTGGGCCAGCTCCTCGCCGCCCTGCAGACGCGCCCGAGCGGCGCGCCCTTCGCGCTGGCGCTCGCGGGGTCGGTCGCCTGGGCGCTCGCCTGCGGCTACGTGCTCTACGCCGCGGGCACGTTCGGCGGCGGCCTGTCGGTGGCCGGCCTCGCCCGGCCGGACGCGGTCGCGGGCATCGGCGCGGTCGTCGGCCCGATCCTGTTCTTCTTCATCCTGGCCGGGCTCGCGCGCCGCACGGAGGAGATGCGCCTCACCACGCGCTCCATGGCGGCCATCGCGGTGCGGCTGGCCGAGCCCGAAACCATCGCGACCGAGCAGGTGATGAGCCTGTCGCAGGCCATCCGCCGCGAGGTCGCCTCCATGGGCGACGGGCTGGAGCGCGCTCTCGCCCGCGCCGGCGAGCTCGAAACCATCGTGCGCAACGAGGTCGCCAACCTCGAGCGCTCCTACACCGACAACGAGCGCCGCATCCGCTCGATGATCGACGAGCTGACGGTGGAGCGCGAAGCCATCGTGGCCAACGCCGACCGCGTGCGCGGCGCCATCGCGGGCGCGCACGAGGGGCTGGCGCGCGACCTCGATTCCGTGTCGGACCAGCTGTCCGCCAGCGTCGCCGAGGCCGGCGCCCGCGTCACGGACGCGCTCGAAGGCAAGGGCCGCGAGATCACCGAGTCCATGGCGCTCGTCGGCGACGCCACGGCGGCCGCCATCGGCCAGCACGGCGCCGACATCGCCGAACGGCTGCACGCCGCGGCCGACGACGTGTCGCAGCGGCTCGACGAGGCCACGGGCCGCGTGTCGCGCGACGTGGCCGACCAGGTGGCCGCCGTGGACGAGCGCCTGCGCCAGACCGGCGACGACCTCGCGGCCCACCTCGCCACCCGCGGCGACGCCGTGGCGGAGCGCGTGGACCTGCTCGCCACCCGCATCGGCGACGACGTGTCGGCCCGCGGCGACGCGCTGGCCGAGCGCCTGACCCGCATCCAGGGCGAGCTGCGCGAGGTGGTCACCACCTACGGCACCGCGCTCGACGGCACGCTCGCCGCGACCGGCGAGCGCATCGCGGCCCGCATCGGCGAGCGCGCCGAGGGCGTGGCGGCGGAGTTCGAGACCGCCAGCGAGAACATCGCCTCGCTGTTCGACATCCGCCGCGCCGAGCTCGCCGCCTCGGCCGAGCAGCTCGCCGCCCTGTTCCACGACCGCACTGCCGCCGCGCAGGCCGCCTTCGACGCCGCGCAGGGCGACCTCGCCGCGATCTTCGAAACGCGCCTCGAGGACCTGTCGGGCTTCGGCAAGGGCGTGATCCGCTCGATCGACGAGCGCGCCGCCGCGTCCCGCGCGGCCTTCCAGTCGGCCGCCGCCGACCTGCAGATCACCATCGAGGACCGCGAAGCGCAGATCGCCGCGACGGCCGAGCGCGCCGCCGCCGCCATCGCGGCCCGCACCGCCGAGGCGCGCGACGGCATCGAGGCCGCCGCGGCGGAGCTCGACGCCATCCTGACGCGCCACCATTCCGACCTCGACGCCGCCCGCGAGCACCTGGCCGGCCGCCTCGGCGACCACGCGGCCGAGCTGCGCGCCGCCCTCGACGCGTCGAACGACAACATGGACCGGGCCTTCGCGGAGCGCGAAGCCCAGATCGCCGCCGCGGGCGACCGCCTCGCAGCCCTGGTCGGCGGCGCCGACTACCGCGACGACCTCGACCGCTCGACCGCGACCCTGGCCCAGGCCATCGACGCCCACCGGGCCGACCTCGCCGCCACCGGCGACCGCCTGTCGGGCCTGCTCGAAAGCCACCTCGTCGGCACCCGCGAGGTGTCGGAAGCCGCCAACGCCGACCTCGACCGGCTGTTCGCCGACGGCCAGACCCGCACGACCGCGCTGGCCGACGGCCTCGCCGCGACGCTGGGCGAGCGCCTCGCCGCTGTCCAAGACGCGCTGGGCCACCTCCACGCCGCCATCGACGCGCACCGCGACGACCTCGGCGCCGTGTCGGACAACGTCGCGGCCCTGCTCGACGGCCACGTCGCCGCCACCCGCGAGGTCGTCGACGGCTCCGGCGCGGCGCTGGACGCCGCGCTCGACGCGCGACGCGCCGAGCTGCAGCTCGCCACGGACCGCCTCGGCGAGCTCGTCGAGCACCACCTCGGCACCGCCCGCGGCCTCATCGAGGACGCCGGCACCTCCTTCGACGGGCTGCTGGCCGAGCGCGGGCGCGACGTCGCCGAGTCCGGCGACCGCTTCGCCGCCGCCGTGGCGGAGGCCGGCGACCGCCTGCTCGCCGCCGTCGACACCCGTGCCGTGGCGCTGCACGCCGAGCTCGACGCCACCGGCGACCGGCTGGCCTCCCTGCTCGACGCCCGCGGCGGCGACATCGGCGGCTCGACCGACCGGCTGGAAACGCTGCTCGACGGCCACGCGGCCCAGATCTGCGCCGCGGTGGACGGCGCCGCCGAGGCGCTCGACGCCGCCCTGCTGGCGCGTCAGGCGGCGCTCGCCGCCACGGTCGAGACCGCGACCGCGGCCATCGACGGCCTGGGCGCGTCCGGCGACGGCCTCGCGGCCGGGCTCGACGCGCGCCTCGCCGCCACGCGCGACGCGGTCGACGGCGCCCGCCGCGCCATGGACCAGGACCGCGCCGGCATCGTCGCCGCCGTCGAGCGGCACGCCGCCCTGGTGGCGGACCGGTCCGCCACCGCCGAGGCCGCCGCGGCCGAGGCCGCGGACGCGTTGGAGCGGGCGCTCGACGCGCACCGCGCCCGCTTCGTCGAGGCCGGCGAAGCGCTGGCCGCCGCCATCGCGGCCGGCGCCGCCGAGGCCCACGAGGCCCTGGCCGGCTCCGGCGACGCCGTGGCCCACACGTTCGACGCCCACCACGCGCGGCTGCGGGAGGCCGGCGACGCCCTGTCGGGCCTGTCCGCCTCCGTCGAGCGCGTCCTGACCGAGGGCGAGAGCCGCATCGCCGCCGTGGGCGACCGCCTCGTGGCCGACATCGAGAGCCGCACCGCGGCGGCCCGCGACGCGCTCGAAGCCTCGGCCGAGGCGATGCGCGACGCCGTGGGGATGCGCCACGACGAGATCGTCGGCGCCGGCGACCGCGTCGCCGCCCTGGTGGCCGAGCGCGCCGCCGCGGCCGGGGCCGCCACGGCCGAGGCCGCCGAGGCGCTGGAGCGCGCGCTCGACGCCCATCGCGCCCGCTTCGTCGAGGCCGGCGAAGCGCTGGCCGCCGCCATCGCGGCCGGCGCCGCCGAGGCCCACGAGGCCCTGGCTGGCTCCGGCGACGCCGTGGCTCACACGTTCGACGCCCACCACGCGCGGCTGCGGGAGGCCGGCGACGGCTTCGCGGCGCTCGTGGCCGAGCGCACCGCCGCGGCCCGCGACGGCCTGTCGGGCCTGTCCGCCTCCGTCGAGCGCGCCCTCGCCGAGGGCGAGAGCCGCATCGCCGCGGCGGGCGACCGCATGCTGGCCGACATCGAGGCCCGCACCGCCTCCGCCCGCGACGCGCTCGAAGCCTCGGCCGACGCGCTGCGCGACACCGTGGGGGTCCGGCACGACGAGATCGTCGGCCTCGGCGACCACTTCGCCGCCCTCGTGGACGACCGCACCGCCGCGGCCCGCGACGCCCTCGCGGCCTCGGGCGAGGCGCTCGACGCCGCGCTCGACGCGCACCGCCTCCGGCTCGTCGCCGCGGGCGACGAGCTGCTCCATGCCGTCGAGGCCCGCACCGGGCAGCTCCACGCGTCGCTGAACGACGCCGGCGAGGCCCTCGGCCGCAACCTCGACGAGGGCGAGGCGCGCCTGCTCGCCGCCGGCGACCACCTGCTCGCCACGCTCGACGAGCGGACCGAGGCGGCGCGCGCCGCCCTGGCCCAGTCCGGCGACGCGCTGGCCGAGATGGCGGCCGGCCGCGGCGCCGACCTCGGCGGCTTCAACGAGACCCTGTCGCGCCGCCTCGACGACCACGTGGCGGCCACCCGCGGCGTCATCGGCGAGGCCGAGGGCGCCTTCGAGCGGCTGTTCGCCGACCGCCGCGCCGCGCTCGGCGCCGCCGCCGCCGAGGCCGCGATCCTGGTCGAGGAGCGCACCGCCGCGGCCCGCGACGCGCTCGCGGCCTCGGGCGACGGCCTGCGCCGCATCCTGGCGGAGCGCGAAGGGCGCCTGAACGAGGACGCCGAGCGCCTGGCCGCCCTGATCGCCGCGCGCACCGAGGAGGCCGGCCGGCTGATCGAGGCCTCCGGCGGCGCGCTCGACCGCACGTTGAGCGGCCACCGCGACGCCCTGGCCGCCACGGGCGACGGCATCGCCGCCGCCATCGAGGTCCGCGTCGCCGCGGCCCGCGAGGCCCTCGACGGGACCGTGGTCGACCTCCGCCGCGTCTTCGAGGGCCGCGAGGAGACGGTGCGCGGCGTGCTGGCCCAGCACGTCGACACCTTGCGCGACAGCTTCGTCGACGCCACCGAGACGGCCCTGTCGGGCCTCGGCCGCACGGCCGGCACGCTGCACCGCCGCTTCGGCGAGACGGCCGGCGAGGCCATCGCGGCCTTCGGAACCCACGGCGACCGCCTCAACGCCAGCGTGGCGGACCGCATCGCGCAGTTCGAGCGCGCCGTGATCGAGCCCGGCGGCGCCCTGGCCGAGGCCATCGCGGCGCAGGCCGACCGCCTGGCCGCCGAGCTCGACGCGGGCGGCACCCGCATCGAGGCGGCCTTCGCCGACCACGCGACAGCCTACAACGACGGCGTGGCCCGCCACGTCGACGAGCTGACGCTGTCGATCGACCGCCACCTCGGCGCGCTCGACGCCGTGATCGGCGACAAGGGCGGCGCGCTGGCGGACCGCCTCGGCGACCACGTCCGCGGCGCGGGCGACACCTTCGACCGCCAGGTCGCGACCTTCGGCGAGCGGGTCGAGACCCGCGCGGACGGGCTGCGGCAGGCCGTGGAGCAGCTCTTCGGGCAGGTCGAGGCCGGGCTCGACGGCCGCCGCCGCGCGCTGGACGAGGCGCTGGCGCTGCGCGCCCTCGAACTCACGCAGGTGCTCGACGCGGGCAGCCGCGCCCTGACCGGCGCGCTCGAGGGCCGCACCGGCGAGATCGACGAGGCCTTCGCGGCCCGCACGCGCGGCCTCGCGGACCTCCTGGCCGAGCGCACCGCCGCCCTCCAGGCGGCGTTGGCCGAGCGGCAGGGCGAGGTCGCGGCCGCGGCCGAGCGCCTCGGCGCGCTGGCGGCGGAGCTCGACGCCGGCGCGAACCGCGTCGACGATCGCCTGGCCGCCCGCGTGGGCGAGATCCAGCGCGTCGCCGCCGAGGGCACGCAGGGCTTCGGCCATGCGCTCGACGGCTCGGCGGCTCGCGTGACGGAGCTGCTCGACCACCGCGTGGAGAGCGTCCGCCGCGCCTTCGCCGATGCCACGGCCGCCACGGCCGCGGCGCTGGAAGACCGCACCGCCTGGATGCGCGACGCGCTGGGTGGCCGCCTCGACGAGGTCGAGACCGCGTTCGACTCCGCCAACGACCGCCTCGGCACGGCGCTGGGCGAGGGCGCCCGGCGCGCCGAAGGCGCCGTGGCGGAGCACGTCGAGGCCGTGCGCGCGGCGGCCGACGCCGGCGCCGCCGCGCTGCGCGAGGCCCAGGACGGGCTCGGCGCGGAGGTCGGCGCGGCCGGCGCCGCGCTGACGGGCCAGATCGGCGCGCTGCGCTCGACGCTCGACCGCTCCGTCGAGACCCTCGACGGCGCCTTGGCGGACCACGCCGCCACGGTGGGCCGCCGCGTCGACGGCCTGACCGCGGCGCTCGACGCCCGCACGGCCGAGATCGGCGACCACCTCGCGCACGGCTCGGCGGCGCTCGACGCCGCGCTCGGCGCCCAGGTGGCGGCCCTGCGCGGGGCGCTCGACGCGGCACTCGGCGAGATCGGGGCCACGCTCGGCGGCCGCGCGACCGAGATCGGCGACGCCGTGACGGGCGGCGCGCGCGAGCTGTCGCGGCACTTCGCCGTGCACCTCGCCGCCCTGCGCCGCACGCTGGAGGAGGCCGTGGGCGGGCTCGACGCCGCGCTCGGCACCCACGCCACCGGCGTCAACGAGGCGCTGGCCGGCACCGGCCGGGACATCGACGCGGCGGTGCGGGGGCAGATGTCGGCCCTGCGCGACCTGCTCGACGGCGCCGTCCACGCGGTCGACGGGGCGCTGGCGGCCCGCGCCAACGAGATCCACGGCGTGCTGGCCGACCGCGTCGGCGACATGGACGCCGGCATCGCCTCGCAGGCGGCCGCGCTGCAGCGCATGCTCGACGCGGCGCAGCGCGACATCGACGGCGCGCTGGGCACCCGCGCCGACGCCGTCAAGGACGCCCTGGCGGCCGGCTCGGAGGACCTCAACGCCACGCTGAAGACCCACGCGGCCGGCCTGCAGATGCTGCTCGACGGCGCCGCGCGGCGCATCGACGGCAGCCTCGGCGCCCGCACGGGCGAGCTCGACCGGGCGCTCGCCGAGCGCGCCGCCGCGGTCGAGACGGCCGTGCAGGCCCACGCGGACGGCTTCGGCCGCGACGTCGAGGCGTCGCTGGAGCGGCTCGACGGCATGCTGGGCGCGCGGGCCGGGGAGATCGCCGAAGCGCTCGACGGCCGCCGCCACGGCATCGAGGCGGCGCTGACGTCGAACCTCGACGCGCTGAAGGGCGCGCTCGACACGGCCCTGCGCGACCTCGACGGCGCTGTCGCGGCGCGCGGCACCGAGGCCGGCACGGCGCTGCAGTCCCGCATCGAGGCCGTGCTGGCCTCGGTCGCGGCCCGCATGGACGACGCGGCGGCGGCGCTCGACGCGCGGGGCCGCGGCCTCACGGCGTCCCTGGCCGAGCGCTCGGGCGAGCTGCGCGAGCTGTTCGACCGGGAAGGCGCGCTGCTGGTCGACCTCCTGTCGGCGCGCGGCGGCGACGTCGCCCAGGCGATGGCCGGCGCCGGCGAAACGGTGGCGGCCACCATCGACGAGCGCGCGTCCCACCTCCTGGCGGGCCTCGACGCGCGCCTCGTCGACCTCGACGGGCGCGTGGCCGGCTTCGACGAGAAGGGCGCGGAGGTCGCGGCCGCGGTGGCGCGGGCCGGCGACGGGCTGCGCGGCGCGCTGGACGAGGCCGCCGACCGCTCGCTCGCGGCGGTGGCCGGCACGGGCGACGACCTGCGGCGCGGCCTCATGGGGCTGGTCACCCGGCTCGACGCCGCCAACAGCGCCCTGTCGGGGCTGGTCGAGCGGGCGAACTCCGGCCTCGGCGCGGTCGAGGGCGCGCTCGCGGAGCGGCTGGCGGCCTTCGGCGCCATGCTGGAGGGCGTCGGCCGGCAGGTCGAGGCGCTGCGCTCCACCGCCGGCACGACGCTCGACGACGCGGGCTCGGTCGCGGGCGCGCTGGAGGAGCACCACCGCGCCCTGGCGGCCTCGGCCGACGAGCTGCGCGCCACCCACGACGCGGTGGAGTCCGAGATCGAGCGCCGCCGCATCGCGCTCGACGCTCTGGCGTCGAGCATCGGCGACCGCACGGGCGACCTCGACGCCGCCATGGGCCACTTCACCGCCGTGATCGACGAGACGCTGGGCGCCGCGGAAAGCCGCGCGCGCGACCTCGGCGCCTACCTGGCCGAGGCCGCCCAGGCGGCCGCGGGCGCGGTGGGCGACCACTTCGACGAGGTGCGCTCCGCCGCGGGCCGCGAGGGCGACAAGGCCGCCGCCGCCCTGGAGGAGGCCTATGCCGGCGCGGTGCGCGACATGGAGCGCCTGTTCTCGGAGGCGGTCGAGCGGTTCCGCGGCTCGGCCGGCGAGGTGCAGGCCATGGCGGCCGACATCGCCCGCCGCTTCGAGGAAGCCCGCGACGACCTCCAGCGCGCCACGATCGAGCTGCCGCGCGAGACGGCCGAGCAGGCCGCGGAGGTCCGCCGCGTCATCGGCCAGCAGGTCGAGGCGCTGGAAGCCCTCACGGCGCTGATCGCCCACGTGGGCGACGGCGAGGCGGTCGCCGAAGTGCCGCGCGAGCGGCCCGCGGCGCCGGCCCTGCCCGCGCCCGCCCCGGCGCTGCCGGCCCCCGCGGCGCCCGCCCCGGCGCCGAAGGGCGGCAAGCGCGGCGGCTGGCTGTCCGACCTCCTCGCCAAGGTCGACCGCGACGACGCGGCCGACGCGGCCACGCGGGCGGAGGCGGCGCTGCCCGGGACGGTCCCGGCGGCTCCCCCGGTGCTGGCCGGCGGGAGCGGCGGCACCGCGGGCGCGCTCGCGGCGCTCGACAGCGTGGCGAGCGACATCGGGCGGCTGATGTCCGACGGCGCCCTGATGGACGCCTGGGACCGCCACGCGCGGGGCGAGCGCGGCGCCTTCACGGAGCGGCTCTACACGCCGGCCGGCCAGGCGAGCTTCGCCGAGATCCGCCGCCGCTACGACGCGGATGCGGCCTTCCGCGAGACCGTGGACCGCTACCTCGGCGAGTTCGAGCGGCTGCTGCGGGGTGCCGGCGAGGGCGACGCGGGCGCGGCGCGGGTGCGCGGCATCGTCGACTCGGCGACGGGCAAGGTCTACGTGCTCCTGGCCCACGCGGCGGGGCGGCTCGTCTGAGCCGCACCGCCGGGGCGGTCACGCACTCTTCGAGCGGGGGGTTCGACCTGCACGGTCCCTCTTCCCCGCTTCGCCCGACCGTATCCACGCGTCTCGACGGCCGGCAGGTGTCCCCCCTTCTCCCCTCGCGGGAGAAGGGGGACGTGGTGGAGGGAGCAGACCGGGTGCGACCGTGCCTGTCCCGGAAGCCGTAGAGTCCCGGTCAGCGCGCGGAAAGGATCATCGATCCTCCAGCGCTTCCTTGAGCTGCTCCTTGTTCATCTTGGAGCGGCCGGGGATGTCCCGCTCCTGAGCGCGCCTGTAGAGGTCGGCCTTGCTGTCCTCGCCGCCACCGCCGTGATGGCTGTCGTGGTGGCGCGCTTCGGCGGTCTTCTCGGCGACGTCCTTCGGCTGGGCCGAGTGCTGCCGGCCCTTCTTCGTGTCGCGGCGCTTCTTGTCGGAGGTGCGCTCGTATTCGGCGTCCGTGAGCTTGTCGCGCGCCTCCTGGGGCAGGTAGCGCTCGCCCGTGTCGCCGCTCTTCTTGCCGGACTTCGTGCCCCAGTCCTCCTCGCCCCACTGGACGAGGTGGTTGTCCTCCGACTTCTTCCCCTCGTAGCCGCCGCCCTCGTGCTTGTATTCCTGCACGGCCATCTGGGCCTTGCGGGCGGACCATTGGCCGGGCTTGCCGCCCTTGTCGCCCTCGGTGACCTCCTCCTTCACCTTCTCCCAGAGCTTCGGGTCGGTCTTCTTGGCGGTCTCGGACATGGCTCGGCTCCCGGCGGCGTCGGGAGCACAACGCGCGCCGGCGGAGGCCGCCGGGGCTGCGACGTCAGGGCGCGGCCCGCAGGCCCCCGATCTTCGCGGCGATCTGCGTCGTGAGCTGGTCGGCCAGGACCTTGGCGTCGCGGATCTCGGCGTCGCGCGCCGCGCGGATGTTGGCGAAGCGCTGGGACGAGCGGTCGTAGGTGGCGAAGCTCGTGGTCGTGCCCTTGGCGACCGGCGGGCCGCCCTCGATCGGCAGCAGCGTCCAGGTCACGTCCGTCACCACGGTCGCGTCCTGGGCGCGCTGCGTCGTGATGTCGACCAGCGCCGTCTGCACGCGCTCGGCGGTGCTGAGCTGCAGGCGGTAGCGCGGCGCAGGCCTGGAGCCCGTGCCGTTGAGGTCGGTGATCAGCTCGTCGCGCAGGTAGTGGCCGAGCCTGTCCGGCACGGGGTCGACCGCGATGGCGCGCAGGTCCTCGCCCATCGTGCCCCCGCGGGCCGCGTAAAGCGGCGCGAAGCAGCCCCCGAGCCCCCCCGCCGTGCCGGCGAGCAGGACGGCGGCGAGCAGGCGGGACGGCAGGCTCTCAGACCACGACATTGACGATCCTTCCGGGGACCACGATGACCTTCTTGGGCACCCGCCCGTCGAGCGCCTGCACGACCGCGTCGAAGCCGAGCGCCGCGGCCTCGACCGCCTTGGCGTCCGCGTCGCGCGGCACCGTCACCTCGGCGCGGCGCTTGCCGTTGATCTGCACCGGCAGCACGATCGTGTTCTCGACCGTGATGGCCCGGTCCGCCGCGGGCCAGGGCGTCTCGGCGACGGGCGTGTCGTGGCCGAGCGCGGCCCAGCAGCTTTCCGCGAGGTGCGGCATGAAGGGAGCGATGATCTGGGCCAGGATGCCCGCCGCCTCGCCGTAGGCGCGGGCCAGCGCCGAGCCCGCCGCCACCGGCGCCTCGGTCGAGGCGATGGCGGCCGACAGCGCGTTCGACAGCTCGTAGACGTGGGCCACGCAGCGGTTGAAGCGCAGCCGCTCGATGTCCTCCTCGACGCGGATCAGCGCGCGGTGGGCGGCCTTGCGCACCTCGAGCGCGCGGGCCGCGTCGTCGACGCCGTCCGGCTCGCCCTCCGACGCGCGCTTGAGCTCGCCGACGAGGCGCCACAGGCGCTGCACGAACTTGCCCGAGCCCTGCACGCCCTCCTCGGTCCAGATGACGTCGCGGTCGGGCGGGCTGTCCGACAGCATGAACCAGCGCGCCGTGTCGGCCCCATAGGAGCCGATGATGTCGTCGGGGTCGACGACGTTGCGCTTGGATTTCGACATCTTCTCGATGGAGCCGATGGCGACGCTCGCGCCGTCGGCGAGCCGCGTCGCGCGCCGCTCGGCGCCCGCCCCCTCGATGCGGATCTCCTCTGGGCTGACCCAGGCGCCCTCGGGCCCGCGGTAGGTCTCGTGCACCACCATGCCCTGGGTGAACAGCCCGCGGAACGGCTCGGCGAGGCTCAGCATCCCCACCTCGCTCATCGCGCGGGTGAAGAAGCGCGAATACAGGAGGTGCAGGATCGCGTGCTCGATGCCGCCGATATACTGGTCGACGGGCAGCAGGCGGTCGGCGACGGCCGGGGTCGTCGGCGCGGCCGCGTTCCAGGGGTCGGTGAAGCGCGCGAAGTACCAGGACGAATCGACGAACGTGTCCATCGTGTCGGTCTCGCGCCGGGCGGAGGCGCCGCAGCTCGGGCAGGCGACGTGATTCCAGGTCGGGTGGCGATCCAGCATGTTGCCGGGCGCGTCGAAGTCGACGTCCTCGGGCAGGTGAACGGGCAGGTCCGCCTCCGGCACCGGCACGGTGCCGCAGCTGTCGCAGTGGATCACCGGGATCGGGCAGCCCCAGTAGCGCTGGCGCGAGATGCCCCAGTCGCGCAGGCGGAAGTTCACCTGCCGGCTCGCCTGCGGGGCATCGCCGACCGCGACGGCTTCAAGGCGGCGCGCCACCTCCTCCTTGGCCTCGGGCACGGTCATGCCGTCGAGGAAGCGCGAGTTGACGAGGCGGCCGTCCTCCGTGAAGGCGACGTCGCCGATCGTGAGCGCAGCGGGGTCGGTGCCGGGCGGGCACACGACCGGCGTCACCGGCAGGCCCTTCAGGCGCGCGAAGTCGAGGTCGCGCTGGTCGTGGGCCGGGCAGCCGAAGATGGCGCCCGTGCCGTAGTCCATCAGCACGAAGTTCGCGACGTAGACGGGCAGCTCCCAGGACGCGTCGAACGGGTGGCGCGCGCGGATGCCGGTGTCGTAGCCCTTCTTCTCGGCCGTCTCCAGCGCCGCCACCGAGGTGCCGAGCCGCCGGCAGTCGTCGATGAAGGCTTTGAGCGCCGCGTCCTTGGCCGCCGCCGCCCTGGCCAGCGGGTGGTCGGCCGAGACCGCGAGGAAGCTCGCGCCGAACAGCGTGTCGGGCCGCGTCGTGTAGGCGCGCAGCTCCGTCTCGCCGGCGGGCACTGTCGCGGGGTCGAGCTGCCAGCGGATCGTCAGCCCCTCCGAGCGGCCGATCCAGTTGCGCTGCATCAGACGCACCTTCTCGGGCCACTCGGTCAGCGTGTCGAGCCCGTCGTGGAGCTCCTGGGCGTAGTCGGTGATCTTGAGGAACCACTGGGTCAGCTCGCGCTGCTCGACGAGCGCGCCCGAGCGCCAGCCGCGCCCGTCCACCACCTGCTCATTGGCCAGCACGGTGTTGTCGACCGGGTCCCAGTTGACCTTGGACGTCTTGCGCTGCGCGAGGCCGCCCTTCAGGAAGGCCAGGAAGATGCGCTGCTGCTGTTCGTAATAGGAGGGGTCGCAGGTCGCGACCTCGCGCGCCCAGTCGATCGACAGGCCCATGCTCTTCAGCTGGGCCCGCATGGTGGCGATGTTCCTGTAGGTCCATTCCGCCGGATGCGTCTTGTTCTGCATCGCGGCGTTCTCGGCCGGCAGTCCGAAGGCGTCCCACCCCATCGGGTGGATGACGTTGAAACCCTTGGCGCGGCGGTAGCGCGCCACGGCGTCGCCCATGGCGTAGTTGCGCACGTGGCCCATGTGGATGCGCCCCGACGGATAGGGGAACATCTCCAGCACGTAGTATTTCGGCCTGGGATCGGCGTTCGAGGCCTCGAAGCAGCGGCGCTCCGCCCACACGGCCTGCCAATGGGCCTCGGATGTGCCTGCGTGGTAGCGGTCGTTGAACATCATCAGCCGTCGAATAGGACCTTGGGACAGCGCGCGCGGCGCGGCATCCCGCGGTTTACATCAGCTCGGCCGACTTGTCCCGGCGCGTGGGCCCGCGCTCAAGGAACACGACGATGGTTAACGGAAGGCTTCGCTCAGCCTCCCGCGATCAGCCCGTGCTCGACGGCGTAGCCGCGCGCGGCCGCGAAGGCGGACCAGACGAACAGCTCCGCGTCCTTCTCCGGCAGGGCGGGCGTGCCCTCGACGCTGCCGGCGCTGAGCAGCGCCGAATGCGAGCGCAGCTCGTCCAGCGTGAAGATGACCCAATGCCCGGTCGCGTTCTCGACCTGCAGGCTCGTGCCGCCGACGCGCTTGATGTCGAGTGCCATGGCGATCGTTCCTCCGGGCCGCCCCGCGCGGCGTCGGGCCTCCAACGCCAGGAAGCGGTTTCCGGTGCCGCCGTTCCACTGCAACCTTCCACGCGGGCGCGGCGTCACGCCATCGGCGAACCCCGCCCCGTGGAGGCCCCATGTCGATCTTCCTGCGCACCGGAGACCCGCAAGCGCTCGCGGCGCGGTTCAACGGCCTCATCGCCGCCCGCGAGATCTCGGCCTGGACGGTCGACCGCTTCGGCAACTACTTCCACGACGTGCCGCACTGGCACTACGCGGCCTTCTTCAACCCCGTGATCCTCGGCGACGGGCTGCGCCTCAACCTGCACTTCATCGACAAGAGCTGCGACCGCCGCTTCTGCTTCGCGGAGCTGCACGGCGCCATGCTGCAGGCGCTGCTGCAGCACTGCCGCGACCGCTTCCACGACGCCCACGTGTCGCGCGGGCCGGACTACGGCGACGAGCCCTTCGAGGGGTGATGATTTTCGAGCGATGAGCTCGGGTTCCGACCGCTCGGTCGCACCCGGTCCGCCTCCTCCACCGGCCTTCGGCCGGTCCGCCTCCTCCGTCGCACGGAGGGGGATCGAGGCGGGCGTTGAGCGCTGATCCTCCTCTGCGGAGCCAAAGGAGGGGGACCATGCGAAGCATGGTGGAGGAGGCCGACGGGGCGCGACCGCGCCAGTCATCCGGAAGCCGCAGGACCCCCGTCAGCCGGCCGTGGTGTCCACCGAGGTCCAGCGCGTCGGCGGGTTGCGGTCGAGGACGTCGAGCGTCTGGCGCAGGTGCCAGTCGAGCGCGGCCGCGAAGGTCAGGCGCACGAAGTCGCGCGGGCGGTGCGGCCATTCGCCGAAGCCGTGGAAGACGTGGATGCCGTCCGCCATCATGACGGCGTCGCCGTCGCGCAGCGTGCGGTCCTGGTAGATCGACACCAGGGCGGGCCGCGGCGGCTTCGGCAGCACGATCACCGCGGGGAACACCACCTGCGGCTCGGCGGCGGGCCGCGCGCGGGCGACGGCGACGCGCGGGCGGGCCCGCCGCACGGCGAGGACGGCATGGACGCGGTGCGGCCGCGGCGCCAGCCTGATCCGGAGCGGCCGCGCGTGCGACGCGGCCCAGATGCGGCGCGCGTGGCGGTGGCGATGGACCGGAGCGGCCGCCGGCACGTCCAAGCTTTGCAGGGCGGGCTGGGGCTCGGGCCAGAACGTGTCGCGCCGCAGGCCGAGGTCGCCCCCCGCCTCCGCGGCGCGGGCGAGGCCCAGGACGGCGCCGAGCGCGAGCAGCACGAAGAGGGCACGGGCGGAGCGGGACCGTTCGAGGAGGGCGCGCATGCGGGCGATCCGGGGTGGAGGGGCGGCTCCCGCGTGCGGGACCTCCGACGCCTATCATCCGACCGTCCCCGCGCCCTCCTGCGCGGTTAAAGTTGAGTTAACGGTCGACCACCGCGAGGCCGTCGAGGTCCACCGTGCCGTCGTCGGCCGTGAAGGCGAGGTGCCCGCCGCGGCTCGAGGACTGCGACACGCCGAAGATGCGGTGGCGGCCCGTGTCGTAGAGCGTGACGCGGCCGTCCCGCTCGAGCACCAGGCGCCGCGCTTCCGCGAAATAGGCGTAGCGCGTCCCGTTCTGCGACCCCGAGGCCGAGGGCGAGCCCAGAGCGGCGGGCCATCGCTCGCCGCCCTCCTCGCGTGCCGGCCCCGGCCCCTGGCCCTGCCGCTGACCCGCGGACACGGCGGCCGGCACCGCGGGCTCCGGCGCCGCCCGCTCCGCGAGGTCGGCGCAGGCGGCGGCCACGCGGGCCTTCAGCGCGTGGTCGAACATCGCGCCGATCTGCAGCATGCCGCCCGACCACTGCCCCATGCCGCCGAGCTCCGGGTGGGAGAACTGCGCCATGCGCCCGCCACCGCGCCGCATCGCGTCCCACAGCGCCGCGACCGCGCCCGCGCTGAAGCCGTGGCGGGCCGCGACGGCCTCGATCTCCGCCCCGGTCACGGCTCGGCCCGCACGGCCTGGGTGGTGACGCCGGAATCAGTGCCGCCGTCGGCCTCGATCCACACCTTCGGCGGGTCGTATTCGACGTCGCCGAAGGGGCTGGCGAAGGCGACCTCGGCGGCGTCGCGGCCGATGCCGATCCGCACGATGCCGTCCGGCGCCGACTTGCGCGTGGGGTCGAACAGGTACCAGCCCGGCCCCTGCGGGCCCTGCAGGAAGGCCTCGATCACGGCGTGGAAGTCGGGCGGCGACAGGCGATGCGCGTAGGCGCTGACGTAGCGCGTCGGGATGCCGAGCGAGCGGCACAGCGCGATGGCGAGATGCGCGAAATCGCGGCACACGCCTGCCCGCTGCGTGGCCGTGTCGAAGGCCGACGTCATGGCGTCCGAGATGCCGCCCATGTAGTCGACGTTGGTGTTGATCCAGTTGCACACGGCGTTGACGCGGGCGTAGCCGGGAAACTCGCCCCCGAAGGTGCGCTGCGCCAGGCGGTTCAGCTGGTCGGACTGGCAGTAGCGGCTCGGCCACAGGTGCGGCAGCACCGACAGCGGAAGCTCGCCGCCCAGGATCTCGGTGACGGATTCGGGCGCCTCCAGCACGGGCGCGATGGCGACCTCGGCCGTGTAGTCGAGCTTGAAGTCTCCCGGCTGCACCATGACGCGCAGGTAGCGGTTGCCGGATTCCGGCATGGTCCAGCGCTCGACCTCGACGTCCGGCGACAGCTTCAACGTTTCGGACTTCACCGTCTGCCCGCCGGTGGTGGCCGCCTCGACGTTGAACACGAAGGGCGTCGGCGTCTTCACGCGGTAGGAAAGGCTGCAGCCGACCTTGAAGTCCATTCGACAGTTCTCCTTGCAGCATCGCCATCAGCGGGAAATCGGTGAAGCACGAAGCGGACCACCGTCAGACCGGCATATCGGTTGTCAATGTGCGGTGGTGTGCTGACCCGCGTCGATGGTCTGCTCGGGATCATTACGCCAGCGGGCGCACCGCATGTATCCCATTCTGCTAGAGCTGTTGCCGCTCAGGTTGGGTCATAGGCATCGTAGCCTGCTGCAGCGAGATAGTTTCGGCACTCATCGGGTCTGAAGCGCGTGAAGGCGTCGCGGATGGCAGCCCACAGGTCGGGGACAGTGCGGGCCGCCGCGGTGCGCAGCAGGGCCTTCAGCTTTGCGAAGGCTTGCTCGATCGGGTTGAAGTCCGGGCTGTAGGCCGGAAGGTAGAGCAGCTTCGCCCCCGCCGCTTTGATGGCCTGCCGGACGCCGGTCACCTTGTGGGCCGCGAGGTTGTCCATGACGACCGTGTCACCTGGTTTGAGCGCGGGCACGAGCGTGCCGGTGACGTAGCATAGGAACCGCGTCCCGTTTGTGGCCCCGTCCATGAGGTCGATCGCGAAGGGACCGCTCGCCCGCAGGGCGGCCGTGACGGTGGTGGTCTTGTAGTGGCCGTGGGGCACCGCGATGCGGCAGCGCTCGCCCCGCGGAGCCCGCCCGTAACGCCGCTCCATGTTGGTGGCGGTGGCGGTCTCGTCCAGGAACACGACGCGATCAGGGTCGATGTCGAGTTGCCCTCGAACCAGGCCTCGCGTGCCTCCATCACGTCGGGCCTGTCCTGTTCGGCGGCGTGCAGATCCCCTTTTTACGGGTGATGCCGTGACGCCGGAAGAAGCGGGACAGCCCGCTCAGGCTTGCCGTCGCGCCGCTTTCCCCCAGCACGTCCCTCACCTCGCGCAGATAGATCTGCGGGCGCGCCTCGTAGGCCTTCAGGATGGCGGCCGAATGGGCCTCAGTTCGGTGGGAGTGCCGGTCCCCACCCATCGGCTTGGCCGCGATCTCGCCCTCGGCCCGGAAGCGTGCGCGCCACCGGATGGCCGTCGCCACCCCGACGCTGAAGCGCTCCGCCGCCTCGCGGCAGGACGCGCCCTCCTCGATGGCGGCAATCACCCGCTCGCGCAGGTCCAGCGACAAAGCTCGGGGCATCGGTCTTCTCCGTGATCCGGCCACCACCGAATCACAGCACCGCCCCCTGCGCTACCTCGCCCGAGCCAACCTGAGCGGCAGCAGCTCTAGGCAGCTTCTCCTGCGTAATGCCTGAAATGCCGCCGGCCGGCGCAGGCTACAAAACTTTTGGAAGATTTTCCTCTGTGTAGATGGATAAAATCGATATATGGTTGCATTCATCACTCTCCGTGGTAGCGTGCCGGCGCTCGACGACGGCGTCGGCGAGCTCGTGAACCACCTCAGTCGCAGGAGAGCAACGATGGCGAAAGAAGGCGCGTATCTCGTCAAAATTCTCGTCGGCAACAAAGGGACGCCAGGCGCCCCTTTGCTTCATTTCACCGGTGTCGTGAACGCGCCCACGGGGAAGATCAATGGATTTGCAGAGATCACCCAAGCGTTGCCGCCGCCACACGGGGTGACTGACATCCCAAACGTGACCGGTCAGATCCGTCACACCGGCTTTGGCCCTGACAAACTGCTGGTTACCTTATCGGGCAGTTACGTCGTGTCCGTGCCGCCGCCGGCCATCGGAAGCTATCTCGCTCATTTTGAGGCCTTTCTCGTACTCGATAGCTCATGGAAGGGAACAGGGTCGTTCAGCTACAACGGCCACGAAATCAAGGACGTCCCGGTCGAAAACGAAGACGGCTGAAGGTCCCTCTTCGCTCCGAGCAGCTTCGAGGCAAAATCAATGAAAAACCCCGGAAGCGGCGGCTTCCGGGGGCTCGAACCTTCGACGATGTCGGGCGGCGGGGCCGCCCTACTCCGCCGCCTCCATCGGCTTCACGCGGTCGTTGGCGACCTTGGAGAAGGACTTGCCGGTCTTCTTCTCGAAGGCGTCGATCTCCTCCATCTTGGTCTGCACGTGGCGCGAGAAGACGAAGTCGGCCGGGCGCTGGTTGGCCAGCGAGATCTCGGGCGCCATCTTGCCGTCGGTGCGGATGCCCTTGAGGCCGAGCGTCAGCATCTTCCAGGGCGCCTTGACGGCGTCCTTCACGGCGGTGGCCTCGAAGCCGCAGTGGACCATGCAGTCGGCGCATTTCTCGTAGTTGCCGACGCCGTACTTTTGCCACTCGGTGCCGTCCATCAGCTCCTTGAAGCTCTGGGCGTAGCCTTCGCCGAGCAGGTAGCAGGGCTTCTGCCAGCCGAACACCGTGTAGGTCGGGTTGCCCCAGGGGGTGCACTCGTAGGTCTGGTTGCCGGCGAGGAAGTCCAGGAACAGCGGCGACTGGAACCAGGGCCAGGCCTTGCCGCCCTTGCCGCGGGCGAAGATGCCCCGGAACAGCTCCTTGGTCTTGGCGCGGTTGAGGAAGTGCTGCTGGTCGGGCGCGCGCTCGTAGGCGTAGCCGGGCGACACCGTGATGCCGTCGATGCCCATCTCGGTGACGGTGTCGAAGAAGCGGGCCGCCTTCTCGGGGTCGGCGTCGTTGAACAGCGTGGTGTTGATGTTGACGCGGAAGCCCTTGGCCTTGGCGGCCTTGATGGCCGCGACGGCCTTGTCGTAGACGCCCTTCTGGCACACCGACTTGTCGTGCATCGACTCGTCGCCGTCGAGGTGGACGGACCAGTTGAAATAGGGGCTCGGCTTGTACTGGTCGAGCTTCTTCTCCATCAGCAGCGCGTTGGTGCACAGCGTGACGAACTTCTTCTTGGCGATGGCGCCGCGCACGATCTCGGGCATCTCCTTGTGCAGCAGCGGCTCGCCGCCCGCGATGGAGATGACGGGCGCGCCGCACTCGTCGATGGCCTTCATGGCGTCCGCGTAGGACACGCGCTGGTTCAGGATCTTGTCCGGATAGTCGATCTTGCCGCAGCCCGCGCAGGCGAGGTTGCAGCGGAACAGGGGCTCCAGCATGAGCACCAGCGGGTAGCGCTTGCGGCCGGTGAGGTGCTGCTTGAGCACGTAGGCGCCGATGCGCGCCGTCTGGTGGAAGGGGATGCCCAAGTTCAAAACTCCTTCAGGCCGGACCGGCGTGGCGGCCGGCCGTGGGGTGGGTTCAAAGGTCGGCGAGTTCCGCCGGGAGGCGGAACGAGATGGTCTCTTGGACGCCCGGCATGATCGAAAGTTCGACCGGCCGAACGCGCCGGAGCGCGTCGATGACGTCCTCGACGAGGACCTCCGGCGCCGAAGCGCCGGCCGTCACGCCGACCACGTCCGCGTCCCGCACCCAGGCGGCGTCCAGCATGGAGCCGTCGGCCACGAGGTAGCTCGGGACGTCGCATTCGCCGCCGATCTCGCGAAGGCGGTTGGAGTTCGACGAGTTGGCGGCGCCCACGACGAGGATGACGTCCGCGATCCGACCGAGGTCGCGCACCGACGTCTGCCGGTTCTGCGTCGCGTAGCAGATGTCCCGCGTTTCGGGACCCACGATATCGGCATAGCGCGCCTGCAAGGCCGCGATGATGCCGCGCGTGTCGTCGACCGACAGCGTGGTCTGGGTGATGTAGGCGACGGGCGCGTCGGCGGGCACCGGCAGGGCCTCGACGTCGGCCACGCTGCCGACGAGATGCACGGGCGCCGGGACGCGGCCGAGCGTGCCCACCACCTCGGGGTGGCCGGCGTGGCCGATCAGCACCACCGTGCGGCCCTGACCGACATAGCGCGCGCCCTGCCCGTGCACCTTGGCGACCATCGGGCAGGTGGCGTCGAGCAGGCGCAGCCCGCGCTCGGCCGCCTCGTCCTCGACCGAGCGGGCGACGCCGTGGGCGGAGAACACCGTGACGGCGCCGGGCGGCACCTCCGACACGTGTTCGACGAAGACCGCGCCCTTGGACTTCAGCGTGTCGACGACGTGGCGGTTGTGGACGATCTCGTGGCGCACGTAGACCGGGGCCCCGTGCTTCTCCAGCGCGCGCTCGACGATCTCGATCGCCCGCACCACGCCGGCGCAGAAGCCCCGCGGCTGCGCCAGGAGGACCTTCATCGACCGCTGTGTCGGCTCACCGTTCATCCCATCCCCGTCCCGTGCGAACGCCAAGGCTAAGGGCTCGCGGCATGTCCGAATCCGACACACGATCTCACGTCGTTATGGAAATCGCGCCGGTGCCGCAATGACCTGAATCAGGATCGGCTCAGTTCCGCGCCACCTGTGGCGCGGGCGAGACAGCGCTCCCGACCCATCGCGCGGACGTGTTCCCGATGTCCTCATCGATCGATTGTTAGGGTTAAGCTCCCTTTAAACAGTGGATGACATGGTCGACCCATCCGCCGGCCGTCGGGGACCTTCGCCCCGACGCCACAGCATGGGGACTCCATTCATGGGCAAGCTGAACGCCCTTCTTCTCGCGGGAGCGGTGGCCTTCGGCGCCATCGGGTCCGCCCACGCGGCCGATCTGCCGTATCCGCCCCCGATCGAGCCGATCGCGCCCGAGCCCGTCGACTTCGGCGGCTGGTACCTGCGCGGCGACGTCGGCGTCGGCTCCTCGCTGCGCCCGGACATCCGGTCCTCCTTCGACGCCAACGTCACGGTGCCGAACCCGCGCTTCGACGAGCGCCAGCTCGGCGACTCCGCCTTCGTGGGCGGCGGCGTCGGCTACCAGCTCAACAACTTCCTGCGCTTCGACGCCACCGGCGAATACCGCACCGCCCAGTCCTACAACGCGTCCGAAAGCTACAACTCCGGATACTTCAACACCCCGCGGGACAACACCCGCTCCTATGACCTGTACACGGGCCAGGTGCAGAGCACCGTCGCCCTGGCCAACGTCTACGTCGACGCCTTCCACTTCCACCGCGCGACGCTGTTCTTCGGCGGCGGCATCGGCGCGTCGTTCAACCGGGTGGCGGGCCTGACCGACGTCGGCGTCGGCGGCACGAACCAGGGCTTCGGCTACGCCCGCGAGCGCAGCAACGCCAGCCTCGCCTACCAGGGCACCGTGGGTCTCGCCTACGACATCACGCCCAACGCCAAGCTCGAAATCGCCTACCGCTACCTCGACATGGGCGACGTGCGCTCGGGCGCGATCAACTGCCAGAACACCTCGACCTGCCCGCACGAGGTCCAGAAGATCGGCCTCGCCTCGCAGGACGTGAAGATCGGCATGCGCTGGCTCTTCGCCGACGTGCCGGAGGTCGCCCCTGCCCCGGCGCCCTACTACCCGCCGCCGCCGCCCGCCGCCCCGCTGGTGCGCAAGTACTGACCGCGGGACACCTTCATCTCCACAAGCGACCGGGCGGGCCTCGCGGCCCGCTCTTTCTTTTCGCCGCCGGCCTCGCGCCGCTCCAGCATGGTTAAGCCCGCTTTAAGGGCTCGCGCCTATGGTTTCTGCCAGGTTGACGCGCGCGGTCGCGGGCGTTTCAGGAACGGGATCGGCGGATCATGCGGCTCGGAACGGCAACGGCGGTCGCGGCCCTGGCCGCGGCGTCACATCTGGCGACGGGACCGGCGCGGGCGGCCGACATGCCGGCCTACTACATGCCGCCCGCCTCCGAGGCCCCCGTGGCCGGACCGGTGGAGTTCGGCTCCGGCTGGTACCTGCGCGGCGACGCCGCCTTCGGGCCGGAGGACAAGCCGAAGCTGGTCCTGGGCAACGTCGGCGGCGCGCCGAGCTTCGACCGCCGGGGCAGCGCCATCGGCTACGCCTTCGGGGCCGGCGCGGGCTACAAGATCGACGACTGGTTCCGCGTCGACGTCACCGGCGACTACCTCGACCCGTTGCGCTACGCGGCGAACATCCCCTGCGGCGCGAACTGCGCCATCAACCAGCGCACCGAGGTGCAGCGCTTCGACGGCCTGGTGAACGGCTACGTCGACCTCGGCACCTACGCGGGCTTCACGCCCTACGTCGGCGCGGGCGCGGGCGTCGCCGGCTCGGTGGCGGACGGCTCCCTGCGCGTCGACGGCGCCCCGCTCCAGGGCGGCGTGATCGACCCGCGCACCGGCACGACGGTGACCTCGGGCCTGCCGTCCCGCACCGACTACCGCTTCGCCTGGGCCGCCATGGCGGGCGTGTCCTACGCCCTGGCGCCCCACACCCTGCTCGACATCGGCTACCGCTACCTCGACCTCGGGCGCACGACCGTGTCGCTGTTCCCCTCCGCGGCCGTGACCCGCGACCTGTCCACCCAGGAAGTGCGGTTCGGCGTGCGCTACATGATCGATTGAAGGACGCACTCCGGCTTGTCCATATCCTGCCATTAACCATTGAAGACCTACCGTTCCGGTCGAAGCTTGCGGCACGGAACAGTTCGAGATGATCGACCCATCCCTTCTCTCCACCCCCTCGTCCGGGGCGACTTCCTCTCCGTTTTCAAGGTCGAGCACCAGCTTCGATGGCACGGCCGTCTTCGAGCCGACCGTCGGCCCCAATGCGGTGCTCATCAGCGGCTCGGCCACCAACGCGACCAGCATCGCCGGCCTGACGATCAACGACAATGGGAACCCGCTCGTCACCCTTCCCGGGTTCCAGAACTCGAACGCGAGGTGGGTGTTCGATGCCACGCTCGCGCCTGGCCGGCATGTCATCACCGCGACGGTAGCGGATCTGTCGGGGATGCTGCCCTATTCCGTGATCGCCCCCTACATTCTCGTGACAGGCATCCAGAACCAGCCCTACGTCTACCAGGAACTCGACGAGAACTCTGCCGGAGTAGTGAGCCGCATCAGCAATTATGACGGCTCGGGCAACCTCGTGAGCCAGACCGCGGTCGCGGTGAACGGGAGCGCCGCGGCGCCCCTGTCGGTGTCCTTCGACCCGACGGCGGCCTTCGAGAGCTCGACGGCGGCCCAGCTCACCGGGACGACCTCGGCCTACGGCAGCGCGTCCTCGATCGAGATCTTCGACGGCGCGGCGGCCGCGACCGTCGACCCGCAGTCCGGCGCCGTCCTGTCGGGAGCGCGAGCGCTCGGCTACGCCACGATCAACCCGGACGGCACCTGGAGCTTCGACGCCCACGTCGGCCCGGGGCCCCACGTGTTCACGGCGGTGGCGACGGGCATGAGCGGAGCGGTCGCCTCGGCGCAGAGCTCGTTCTCGATCCAGGCCGGCGTCGTCGGCAGCCCCTACGTCTACCAGGAGATCGACCACGGCGCGTCGGGCGCGGTCGCGGCCACGACGTCCTACGCGGCGGACGGCAGCGTCGTGGCGCGCAGCAACAACGGCGGCCCGACCGTGAACGGCGGCTCGTCGACCGCCGAGGTGATCCGCAGCGCCTCGGACGACGTGATGACGGGCGACGGCAGCGGCAACACGACGTTCTTCTTCCGCCGCGGCTTCGGCCAGGACGAGATCACCAACTTCAACTACCTCAGCGCGACCCAGAGCCCGGCCGGGATCGAGCACGACGTGATCAGCCTGCCGCAGTCAGCCTTCACGAAGATGGCCCAGGTGATGCGCCACACCACGACGTCCCTCGACGGCGATGCCGTGATCCACCTCAGCCCGACCGACTCGATCAAGCTCGACGGCGTCACCAAGGCGGACCTGATCACCCACCCCAACGTGTTCCGCTTCCACACCTGAGACGCGCCGGCCCGCCGGCGCGTCGCGCCGCGGGCCCGTGCCTCAGCGGCGCGCCGGCACGGGCGCGCCGACGGCGGCGCGCGCCGCTGTGGTCCGCGCGACGCCGCGCGACGCCAGCACGGCGACGAGGCTGATCGCGGCCGCGATGCACAGCCAGACGGCCGGCAGCGCGCGGTTGTTGTTGAGGCTGATGAGGTAGGTGGACATCAGGGGCGTCACGCCCCCGAACAGCGCCGTCGCCAGGCTGTAGGCCAGCGAGAAGCCCGCCGTGCGCACCTGCTGCGGCACGATCTCCGACAAGTAGGGGATCATGGAGCCGTTGTAGAGGCCGAAATAGGCCGAGAACAGCAGCTCGACGGCGAGCAGCTTGCCGAAGCTCGGCCCGGCGGCGAGCCAGGCCATGACCGGATAGGCGGTGAGGATGGCGGCGATCGGCACGATCGTCAGCAGCGGCAGGCGGCCGACGCGGTCCGAGATCGTGCCGCCGATCGGCAGCCAGATCAGGTTCGACAGGCCCACGCAGACGGTGACGATCAGCACGTCGCCGCTCGCGAGCTTCAGGGCCTGCACGCCGAAGGTCGGCGTGTAGATGGTGACGAAGTAGAATAGCGTCGTGGTGGTGGCGACGAGGCCGAGCCCGACCAGCACCACGGCCCAGTTGGCCGTGAGCAGCAGCAGCACCTCGCTGGTGCGGCGCGCCTTGTGCATACGCTTGAACTCGTCGGTCTCCTCCAGCGAGCCGCGCAGCCAGAAGATCAGGGGGATGATGGCGCAGCCGATCAGCACCGGCACGCGCCAGCCCCAGGCCGTCATGTCGGCGGGCAGGAGAAAGGCGGTGAGCAGGGCGCCGAGCAGCGCGGCGAAGACCACCGCCACCTGCTGGCTGCCGCTCTGCCACGACGTGTAGAAGCCGCGGCGCCCCGGCGTCGCGATCTCGGCGAGGTAGACCGACACGCCGCCGAGCTCGGCCCCGGCCGAGAAGCCCTGCAGGAGGCGGCCGATCAGGATGATGACCGGCGCCGCGACGCCGATCGTCGCGTAGCCGGGCGTCAGCCCCAGCGTCAGCGTGCCGAGCGCCATCAGCCCCAGCGTGACCAGCAGGCCCTGCCGGCGCCCGACGCGGTCGATGTAGGAGCCGAGCACGATGGCGCCGAGCGGACGCATCAGGAACGAGATGGAGAAGGTGGCGAGCGAGGCCATCAGCGAGGCGAACTCGCTGTCCGACGGGAAGAAGGTGCGGCCGATGGCGGCCGCGTAGATGCCGTAGACGAAGAAGTCGTATTGTTCGAGGAAGTTGCCGGTGGCGACGCGGAACACGTTGCCGATGCGGCGGTTCCTGTCTTCGCGCGTCAGGCTCATCCTGTTGACCTCCCCCGAGAGCCGATCGCCGGGCTCTGTTTCGAGACGGTCGCGACGGGCCGGCTTTTTCGCAAGCCTCCGGTCATTGGAACGCCGAATCGCCGCGCGTCAAGGGTGCGGCCCCGCCCGCACGCGACGGACGCGCGAGCGGGCCGCCGCGGCTCGCTCCATCTGCACAGTCGTCACGGAGCGCTTTCGACGCTAAGACGGCGGACAGCCGTCGACCCACGCGTGCAGGCGCGCGGGGGCCGACCCCGCGCGGGATCGCGGGATCGCCCACAGGAATGAGCAGTCATGTTCCGATCGCTGATGACGTCGAGACGCTTCGCGCCGCTGTTCTGGTGCCAGTTCTTCTCGGCCTTCAACGACAACGTCCTCAAGACCGCCCTCGTCTTCGTCATCCTGTTCAAGGTCGGCGGCACCTCGCCGACCACGGCCGCCATGCTGGTGACGGTGGCGGGCGCGCTGTTCGTCGCCCCCCCGCTGATCCTGTCGGGCCTCGGCGGCCAGTGGGCCGACCGCTACGACAAGGCCTGGGTGGCGCAGAAGCTCAAGCTCGTCGAGATCGCCGCGGCGCTGTTCTCGGTGCTGGGCTTCGTGCTGGTGTCGGTGCCGCTGCTGTTCACCGCGCTCGTGATGTTCTCGGCCATCGCGGCGCTGTTCTCGCCCGTCAAATACGGCATCCTGCCCGACCACCTCCGCCCCGAAGAGCTGCCCACCGGCAACGCGCTGGTGGAGGGCGCCACCTTCATCGCCATCCTGCTCGGCACCATCGCGGGCGGCTGGGCGGCCGCCGACGACCACGCGCTCGCCTACGGGGCCGCGGTGTCGGCCTTCGCGGCGCTGTGCTGGGGCGCGAGCCTGATGATCCCCGCCACGGAGGAGGGCGACCACGACCTCGCGGTCGACGCCAACCTGTTCCGCTCGACGGGCCAGCTCGTCCGCCACCTCCACGCGGACCGGCGCCTGTGGTGCTGCGGGCTCTTCGTGAGCTGGTTCTGGGGGACCGGCGCGGTCGCGCTCAACCTGCTGCCGATCCTGGTCAAGACGGACCTGCACGGCAGCGAGGGCACCACCACGGCCGCGCTGGCCGTCTTCTCGGTCGGCATCGCGGTGGGGTCGGGCGTCGCCTCCTGGTTGTCCGCGGGCCGCGTCATCCTGCTGCCCACCGCGCTGGCGGCCGTGCTGCTCGGGCTGTTCTCGCTCGACCTCGGCTGGGGCGCCGCGCACTTCTTCGCCGACCGCACGCTCGGCGCGGCGGACCTCCTGGCGCGCCCCGACGGGATCCACGCCGCGGTCGACCTGTTCATGATCGCCGTCTCGGGCGGGCTCTTCATCGTGCCCGTCTTCACCGCCGTGCAGGTGTGGAGCACCGCCGAGGACCGCGCCCGCAACATCGGGGCCGTCAACATCCTGTCGGCCGCCTTCATGGTGGCGGGCGGCCTCGCCACCTTCGCCCTGCAGTTCGCCGGGCTCACCTCGCCGCAGATCTTCGCCGTGCTGGGCGTCGCCAACCTCCTCGCCGCCTGGTGGATCTTCCGCAGCCTGCCGACCAGCGCCTTCCGGGACCTCCTGTCGGTGATCCTGCGCTGCTTCTACCGGATGGACGTGCGCGGCCTCGACAACTTCGCCAAGGCGGGGCCGAACCCCATCATCGCGCTGAACCACGTGAGCCTGCTCGACGCCGGCCTCGCCCTGTCGCTGCTGGACGAGGAGCCGGTCTTCGCCATCGACGCCACGATCGCCACGCGCTGGTGGGTGAAGCCCTTCCTGAAGCTCACCCAGGCCATGCCGATCGACCCCGCGAAGCCGCTGGCGACGCGCGCGCTGATCAACGCCGTGCGGGCCGGGCGGACGCTGGTGATCTTCCCCGAGGGCCGCATCACCCGCACCGGCAGTCTGATGAAGGTCTACGACGGCGCGGGCCTCATCGCCGACAAGACCGGCGCGCCGGTGGTGCCCGTGCGCATCGACGGGCTGGAGCGCACGCCCTTCTCCTACCTGACCGTGTTCCAGACCCGGCCGCGCCTCTTGCCCAAGGTCCACGCCACCGTGCTGGAGCCCAAGCCCGTGCACGTGCCCGAGGACCTGTTCGGCAAGCGCCGGCGGCAGGCCGCGGGCGCGGCGCTCTACGACGTCATGTCGGAGGCCGCGTTCCGCACCTCGCGCATCGACCGCACGATCGTGGAGGCCACGCTGGCGGCCGGCGCCGAGCACGGCTGGAAGCGCGTGGCCCTGGAGGACCCGGTCGCGGGCGCCCTCACCTACAAGCGCACCGCGATCGGGCTGCGGGTGCTCGGCGCCAAGCTGATGGGGCTCGCGCCCCAGGGGAAGGCCGTGGGCGTGATGCTGCCCACCGCGGCCGGCACCGCCGTCACGGTCCTGGCGCTGCAGTCGGCGGGCCGCGTGCCCGCCATGATCAACTTCACGGCCGGCCCCGCCAACGTGCGGGCCGCCTGCGCGGCGGCGGGCGTCAGCACGGTGCTGACCTCGCGCGCCTTCGTCGAGAAGGCCAAGCTCGACAAGCTCGTCGCGGCCATGTCGGAATTTGCGCGCATCGTCTGGCTGGAGGACGTGCGGGCCACGATCACCGCGGCCGACAAGCTCCGCGGCCTGCTGAACTACAAGGAGCCGCTGGTGGCGCGCCGGCCGGACGACCCGGCCGCGATCCTGTTCACCTCGGGCAGCGAGGGAGCGCCGAAGGGCGTGGTGGTGAGCCACCGCAACCTGCTCGCCAACGTGGCCCAGGTGGCGGCGCGCATCGACTTCGGCCGCGCCGACAAGATCTTCCAGGTGCTGCCGATGTTCCACGCCTTCGGGCTGATGGCGGGGCTCGTGCTGCCGCTGGTGTCGGGCGTGCCGGTGTTCCTGTACCCATCGCCGCTGCACTACCGGATCGTGCCGGAGCTGGTCTACGGCAACAACTGCACGGCCATCTTCGGCACCGACACGTTCCTGGCCGGCTACGCGCGCTCCTCCAACGCCTACGACTTCCGCTCGCTGCGCCTCGTCGTGGCCGGCGCCGAGGCCGTGAAGGAATCGACCCGCAAGACCTACCTCGAGAAGTTCGGGCTGCGCATCCTCGAAGGCTACGGCATCACCGAGACCGGCCCCGTGCTAGCCGTGAACACGCCGATGTTCAACCGCTTCGGCACGGTCGGGCGCCTGCTGCCGGACGTCGAGGCGCGGCTCGCCCCCGTCGAGGGCGTCGAGGGCGCGGGGCGGCTCTCCGTGCGCGGGCCCAACGTGATGCTGGGCTACGTGCGCGGCGGCGACCTCGGCCAGCTCGAGCCGCCGCCGGACGGCTGGCACGACACGGGCGACATCGTGGCGATCGACGCGGACGGCTTCGTGTCGATCAAGGGCCGCGCCAAGCGCTTCGCCAAGATCGCGGGCGAGATGGTGTCGCTCGCCGCGCTGGAAGCGGTGGCGGCCGACCTGTGGCCCGACAGCGGCACGGCCATGACCACCCTGCCCGACCCGCGCAAGGGCGAGCGCATCGTGCTGGTGACGGAGCGCAAGGACGCGACGCGCCAGGGCTTCGCGGCCTACGCGCGCGAGCACGGCGTCGCCGACGTCGCCATGCCGTCCGAGGTGGTGGTGGTCGACGCCCTGCCGCTGCTCGGCTCCGGCAAGCTCGACCATCCGGCCGTGGCGCGGATGGTGCGCGAGCGGGCCGAGGAGCAGCCGCCGCGGGCCGCGGTGGGGTGAGGCGGGCGGCGCCTCCTCCACGACGGCCGCGGTAGCCTCACCTGTCTTCGGCCAGGAGGTGGGCCCTTCTCCCCGCGAAGGGAGAAAGGCGCTGATCCCGATGCTCCGAGATGTCTTGAATCGCGGTCGTCGAGGGAGAGGGGGAGCGGACGGCGTCGCATCTTTGCGCCCCTATCGTTCAAAGCATCGTCGTCCGGGCGCCGATGAACCCGCTCGGCCGCCATATGAAATCCGTCCGATCCCTTCGGGATGCGGATTTCGGCTTCGCTCATGCGCCGCGCGGGGTGGTGATACGGCATCCCGGCCTGTTCGGCCGGATACCGTATCACCACCCCGCTCGACACCGGGTCGGCGAAACCGAAGGGCCCCGCCGGGGAGCGGTCAGCCGAACTCGGGCGCCCGCTCCCCGGCCCGCACGGGCACGGCCAAGCGGTTCGCGGGCGGCGACAGGGGGCAGGTCCAGGCCGGCGAATAGGAGCAGGACGGGTTGTAGCTGAAGTTGAAGTCGAGCACCGTCCGGCCCGCGGCGTCGGTGCCGAGGTCGGCGCTCTTGATCGTGTCGACGAGGTAGCGGCCGCCGCCGTAGGTGCCATGGCCGGCCGTCGCGTCGGCGAAGGGCAGGAAGGCGCCGCCGCCGTAGCCCGCCACCCAGTAGAGCGTCAGCTCGGCCCCCAAGGCCCCGGCGAGCCCCCGCGTGCGCGCGAAGGGCCGAAGCGACAGCGCGCCGTCGTGCCCCGCGTCGGCCGCCACGGGCGCGGCCGCGAGCGGGTCGAGGTCGACGGCGAAGCGCAGCGCCGGGTCGTAGTCGAAGAAGGGCAGGCCGGCGAAGCGCTCCCGCGCCCCCGGCTCCAGGGGCGACTGCGGGTGGTCGCGGAACAGCCGGTCGCGCGCCTCGCGCCACAGCGTCCAGGCCCGGCGCGGGTCGGGCTCGGCCCGCACGGCGCCGTAAAGGTCGGACACGCGCCGCCGCCAGTCCCACAGCGCCGGGTAGCCGCCCGCCGCATCCGCGTCCGCCATCCCGCCGCCCTCAGATGTGGTAGGTGTAGTGCTCGACCACCGCCGCGGTGCGGCCGCGCATCTCGGCGATGGAGGTGCCGTCGAGCAGCTTGGCCGACAGGTCGCGCACCTCCGTCATCAAGAGGCGCACCGAGCAGCTTTCGACGTCGCCGCAGTCGTCGCAGGGGCGGTAGCGCGTGCGGCTGGCGCAGCCGATGGGGGCCAGCGGCCCGTCGAGCGCCCGGATGGCGTCGCCCGCCATGATCTCGGACGGCGGGCGCGACAGGCGGTAGCCGCCGTTCTTGCCCTTGCGCGCCACCACGAGGCCGGCGTTGCGCAGGTCGCCCAGGATGGCGTCGAGGAACTTCTTCGGGATGGATTCCGCTGTGGCGATCTCCAGCGACTGCGCGGTCGCGTCGGGCTGGAGGCCGGCGAGGTGCACCAGGGCCTTGAGGCCGTATTTGCCCTTGTTGGTCAGCATCGGGATCCGCGGCGCGCGGCGCGGTCCGCGCCGACGACGGGCCGGGCACCATCGCCGCGCCGACGATCATACCCATGATATAGAGATTCGATGCCGCGCGCGGAAGCGCCCGGCGGCCCCCTCACGGCGGGGCGGGCGCGTCCGGCGGGCGCCGCAGGTTCCGGACCACCGCGGCCCAGAAGCCCTCGGCCCGTGCCGCGGCGTCGGCCGCCTCCGGGCGCTCGGGATCGGCGGGGGCCGGTTCCGTCTCGTGCGGGTGCGGAAGGCGGGCCCCGAACAGGGCGCCCTCGGGCCAGAATGTGGCAGCCAACAGGTCGACCGTCATGGCATCCTCCGGTGCGGCGCCGGGTTCCGGCCGGCGCCCAGATGCAGCATGGATCGTGCCACCGGGGGCTGTCGAGCCCTCGCGCGAAGAAGTCTATGTGATCTGTAGACGGTGAGGCCGCACGCATCAGGACTGCGGCGCCTCGAACCCATCGTCGTCGGGGGCACTCCCGCGCGATCGGGTGATCCCGCGCGAGCGCGGACCGCCCTACCCCGTCTCGGCGAACTGCTCGCGGTTGAAGCGCATCTGCTCCCGCCGGCTGCCCAGGACGACGACGCGGCCCTGGAACGCCGCGACGACCGCGCGGGTCTTGGCCCGCTGCAGGCGGTTCCAGTTCCAGGCGTAGCGCAGGAACGCGAGGTCGACGCGCTCGGGGCATCCAGGCGCCGAATCCGCGCGGACGCGGCCGTAGCTTTCGATGATGCGACGGATCACGCGCGGCATCGTCACCCGGCGCGGGAGGTCGAGATAGATGAGCGTGTCGGCCCGCGCCAGACGGGAGGCGATCACGCCCTTGTAGTTGCCGTCGATCACCCAGGCCGGCAGCGCCGCGATGCGCTCCACCTCGGCGTGGAACTCCGCTTCCGGCGCGGGCCGCCAGCCAGGGCGGTGGAAGGCCTGATCGAGGTGGAACACCGGCAGGCCGTGGCGCGCGCCGAGGCGCCGCGCCAGCGTGGACTTGCCGCTGCCGCAGGGGCCCAGGATGATGATGCGCTGCATGTGCGGGGTCTGCTCCGCCGTCCGGGCGGCCCTGATAGAGCCCGCGCGCGCGCGGATCCACCCCTGGACGCAGACCGGGCCGTCAGTGCGCCCCGCCGCCGCCCGCGGCCCGGCCGGGCCGGCTCATCAGCGGCGTCACGGCCGCCAGGGCGACGAACAGCACCGTCAGGGCGAGGAACACGTCGGCGAGCGACATCACCAGCGCCTGCCCGCGCACGATCAGCGCCAGCCTCTTCGTGGCCGCGACGGCGGCGTCCGATCCCATGCCGGCATAGGCCCCGGTGAGGGCCGACAGGGTGCGCTCGGCCGCCTCGTGGCCCCAGGCCACGCTCTCGTGCAGGCGCTGCAGGTGGAGGTCCCAGCGGTCGTTGATCAGCGTGTTGATGATGGCCAGGCCCACCGCGCCGCCGAGGTTGCGGGTGAGGTTGTAGAGGCCCGAGGCGTTCTTCAGCCGCGCCGGCGGCAGCGTGCCGAGCGCCACGTTGTTGATCGGCACCATCGCGGTCATCAGCGAGAAGCCGCGCAGCATCTGCGGCACGAGCAACTCCCAGAAGTCCCAGTCCTTCGTGATGGCGGAGGCCATCCAGGTGCCCACCGCGAAGCCGGTGAAGCCCACCGCGATGAGCAGGCGCGGGTCGACCTTGCCCATCAGCCGCCCGACGACCGGGGCCGCCACGAACATGCACAGGCCCGACACGAACATGGTTTCGCCGATCTGCAGCGAATCGTAGCCGCGCACCCGGGCGAGGAAGATCGGATACACGTAGGTGAGGCCGTAGAGCCCGATCCCCATCACGAAGGAGAAGATCGAGCCGAACATGAAGTTGCGGTTCTGGAAGGCCGACAGGTCGACGATGGGCTGCTTCGCCGTGAAGGCGCGCCAGAAGAACAGCGCGGCGCCGAGCACGGAGGCGACGGCGCAGACCGCCACGGCCTGCTCGGCGAACCAGTCGTGCTGCGGCCCCTCCTCCAGCACGTATTCGCCGCCGCCGAGGAAGGCGGCCATGCCGGCGAGCCCCCACCAGTCGAAGCGGTCGAGCAGGGACAGGTCGGGCTCGTCGAAGTCGATCAGAAACCAGGCCAGCAGCGACACGACGATGCCGGGGCCGACGTTGACCAGGAACAGCCAGTGCCAGGAGAACAGGTCGGTGAGGTAGCCGCCGACCGTCGGCCCGATGGTGGGGGCCAGCGTCGCCACGAGGCCGATCATGGGGCCCACGACGGGCTGCTTCTCGCGCGGGAAGATCGTGTAGGCGGCGGCGAAGACCGTGGGGATCATGGCGCCGCCGACGAAGCCCTGCAGCGCCCGGTAGACGATCATCTGGCCGATGTCGGTCGCGGTCGAGCACATGAAGCTCATGGCCGTGAAGCCGGCGCAGCTCGCGAAGAACAGGTAGCGGGTCGAGAAGGCGCGCGACAGGATCCCGCTCAGCGGGATCATGATCACCTCGGCGATGAGGTAGCTGGTCTGCACCCAGGCGACCTCGTCCGAGGAGGCGGACAGGCCGGCCTGGATCTCGGCCAGCGAGGCCGACACGATCTGGATGTCAAGGATCGCCATGAACATGCCGAACACCATCGCGATGAAGGTGATCAGCTTGCGCGTGTCGGTGGCGGGGGCGGCGGCCGGCGCCGCGGCGGTGAGGGCGGCGGCGGCCACGGCGGCTCCCTCCCTCAGCGCTCGGCGGTGTGGCGCTGGGCGGCCTCGGCGCGGCCGAGGCCGAGCGAGGCGGCCGCGTCCTTCATGCGGCGCGTCACGCCGTCGACGATCGGCCCGATCGCGCCCGCGACCGTCGGGGCCGGCTCGGACGCGTCGCGGGTGTGCACCTCGACCTCGACCGACAGGCCCGGCCGCAGGATGCCCTCGCGCGCCACCTCGGCCGGCACCGCGATGCGCACGGGCAGCCGCTGCACCACCTTGGTGAAGTTGCCGGTGGCGTTCTCGGGCGGCAGCATGGAGAACTCGGCGCCGGAGGCCGGCGCGATGCTCTCGACGCGCCCCTCGACGGCGCGCTCGCCGTAGGCGTCCGGCTGGATGACGACGCGCTGGCCGGGCTTCAGCCGCGCCACCTGCGTTTCCTTGAAGTTGGCCTCGACGTAGGCGCTGTCCAGCGGCACCAGCGACAGGAGGCGGCCGCCCGTCTGCACGTACTGGCCGGGCTGCACCGACTTGTTGCCGACGACGCCGTCGAAGGGCGCCTTCACGGTCGTGAAGGCGAGGTCGCGCTCGGCGCGCGCCAGGGCGGTCACGAGCTCGGCGCGGACCTTCTCGGCCTCGACCTTCTGCGCCTTGAGCACGTCGATCGCCGCCTCGGCCGAGGTGACTGAGGCCTGCGCGCTGGCCACGGAGGCGGCCGAACGGTCGCGGTCGGCGCGGGCCGCGTCGAGCCTCTGCTGCGTGCCGTAGCTCGAGCGCATCAGGCTGTCGGCGCGGTCGAACTCGGCCGCCTCGCGCGTCGCGTCGGCCTTGGCGGAGGCGAGCGCGGCGCGGGCCTGGTCCACGGTCGCGGCGCCGGCCGCGACCTGGCGGCCGATGCGCGCCACCGTGGCGTCCTGCGTGTCGATGCGGGCGCGGGCGGCCTCGACCGCGTTGACGTAGTCGCCGTCGTCGATGCGGGCCAGCACCTGCCCCTTCTTCACGACGGCGTTGTCCACCACCGGCACGACGCTGACGTAGCCCGCCACCTTGGCGGCGATCGTCGACATGTCGGCCTTCACGTAGGCGTCGTCGGTCGTGACCAGGAAGCGGCCCTCGACGAAGTAGCGGTATCCCTCGAAGCCGCCGCCGCCCAGCGCCGCAGCCAGGAGCAGCGGCAGGACGACGCGCTTCTTCCTGCGCTTCGGCGCCGCGATGACGCCCGCGGGCGGCAGGATCTCGCCGTCGCGCGCGGCGGCGGCCGGGGGCGAGCCGGATCGGAGCGCCACCGCGCCCTCGGGCGCCGCGCCGGGGGCGGCGGGATCGGTCCGCGTCGTCTCGGTCTCGGCCATCCTCGCCCCCATCGCTGCCCGGCGGAGCCGGATATAACCGAGAAAGGTGACTGAACCGTTCGGTCAGGCCTCGATCTATCGCGGGTTTGCGGCTAGATCAAGGGGCGACCGAACCGTTCGGTCATCACGGTCGAGGACGAGATGGACGGCGGGATTGACAGGACGGCCGGGACGTTGCGCTGTCGCGCGGACAACATGGAGCATCCCTTGGCCGCCCCCTTCGAGACGCGTCTCGACGCCGCGCCGAGCCGCGAGGACGGCGCCAAGCGGCGCCAGATCCTCGACGGCGCGCGGCGCGTGTTCCTGTCGACCGGCTTCGACGGCGCCAGCATGAACGAGGTGGCGCGGGCGGCGGGCGTGTCGAAGGGCACGCTCTACGTGTATTTCGCCAGCAAGGAGGAGCTGTTCGCGGCCCTGCTGCGCGACGAGAAGAGCGAGCAGGCCGAGCAGCTCTGCCGCTTCGACGACGACGGGCCCGACGTGGCCGCCAACCTGCACGGCTTCGGCACGGCCTTCATAACGCTCGTCCTGCGCGCCGATTCGATGGCCCACATGCGGACCGTGATGGCGGTGGCCTCGAAATTCCCCGAGATCGGACGCGCCTATTACGAGGCCGGGCCGGAGACGGGCCGGCGGCGCCTCGCACGCTACCTCGGCCGGCAGGCGGAGGCGGGCCGGCTCAAGCTCGACGACGCCGAAGAGGCGGCCCAGCACTTCTTCGACCTGTGCAAGGGCCACATGTTCATCGAGGCGATGCTGGGGCTGCGCGCCGAGCCCGGGCGGGCCGAGGTGGAAGCCCAGGCCGGGAAGGCCACGGCGCTGTTCATGCGCCTGTACGGGGCGTGACGCGGGGCGGGCGACGGGGTCGGTCGCACCCGGTCCGCCCGCGAAACGCCGGCTACTCGGCCGCGACCCGCGCGCTCGCCCCCGCCGCCATCGCGTCGCGCACCTCGGCCACGATCTCGAAGGAGCGCAGCCGCGCCGCGTGGTCGTGCACCATGGCGGTGACCAGGATCTCGTCGGGCCGGTGCTCGGCCACGAAGGCTTCGAGCCCGCGCCGCACCGTGTCGCGCGAGCCCACGATCGCCTGCGACAGGGCGCTCTGGAGCACCATCCGCTCGCGCGGGCCCCACTCGTGGGCGCGGTCCGCCAGCGGGCGCGGCAGCTTGCCGGGCGTGCCGAGCCTCAGCGCGATGAACTGCTGCTCGACCGAGGTGAACAGGTGGCGTGCCTCCTCGTCGGTGTCGGCCGCCGTCACGTTGAGGCAGACCATCATGTGCGGCCGCACGAGCTGCGCCGAGGGGCGGAAATGAGCCCGGTACAGCGCGATCGACTCGCGCATCTGCGCCGGCGCGAAATGCGCCGCGAAGGCGTGCGGCAGGCCGAGCGCCGCGGCGAGTTGGCCCCCGTAGGTGCTGGAGCCGAGGATGGTGATCGGCACGCCGAGCCCCTCCCCCGGCACCGCCCGCACCTGCTGGCCCGGCTGGGCGTCGGCGAAATAGTGCTGCAGCTCCATCACGTCGCGCGGGAAGTCGTCGGGGTCGGTCAGGGTGCGGCGCATGGCGCGCGCCGTGACGCCGTCCGAGCCCGGCGCGCGGCCGAGCCCGAGGTCGACGCGCCCCGGATGGAGGGCCGCCAGCGTGCCGAACTGCTCCGCGATGGCCAGCGGCGCGTGGTTGGGCAGCATCACGCCGCCCGCGCCGACGCGGATCGTGCTGGTGCCGTCGAGCACGTGCATGGCCGCGACCGCCGTCGCCGCCGAGGCGATGCCCACCATGTTGTGGTGCTCGGCCAGCCAGTAGCGGTGGAAGCCGAGCGCCTCGGCGCGCTGCGCGAGGGAGCGGGCGTTGCGCAGCGCGTCGCCGGCGTCGGAGCCCTCCGGCACGGGGGCGAGGTCGAGCACGGAGAAGGGGATCATGGCGGCTCCCGCGTGGGAGGCGGGCCGGGACCCGCCGATGCATGCGAGATGGGGATGCGCCCCCGCCCCCTTCAACCGGGCGCGCGCGCCGTCACGCTGCGGCGGTGACGGCCTCCATCTCGTCGCCGCGCGTGACGGCCTCGAACTGCGCGATGGGGGCCGGGCGGCCGAGCAGGTAGCCCTGCACCTCGTGGCACAGTTCGGCGCCCAGGAAGCCCAGCTCGGCCGCGGTCTCGACGCCCTCGGCCAGGATCGACAGGTCGAGCCCGCGCCCGAGCTCCAGGATGGCGCGCACGATGGCGGCCGCCTGCGGGTTGGTGTCCACCGACTGCACGAAGGAGCCGTCGATCTTGATGCGGTCGAACGGGAAGGCCCGCAGGTTCGACAGCGACGAGTAGCCCGTGCCGAAGTCGTCCATGGCGACCTTGACGCCGAGGGCCTTCAGGCGCCGCAGGGCCGCGAGCGCGCGGCCGATGTCGCGGATCAGCGCCGTTTCGGTGATCTCCAGCTCCAGGCGGGTCGGGTCGATGCCGGTGTCGCGCAGCACGGCCTCGACGAGCTCGGCGAAGCCGGGCGCGTGGAGCTGCACGGCCGACACGTTGACGGCGACGCGCAGGGGGGCGGCCCAGCTGGCGGCCTCGGCGCAGGCGGTGCGGAGCACCCATTCGCCGATGGGCAGGATGGCGCCGCTGTCCTCGGCGATGGGCACGAACAGGGCGGGGGACACGAAGCCGCGCTCGGGGTGGCGCCAGCGCAGCAGGGCCTCGAAGCCGACCGTCATGCCGGTGCCGGTGGCCATCTGGGGCTGGTAGACGAGGCCGAGCTCGCCGCGGGCGACGGCGGAGCGCAGGTCGTGCTCGATGCGGCGGCGGTCTCGGACGGCGTCGCCCATGCCCGGCTCGTAGAAGCGGGCGGTGCCGCGCCCCTCCGCCTTGGCGCGGTAGAGGGCCGTGTCGGCGGCGCTGAGCAGGGCGTGGGCGTCGGCGCCGTCGGCGGGGAACAGGGCCACGCCGACGCTGATGCCGATCGCCGGGCCCGAAACGGTGCGGGCCGCGCGCCGGGCCACCGCGTCGAGCAGGGCCTTGACCTTGGCCTCGGCCGCCGCCGCGCCGGCGTCCGGCAGAAGCATCGCGAACTCGTCGCCGCCGAGGCGCGCCGCGATCTCACCGCCGTCGAGCACGCCCGAGATCTTGCGGGCCACCGCCTTCAGCATCTCGTCGCCGGCCCCGTGGCCGAAGATGTCGTTGACCTCCTTGAAGCGGTCGAGGTCGAGGCACAGCACCGCCAGCGTGCCGCCGCGCCGCTGGGCGGCGGCGAGCGCGTCGTCGAGCGCCGCGCCGAACCAAGCGCGGTTGGGCAGGCCCGTCAGGGCGTCGTGGTGGGCGAGGAAGCGGATGCGCTCCTCAGCGAGCTTGCGGGCGCGCAGGTCGCGCACCGCGATCGCCGTGTGGGGGCGCCCCGCGAAGACGATGGGGTGGGCGATGACCTCGACCGGCACGTGGGCACCGCCAGCGGTGACGAGCTCCGTCTCCTCCGCGCAGTCCGGCTCCGCCAGGACGTGGGCGAGCGCGGCGGACTCGGGGAACAGGCGAGACAGCGGCACCAGCGCGAGATCGTCCGGCGCGAAGCCCGACAGCTCCGCGAAGCTGGCGTTGACGATGGCCACGGCGCCCCCCTCGCAGATCAGCAGGCCCTCGACGGCGGCGTCGGCGAGCGAGCGCATGCGGTCGCCCTCCAGGGCGCTGCGGTTGCGGGCGCGGATGTCGGCGGCGAGGCCGAGCAGCGCGAAGAGCACCACGAGCACGCCGGCCAGCGCCACGGCGACGGCCAGCGTGCGCCCGTCGAGGACGCTCGCCGGCACCGCCACGCCCGGGTCGGGGTGGATGCCGACGGCGCCCATGCCGATGAAGTGGTGGGCGCAGATGGCCGCCGAGAGCAGCAGGGCGGCGAGGCCCTGGCGGCAGCGCCAGCCGGTCTCCGCCACGGCGAGTGCCGCCGCCGCGAGGGCGACGCCGAGCGCCACCGACACCGCCACGAGGCCGACGTCCCAGTCGATGCGGCCCGCGACGCGATAGGCCGCCATGCCGCCGTAGTGCATGGCGCCGATGCCGAGACCCAGCACGGCACCGCCGAGCACGACGCCGCGCGGGCCGCGGCCGTCGAGCGCCAGGGCGAAGCCCGCCCCCGTGAACAGCACGGCGGCCACGAGCGAGCAGGCCGTGAGCCCGATCGCGTAGCCGCTCGGCAGGCCCGGCTCGAAGGCCAGCATGGCGATGAAGTGGGTGGCCCAGATGCCGACGCCGCCCGCCATGGCGGCGACGCCCAGCCACAGCGCGCGGATGCGGCCCTCGCTGCGGCGCGCGTGGTCGACCAGCGTCACCGACCCCACGGTGGCGAGCGAGCAGACCACCACGGCCAGCGCGACCAGAAGCATGTCGTGCCGATCGACGAAGCATCCATAGACGCGCAACATAGAACCCAAGTCTCCCACCGGACGTGCAGATCCCGTAGGCGACGGCACTTAACGGATGATGTTCCGCGCGCCGCGCCCACAGCAACATTCGCGATGGAACCTTTCATCGATCGGCCTGCGGGGCGGGGGCTTGTTGAGGAGCGGCCACGCAACCGAGAACATTCGCACTCGTTTCGATCCCTGATCTTGGCGTTCGCCGCCGATAAGGACCGAAAGGGATCTTTCCTCGGTGCGCCGCCGGCCGGGTCCGAAGGCGGTCCGGAGCCTCGCGCCCGGCGTTTCGCCTCGACGGAGCGGTTGCGCGGGACTAGAACGACACCAATTTCCAGTGATCGCGCACCGATCCCGCAGCCTCGCCCCCGCAGGAGCCCGTCCATGCCTCCCTATCGCTCACGCACCACGACCCACGGCCGCAACATGGCCGGCGCCCGGGGCCTCTGGCGTGCGACGGGCATGAAGGACAACGACTTCGGCAAGCCCATCATCGCGGTGGCGAACAGCTTCACGCAGTTCGTGCCCGGCCACGTCCACCTGAAGGACCTCGGCCAGCTGGTCGCGCGCGAGATCGAGCGCGCGGGCGGCGTCGCCAAGGAGTTCAACACCATCGCGGTCGACGACGGCATCGCCATGGGCCACGACGGCATGCTGTACAGCCTGCCGAGCCGCGAGGTCATCGCGGACAGCGTCGAATACATGGTCAACGCCCACTGCGCCGACGCCGTGGTGTGCATCTCCAACTGCGACAAGATCACCCCCGGCATGCTGATGGCGGCGCTGCGCCTCAACATCCCGGCCATCTTCGTGTCGGGCGGCCCGATGGAGGCCGGCAAGGTCGACCACCGCGGCAAGATCAAGCCGCTCGACCTCGTCGACGCCATGATCGCGGCGGCCGACGACGACTACACCGACGAGGAAGTGAAGGTCATCGAGCGCTCGGCCTGCCCGACCTGCGGCTCCTGCTCGGGCATGTTCACCGCCAACTCGATGAACTGCCTCGTGGAAGCGCTGGGCCTCGGCCTGCCGGGCAACGGCTCGACGCTCGCCACCCACGCGGACCGCGAGCGGCTGTTCCTGGAGGCCGGCCGCCGCATCGTCGACCTCGCCAAGCGCTACTACGAGAAGGACGAGGCCGGCGTGCTGCCGCGCTCGATCGCGACCTTCGAGGCCTTCGAGAACGCCATGACGCTCGACATCGCCATGGGCGGGTCGACCAACACGGTGCTGCACCTGCTCGCCGCCGCCCACGAGGGCGAGGTGAACTTCTCCATGGCGGACATCGACCGCTTGAGCCGCCGCGTGCCCTGCCTGTCCAAGGTCGCGCCCGCGAAGTCGGACGTCCACATGGAGGACGTGCACCGCGCCGGCGGCATCATGGCGCTGCTCGGCGAGCTCGACCGCGCCGGGCTGATCAACGCCCACTGCCGCACGGTCCATTCCGATTCGATGGGCGAGGCGCTCGCGAAGTGGGACGTGATGCGGACCGAGGACGAGGCGGTGCGCGAGTTCTACCGCGCGGCGCCGGGCGGCGTGCCGACCCAGGTGGCCTTCAGCCAGAGCCGCCGCTACGAGGAGCTCGACACCGACCGCGCGGGCGGCGTCATCCGCGACAAGGCCCACGCCTTCAGCCAGGACGGCGGCCTCGCCGTGCTTTACGGAAACCTCGCCGAGGAGGGCTCCATCGTGAAGACGGCGGGCGTCGACCCGTCGAACCTCACCTTCGAGGGGCCGGCGCGCGTCTTCGAGAGCCAGGACGCGGCCGTGGATGCGATCCTGACCAACCGCGTCATCGCCGGCGAGGTGGTGGTGATCCGCTACGAGGGCCCGCGCGGCGGCCCCGGCATGCAGGAGATGCTGTATCCGACGAGCTACCTGAAGTCGAAGGGCCTCGGCAAGCTCTGCGCCCTCGTCACCGACGGCCGCTTCTCGGGCGCGACCTCGGGCCTGTCGATCGGCCACGCGTCGCCCGAGGCCGCCGAGGGCGGCACGATCGCGCTGGTCGAGAACGGTGACCGGATCTCGATCGACATCCCGAACCGCTCGATCCACCTCGACGTGCCGGACGCCGAACTCGCCCGCCGCCGCGCCGCGCTGGCGGACGGCCGCGGCTTCAAGCCGGCGGAGCCCCGCAAGCGCAAGGTGACGACGGCCCTCAAGGCCTACGCGGCGCTCACCACCAGCGCGTCGAAGGGCGCGGTGCGGGTGCTGCCGGAGTGATGCGGCCGGGCCGCGGGAGTCCGCGGCCCATCCCGGGCCTCCGGCACCGGGACGTGCGGCCCGCTCGTTCGACCGGCGTGGCTGGGTCTCCCCCGCCGGCACGCTGCGGAATTCTTCTCGCAGCCGAGCATCAGCGGTGCTGCCTCCGGGTCTGCAACCTCACCGCACGACGGATGGGCTTCGCCCAGCGGGCGGTTCACTTACGGATCGGGCAGGCTGAAGCCTGAGCCATGATGGGGCGGCCGCGCCGAGAAGGCATCTCGGTTCACGGAGGCGGGCGATTCGACCCGTCGGGCGTGAGGGCCGGAACAGGGCCGCCGTCGAGAGATCGCCGACGGTGTGTCCAATGCTCGTGCCCCTGTCGCGGTCAATCCTGGGGGCCGCAGCCCTTCTGAGGATGGCCTGCCCGGCAGAGGCGCAGGCGGCGGAGGCCGCACCGGTGCCGGGCGTCGCCGCGGGGCCGGGCGCGACGCCGCCACGCGAGACCGACCGGCCCTGACACCCATCCGAACCCGAAGCGGCAGGCGCTGCCATCCGTGTGCCAGTGGGCGGAATCCTGCCTGGACGTGGTCTTGGGCGATGGATGTCCGCGGTCATCGCACAGGCTTCGGTGTCCGAGTTCGCCGCCTCCGCGGCGGCGGCGCAGTGCACCTCGGCGGCCGCGGTCAGCCTGCCCCGTCCGCCGGGATGAGGCTGACGTGGGCCGCGACGATGCGCCAGCCTTCGGGGAACCGCGCCCAGCTCTGCATCTGGCGCCCGACGCGGTCGGGCGCGGAATCGCGCGTGAACAAGGTCGAGGCGGTGGCGAAGTCGGTGCCGAACGTCGTCACGACGGTGCGCTCCAGCGTCCGCGCCAGTCCGGCGGCCGGGCGGGCCGCCCGGAACGCCGCGATGGCGGCGTGGCCGTAGAGGTTCTCACCCGCGCCGTAGCGGATCGCCCGCGCGTCGCGCCAGAAGAAGGCGTCGAGCGCCGCGACGTCGTTGCCCACCAGCGCGGCCTCGTAGGCCGCGAAGGCCGCCTCGACCTCGGCGAGTGTGGCGGGGTGGTCGATCACCATGGCGATGCTCCGGGAAGGCGGACTGGCTCGCATGTTGCAGGCCAGCCGGCCCTGATGTCAGCAGGAGTCGTGCCGTGTCCCCGCCCTTGAACCGCAGCGCGCTCCACGCCGCCTACCGCGACGGCCTCGATCCCGCCCGCGTCGCGGAGGGGTGCCTCGCCGGGGCGGAGGCGCCGGAAGCGCGCGGCACATTCATCGCGCTCGCGCCGGAGGCGGCGCGCGCGGCCGTGGCGGCGCTCGGCCCCTTCGACCCGGTCGCCAAGCCGCTCTGGGGCCTGCCCTTCGCGGTCAAGGACAACATCGACCTCGCCGGCCTGCCCACAACGGCGGCCTGCCCGGCCTTCGCCTCCACGCCCGAGCGCTCCGCCACGGCGGTGGCGCGGCTCCTCGCGGCGGGTGCGGTCCCGGTCGGCAAGACCAACCTCGACCAGTTCGCCACCGGCCTCGTCGGCGTGCGGTCGCCCTATCCCCCGCCGCTGAACAGCTTCGACCCGGCGATCGTGCCGGGCGGCTCGTCGTCGGGCTCGGCCGTGGCGGTGGCGCGGGGCCTCGCCACCTTCGCGCTCGGCACCGACACGGCCGGCTCGGGCCGGGTGCCGGCGGGGCTGAACAACCTCGTCGGCCTGAAGCCGACGCTCGGCGCCGTGCCGGTGCGAGGGGTCGTCCCGGCCTGCCAGACGCTCGACTGCGTGTCGGTCTTCGCCCTCACGGTCGAGGACGCCTGGGCGGCGGCCTCTGCGATGGCCGGGTACGACGCCGAGGATCCCTGGTCGAAGCGCGTGGCCCTTCGCGCGCCCGGCCCGGTGCCGCCGCGCCTGCGCGCCGGCGTGCCCGACGCCCGCAGCCGCCGCTTCTTCGGCGACGGGAACGCCGAGCGCGCCTTCGACCGGGCGCTGAAGCTCTACACCGGCCTCGGCATCGACCTCGTCGAGGTCGACTTCGCGCCGCTCTTCGCCGTCGCGGCCCTGCTCTACGAGGGCGCCTGGGTGGCGGAGCGCTACGCCGCGATCCGCCCCTTCATCGCGGCCCACCGCGACGCGCTGCACCCCACCACGGCGCGGATCATCCTCGGCGCGGAATCGCTGTCGGCCGCCGACGCCTTCGCCGGGATCTACCGCCTCGCGGAGCTGCGCCGCGAGGCCGAGCCGCTGTGGGACGGGCTCGACCTGCTGGCCGTCCCCACCGTGCCGCGCGCCTACCGGGTGGCGGAGCTCGACGCGGACCCGATCGGCCCCAACGCGGCGCTCGGCACCTACACCAACTTCGTCAACCTGCTCGACCTCTGCGCCCTCGCCGTGCCGGGGCCGTTCCGCGACGACGGCTTCCCGTCCGGCACCACGCTGGTCGCCCCCGCGGGCCGCGACGGCCTTCTCGCCGCGGTGGGCGCCGCGCTGCACCGCGCGGCCGGCGTGCCGATGGGCGCCACCGGGCACCCGCTGCCGCCCGGGCCCGCGGCGGCCGGCGCGGGCGGCGCGCCGGCCGGGGAGGTCGAGCTCGTGGTCATCGGTGCCCACCTGTCGGGCATGCCGCTCAACCGCGACCTCGTGGCGCTCGGCGGCACCTTCCGCCGCGCCGTCGACACGCGGCCGGAATACCGCCTCCACGCCCTGCCGGGCGGGCCGCCGGCCCGGCCCGGCCTGCTGCGCGTCGGCGATGGCGGGGGCGCGGTCGCGGCCGAGGTGTGGAGCCTGCCGCCGGACGGCTTCGGCCGGTTCGTCGACACGGTGCCGCCGCCGCTCTGCATCGGCCGCGTGCGGCTCGCCGACGGCACGGCGCCGGCGGGTTTCCTGTGCGAGCCGGCCGGCCTCGCGGGCGCGCGCGACATCACGCATCTCGGCGGCTGGCGGGCCTTCGTGGCCGGCGGGTGAGCGCCGGAGGGTTCTCCCCGCTCCTGGCATGATGAATGCAATGCAGGCCGGAGACGACCCTTCCGGAGCCCTCGATGACGATCGCCCTCGACCGCCGACGCTTTCTGCAGAGTTCGGGCGCCGCCGCGCTCGCGGCCGGCCTGTTCCCGCGCGCGGCCGTCGCGGCGGACCCGCTCACGATCGGCGTGATCTACGTCGGCGCCCGCGACGACTTCGGCTGGAACCAGGCCCATGCCGTGGGGGTGAAGGCGCTGAAGGCGCTGCCCGACGTCAAGGTGGTCGAGGAGGAGAACGTCCCCGAGACGGACGCCGTGTCGAAGACCATGGAATCCATGATCAACCTCGACGGCGCGAAGCTGATCCTGCCGACCTCGTTCGGCTACTGGTCGCCCTTCGTGCTCGACGAGGCCAAGGCCAACGCCGACGTGCAGTTCCGCCACGCGGCGCCGCTGTGGAAGCCGTCGGACCCGACGAACGCGGGCTCCTACTGGCCCTTCCTGGATCAGGCCCACTACATCGACGGCGTCGCGGCGGGCCTCGCCTCGAAGAGCGGCAAGCTCGGCTTCGTGGCGGCCAAGCCCGTCGGCATCGTGCTGCGCAACATCAACTCCTTCCTGACGGGCGCCCGCACCACCAATCCTAACGCCACCGTCCAGGTGATCTTCACCGGCGACTGGTCGCTGCCGGTGCGCGAGGCCGAGGCCACCAACGCCCTCGTGGACGCCGGCTGCGACCTCATCACCTGCCACGTCGACGGGCCCAAGGTGGTGATCCAGACCGCGGAATCGCGCGGCGTGAAGTGCTGCGGCCACAACGCCGACCAGTCGTCGCTGGCCCCGAAGGGCTTCGTGACCGGCGCTGAATATAAATGGGGCACGATCTACACCGGATATGCCGGTTTGATCGGCAAGGGCCAGCCGTTGCCGAATTTCACGTTCGGCGGCTACGACAAGGACATGGTCCAGAACTCGCCCTACGGCGCCGGCGCCACGGAGCCGGCCCGCAAGGCCGCCGACGCCGCGATCGCCAAGCTGAAGGCGGGTGCCCCGATCTTCGCCACCGCCATCAAGGACAACAACGGCCGCATCGTCGTGGCGAGCGTGCCGCCCGACAACTACGCCGACGTGTTCAACAAGATGGACTACCTCGTCGACGGCGTGATCGGCTCGACGCATTGACGCAGCTTTCCTTCTCCCCTCGCGGGAGAAGGGTGCGTGCGACGGAGGAAGACTTCCATGAGCAGGGTCGAACGATGACGGACGCGGTCGGCACGGCGGCGCATCTCACGGCGGCCCCCGCGCGGCGGGGCTCGGCGGCGGCGCTGCGGCTGCGCGCCGCCTCGGAATACGTCATCATCCCCGTCCTCGCGGTCGTGGCCGCCTCGCTGATCTTCGCGCTCTTCCTCCTGGCGCTCGGCAAGTCCCCCGCGGCCTTCCTCGACCTCCTGTGGATCGGCGGCTTCGGCTCGGCCTTCTCCTGGGGCAACACGCTGAGCCGCGCGGCGCCGCTGATCCTGACCGCGCTGACGGTCGCGATCCCGGCCCAGCTCGGCCTCACGATCATCGGGGGCGAGGGCGCGCTGGTGCTCGGCGGCTTCGCGGCCGCCGCCCTCGCGGTGCCCTTCGTGGGCTCCGGCGCGCCCGCCGCCGCGGTGCTGCCCCTGATGGCGCTGGCCGCCATGGCGGCCGGGGCCTCCTGGATCGGCCTCGCCGGCCTCCTCCGCTTGAAGCGCGGCGTCAACGAGACGATCTCGTCGCTCCTCCTGTCCTACGTCGCCATCGCGGTCACGCTGTTCTTCGTGGAGGGGCCGCTGCGCGACCCGGCCTCGACCGCCAAGGCCTCGACGCTGCCGATCGGCGCCGCCTACGCGGTGGGCAAGATGCCCTTCCTCAACGTGCACTGGGGCTTCGCGGCCGGCGTGGTCGTGGCGGCGCTCCTCGGCGTGCTGATGTCGCGCACGACCTTCGGCTTCGCGGCCCGCATCACCGGCGGCAACATCCGCGCCGCCCAGGCGCAGGGGCTGCCGGTCGGCAAGCTCATGCTCGCCTGCTGCGCCCTCGCCGGCGCCGCGGCGGGCCTCGCCGGCTTCTTCGAGGTCGCGGCCGTGCAGGGCCGGGCGAACGCGTCGCTGGCGGCCGGCTACGGCTTCACCGGCATCCTCGTGTCGTTCCTGGCGCGCCACAACCCGTTCGCGATCCCCCCCGTGGCGGTGCTGTTCGGCGGGCTCGCGGCGGCGGGCGGCCTCGTGCAGCGCCGCATGGGCCTGCCCGACGCCACCGTGCTGGTGCTGCAGGGCTTCATCTTCGTGGTGCTGCTCGCCTCCGAGACGCTCTACGGCCGCTTCTCGGTGTTCCGGATCTCGGGCCGGCAGGGGCGGGCATGAGCGCGCCGCTCGCCATCGTGCTCACCGCCATGCTGGGCGGGGCCATCCGGGTGTCGACGCCCTTCATCTTCGTGGCGCTCGGCGAAACGCTCACGGAGAAGTCGGGCCGCATCAACCTCGGCCTCGAAGGCACGCTCGTGCTCGGCGCCATGCTGGGCTACGCGACCGCCTACGAGACGGGCTCGCCCTGGCTGGGCGTGCTGGCCGGCGGCATGGCCGGCGTGCTGCTCGGCGCGCTTCACGGCGTGCTGTGCTCGCTGCCGCGCGTCAACGACATCGCGGTCGGCATCGCCCTGATGACGCTCGGCACCGGCCTCGCCTTCTTCTTCGGCAAGCCCTTCATCCAGCCCGAGGCGCCGCATCTCCCCTCCGTGCCGCTCGCCGACTGGACGGGCGACCACGCCCTCGCCGAGGCGCTGCGCGTCAACCCGCTGTTCTTCGTCGGCATCGCGGCGGCGCTCGTCATAGCCTGGGGGTTCCGCAACACGCGGGTCGGCCTCGTGGTCCGCACCACCGGCGACAGCGCCGCGGCGGCGCTCGCCATGGGCATCCCGGTCGACCGCGTCCGCGTGCTCGCGACCGCGGCGGGGGGATTCCTCGCCGGCGTCGGCGGCTCGTTTCTGTCGCTGTCCTACCCGGGCTCCTGGAACGAGGGGCTCTCGTCGGGCCAGGGCCTGATGGCGGTGGCGCTCGTCATCTTCGCGCGCTGGAGCCCCGTCCGCTGCGTCGGCGCGGCGCTGCTGTTCGGCGCCGCGGGCGCGCTCGGGCCGGCGCTGCAGTCGGTCGGCGTCACGCAGGGCTACTACCTGTTCAACGCCGCCCCCTACGTCCTGACGCTGCTCATCATGGTGGGCTCGTCGGGCTCCGTCGACGCGCACCGGGCCGCGCCCGGCGAGCTGTCGATCACGCGATGAAACCCGGACAGGATCCAAGATGAACGGACTCGGCGGCCTCAACCGCAGCACCAACGGCGTCGTGATCGGCCTCGTGCAGCTCCAGCTGCCCACCGTGGCGACGCCGGCGGAGCTCGCCGCGCAGACGGACCGCATCGTCGGCATGGTCGCCAAGGCGCGGGCCAACATGCCCACGATGGACCTCGTGGTCTTCCCCGAATACGCCCTGCACGGCCTGTCGATGAACACCGACCCGGCCATCATGTGCCGGATGGACGGCCCGGAGGTCGCGGCCTTCAGCGCGGCCTGCGCGGAGCACCGCATCTGGGGCTGCTTCTCCATCATGGAGTTCAACCCGCACGGCAACCCCTACAACGTCGGCCTCGTCATCGACGACGCCGGCGCGGTGCAGCTGTACTATCGCAAGATGCACCCCTGGGTGCCGGTCGAGCCCTGGGAGCCGGGGGACGGCGGCATTCCCGTGATCGACGGGCCGAACGGCTGCAGGCTCGGCCTCATCATCTGCCACGACGGCATGTTCCCCGAGATGGCGCGCGAATGCGCCTACAAGGGCGCCGAGGTGATGCTGCGCACGGCCGGCTACACGGCGCCGATGCGCGACGCCTGGCGCTTCACCAACCAGTCGAACAGCTTCTGCAACCTCATGGTCACGGCCAGCGTGTGCATGTCGGGCTCGGACGGCACCTTCGACTCGATGGGCGAGGGCATGGTCTGCAACTTCGACGGCTCGGTCATCGCCCACGGCACGAGCGGCCGGCCGGACGAGATCATCACCGCGGAGGTCAGGCCCGACCTCGTGCGCGAGGCCCGCGCGGTGTGGGGGCCGGAGAACAACATCTACCAGCTCGGCCACCGCGGCTTCTCGGCCGTGCGCGGCGGCGCGGGCGACTGCCCCTACACCTACATGACCGACCTCGCGGCCGGCCTCTACCGCCTGCCCTGGGAAAGCAGCGTGCAGGTCACGGACGGCACCTCCTGCGGCCTCCCCGCCCCGACGCGCCGCTACGGCGAATCCGACATCAGGGAGGCCGCCGAATGAGCGCGGTCGCGGCCGAACCCTACCCCTGGCCCTACGACGGGGACCTGCGCCCCGCCAACACGGCGCTGGTGATCATCGACATGCAGGTCGATTTCTGCGGCGTCGGCGGCTACGTCGACCGCATGGGCTACGACCTGTCGCTCACCCGCGCGCCGGTCGAGCCGATCCGCCGCGTGCTCGCCGCCATGCGGGCCGGCGGCTACGCGGTGATCCACACGCGCGAGGGGCACCGGCCGGACCTCTCCGACCTGCCGGACAACAAGCGCTGGCGCTCGCGCCGCATCGGCGCCGGCATCGGCGACGACGGCCCCTGCGGGCGCGTGCTGGTGCGGGGCGAGCCCGGCTGGGAGATCATCCCGGAGCTCGCGCCGCTGCCCGGCGAGGTGGTGATCGACAAGCCCGGCAAGGGCTCGTTCTGCGCGACCGACCTCGAGCTGATCCTGCGCACGCGGGGCATCCGCAACCTCGTGCTCACCGGCATCACCACGGACGTCTGCGTGTCGACCACCATGCGCGAGGCCAACGATCGCGGCTTCGAATGCGTGGTGCTCGGCGACTGCTGCGGCGCGACGGACCGCTCGAACCACGACGCGGCGCTGCGCATGGTGACGATGCAGGGCGGGGTGTTCGGCGCCGTGTCGAGCGCGGACGCGCTGCTGGCGGGGCTGCGCTGATGCCGCGCCGCCGCGCCTTCGTGCACCGGATCTCGACCGGGGCGCCCGACGACGCCTCGGGCCTGGAGCGCGCCTTCGCCGACGGCCGCATCGACGCCGGCTCGGTCGTGGCGATCCTCGGCAAGACGGAGGGCAACGGCCTCGTCAACGATTGGACGCGGGCGCTCGCGGCGCGCGCGCTGCGCGACGCCCTCGCGCGGCACGCTGGCCCCGAGGTCGCCGACGAGGCCTGCCTCGTCATGTCGGGCGGCACCGAGGGCGGCCTCGCGCCCCACGTCACCGTGTTCGAGGTGCGGCCCGACGACGGGCCGGAGCGGGCCGGCGCCCTCGCCATCGGCCGCGCGCGCACGGCCGACCTTCCCCCGGAGCACCTCGGCCGGCAGGCCCAGGTCAGGGCCGTCGCCGGGGCGGTCGAAGCCGCGATGCGCGACGCCGGCATCCCCGACCCCGACGACGTCCACTTCGTCCAGGTGAAATGCCCGCTGCTGACGGGCGAGCGGATCGCGGAAGCGCGCGGGCGCGGCCAGCACTGCGCCACCTCCGACACGCTGAAGTCCATGGGCCTGTCGCGCGCCGCGGCGTCGCTCGGCGTCGCGGCCGCGCTCGGCGAGGTGGAGCACGTGCCCGAGGCGGCGATCGGGCGCGACTTCGCGGCCTTCTCGACCCGCGCCTCCGCCTCGGCCGGCGTCGAGCTCGCCGGGCACGAGGTGGTGGTGATGGGCCGCGGCCGGGGCTGGTCGGGCCCCCTGCGGATCGACCACGCCGTCATGGCCGACGGGCTCGACGTCGAGCCCGTGCGCGCCGCCCTGGCGCGGCTCGGCCTGCCCGCGGCGGGCCGGCCCGCCCCGGCGCGCCTCGTCGCGCTGCTCGCCAAGGCCGAGGCGCCGTCGGGCGGCCGGCTCCGCGGCTTCCGCCACACGATGCTGACCGACTCCGACCTGTCGGCCACGCGCCATGCCCGCGCCTTCGCGGCCGGCGCGCTGGGGAGCCTCGTCGGCCACGCGGAGATCTACGTCTCGGGCGGCGCCGAGCATCAGGGGCCCGACGGGGGCGGCCCCGTGGCGGTCATCGCCGAAGAAGCCGGAGAACGCGCATGAGGGGTCCCGCCGTCGCCGCGACGCCCCGCCCCGGTGCCGTCTCGGTCTCCACCGTCGGCATGACGAAGCGCTTCGGCGGCTTCACGGCCCTCGACGGCGTGTCGATCGACGTGCCGGCCGGCGCCTTCCACGTGCTGCTCGGCGAGAACGGCGCCGGCAAGTCCACCCTCGTCAAATGCATCATGGGCTTCTACCAGCCCGACGCCGGCTCGCTGCTCGTCGACGGGAAGCCCGCCGCCGTGCGCAACCCGCGCGACGCGCGGGCGCTCGGTATCGGCATGGTGTACCAGCACTTCACGCTGGTGCCGTCGCTGACCGGCGCCGAGAACCTCGTCATCTCCCGCGCCGACGCGCCGGCCGTGATCGACTGGCGGCGCGAGCGCGAGCGCCTCGCGGCCTTCACCGAACGCATGCCCTTCCGCGTGCCGCTCGACCGCCCGGTGGCGAGCCTCGCCGCGGGCGAGAAGCAGAAGCTGGAGATCCTCAAGCTCCTCTACCTCGACGGCCGCTTCCTGATCCTCGATGAGCCCACCTCCGTGCTCACGCCCGGCGAAGCCGACGAGATCCTCGGCCTGCTGCGCGGCATGACGGAGCGGGGCGAGCTGTCCGTGCTGATGATCAGCCACAAGTTCCGCGAGGTGACGGCCTTCGCCGACGCCGTGTCGGTGCTGCGGCGCGGCGCGTTGGCGGGCGGCGGCCGCGTCGCCGAGTTGACCACGGACGGCATGGCGCGGCTGATGATCGGCGACACGGCCGTGCGCGAGCGCGGGGCCCGCGCCGCCGTGAAGGACGCCGGCGTGGTGCTCGACCTCGCCGGCCTCGTGGCAGACGACGACGCGGGCCGCACCGCGGTCGACGGCGTGAGCCTCAAGGTCAGGGCCGGCGAGATCGTCGGCATCGCGGGCGTGTCGGGCAACGGGCAGGCCGCGCTGGTCGAGGTGCTGAACGGCCAGCGCAGCTTGCGCGACGGCCGCATCTTCATCCGCGAGGAGCCCTTCGAGCCGGTGCGGCGCGACTTCGACCGGTTCCGCGTCTTCGGCCTGCCCGAGGAGCCGCTGAAGAACGCCGCCGTGCCGCGCATGAGCGTGGCCGAGAACATCGCCTTCCGGGCCTTCGACAAGCCGCCCGCGGCCAAGTTCGGCTGGTGGCTGTCGCCGAGCCCGATCCGGGCGCGGGCGGCCGACCTCGTCGCGCGCTACGGCGTCAAGACCGCCTCGCTCGACGCGCCCATCTCCACCCTGTCGGGCGGCAACGTGCAGCGCGCCGTGCTGGCGCGCGAGCTGTCCGGCGAGGTCGACGTGCTGGTCGTCGCCAACCCCTGCTTCGGGCTCGACTTCGCGTCCGTGGCCGAGATCCGCGGCCAGATCATGGACCAGCGCAACCGCGGCGCGGCGGTGCTGCTCGTGTCCGAGGACCTCGACGAGATCCTGGAGCTCGCCGACCGCGTCGCCGTCATGTCGGAAGGGCACATCGCCTATTCGGCGCCCGTCGACGAGACCGACCGGACGACGATCGGCCGGCACATGGCGGGGCATTGATGGAAGACCTGCATCGTCACGGAGCGGCATGCGCGCCCCTTCTCCCGTTCACGGGAGAAGGGGCCCCCACGCAGTGGGGGCGGATGAGGGGATGGGGGGCGGTGCCGTCTCCCCTCATCCGACCGGGCTTTGCCCGGCCACCTTCTCCCGCACGCGGGAGAAGGACAGCCCCATGATCTCCGTCCCCGCCGACCCCTACCCCTACCCGCTCGACCCCGACCACGTGGCGCTCGTCGTCATCGACATGCAGCGCGACTTCGTCGAGCCCGGCGGCTTCGGCGCGGCGCTCGGCAACGACGTGACGCGCCTCCAGTCGGCGATCCCCGCCGTGGCGGAGCTGATCGCGCTGTTCCGCGCGAAGCGCTGGCCGGTGGTCCACACCCGCGAATGCCACGCGCCCGACCTCGGCGACCTCCCGCCGTCGAAGCGCGGGCGCGGGCGCGGCGCCGCGCGCATCGGCGACCCCGGCCCGATGGGCCGCATCCTGGTGCGGGGCGAGCCGGGCGCCGAGATCGTGGCCGACTGCGCGCCCCTGCCCGGCGAGCCCGTGGTCGACAAGCCCGGCAAGGGCATGTTCCACGCGACGGGCGTCGAGGCGATGCTGCGGGGCCTCGGCGTCACGCACCTCGTCTTCGCCGGCGTCACCACCGAGGTCTGCGTCCAGACCTCGATGCGCGAGGCCAACGACCGCGGCTTCGAGTGCCTGGTCGTCTCCGACGCGACCGAGAGCTACTTCCCCGACTTCAAGGCCGCGACGCTGCGCATGATCGCGGCGCAGGACGGCATCGTCGGCTGGGTGGCCCCGCTCGCGGCCTTGCGGGAGGCTCTGGCGTGACGGCCCCGGCCTTCGACCCCGAGGCCGTGATCGACGCGATGGCGCCGCTGCTCGGCCTCGCGGTCGCGCCCGAGCACCGCGCCGGGATCGCCGCGAACCTGCGCGCCCTCGCCGCCATGGCGGCCCTGGTGCTCGACCCGCCGGTCGGCGACCACGCCGAGCCGGCGCCCGTCTTCACGCCGGTGATCCCCCATGGCTGATCTCGGCGCCCTGTCGGCGGCCGCGATCGCCCGCGGGGTGGCGGCGGGGTCCCTGCCCGCCGAGGCCGTCGCGCGGGCGGCGCTGGGTCGCATCGCGGCCCACGACGGGCGCGTCGGCGCCTTCACGCATGTCGCGACGGAGCGCGCCCTGGCGACGGCGCGGGCGCTCGACGCGGCGCGGGCCGCGGGCCACCTGCTCGGCCCCCTGGCGGGCGTGCCCTTCGCGGTGAAGAACCTGTTCGACCTCGCGGGCGTGCCCACCCTCGCGGGCTCCAGGATCGAGCGCGACGCGGCGCCGGCGGGGCGCGACGCCGCCCTGGTCGAGCGGATGGAGGCGGCGGGCGCCGTGTGCCTCGGGGCGCTCAACATGGGCGAATACGCCTACGACTTCACGGGCGAGAACGCCCACGACGGCCCGTCCCGCAACCCGCACGACCTCGGCCGCATGTCGGGCGGCTCGTCCGGCGGCTCGGCGGCCGCGGTGGCGGCGGGCTTCGTGCCGCTGGCCCTGGGCTCGGACACCAACGGCTCGATCCGGGTGCCGTCGTCGCTCTGCGGGACCTTCGGGCTGAAGCCCACCTACGGGCGGCTCGGCCGCGCCCGCACCTTCCCGTTCGTGGCGAGCCTCGACCACCTCGGCCCCTTCGCCCGCTCGGCCGAGGACCTCGCGCTCTGCTACGACGCCCTGCAGGGGCCCGACCCCGACGACGCGGGTTGCGCGAACCGCGCCGCCGAGCCGACCCTGGGTCTCCTGGAGCGGGGGGCCGCCGGCCTGCGCGTCGCCGTGGCGGGCGGCTATTTCGCGGCCGACGACGTGCCGGACGCCCGCGACGCGGTGGCGCGCTGCGCCGCCGCCCTCGGCGCGACCCGACGCGTGGAGCTGCCCGGCGCCGCGCGCGCCCGCGCGGCGGCCTTCCTCGTCACCGCCACCGAGGGCGCCGCCCTGCACCTCGACCGCCTGCGGGCGCGCGCGCAGGACTTCGACCCCGCGGTGCGCGACCGCCTGCTGGCCGGCGCCATGGTGCCGGCCGCCTGGGTGGCGCAGGCCCAGAAGGCCCGCCGCCGCTTCGCCGAGGAGGCGGCCCGCGCCTTCGACGGCGTGGACATCATCCTCGCGCCCGCGACGCCCTCGCGCGCGCCGCGCCTCGGGCAGGCGACCATGAGGGTCGGCGCGCTGGACCTGCCGGTGCGGGCCAACCTCGGCCTCTACACCCAGCCGATCTCCTGCATCGGGCTGCCCGTGGCGGCCGTGCCGGTCTGGCTCGACGGCGGCCTGCCGATCGGCGTCCAGGTCATCGCGCCGCCCTGGCGCGAGGACCTCGCCCTCCGGGTCGCGGCGGCGCTGGAGGCGGCGGGCGTGGCGCGGGCGCCGGTGGCGCCGCTCTGACGGGCTGCGGCCCGGCCTCATCCGCGCTGTCCACGGCATCAGGCCGGTCCGAGGGCCTCACGGATCGCCCACGCGCGGGTATAGAGCGGGGAGCGCGCTGGCGGGAGCGGACCCGTCGAGCGGCGACGGGCCGGCTCGACGGGCCCGAGCGGAGGACGAGAGTCATGAGGCGATCCGAGATCAACGGCGTGCTTCGCCGCGGCGAAGAGTTCATCCGCTCCTTCGGATACGCCCTACCCCCCTTCGCCGGCCTGTCCCCGGACGACATGGGCGCCCGCCGCGACGCGCTGGGCACGGTCATCGACCGCGGGCTCGGCTGGGACGTGACCGACTTCGGGAGCGGCGACTTCGCGCGCACCGGGCTCCTGCTGTTCACCGCTCGCAACGGGGTCGCGGCCGGGTCGGCGGCTCGAGGGCTCGTCTACGCCGAGAAGATCATGGTCGTCCGCGAGGGGCAGTTCACCCCCACGCACCGGCACGAGCGCAAGGCCGAGGACATCATCAACCGCGGCGGGGGCGTGCTCGCGCTGCGGCTGTTCGGGGCCGGGCCGGACGGCTCGGTCGACCAGGAGGGAGCCGTCGAGGTCATGACGGACGGCGTGACGCGCGTGCTCCGGGGAGGCGACGTGCTGCGGTTGCGGCCGGGCGAGAGCGTGACCCTGCTCCCGCGCCTCCACTGGCACGCCTTCTGGGGCGAGGACGGCGACGTGCTGGTCGGCGAGGTCTCCACCGTCAACGACGACGTCGCGGACAACGTGTTCCTCGAACCGGTCGGGCGCTTCGCCTCCATCGAGGAGGACGAGGCGCCGTTCCGCCTGCTGGTCTCCGATTACGCCGGCCTGCTCCGAAGCTGAGGGGCGGCCCGCCGGATCCGGTCCCCCGCGGCGTCCACGGAGGTGACGGGATCGCGCGGCGGTCGCGTCAGTCGTCCGGCAGGGCGAGGATCGCCCGCGCCGTCGCGACGTCGGTGACGAGGGCGTTGACCAGCTTGGCCCGCACGGCGGCCCTGATCGCCATGGCCTTGGCGGGCGACGAGGCGACGCCCACGACGAGCGGGACGGAGCGGATCTGGGCGGGCGACATGGCGATCAGCCGGCGCTCGCCCTCCCACGGGATGAGCTCGCCCCGCGCGTCGAAATAATGCCGGATCACGTCCCCCACGGCGTGGACGAGCGCCTGCTCGTCGCGCGTGATCTGCAGGCGCCCCTGTCCGGGGTCGACCGCGTGCGGCACGCCGATGCCCACGATCGCCGCGTCCACCCGGTCCCACAGCGCGACGTGTTCCGCGATGACGGCGTCGCTCAGCAGCACCTCCCGGGCGTCGAGCGAGGGCAGGTAGGGCGCGTGGATGAAGCGGGGGGTGCCGCCCATCTGCTCGGCCGCGAGGCGCACGAACTCGCCGATCTGGAAGTGCGGGGCGGGCTGCTGCATGCCGCCCGTCGCCGGCACCGTGACGACGCCCGGCATGCGCGGCAGGCCGGTCGCGATGATCTCGCGCACCGCCCGCCCCCACCCCACCGCCACGACGGACCCCGCCGACAGCGACGCGTCCTTCAGGAACGAGCCGACGGGCCCGGCCAGGGCCGCGAGGCCGCCCGCGTCGGTGCCGTCGACCACGGCGGCCCGCTTGAGCCCGAGCCGCGACGTGAGCTTGGCGTTGACCTCGTTCGGCGTCTCGAGCTCGCGCACCTCGATGTGCACGATCCCCTCGCTCCGCGCGCGGCGCAGCAGGCGGGACACCGTGGCGGTCGACACGTTCAGCCGCCGCGCGATCTCGACCTGCGACAGGTCGGCCTCGTAGTGCAGCTTTGCCACGGTGTGGAGAGTCGTACGGGAGGCGAGGTCCTGGGGCACGTCGACGGACAGCTTGAAATTCCTTCCTGCAACATGTTACAGAACCCGCGGCCGAGAGGGAAGGGGTTCCATGCCCCGGTCCTCCGCGGCGCGCGGCCGCCGCGGAGTCCAGTGTAGGACATCTCCGGGCCTGCGGCAGCGATTTCCCGACCGGATCCAGAGCAGGACCAACGACGATGCCAGCCATGACGACGGCCGAGAGCCGCGGGTACCAGCAGATCTGCGGGCGCGACGGGGCCATGATGGTCATCGCCGCGGACCAGCGCGGCGGCATGCGGAAGATCATGGCCGCGCAGCCCTCGGAGGAGGCGGCCATCACCGAGGCCATGCTCGGCGAAACCAAGGCCGACATCGCCACGCATCTCGCGAGCGCGGCCGGCTGCATCCTGCTCGACCCTGTCTGCGCCGTGCCCGGCATCGTCGACGGCAAGGTCCTGGCGCGCGACACGGCGCTGCTGATCGGCCTCGACGCGTCGGGCTTCGACGTCACGGCGGAAGGCTACCAGCTGTCGAGGCTCGTGCCGGGGGTGGACGCCCGCAGGGTGCGGGCGCTCGGCGGCACCGGCGGCAAGATCATGGTCTACCTCCGGGCCGACCGTCCGGAGGCCAACACGGCCAACGTCGAGATCCTGCGCCGCTGCATCGAGGACTTCGCCCGCGAGGACCTGCTGCTCGTCGTCGAGTTCCTGACCTACCGGCTGCCCGACGAGAGCAGGGAGGACTATCAGGCGGCCTTCCCCGGCCTCATCGAGGAGGGCACGCGCATCTGCGTGGAGCTCGGCTCCAAGGTGCTGAAACTGCCCTATCCGGGCAGCGCCGAGGCCTGCGCGCGCGTGACGGCGCTGTGCGGCGACATCCCCTGGGCGGTGCTGTCCGCGGGCGTCGACCACGAGACCTTCCTGGGCCAGGTCGAGACCGCGATGGCCAACGGGGCTTCGGGCGTCATCGCCGGGCGCGCCCTGTGGAAGGACTGCATCTCGCTCGACCGCGACGTGACGCGCCTGCGGCTGACCTCCGTCGCCGTCCCGCGCCTGCGCCAGATCCAGGAGATCGTCGCGCGGCACCGGGGCGCCGCGACGCGGGCCGCCTGAGCCGCCCATGTCCAGCGGCGATTGGACGATCGGCGTCGACGTCGGCGGCAGCAACCTGCGGGCCGCCCGCGTGGGGCGGGACGGCGCGCTCGACGACAGGCGCTCCGAGCGCATCAGCCGGGACCCGGACGCCGCGGTGTCGCGCATCCGGGACCTGTGCCGGGATCTGGGCTCCTCCCCCGTCGCCGGCATCGGCATCGGCATCCCGGGCCGGGTCGACGGCCGCCGCCGGCGCGTCCTGTCCGGCGGCTACATCGACTTCGCGGCGTCCCGGCTCGTCGAGCGGATCGAGGACGCGGTCGGGGTGCCGGTCTCGATCGACAACGACTGCAACATGGCGCTCGTGGCCGAGATGGCGGTCGGCGCCGCGCGGGGCGCCCGCGACGTCGTCATGTTCACGATCGGGACGGGCATCGGCGGCGCGGTCGCGCTCGACGGCGTCGTCACGCGCGGGGCGGGCACCGCCGGGCAGCTCGGCCACCTCACGGTGGAGGCGGACGGGCCGCCCTGCAACTGCGGCCGTCGCGGCTGCGTGGAGACCCTGAGTTCCGGCTCCGCGCTGGGCCGGCGCGTCGCGGAGGCGGGGTTTTCCCCGGAAACCCGCCTCGACGACCTCGAGGCGGCCGCGGCCCGCGGCGACGCGCGGGCGGAGGCGGTCCTCTCCGGCTGGATCGCCCCGCTGCGATCGGCCATCGACAGCATGGTGGCGGCGGTCTGCCCCGACCTCGTGCTGCTCGGGGGCGGGCTCGGCGCCGCCGCCGCCGCCGCGCTCGTCCGGGCTCCCGCGGCGTCGCCCTGGTACCAGTGCGCGGTCCGGGCGGCGCTCCTCGGCGACGAGGCCGGGGTCATCGGAGCGGGGCTCGCGGCCGGCGGCCGGACGGGGGGAGACGGACGGCGATGAAGAAGGCCATCCTGGTCAACGGCGTGCCGGCGAGCGGGAAGAGCACGGTGGCGCGCGCCCTCGCGCGGCGGTTCGGCGCGCCCCTGATGACGCTCGACACCGTCAAGGAGCCGCTGTTCCACCACGTCGGCATCGGCGACCGCGAGCACAACCGCAAGCTCGGGCGGGCCAGCTACGAGATCATCTTCGCCGCCGTCGGCGAATGGCCCGACGACGCGCTGGTCGTGGTCGACGCCTGGTTCGGGTTCCAGCCTCCGGAGGTGCTGGAGCGCCACCTGCTCACGGCCGGCATCGGCCGCACCGTCGAGCTCTGGTGCACGGCCCCCGGCCCCGTGCTGGCCGAGCGCTACCTGTCCCGGACGGGCGCCCGCTCCCCGGGGCATCCGGGGCCCGAATACGCGCCCGAACTCGTCGCGCTCAGCGCCCGCGCGGCGCCCATCGGGCGCGGCCCGCTCCTGGCCATCGACACCACGGAACCCTTCCGCCTCGACGAGGCTGCGGATTTAGTGGCGCGGGCCCTCGATGTGCCCCCGCCGGCCCGATCCGGCGGGGCCCTCAGCAGGCCGTGAAGCCGCCGTCGATCGGCAGGGACACGCCCGTGATCATGGAAGCGCCGTCGCCGAGCAGGAACACGATCGGCGCGGCGATCTCGTCCTCGGTGGCCCAGCGCCCGAGCGGCATGGCCGACAGCAGCGGGTCGCCGACCTCGGGCCTGCCCCAGTACCAGGCCGACATGGGTGTCATGATCACGGTCGGGTTCACGCTGTTGACCCGGATGTCGTAGCGGCCGAGCTCCAGCGCCGAGACGCGGGTGATGTTGTCGAGCGCGGCCTTCGAGGAGCCGTAGGAGATGTGGCCGGACAGGGCCACCAGCGAGGCCTGGCTCGACACGTTGACGATGGAGCCGCCCCGGCCGAGCCGGATCATCGAGCGCGACGCGTATTTGGTGACGAGCAACGCGCCGCGCGCGTTGACCGCGATCACCTTGTCGAAGACGGAGATGTCGGTCTCCATCGGGGTCGCGATCTCGCCGCCGAAGCCGCCGCAGTTGACGAGGCCGTAGAGGTCGAGGTCGCCCACCGCGCCGCGGATGCTGTCCTCCGATTCGAGGTCGAAGGGCAGCGTCCGGCAGCCCGTGGAGGCCGCGAGCGCCGCGAGCGCGTCCACCGAGCGGCCGCCGGCGACGACGTCGGCCCCCGCCGCCACGAGTTGCCGGACCGTGGCCCCGCCGATGCCGCCGCTGGCGCCGGTCACCAGCACCGTTTTGCCGTCCAAACCGAACATGATGGATCCTCCGGGCGGATCGCCGTGGTGACGGACGGCCGGCGCCCCTGTCCGGCCCTCACCCCGCGCCCGAGGGCGATCTAGCGCCCGCGCCGCGCGCTTGGCAATTCCGTGCAGAAATTTATTGCATCCGCGGCGCTTCCATCTAGGATCGCCCTCGCGCCGGGACGCGGCGCCGGATCGGCGACGAGGTCCCCGCAAGCAGGGACGGCCGGTCAGCAGGCTCGGGGAGGATGAATTGCGGAAGACGCTCACGATTCTGGCTGCCGCCGCCGTCGGCATGGGGGCGCTGATCGGCAACGCCGAGGCGCAGACGAAGGCGCTCACCATCGCGCTAGTCCCGGGCCTCACGACGGATGCCTTCTACATCACGATGCGCAAGGGCGCGGAGGCGGCCGCCAAGGCGGTCGGCGCCGACCTGACGTTCCAGGGCGCGCCGGACTTCAACCCCGTCACGCAGAGCCCGGTGCTCGACGCGGTGATCTCGCGCCATCCCGACGCGATCCTGATCGCGCCGACCGACAAGGCCCAGATGGTGCAGCCGCTGAAGAAGGCCGCCGACGCGGGCATCCCGGTCATCACGGTCGACACGTTCATCGGCACCGGCGACTACGGGACCGGCAAGGGCGAGGCCGACTTCCCGCTCTCCTACATCGCCTCCGACAACCTGCTCGGCGGCAAGATCGCGGCCCGCACGCTGGCCAAGGCGATCGGCGACAAGGGCAAGGTCTACGTGTCCAACGTCAAGCCCGGCATCTCCACGACCGACCAGCGCGAGGAAGGCTTCAAGGAGGAGATGAAGTCCCATCCCGGGATCACCGTCCTGACGACGCAGTTCAACGACGACGACGCCAACAAGGCCGCGTCCCAGCTCCAGTCCGTCTACGCCCGCAACCCGGACCTCGCCGGCGTGTTCGGCGCCAACCTGTTCTCGGCGCTCGGCTCGGCCAACGGCGTCAAGCAGGCCGGCCAGGGGGGCAAGGTCAAGGTCATCGGCTTCGACGCGCCGACCTCGGTCGTGGCGGACATCAAGTCGGGCACCATCGACGCGGTCATCGCCCAGCATCCGGCCGAGATCGGCTACTTCGGCGTCATCTGCGCCTACGCGCACCTGACGGGGCAGTCGATCCCGACCAAGATCGGCACCGGCTTCACCGTGATGGACAAGGCCAACATCGACGATCCGAACGTCGCCAAGTTCATCTACAAGGACTGACGCGGACATCCGGCCAGCGAGCCGCATCGCGGCAGCGGGCGCCCGCGCGGCGCCCGCGCGAAGCCGGCCTCCGGTCGGGGCCGCCGGCGGGCGCAGTCCCGCCGTGGCCGGCCCCCGCCCCGAACCAGCCCCTTCTCACCTTCCGGAACGGCGCATGTCCGCTCAAACCACCCCGATGCTCCGCGCGCGTCGCCACGCGAAGATGCCGCATCCCTGGCTCGTCCGGCTCGCCGCCCTGCGGGCCTGGCTGTTCCTGGCCCTGCTGCTCGTCGTGTTCGAGACCTGGGCGCGCCTGAGCTACGGCACGAGCTTCGTCCTCTCGACCTACAACCTCCAGTCCGTCGCGATCTTCGCCGTGGCGCCGCTGCTGCTCGCCCTCGGCGAGACTTTCGTCATCATCGCGGGCGGCATCGACCTGTCGGTCGGCTTCGTGATGGGCCTGTCGGCGGTCGTGGCGGCCCACGCGGCCAACGGCGCGGGCGGCGTGCTCCCGTCCTTCCCGGCCATGCTGGTCGGCGTGGCGGCGGGCGTGCTGGTCTCGCTGGTGCCGGGCGCCATCAACGGCTGGCTCATCTCCAAGCTCAAGGTGCCGCCCTTCATCGGCACGCTCGGCATGTTCGGCGTCGCGCGCGGCGCGGCGTTCCTCCTGGCGAAGGGCACCACCGTGCCGGTCTCCAACGACTGGTTCGCGGCCCTGGGCAACGGGCGCCTGTTCGGGGTGCCGTCGGTCGTGATCGTCACCGTGCTGTTCCTGCTCGTGATGCACTACCTGCTCAGCCAGTCGCGCTTCGGTCAGCACACCTACGCGGTCGGTGCGAGCGAGCAGGCGGCGCTCAGGGCCGGCATCGGCGTCGGCCGCCTGACGCGGCGGCTCTACCTCCTGTCGGCGCTGTGCGCCGGCATCGGCGGCGTGCTCTACGCGGCGCGGTTCACCGCCGGGGCCGCGCAGGCAGGCGAGCCCCTGCTGCTCGACTCCATCGCGGCCGTGGTCATCGGCGGGGCGAGCCTGTTCGGCGGCTCCGGCACCATCCTCGGCACGGTCGCCGGCTCGTTGGTGATCGCGGTCATCCAGTACGGCCTCGTCTTCGTCGACGTCGAGCCCTTCTGGCAGTTCGTCGCGGTGGGCGTCGTCATCATCATCTCGGTGCTGGTCGACCAGACCCAGCGCAAGCTCGGTGGAGAACGCTGATGGAGGCCGCGGTGACCACGAAGCCGATCCTCGAGATCCGCGACGTCTACAAGCGGTTCGGCGGGGTCGAGGCCCTCAAGGGCGTCTCGCTCGTGCTACGCCCCGGCGAGGTCGTGGCGCTCGCCGGCGACAACGGCGCGGGCAAATCCACGCTCACCAAGATGATCTCGGGGGTCTACCGCGCCGACGGCGGGGAGATCCGCCTCGACGGCGCGCCGGTCGACTTCGCGACGCCCGAGGCCGCGCGCGCCGCGGGCATCGAGACGATCTACCAGGACCTCGCCCTGGCCGACAACCTGTCGATCGGCGCCAACATCTTCCTCGGCCGCGAGCCGATGCGGCGCCTGTTCGGCATCCTCCCGGTGCTGGACCGCCCGAAGATGGCGGCCGCCGCCAAGGCCACGATGGCCGAGCTCGACTTCCACGTCGACCGACTCGACGCTCCTGTCGGCCGCTTCTCCGGCGGCCAGCGCCAGGCGGTCGCGATCGGCCGGGCGACCTACTGGAACGCCCGCGTGATCCTCATGGACGAGCCCACGGCCGCGCTCGGCGTGCCGGAGCAGCGCAAGGTCATGGCGCTGATCCGCATGCTGAAGTCGCAGGGCCGCGGCGTGATCTTCATCTCCCACAACCTCCAGGACATTTTCGCGGTCTCGGACAGGATCGTCGTGCTGCGGCGCGGGTCCCTCGCGGGCGAGCGGAGGATCGAGGACACCACGCACGACGAGGTCGTGAAGCTGATGATCGGGGGGTGATCGATCCGGCCGGGGCGCGACCGGTGCCGCCGGCCGCGGCCGGGCCGTCCTCCTCGGGGGCCGTCGTGAACCGTGAGAAGCGGCTTCCCTGAAACCATTTTGGGATGACCCGCAGGGGGGCGCCGAGGGCCAGGGTCCAGCGACGGTCGAGAGGGTCGGCGAACGGGGGCGCGAAAGAGGGTGCGGCACGATCGCCTCCCATGGTCCATAGATGGCCGGCCGAAGTCCGACGCGGAGTCCCTCGATGGTCGATGAGAATGCAGCCGCCCCCAACGCCGACCAGGTCGCCTACTGGAACGGCGAGAACGGCGACAAGTGGGCTCGCCTGCAGGCGCGGCTCGACGCGCTGTTCGCGCCCATCACCGCGGCCGCCATCGCGGCGGCGGCGGCGCGGCGCGGCGACCACGCGCTCGACGTCGGCTGCGGCTGCGGCGACACCGTGCTGGCGCTGGCCGAGGCGGTGGGCCCGCTCGGCGCCGTCACGGGCGTCGACATCTCGGCGCCCATGCTGGCCGTGGCGGGGCACCGCATCGCCGCGCGCGAGCTGACCCAGGCCGCCGTGCTGCGCGCCGACGCCGCGACGGAGCCCTTCGCGCCCGGCTCGGTCGACCTCGCCTTCTCGCGCTTCGGCGTGATGTTCTTCGACGCGCCGACGGAGGCCTTCATCAACATCCGCCGCGCGCTGAAGCCGGGCGGCCGTCTGTTCTTCGCCTGCTGGCGGCCGTTCAAGGGCAACCCGTGGTTCCACGCGCCCTACAAGGCGGCGGTGCCGCATCTGCCCGAGCAGGACAAGGTGGACCCCGAGGCGCCCGGCCCCTTCGCCTTCGCCGACCCCGAGCGGGTGCGCCGCATCCTCGGCGTCGCGGGCTTCGGCGAGGTCGCGGTCGAGCCCTTCGACGCGACGCTCACCTTCGCGCCGAGCGGCGCAGTCGAGGACGCGCTGGAATTCCTCGTGCAGGTCGGCCCCGTGGCGCGGGCGCTGGCGACGGGCACGGAGGAGCAGCGCGCCGCGGCGCTCGACGCCGTGCGGGCGCGGCTCAGGGAGGCGGACGGGCCGGAGGGCGTGCGGCTCGGCGCGCAGTGCTGGTTCGTGTCGGCGGTGGGGTGACGCGCGACGGACCGACGCCCTACTCTCCTGTCAGGGGAGGGAAGGCCTCGGGGAACCGGGGAACGATCTTTCACCCCTCCGCGGCCAGCATCCGCTCCAGCACGTCGAAGCGGTCCGCCTCGACCGTCGGCTTGTCCCAGCGGATGCGCGCCACGCGGGGGAAGCGCATCGCCACGCCGGACTTGTGGCGCGTCGAGCGGTTCAGGCCCTCGAACAAGATCTCCAGCACCAGCCCCTCGTCGCGGCTGTGCACCACCTCGCGCACGGGGCCGAAGCGCTTCACCGTGTTGTTGCGCACGAAGCGGTCGAGCTTGGCGAGCTCCTGGTCGGTGAAGCCCGAATAGGCCTTGCCGACCGGCACCAGCACATCGCCGTCCGGCCCGTCCTTCCACACCCCGAACGTGTAGTCCGAGTAGAAGGAGGCGCGCTTGCCCGAGCCGCGCTGGGCGTACATCATCACGGCGTCGATGTTGAACGGCTGGCGCTTCCACTTGAACCAGGGCCCGCGCGGCCGGCCCGGCACGTAGGCGCTGTCGCGCCGCTTCAGCATCAGGCCCTCGATGGCCTCGGCGTCCTCGCCCCCGCCGTGCGCCGCGGGGTCGGCGCGCACCGCTCCGAGCTGCTCCCAGTCCGCGAAGGGCACGATGGGCGACAGGTCGAAGCGCGGGTCGTCGACGCGCTCCACGAAGGCCTCGAGCCGCCGCCGCCGCTCCGCGAAGGGCAGCGCTCGCAGGTCCTCGCCCCCGTCGAGCAGGATGTCGTAGGCGCGGCAGTGGATCGGGTACTGCTGGATCGTCTTCGCAGAGACGGTCTTGCGGTTCAGCCGCTGCTGCAGGCTGGAGAAGGGCTGCACGCGCCCGTCGATCACCACCAGCAGCTCGCCGTCGACCGCCGCGGCGCCCCAGCGCTCCGAGCCGAGGCTTTCCAGGAGGTCCGGGAAGGCCTTCGAGATGTCGTCGCCGCTGCGCGAATAGAGCCGCCCGGCGTGGCGGCCGTCGCGCTCGAAGCCCGTCACGGCCTGGACGCGGATGCCGTCCCACTTCCATTCGGCCGAATAGGCGGCGGGGTCGAGCGCCGCGAAGTCCTTGGCCTCGTCGATCGGGTGAGCCAGCATGGGGGTGCGGAAGGGCGTCGGGTCGACCCCGTCGGGCTTGGGGCCCTGCCCCGCCGCGTAGGCGAAGAGCTCGACGTAGGGCGGGCGCAGCCCGTGCCACACCTCCTCGACGTCGTCGGGCGCGTGGGGCCCGAGCGCCGCCACCGCGGTCTTGGCGAGGCGGGCCGAGACGCCGATGCGCAGGGACCCGGTGATGAGCTTCAAGAGCGCCCAGCGGCCGACCTCGTCGAGGCTGTCGAGCCAGCCCGCGATGACGGCGGGCAGCGAGGCCTTGCCCGTGGTGGCGAGCGTGGTGACGACCTCCGAGAGCGGCGGCGGCGCGCGGTCCGACGCCCGCGCCGGCCACATCAGGGCGACCGTCTCGCTGAGGTCGCCGACGTAGTGGTAGGACATCTGGAACAGCACCGGGTCGGTGCGCTCCGCCGCCAGCGCGTGCAGCATCGCCGGCTTGGCGTCCGGGAACACCAGCGAGTCGGTGAGGGCCGCCAGCGCGTAGCCGCGCTCGGGGTCCGGGGTCGCGGCGAAATAGGCCGACAGCATGCGGATCTTGCCGTTGCGGCCGGGCTCGAAGGCGAGGCGGTCGAGGAGCTGCGCGAAGTCCCTCATGCCGCTTCCAGCACCTCGTCCTCCTGGTCCTCGCCGTAGCCGATGAGGTGCAGCGGCCGGGCCGCGATGCCCTGCCCCCCCGCCCAGTGCACCAGCGCGTCGGCCTCGCCGTGGGTGACCCACAGCTCCTCGCATCCCGTCTCGACCACGGTGGTGCAGAGCGCCTCCCAGTCGGCGTGGTCGGACACGATCAGCGGCAGCTCGACGCCCTTCAGCCGGGCGCGGGCGCGCACCCGCATCCAGCCCGAGGCCGCGGCCGTGACGGGGTCGGGGAACTTTCGGGCCCACAGGTCCTTGATGGCCGAGGGCGGGCAGATCACGATCTCGCCGCCGAGCTTCGGCCGCTCCGCCGCGACGACCTTGACGACTTCGCCGAGCACGACGCCCTGCCGGCCGTAATAGGCGGTGAGTTTCTCCAGCGCCCCGTGGACGTAGATGGGGCGCTCGTAGCCGGCGCGCCGCAGCAGCGCCATCAGCCGCTGCGCCTTGCCGAGCGCGTAGGCGCCGAGGATGTGGGTGCGCTCCGGGAACAGCGCGCGCGAGGCCAGGAGCTTGGCGATCTCGTCCGCCGCGTCGGGGTGGCGGAACACGGGGAGGCCGAAGGTCGCCTCCGTGATGAAGGCGCGGCAGCGCACGGGCTCGAAGGGCAGGCAGGTGGGGTCGAGGGCGCGCTTGTAGTCGCCCGACACGACGACGTTGAAGCCGTTCTGCTCGATCTCGATCTGCGCCGAGCCCAGCACGTGGCCGGCGGGGTGGAAGCGCACCCGCACGTCGCCGACGCGCGTCCACTCGCCGAGCGGCGCCATCTGCCGGGACAGCGTGAAGTCCTCGCCGTAGCGCAGCGCCATGATGTCGAGCGTCTGCGCGGTGGCCATCACGGCGTCGTGGCCCGAGCGCGCGTGGTCGGAATGGCCGTGGGTGACGAGCGCCCGCGGCACGGGCCGCATCGGGTCCAGATGAAAATCGCCGCCCGGACAATAAAGGCCGAGCGGCGTCTGGGTCAGGATGTCCTTGGCCGACATGGTTTCTTCGCGATGCCCGACGACAACCGATGTCAGTCGTTGCAGACGAGCTTCTTCGCGGTGTGGAGCTGGCCGCCCGGACGGGGCACGCGGCGGAGTTCGAACACGCAGTCCTCGTCGTCCGGCCCGAAGGCCTGCACGACGTGGATGCCGCGGTTGACCGTGAGGGGCCGCACCAGCGCCTGCCCCTGGGCCGCCATCGGGATCGCGAGGAGCGGGGCACCGACGAAGCAGGCCATCACGACGAGGCCCAGGCGGCGCATGTGTGTGGTGGGGGTCGTCGAAGCCATGGTGCCAACCTTCGAAAGATCCGCCCCGCCGACCGAGGCCGGGGCGTCACGCCGCTCGGATCCTCAGTCGTCCGACCTGACCCGACGCTGAACACTCTGGCGGCGCGCGTAGACCGGGCGGTAAACGAGGCGCTCCTCGTCACGAAAACGCCCGGACTGTGCCACAAAGGCGACACGGGCCACGACGAGCGCCGAGATCAGGGCGACGGCCAGCGGAGCGGAACCGAGCGCCACCGTCACGGCCGCGAGGACTGCGGTGCCGGCGCCGAGGACCGCCTGTGTCGGAAGAGAGTTCATCGTGCTGTCCATCCCGTTCTCGGCTTGACAACCGCGCCGTTTGAGCTTGGTTGCAGCGTCGCGGCGTCCGTCGCCGCTTTTTCATGATCCGTAAATATGTTCGTGATTCCGCCGCGCAACGCGGCCGGGCCGTCTTGCCGCGGCGGGGAACCCGCGACGGGAAGACTGACACGGGACCGCCGGCAGGCGCAGCGGCTCCCGGTGACGCGCTTAAAATCTCCTTGACGGCTGGGGCAGCGGCGCCGCTCCGGCGACCGCCTTCAGCGGCACATGGGGATGGGCGCGTAGCCGGCAAAGTTGCCGTCGGCGTCGTAGTCGGGCTGCACCGCGACCGGGCAGCCGTTGCCGACCGCGAGCGGGCTCGGCACGCCGGGCAGCAGCGGGTAGCCGTAGATGTCGTAGCGCATCGGCGCGGGCCGCACGGGCACGCGCGCGACGCGGAAGCCCCCGCCGCCGAAGGCCGGCTCGTTGAAGCTCTGCGCGCCGTAGATCGGCGGAGGCGCCGGGAAGAAGGGCAGGTCGGCGGCGCGCGCCGGCGCGGCCGCGCCGGCCCAGGCGGCCGCGACGGCGATCGGCAGCAGGGACAACGTCGGCCAGCACGGCGGAGTCGGATGGGTCATGGGTCTGTCCAGGGGGCCGGAGTCGGAGATGGCCCGCAGGATGGACGCGCCCGCCTACGGCCGTGTTAAGCCGGTGCCGATCCGTTTCCCCCCCGAGTCCGTCCCGTGTCCTCCTCGTCCGACCTCATCGCCGACCGCCGCTTCGCCTGGGCGAAGGCTTATGCGGAAGAGGGCGACCACGCCGCCGCGGCCGACCTCCTCGCGCAGGTCGCCGAGCGCGTGCCCGGCTGGGCGCCGGGCTGGGCGGCGCTCGGCGAAGCGCGCGAGCGGTCCGGCGACCCCGCCGGCGCGCGCGACGCCTGGGCCCGCGCGGCGGACCTCGACCCCGCGGGCGCGCTCGGCGCCGGGGCCCACCTCGCGCGGCTCGACGGGCGCACGCCGGGCGCCCTGCCCGGCGCCTACGTGCGGGCGCTGTTCGACGATTACGCGCCGCGCTTCGACCGCCACCTCGTGGAAGCGCTGGACTACCGCGGCCCGGCGGTGCTGCGCGACGCGATCGGGCGCGCGGCGCCCGGCCGAGGCTTCGCCCGCGCGCTCGACCTCGGCTGCGGCACGGGGCTGATGGGGCTCGCGCTGCGCGGCCTGGCCGAGCGGATCGACGGCGTCGACCTGTCGCCCGCCATGGCGAAGCGGGCGCGCGAAACCGGCGCCTACGCGGAGGTCGCGGCGAGCCCGCTCGAGGACGCGCTCGCGGCGGTGCCGGCCGGCGCGCTCGACCTCATCACGGCGGCCGACGTGCTGGTCTACCTCGGCGACCTCGCGCCCGTCCTCGCCGCCGCCGCGCGCGCCCTGCAGCCGGGCGGCCTCGTGGCCTTCACGGTGCAGAGCCTGGCGGGGGGCGAGGGCTACGCGCTTGGCCCCGACATGCGCTTCGGCCACGCGCCCGCCTACGTCGAGGCGACGCTGCGCGAAGCGGGGTTCGCGCGGCTGCTCCTCGAAGCCGCCTCGACGCGGCGCGAGCGGGGCGCCCCCGTGCCGGGGCTCGTCGCGGTGGCGGAGCGTCGCCGAACCGTCAACCGGCCGGGGTAACGGGAGTGGCGGCGTGGTCCGCGCCGCGCCACACTGGCCGCGGCGCCGGCCCACCGCGGCGAAGTTCGAAGAGGAGTCGAGATGATCCGCAGCATCGGTTTCGGCGTGGCCCTGGCCGGCCTCGCGGCGGCGACGGGCGCCGAAGCGCAGTCGGCCGCGAATCTGGCGGTCCTGCGCGGCCTCGCGCCCGTCTCGGCCCTGGCGAAGACGCCGGCCGGCCGGGCCGCGCTGGGCTCCAACTACGCCGTGACGGGCGGCATCCAGACCGGCGCGCTGCGGCTGCCGACGCCCCTGCCCTTCGCGGAGCAGCAGGGCCAGGCGCTGCGCGACGCCTTCATCACGGACGGCAACGTCGCCGAGCTCGCCGACGGACTCGGCACCACGCTCGGGGCCGCCTACGTGGCGCGCGCCCACTATCTCGACCGCGACCACTTCACCAATCTGTCGCCGGCGATCGCCGATCTCATCGCCTACACCAACGCCACCACGGGCTCGGACTCGAACAGCGGCAAATACTTCTTCGCCAACGGCACGAAGGACGGCAAGGCCGCTGTGTCCGACGAGGCCGGCGCGATCTTCAAGGCCGCGAACGGCGCCCCGGACCCGTTCGGCACCGCCTACGGCCGCCCCGCGGGCAGCCCGGGCGCCGACGCCTTCGGCGACTCGCGCCCGTTCCAGACCGAGCCGAGCGTCGTGACGATCTACGGCCTCGACTATTTCGGCGCGCCCGCGAGCAGCGACGTCTACAACCGCGGCCCCATCTCCAACCTGCAGGACAGCCCGTCCTACCCGAGCGGCCACACGACCTACGGCTATATGGGCTCGATCCTGCTCGGCGTGCTGGTGCCCGACCGCTACCCGCAGATGGTCGCCCGCGCGGCCGAATACGGCAACGACCGCATCCTGATGGGTGCCCATTACGCGATGGACGTGCTCGGCGGGCGGACCCTCGCGACCCACGACCTCGCCCACCTCCTGGCGAACGACCCCGCCTACATGAACCAGAGCTTCAAGGACGGCGCCTCGCCGATGCTGCCGGGCGGCGGCAAGCGCGAGATCCCGCCGATCGCCGACTACCGCGCCGCCGTGAAGGCCGCGCAGGCCGAGATGGCGAGCGCCCTGCAGGCGGGCTGCGGCGGCCCGGTCGCGGCCTGCGCCAAGGCCGACATCGGCCGCTTCTCCGACCCCGCCGCGCTCGACAGCTTCGTGGCCGCCACGCAGACCTACGGCCTGCCGGTGGTGCACCCCGAGACGGCCGGCACGATCGAGGACGTCGGCAAGCTCGCCCCCGAGGCCGGCAACCTCCTGACCGTCGCCTTCCCGACGCTGACGCTGGATCAGGCGAACGCGATCCTGACTGAGACGGAGGGCCCCGGCGGCGGCTTCCTCGACGACGGCTCCGCCTTTGGGGTCTATTCCCGCCTGAACCTCCGCGCCGCGGCGAAGCGGGCCGCGGCGGCGGTCGCCGGCCGCTGAGGCTTCCCCGCCGGAGCGCGGCGCCCTCCGGCGGGCTTCAGCCCGCGCCCGACCCATCGTATTGCGCGTCGGACACCTTCTCCATCCAGTCCACGGGGGAGCCGTCGTGCTTCTCCTGGATCGCGACGTGGCTCATCGCGGTCGCGGGCGCGGCGCCGTGCCAGTGCTTCTCGCCCGGCGCGAACCACACGGCGTCGCCGGGCCGGATCTCCTCGACCGGCCCGCCCTCGCGCTGCGCGCGCCCGCATCCGGCGGTCACGACCAGCGTCTGGCCCAACGGGTGGGTGTGCCAGGCCGTGCGGGCGCCCGGCTCGAAGGTGACCAGCGCCGCGGCCACCCGCGCCGGCTCCGGCGCGTCGACGAGCGGGTCGATCCGCACCGTTCCGGTGAACCACTCCTCCGGCCCCCGGCGGGACGGCTGGCTGCCCGCGCGCTTGATCTCCATCGCATCGTCCTCTCGGCATCGTCGCCCGGCCGGCGACCCCCGATCATGTAGGCGCGGACGCCGGGCCGATCAGGTTCGGGGCGAAGCGCCGCCCGGGCTCGCGATGGCGGGCGACACGAACTCGGCCGGCGCCTCCCTCCGGCTGTCGGGGCTCACCCTCCCCCGGCGGCTGCGACGGGCCGCTGCCGATCCCGCACGGCCACGCGCGACGAGGTGAACCGCGGGAGCCTCGGGCCGATCGCGCGGCGGAGCCGGGCCGCGGACTGGCCGGCGCGCCCCGTCAGGCCGGATAGGCCGACAGGGCCGCGTCCACCCGGTCCTCGCGCGAGCGGTCCGGGACCGGCGCGGCGTCGCCCGTCGGCCCCCGGAAGCGGCCGAGGTCGGCCCCCACCGCGGCCGTCCGGTACGTCCCGCGCCCCGCGTCCTTGGCGTCGTAGAGCGCCCCGTCGGCCCGGCGCATGAGGTCGTCCCGCGTCGAGGCCGCGTCGGCGGCCGCGACGCCGACGCTCACGCCGATCGAGGCGCGCCCCGTCATCAGCCGGTAGGGCGCGCCGACGCGCCCGATCATGCGGCTCGCGGCCTCCTCGGCGGCCGCAGCGGGGCCGGGGACCAGGACGGCGAACTCGTCGCCGCCGAGCCGCGCCACCGTGGCGCCGCCCCCGACCGCGCCGCCGAGGCGGGCCGCGACGGCCCCGAGCAGCTCGTCGCCGCCGGCGTGGCCGAGTTCGTCGTTCACCGCCTTGAAGCGGTCGAGGTCGAGGCAGAGCACCGAGAAGGCCGGGCCGCCTTCCCGGAGCGCGCGCAGCGCCGCCTCGACGCGCTCGTGGAACAGCACGCGGTTCGGCAGGCCGGTCAGGGCGTCGTGGTGCGCCATGTGGTGGGCGACGTCGTGGGCCTCCGCGGCCTTGGCCAGGGCCGCCTTCATGGCGGTGATGTCGGAGCGGATGGCCACGATGTTGCCGGAGGCCGTGCGCTCCTCGTGGATCAGGATCCAGCGGCCGTTGGCGAGCTGCCGCTCCGCCGTCTGGCTGCCGCGCCGGTGCGCCTCGACGAGGTCCCGCACGAACTCCTCCTCGCGGCCGACGGCTTGCGGATATTGCCCCCTGGCGGCGCCGAAGCGGATCAGCGCCTCGAAGGTGATGCCGCGCTTCAGGGCGGGCCCGCACAGGGGATAGATGTCGCGGAAGGCCTGGTTCCACAGCATCAGGCGGTCCTGAGCGTCCCACATGACGAGGCCGCCCGGGATCGCGCCGGCGACCTCGCGGAAGAGCCGGCTCGTGCGCCGCTCGCGCCACAGGGCGACGAGAAGGGCGCCGAGCGAGGCGGCCGCGACGATCCAGGGCAGAAGCGCTTGATTCGACATGCCTCATTTGACAGGCGCCCGGGTTTCCGAGGTCGGAACAAACGAGGTGAATCCATCGCCAGTTGGTACGACCAACCGTGGCGTGCGCTCCGCGCCTGTCCCCGCGATGCTACTGCATGTCCATGCCCGGCATGGGATGTCCGGCCGGAGCCGCGCCGCCGCCCGGCCCCTTCGCGCCGATGCCCTCGACGGCGAAGTCGACCTTGGCGGTCCCGGCATGCTCGAATGTCAGCGTGCCGGGCACCGTCTCGCCCTTCTTCAGCCCGCGCTTCAGGCCGGTGAACATGATGTGGAGGTTGGAGGGGTCGAGCGTGACGGTCCTGCCGGGCGGGATCTCTAGCGGGCCCGCCGGCCGCATCCGCATCACGCCGCCGTCCATCGTCATGGAATGCAGCTCGAAGCCGCTCGACGCCGCGAAGGTGCCGCCGGTCAGGCGGTCCGGCGCCGTCCCCTTGTTCTCGATCGCGAGGTAGCCGCCGCCCACCTGGGCGCCCCCGGGCGTGGCGCGGGCCCAGGGCTGGTGGATGACGATGTCGCCGAGCGTGACGTCGCCCGCCACCGCGGGCGTGGACGCGAGGGCCGGCGCGAGCAGCAGGGCGAGCGCGGCCGCGCGGCCGGCCGTGGTGAGAAAGGTCATGACGGGTCCTGTGAGGTCCGCCCGCGGCCGTGCGGGCCCACGGGATGCGGGCCGGCCGGGGCTGGCTGGGAGGAGGGTTTCGGATCGGCTCGGGTCAGGCCGCCGGGGGCCCTCGCGGCAGGCGGTGGTCGCGCAAGCGGGCGACGACGGGCGCCCGGAACGCCGCCGCGGCCCGCGCGGCGGAGCGCGCGGCGGGGGCGGGCCGGACCAGGCGCGGAGGCGCCGGGAGCACGGCCGCGGCCAGCAGCGCGCCATCGTCGCAGCAGTCGTGCGAGGCGTCGCGCGCCGGCGCCTCGCCCGCGCCGGAATGGCAGATCGGCGCGGCGACGCCGGCGATCACCGCGCGGGCGGCCGCGGACGGGGCCGCCGTCGCGACGGCCCGGCCCAGGCCCCCGAGGGTCAGGGCGAGCATCAGCACCGCGGCGAGGCCGCGCCGCAGCCCGCGATTCGCTGGGAGCGTCATGCGGGAATCGGGCGCGGCGCGCGTGCCCTTGTCAAGGCGCGCGCCCCGGGCGGTCAGCCGCCCGCGGCGGTCGAGCCCCCGGCAGTGCCCGGCGCGGCCCCGACGAGCCCTTCGAGCCGGGCCAGGATCGCCTTCTCGTCGTCGTCGGCCGAGACCGTGCCGGCGAAGCGACCGCGCGCGTCGAGCAGGATCACCGCGGCCGTGTGGTCCATCGTGTAGTCGCCGCCCTCGAGCGGCACGCGGCGGACCTGCACCTTGAAGGCCTTGGCCATGGCGGCCGTCTGCGCGTCCGTGCCGACGAAGCCCCGGATGCGGGGGTCGAAGGAGCCGAGGTAGTCGCGCATCGCCTCCGGCGTGTCCCGCGCGGGATCGAGCGTGACGAAGACGGCGTTGAGCCGGTCCGCGTCCGGCCCCATGCGCCCGAGCACGGTGGTGAGCACCTGCAGCGTCACCGGGCAGGTGGCCGGGCAGCGCGTGAAGCCGAAGAACAGCGCGGTCGGCCGGCCGACGAGGTCGGCCTCGGTCACGGGCCGCCCCGTCATCTCGGTCGTGGCGAAGGCGCCGCCGATCCGGCGCGACGGGCCGGCCGACCCCGTCTGCGTCAACACCAGCGCCGCGAGGCCGACCATCGCGGCGGCGGCGATGCCGCCCACCAGGAGCAGGACGCGGCGCGGGATCATGGGGCCTCCGGACGGGTCACGCGGACTCGGGACGGAGATGGACATCGCCGGGCGGCGGTCCAACCCGGGTGGACGTTTCGTCCACCCCCGCCGCGGCCTTCGCGGCGGCGCCCCGCTCGCGGATGAGGGCGAGGTAGTCGCGCAGCAGCGCCGCGCGCCGCGGCCGGAAGCTCACCTCCGAGGGGCGGGCGTCGGCGATCCGGTCCGCGCGGAACATGCGGAAGTCGCCGCGCAGGCAGCACCAGGCCAGCACCGTCAGGCTGCGCTCGTGGTACACGATCGCCAGAGGGAAGACCGCCCGCTCCGTGCCCTGCCCCGCCCTGTCGGTGTAGCGCAGGATCACCGCCTCCTCGCGCCAGCAGCCCCGGCGGATCGCGTCGAGCGCGAGCGGCACGGGGGACGACTTCTCGAAGCGGTACACCTGCGACACGGCGTGGAGCAGGTGCCCCTGCACGGCGTCGGGCAGCGTCGCCGCGACCTTGGCGAGGACGGACGAGGCCGCCCCGGCCAGCGCCGCGTCGCCCATCTGGCGCACCTCGGCGAGGCCCAGCACCAAGGCCTCGATCTCCATGCGGTCGAACATCTGCGGCGGCAGCGCGCCGTCCTCGACGAGGCGGTAGCCGTAGCCGCGCTCGCCGTCGATCAGCGCGCCGGCCGCGCGCAGGCTGTCGATGTCGCGGTAGAGCGAGCGGACCGACACGCCCGTCTCCTCCGCCAGCCGCGCCGCCGTGACGGGCGGCGGCAGGCTGCGCAGGGCCCGGAGGAGGCGGAACAGGCGGTCGGTGCGGGCCATGGCGGGAGCGGGGCGCTGCTGACGGAAACTGGCAGGACGGCTGGGACATAACACGCCCGCCGCCGCCGCGGCCCGGAGTTCCCGCCATGCTGACGCTCTTCCATTCGCCGAACAGCCGCTCGACCCGCGTGGTCGCCCTGCTCCACGAGCTCGACGCGCTCGACGCCGTCCGCATCGAAACCGTGACGGTGGCGCGCCGCGACGGCTCGGGCGCGCCGGACGCCCGCAACCCCCACCCGGACCGCAAGGTGCCCTACCTCGTGCACGACGGCGTGGCGGTGTGGGAGTCGAGCGCCATCATGCTCCACCTCGCCGACCTGTTCCCGGCGGCGGGCCTGTCCGTGCCGGTCGGGGACCCGCGGCGCGGCGCCTACCTCAGCTGGTTCGCTTGGTATGCCGGCGTGATGGAGCCGGTGATGATGCTGGAGGCGGCCGGCGTGGCGCATCCCGCCCTCGCCGCGACCTTCCGGGGCGGCGCGGAGATGCGGGCTCGGCTGGCGGAGGCGCTGGACGGCCGGCCCTACCTGCTCGGGGAAGCGTTCACCGCGGCCGACCTGCTGCTCCACTCGCCCTTCGCCTTCTTCGGCAAGCCGGGCGTGCCGGCCATCGACGCCTGGGTGGACCGCTGCAGCGCGCGGCCGGGCGCGGCTTACGCTGCGGCGTTCGACGCCACGCGGCGGGCGTGAGAGCCACGTCTGGAGATGAGTCGATCCCTCGGTCATTCCGGGGCGAGCGGAGCGAGAGCCCGGAATGACCGAGAGGTGGATACGTCATCTCGAAAACCATGCCCATGACGGCCTGCTCCGGACGCTGGACCTCGCCACGCCGTCCCCCGCTCCCTAGTTGGGAAGGGTGCTCGACCGCTCCCCCGCCTCGCCCGAGGCCCCTCCCCCCGCCGCGGCGCTGCCGCCCGCCTTCCTGGCCTGGTTCGCGGGCCGGGGCTGGGCGCCGCGCCCGCACCAGTTGGCGTTGCTCGCCCACGCCGAGGCGGGCCGCTCCGCGCTGCTGATCGCGCCGACCGGCGCCGGCAAGACGCTGGCGGGCTTTCTGCCGAGCCTCGTCGAGCTGTCGGCCGACCCCGGGCGCAAGCCGGGCCTCCACACGCTCTACGTGTCGCCGCTGAAGGCCCTGTCGGTCGACGTCGCCCGCAACCTCGAGACGCCCGTCGCCGAGATGGGCCTGCCGGTCCGCATCGAGACCCGCACCGGCGACACATCGGCGGCGAAGCGCCAGCGCCAGCGCCGCGACCCGCCCGACGTGCTGCTGACGACGCCCGAGCAGATCGCCCTGCTGCTGGCGAACCCCAAGGCGCGCGAGATGTTCGGCGGGCTGCGCCGCATCGTGCTCGACGAACTCCACGCGCTCGTCACCTCGAAGCGCGGCGACCTGCTGGCGCTCGATCTCGCGCGCCTGCGCCGCCTCGCCCCCGGCGTGCAGACGGTGGGCCTGTCCGCCACGGTGCGCGAGCCGCTGGAGCTCGCCGCCTATCTGTCGGGCCGGGACGATCCGGCGCCGGCGGTCGTCACGGCGCCGGAAGGCGCCGCCGCCCACGTCACCATGCTGGACACCAAGGAGCGGCTGCCCTGGTCGGGCCATTCGGCGCGCCACGCGCTCGGCGAGATCTATGACGAGGTGCGCCGCGCCAAGCTGGCCCTGCTCTTCGTCAACACGCGCTTCCAGGCCGAGCAGCTGTTCCACGACCTGTGGCGCATCAACGGCGACAACCTGCCCATCGCGCTCCACCACGGCTCGCTCGACGTCGGCCAGCGGCGCAAGGTGGAAGATGCGATGGCGGAGGGGCGGCTCAAGGCCGTGGTCGCCACCGCCACGCTCGACCTCGGCATCGACTGGGGCGACGTCGACCTCGTGGTCAACGTCGGGGCGCCGAAGGGCGCGAGCCGGCTGATCCAGCGCATCGGCCGCGCCAACCACCGGCTCGACGAGGCGTCGCGCGCGATCCTCGTGCCGGCCAACCGCTTCGAGGTGCTGGAATGCCGCGCCGCGATCGACGCCGCCGCGGCCGGCGTGCAGGACACCGCCGTGCCGCGCTCGGGCGCGCTCGACGTCCTCGCCCAGCACGTGCTCGGCATGGCCTGCGCCGAGCCCTTCGACGCGGACGACTTCTTCGCCGAGGTGACCGACGCCGCGCCCTACCGCGACCTTCCGCGGGACGACTTCGACCGCGCGGTGCAGTTCGTCGCCCACGGCGGCTACGCGCTGCAGGCCTACGACCGCTTCGCCAAGATCCGGCAGGACAAGGACGGGCGCTGGCGCGTGTCCAACGGGCAGGTCGCGCAGCAGTACCGCATGAACGTCGGCACCATCGTGCAGGCCTCGATGCTGAAGGTGCGCCTTGTCCGGGGGCGGACGACCGCGTCCGGGCGTTCCGCCACGTCGGACGGCCGCACCGCCGCGGCGGGGCGCATCGGCCGCGGCGGGCGCGTGCTCGGCCAGGTCGAGGACGGCTTCCTGGAAACGCTGGTGGCCGGCGACACCTTCCTGTTCGGCGGCGAGATCCTGGCGCTGGAGGCCATCGTCGAGGACGAGGCGCTGTGCTCGCGCGCGGGCGGCACGGAGCCCAAGATCCCCTCCTACGCGGGCTCGAAGTTCCCGCTCACCACCTATCTGGCCGAGCAGGTGCGGGCCATGACGTCCCACCCCGAGGACTTCGACCTGCCGGCCCAGGTCGAGGACTGGCTCGCCATCCAGCGGCGCCGCTCCGCCCTGCCCTCCCCCGACGCCATGCTGGTCGAGACCTTTCCGCGGGGCGGGCGGCACTACCTCATCGCCTACGCGTTCGAGGGCCGGCTCGCGCACCAGACGCTCGGCATGCTGCTGTCCCGCCGCATGGAGCGGGCGAAGCTCCGCCCGATGGGCTTCGTCGCCAACGACTACGCCATCGCGGTCTGGTCGCGGAACGACGTCGGCTCGCGGATCAGCAAGGGCCTCGTCTCCCTCGAAGAGCTGTTCGACGAGGACATGCTGGGCGACGACCTCGAGTCCTGGCTCGACGAGTCGACCATGATGAAGCGCACCTTCAAGAACTGCGCGACCATCTCGGGGCTGATCCAGCGCCGCCATCCCGGGCGCGAGAAGACCGGGCGGCAGATGACGGTGTCGACCAACCTCCTCTACGACGTGCTGCGCCGCCACGAGCCCGACCATATCCTGCTCAAGGCCGCGCGCGACGATGCGGCGACCGGGCTCCTCGACCTCAAGCGCCTCGGCGAGCTATTGGGGCGCATCCGCGGGCGGATCCTGCACAAGCCGCTCCGGAGGGTCTCACCGCTCGCCGTGCCGATCATGCTGGAGATCGGCCGCGAGCCCGTCTGGGGCGAGGCCGAGGATGCGGTCTTGGCCGACGCCGCGGACGTGCTGATCGAGGAAGCCACCGGGGACGATGACAGCACTGAAGAGGAAGGCGCCGGCCGAGGCCAGGTCCGGCGAGATCAAGTCCGGCGACATCGGACGCATGCATAGCCACGTGACGATCGCGGGGGTCGACCTCCTCGCTGACTTCTGCGGGGCGCTGTTCCACGAGGGCGACCGCGTGCTGCTGGTCGCCGACCTCCACCTGGAAAAGGGCTCCTCCTTCGCCCGGCGCGGCATGATGCTGCCGCCCTACGACACGGCCGCGACGCTGGCCAAGCTCGCCGCCGTCGTGGCGCGCACGAAGCCCCGCCTCGTCGTGGCGCTCGGCGATTCGTTCCACGACCGCGGCGGCGCGTCCCGGATGGGCGAGGCCGACAGGGCGGCGCTGGGCGCGCTCCAGGCCGGGCGCGACTGGCTGTGGCTCGCCGGCAACCACGACCCCGCCCCGCCGGACGGGCTCACGGGCGACACCGCGGATCAGTGGCACCTCGGGCCGCTGACGCTGCGCCACGAGCCGACGCCGGGCGCGGACAACCGCGCTGGCGCGGCAGGCGAGATCGCGGGCCACCTCCACCCCGTCGCCATAGTGGCCGGGGCGGGCAGCGCCGTGCGGCGGCGCTGCTTCGTGTCGGACGGCACGCGCTGCATCATGCCGGCCTTCGGGGCCTATGCGGGCGGGCTCAACTTCCGCCACCCGGCCTTCGCGGGCCTGCTCAAGGACGGGCGGCGCATCGCCCACGCGCTGGGGCGCGACAGGGTCTACGCCATCCCCGAGAGCCGCTGCCTGTCGGGGGCGTGAGAAACCCATCCTTCTCCCGTGGAACGGGAGAAGGTGTCGGCGCGGAGCGACGACGGATGAGGGGACGCTCGACCGTCGCGGTTCCCCTCATCCGACCCGACTTCGTCGGGCCACCTTCTCCCGCTCTAGCGGGAGAAGGGCGTGTGACGCCTACATCTGCTCCTTCTGGGCGAAGGGCGGAACGCACTGTTTTCCTTGGTGAAATTCGATGTCCGGCGCGCATTTGTGTACCGGTCATCGGCACCAGCGCCATGCGACGGCCTGCCGCACAGCTTGTTCCGAGATAATTCTATTTATGATCGAAAACCAAAGTCGATATGGAATTTAGAGCGCCTGCTTTCTAAGTTTCCATAGTAGATAAGCATAATCATCTTTGATATTCTCTTTCTCCTGTATTGCTGAAGCCATCGGATTGATAATAGCAGTCACGCCAGCCGCGCCAGCTACCGCAGTTATAGCTGCAGCAGTTCCGGAATAGTAACCAGCCCCGAGCGTCGCCATCACGCTTGTGACTGTTGCCATTCCAGCTTTTAATCGACCCAGATTTGCTGCCGCATTGAACTTTCTCTCGATTCGAGAAATCTTTGGACGTACCACATCATGATATATCTCAGTCGCCTTAGAGCCTTGCCTATGCGCATCACGAATGGCTAATTTAAAGTTCACTCGAAACTCATCGATTATATCTTTTTCATCGATAATGATACGTGTGATATCTTCGATTGTGACGTTCTTCAAAACAGGAACAGCTACATCAAATAATGTTTGTCGAAATTCGTCATCAAGGGACGAATCTATGATGAGTGCCTTTTCTGAGGGTTCACGCTGTCCAAACGTGGTGATTTCCCATACCTCACGCGGTGCGTGATGCGGGACGTCGAGCATCCCCCAATTCTTTGGCGTTTTGCCCGGATCAGAGTCCAAATACATCAGGAAACGAAACGGTTTATAGCCCGATTCCGTGAGGATGCGGGGTTGACGGCGGGGTCGCTTTCGATTCGGTTTTGTGTCGATGATCAAGCGCCATTTCCTGAGCAAGGACGATCGTGCGCGGCTGACGGGCATCGCGCGGGATGGGCTTGAGGAGCATCGGGTCGCCCGGCGCGCCAACGCGATCCTTTTGTTGGACAAGGGCTGGAGTTGCGAGCAGGTTTCGGAGGCTCTCCTCCTGGACGACGACACGATCCGGAGCTGGTTCAAGGTTTATCGCGAGGGCGGCGTACCGGCTCTGGCGCGCTTCGACTTGGCGGGCGGGCACCGCGCCTTGACGGTGGAGCAGCTCACGGCCCTGAAAGCCTGGGCCACGGAGGCGCTTCCGGCGTCGACACGCGCGATCGGTCATCACATCCGGACGACGTATGGCATGTCGTACACGCGATCCGGTTTGATCAAGCTGATGGCGGCGCTGGATTTTGTCTGGCGCAAGCCTGACCTTGTGCCCTCGCATCTCGACCTTGCGGCGCAGGAAGCGTTCATCGAGCAGCATGAGCGGCTCCGCAACGGCCTTGGGGCCGACGAAGCGATCGTCTACGGCGATGCCGTTCACCCGACCCATCAGACGCGACCGGCGGGCGTGTGGATGCCGCGTGGCGCCGACGTCGCGGTTCCTGCGGCGTCGGGCCGTGATCGCATGAACATCCATGGTGTGATCGACCTGGAGACCGGCGCGACGCGGATGAAGGAAGTGCTTTCGGTCGATGCGCAAAGCACGATCGAGCTTCTGACCTCCATCGAGAACGCCTACACGACGATGCGTCGGATCCATGTCTATCTGGACAACGCCCGCTATCATCATGCCCGTGCTGTTCAGGATTGGATGAGGCAACCGGGACGGCGCATCGTGCTTCACTTCATCCCGAGTTACTGCCCTCACCTCAACCCGATCGAGCGGCTCTGGGGCGTGATGCACCAGAACGTCACCCACAACCGGTACTATGCCACATTCAAGGACTTCGCGGAGGCGATCCTGACATTCCTCAAGGAAACGGTCCCGAAGCACTTCAGTCGCTTCTCATCCCGAATCACCGATAACTTCCGCATCCGAGACCCAAAGGATTCTCGGGTCGTCGCGTCGTAGATGTATAGGTAGCAACCACCCCTCATGAATAAATGGCGACACCTCTTTCATGAGGTCGTCCACAACACTTCCCGAGTGCAAAGCAAACGCCGGTCGAATTAGGCCTTGTTCACATGCCTCCATAAAGTGTTTCGGAGCATTCGCAGGAATGGTTATGTCAATTTTTTCCTCACCATCATCCCTAAGAAAGCCAACCTTCTTGGGCCATATCAGAGACATGTTAGGGGATGCCGGCCCTTCCATCATGGAAAGATCATGCAGCAAAATGCTCGCCTTAATTTTATCAAGGTACTCAGCGTCTGAACCCAGACGAATAACAGATTTCAATTTAGAGATATCGTTCTGTACCGCATGAAACGCCTTGAAATTGTCGCTGTAGTGGCTAACTATTTGGTCCGGTTCATTTCGTGATATCTTGCCAAGAGCCTCGAAAATTTCCGACATTGAACCACCCCCAGGACTCCATTTAACATATAGGTCTACAAGCCATGCCGACCACTATGCAGACATGTCCTCCCTTGGACGGAACCCGCGTCTTGTTCCTCAACGTCGACCACGACGGCGTCACCGCGGATGGCGAGCGCTTTGACGTCGATCCCGTGGTCTACCGTGCTCACGCCCGTATCGAGGATGTGGTGATCCGCTTCCCCGATGGAAAGCTGAAGCTCGTGCAGCGGGTGACACCAGCGCGGCAGCTCGTTTGAACTTCATCCCGTTTCAGTCTATACTTTCTCTGTCGCCGCTCCAGCGACTCCGGCGTTGAACATTCCGCCGGCACCTTGCCCCCGATACTGTCGAGCGTTGCTCCGGGTCGGGGGCCTTCTTCATGGTCACTCCACCACGGCCCCACGGCGCTTCATGCTGATCATCTGTCCCCCGCGTTGGACAGATCGCACCTCCGCCACCAATCTGAGACGCGCCCTGGCCCGGCCAACGGTTGTCGGGCTGCACTTCATCTGTCTCGCGATGTCCCGGTCAGCACGAGACGGGTCGGCTTTCAAGACGTCGTCGAGCGTCGACTCAGAGCCATCGATAGGGCGGGAGTGCCATTCGCGGCTCAGCGAACGCAGACCGTCGATCAAACGGCTCATGTTGTCGCGATCCGAACCGCGTAGCTTTCCACGATCGTTGATCGCGCTCGCGTGATTCAACAGCTCTTGTATCCGCTGTTCAACGGTTTTGCGCTTGAGCACGACGGGCTTCGATGAAGCACGGCCGCCAGCTATGTCGTTCGGCGCAAGCGAGACTCCATCGGCCGGCTTCGATCTGTCCACAGTCTGAACAGATGCTTTCTCCTCTGTCATTCTGGCGAGCGTGGCGGCGGCAGTATGCTGCGCGCGTTCGTCGGCGAGGATGCCGTTAATCCTGTGCGCGATGTTGTACCCAGCCCAGAAGTATGACTTCTGACGTTTCTGGAACGGCGAGCGTGCCTGATCTTCAGCGGTCAATGGGACGTCGGGCATCATCCGCCCCACCTTGACGAGGTCGTGCGGCGCGATGCGCTTGCCGTTCACCACGATCGCGGGACGCTGGCCCGTCCTCCGCGTTTCCGCCAACGCCTCCAACATGGTGCCGAATAATCCACGCAGGTCATCGCCGTCGAAGATCAGATCGCCCATCGCCCTCTCCTGTCCACATATGGGACAGATGGCGAACGCCGGATCAGTCCACAAGGTGGACACATGAGGATTGTCCATACGGGCCGCCCTTGACCCATGAGGAACAAAACCGGAACATGCGCCGATGCGCTTGTCGGCTTATCCCTACGTTGTGGTCCGCATCAGGTGCCGGAACTGCCCGCGCGCCGGCTCTTACAAATTGGCGAGGCTGGCCGAGAAATTTGGCGCGGAGATCGAGATCGCCGAGTTGGTGATGAAGCTCTCCGCCGACTGCCCGAACCGCTCGATCAAACGACACAAGGGAGAGCATCCCCGCTGCGGCGCGCACCTCCCCGACGTCGCGGGCTTGCCGGAACCCGAGCCGCCACCAGCGGTCCCACCAGCGCCAGCGTTGCGGGTCGTGGGAGGTGGGCGTGACCGATCGTGATCGTCCGACAAGCGGGATCGACAAAATCAGATTGACCTTATGTTAATGGCTGTTCATCATTGTCACTAGCGGTTCGAAGAAGCTTCATGAGCGTCGACCGAACGGGAGGATGAATAATGCGTGCGCTCGGTCCCGCCGCAGTTGCTTCCGCCGCGCTTTGGGCATCACTTGCGTGGTGCTTCGTCGCTGCTCGCACTGTAATCGGATGCGACCATATCCACCTATGCGCGAGAGAGTTCGGTTTCTACTTGCTCTGTATTGATATCGCCTTCATGGCCGCGCTCGTTTGGCATGATCGGATCAAGCCTGACAATGGCTGACGCTATAGCCAATGAACAATGGCGATCACGCCCTTAGTTATGAGCCAAAGTAGAAATACGGACCAGCCGATCGTCAGTGATACGATCAGGGTCACGCCGAGGATAAACCCAGAGGTCTTGAGCGATCTCGGTAGACGGCCACGGTTCCGAACTGAGGTCATTTGTGTCATCTCGGCACCGCCCCGCTTCACTCTCGCCGCGGTTGCAACTCTCGGTACGATACTCTTGTTTCCGTGATCGCTTTTGTAGACTTCGATTCGATGATGGTTAATGCGACCCCGTGGCCGTGATCACACGCCACCGCCCGTCGTCCGCACCTTCCTGTCCGTTGACGTAGGATCGACCTCTATCCGTTGGAGCCTGGTTATCGTCCGCTAGGATTATGTCCGCTGATCAGTGTGTCCGTTGATTGATTCCGACCCTTACGGACATGCTTTTCGGGCCATCGGATACTGACCGTTAGAGCATACCTTAGCGGACGCGCAAAAACGCATGGGTCGGCGCTGGGCTGGGTTCGTGACCGTCTCGGCGTGCGTTTGTCTCGTATGGATTTAGACCCGCACCGTCCGGTGTCTCGGAAGTCCCAAACCGGCCCATATGAGACGCGAAATCTGTCTCATCGGATCGTCTCGCTCAGGTATACCGATAAGAGTCTGCGCCGAACGCATGGCTTAGGAATTGACCGGCTCAGCGACGGGAAGCGATGGCGCCGGGTGGGCCGTGACGGAGAAGCAGGCGCCAAACCTGCATTGAGGCCCACCGACCGCCGCGCAAGGCTGGCACGCCACGTGCGTTCAGCGCGTCCGCAATTTCCTGTAACGTCGTCGCTCCGCTCGCTCTCGCCTTTTCGATCTCGGGCAGCGCCGAATGCGCCCACGCCCGTGCCTCCGCAACCGTGATGCGCCGATTCATCGTCCTGTTCCCATCCCCTGGTTGTCAGTATCGACATACCGGTCGCGGGTTGTGTGGTCTAGGTGGTCGTTTCAATCGGCGGCATGGGTTGTGCCACCAGCGTCACTCCGTAGCCATAGCTACACAATGAGATGAGGTGGAGCACGTCGACACGATCTACGCGCGCACTACATCGCCTGCATGATCATCGGCACCAAGCCGCGACCCAGGAACACCAGCGCCACCACCGCCACCCTGCTCGTGCTGACCTTCGTGTTGTCGCTCATGGTGGCGATCGGCATCGCCGTCGCGGTGATCATCGCGTTCTAGGACATCATCCAGAATTGATGGCGGCGTGCGCCTCAGTCCGCGTCGAGCAGCACGGCGTGGTGGCCGTGAAAGGGAAGGCCGGCGTTGGGCAGTGCTAGATGAACGCGGGCGCGCGAAACGCACGAAGGCGCGGAAAGTTCCGAGGGGGGGGTCGTTTTTTTGTGGCGGAAGGGTGGCGGGTGACGTCGAGCCCCTTTTCAAGTCAGACTCTCCCGCGAGCCTTGTACCTGGATTCCACTTTTGAATGATAATTTCCAGAGTTAACGCTATCTGAAATAGTGCGAGCAAGACAAAAGTGGTTTTCGGAGGCCGTCGACCCTCTCCGACGGCATCAACCTCGGGCGCGCAGCAACAAAAGGGCTTTAATCCCTTGTAGCTCTAACTCTTGCAATCGTGCAAATGGATCAAATCTGGACGTTACTGATCGGTAACATCAGTATCGACACGGATTTTGAGCCGCCGTTGCAGGTTCTTCGGGTCGGTGATAAGGAACTTATCGGGAACATTGTCCCGCCACGAAACCCTCACCCCTTGCCGGGGGCGAGGTTCGCGCGGTGAAGTCGGTATTCAAGGAACGTCAGACCCCCTTGATATCGGAATCATCCCTCTCCTGCAACACCTGTTGCGGGCTCGGGAACGCGCGGCCTCGTTAGATTTGAACGATTGCCCGATGTCCGGTTTCCACGACTACGCCGACCCACTCGCCGACCATTTCTCCCGAGCTAACCCCGCGGCGACGCGGATTCAGCCGACCACGCCCAACACGGCAAGGCCGAGCTACCGCCCTGCCCCGACTCCGCCCCGCCCGCCGTTGAAGCGCGACCCGTCACCGGGGTCCGTCCCTATGCCGGCCGGGTTGTCGTTTTCCGTCGCGCTCCGTCGCGTCGCGCTCGCCGCCGGCATGACGCAGGAAGAGATCGACGACGTGATGGTGCGGCTCCGGACCAAGGAAGCGGGTGAGCTGCGAACCCCGCGCGAGTGGGGATCGATCGCCAGCACGGCCATCATGTCGGCCATGTCGGCGCACCGCATTGGCACCAAGCCTCCGAAGACCACCCCCGAGCCTGCCGTCGTCGACATCGAGCCCGAAGCCGCGCCCGCCGTTGCGGTGGAAGAGCCGGATTGGTCGGGTGAGTGGGACGGCCCGCTCAACATCGTGCCCGAGGTGCTGGTGACGGTGCAGCCTGAGCCGATCGTCGCCGACGAGGACCACGCCCCCGAGATTGAGATGATGGAGACTCCGAAGCCGGCCGAGCAGCCTATTGCGGCGCCCGCCGCTGAACGTGGTGTTGCTGCTACGTCGAAGCGGAACCCCGCGCGGAAGCGATCCGACCCGTCCACTCTGACCACGAGCCCCGGCATCAGGGCCGACAGGAAGGTGGTGTTCCTGCGCGTGGTCGCTGCCGATGAGACGCTGAGCAAAAGCGCGGTGCGTGTCGCCATCCCATTGTTCGACCGGATCAACGCCGAGGTCGGGCACAGCTTCATATCCATGAACCGGCTCGGCAAGGAAGCGGCCATGGGCTGGCGATCGGTTCAAAGGGCGATCAACGAACTAGAGGACGCGGGATATATCGCCGTCGACCGCATCGAGGGCGAGGCCCATCACATCGCGATCCGCCGCTCCAAGTTCGAAGGCGCGAAGCTGAACGGGGACCAGAAGACGGCCTCGCGGGAGTCGGGTCGGGGCAAGGTCGAAGGTGACACCCCTGCCAAAACTGACAGGGGTTCGGCCAAGCGCGACGACGTCGGAGAGGGTGCGGATATCCCCCCCACCCCTGCCAAAACTGACAGGGGTACTCCTGCCAAAACTGACAGGGGTCCCCTGTCAGAACTGGCACCCGTACTCAGTGACCGGGCTGTGATGAAATCCAGTGAAAAGGAAAACGTGGAAAACGAGGCTGCTGACGCAACCCCGGTTCGGGTGCGGACGGGTTTCGATCGGGATTGGTTGACCTTCAAGGATGCCTACCCGGCGTATGTCGATGACCAGTGGCGCCCCCTGTTCATGCGGGTGCGCTCGGATGGCTGGAGCCTTGACCAGCTCCTAGAAGGGATCGAACACGTCCGGTCGACGATGTGCGAGGGCCAGGTCTTCCACAACGTAGCGGCCTTCCTCGGCCGAGAGATGTGGGCCGACGCCGATCCCCACATGAAGCCGGAACACCACGAACACGAGGATGTGCCGATGGGGCTGGACTCGTTCGTTGACTTGGATTCGGCATCCATCCCGTTCTGATCCGTGAGGAAGAAAGATGTGGCGAGGGGTGTTTGTGTTCTCCCCTCGTCATGGTAAATAGAACCCGAGTAACTACCCACGGGGTGCGCAGCTTGGCTGAGCGCCGTCAGGCGCCGATGGTGCCCAGCACGGTGCTGAACGTGCCGGCGCCGGAGGTCAGGCGCGCGGTGGCCACCACGGTTCGCACGGCGGCCTCGCCCTTGGCGGACCACATGGCGCGGTAGCCGTTGGTGTTCTTGCGCTGGATCACCGCTGGGCGGAGGTCGCGCTCGCAGGCGTTGTTCGTGGCCTCGACCCGTCCGGGGAAGGCCGCGAAGGTCAGGAGCTGGTCGCGGGCGCGACGCATGCGGTTCTGGATGTCGCGCGCCAGGTCGCAGGTGGCCGGGGCGGCGAGGATGTCGTCGAGGGAGCGCTCCAACTTGCGGCGCTTGGTGGCCACCGTCGAGGGCGCCGCTGTGGTGACGGTGCGCGCCAGCGCGAAGGCTTTGTCGAGCCACAGCTTGAGCCGCAGGGCGAGGATGTCGTTCCCGGCTTCGAGCGCATAGGCGACGTCGCGGGCGAGGTGGGCCAGGCAGGTCTGTTGCCGGTCGGCATGGCCCTGTTGGGCGGAGTAGCGATCCGACAGCCACACGGCGGGCCGGTGCCCGTCCATGATCTCGTGCACCACGCAGGCGCCCCGCGTCGGGGCGGCGTGGTGCACCACCGCTTCCTCGCAGCGGAAGACCCAATGGTACGAGTTCGTGCCCTCGATGCGCACGCCCGTCTCGTCGGACGCCACAACGGTGGCGCGTCGCAACACCGACAGGGCCGCGTCGCGCCCGGCCGCGAAGCGCGTCTCGGCCCGGCGCAGCATGTTGGTGAGCCCGCCCTGGCTGATGCGCAGGCCGAACAGGTCGAACAGGGCCTTTTGCAGCCGCTCGTAGGACAGGGCCTGGAAGGTCTTCAGGTACACGGCCGTGGCGTGCAGGCGCAGCCCGAACGGCGAAGCCGCAGCCTCCGCCGGTCTCGGCGCCGCCACGCGGGCCCGGCATCCCGGGCACACCACGGCGAGCCGCCGGTGCTGCTCGACGACGGGCTTCACCTCCGGCAGTTCGATGTGCTCGTGCACGCTGACCGTCTCGACCGGCAGCTCGGCCGACAGCGCCAGCCCGCAGTCGGGGCACTCGGTCGGACGGTGATCGACGACCGTGTCGGGATCTTCGGCGACGAGGCGGTTATGGCCCTCGTGGCCGGGCTTCGCACCACCGGGGCGGGACTGTTCGCGCCGCTCCTTGCGGTCGGTGGAGGGCGGCTTGGACGAGGTGCGCGACGTCTTGGCCGGGCGCTGCAGCTTCAGCACCAGTTCGATCAGTTCCTCCTTGCTCAGGCGCTCGAGATCACCGCGGCTCATGCCATCAGGGAATCAGCCTTCATCACGCCGCGCAAGCCCTCGTTGCACTTCGACCCGCCCCACCCGGCACCGGTCGCCTCACACCACCCCGTGGGTAGATACGAACCCGAGCCGACGCGATCGGCCGGGACCTTTTCATCCCGAGTTTATTATGACCGCCTATTCTCCCTTACCGGAAAAGATCCTGCCCCGCGTCGGGCAGTTGCTGCGGCTGCTCGACTCAGATCAGGACCACGAAACCCTTGCGGCCTGCCGGGCACTTCGCAAGACGCTGAAGGGAGCGAAGGTCGACTTGCACGATCTTGCTTCGGCCATCGAGGAGCCGAAGCCGATCAAGGTCGTATACCGGGACCGCCCTGTGGAGCCGCCGCCACCGCCCCCACCACCGCAGCGGCCCGTCGACAACCCTTATGTCGGATGGAGCGCCAGCCTCGGCGAACGCGCCACCGAAGCGCTGCGCCGTGCCCTCGCCGATGCCAGCACCAGTGAATGGGAGCGTGGATTCATCACAAGCGTCCTGCCGGAATTCGAAAAGAAGCGGGGCCGCCTCACACTGAAACAGTCCGAAATCGTGAAACGGATCATGCTTCGAATGGAGAAGGCGGAGGCCGCCGCGTGAAACTGTCCAACCCATCGATCCGGTCGGGCGCCGCGCATGACCTGTTTCGCAGACATCAACGGCGCTTGCTCCCCTCCGAAACCCTTGCCGATCTCCACGGCGATGCCGTCATGGCAGCGATCCGGGCCGCTGAAGCGCGCAAAGCTTTGGGTGTGTTCCAGGCCATCGCCGAGCGCGATCGTGCTGCCGGTCGGCCGATGTCACTCCTGCTTGGGGATCGAATCCGAACAGCTCGGGCCGCCCTCGCCGATGCTGAAGCTGCCCTCGGCGTTGCACAGAGCACCGTGAGGATAAAGCGGCACGCCGAGGTGGTCGACGATGACAAAGGGGTGAACTGACCATGCGCCGTCCGAAATCCAGGAATCCACGCATCCCGCCGAGGGAGCTGAATTTGATTGCCGCGACCTTCGCTGGCGCCGACCTTGTTCAAGCACGTCGCCGCGTAGCAACTCTCCTTGGTCTCCTTGATCGCGATCGAGCTACCGGCCGAGAACCCTCCGACCTCCTCGTCGAGCGGCATCGTGCGGCGGTGGTCGAACTCGATGCGGCTGAAACGGCGTTCGGTGCGGCAACGTCGAGAATGGTTTCGACCTTAAGGTAATGCCGGGCCGCCCATTTATGTGATGGTCAATCGCTATAGGGTGAGAGAATAGACCTTAATCGCATATATGATCGGCAATCATCTTGCCGCGTAATGCTATTCTGGACTTGACGCGAAGCTTTTCGGGTGGTAGTGTTCTGATATGCTATTCGCCGGAAAGCCGTTATAAGCATAGCTTCACACAATTGATTGAAATCAATCGCGGGAAATGCCCGACGATCGAGGCGTTCAGCGTCACCGAATGGGATGTTTTCCCTCGGAAAAGCGGTCTCACGTGGCCTTGGGTTCGACCTGTCCACGTCGTTTTCACACAAAACAGAAAATCACATTATCATGGAAACAAAGCGCAAGCTCCCGCCGCCTCGCAAGAAGAAGACGATGGTGGGGCAAATTTACACAAGCCTCCCCGAAGACGTTCTCGCCGTAGTCGATCGTCATGCGAAGATCGAAATGCTCGATCGCGCAGCGGTCATCCGGAAAATGGTGATCTTTGGCCTGGAAAGTAAGGGTTTCTGGTGCCGGCCGGCCGCCGACGTGAAGGGCATGTGATGACGATTGTCGAGAACTTCAACACGCCCCTGCACCATCTCGCCGCACTTATGGAGAAGGACTTCCCCGGCGAACCCGCTCCGCGATCGACAACTGTGTTTGATGCGCTTCTCGCTCTGGAAACCGCGCAGATCTTCAAGGTTGAGGCCGAGTTCTGCTTCGAAAGGGCGATCCGAGCCGTGGTGGATGCCGAGAACCGCCTCGAATTTGCGAAGAAGGCCAGCGCGAGCAATAATGTCTGACCGTCGCATCGAGTTTTTGCAGGGGCGCATCACCGCCCTCGAAGCATCCATCGCCGCACTGAAGGCCGAAGACGTCGCGCTGGATTCGCGTAAGTCTAACCTGAACCGCCTCCATCGCAACCTTTGGCAAGATAAATTGTGGTCGGCGGTGGTCCACCGTCAATCACGCATTCCGATCCTAATCCAGCACGCCGAGCGCGAAATCGAACAATTCCGCGTTGACCTAGAACGATACCGCACATTCCATTGAGACTGAAATTGACCTCCGACGAAATCGAATTTGACGAACTGCTGCGCGCGTTGCGACGCAAGACCGAACAACGAGACGAAGCGCTTTCCGACCTCGCAAAGATCTATGCGGGAATGCGCGAGATCGAGGACCGGCTGAATACCCTCCTTCGGACCGGCACCACTGCTGAATACATCCACGGATTCGAGGACTAACGATGTCCTTCAGCCGAGGTTGGCGCGCCCGTCGCGCCGCGTTCCAGCACCGTGCCGCTTTGGCAAAGCATGGTAGTTCTGAATACCGAGAATATTCTCAACGCCAGCGTGAAAACGAACGGCGGATGTTGCAGGGACTTCCCCCTCTCACGGATGAGCCCGAACAGCAACGCGAGACGCCGGAGGAGGCCAAGGCACGCCGCCACCGCGACGCGATCTTGCTTCTGACCACCATTGAAGACATCGAGGCCGAAGCTGAAGCGGCCGTAATCATTCCGAAGAACGAATTGAACTGACCATGAACGATATTAAACCCGGTCCGCACGACCGCGTCATCACGCCGGACGCGAATGGAAACCTGCACTTTCAGGCAGGGGACAATAAACGTCGCGCCGCAGCCCTCGCCGCCCGCCGTGCCGCCGATGCCGAATCCGCTGCCAAGCGCTTTTCGCCGGATGCGATGGATGCGCGAGAGGTTAAGCTAGAACAGGCCGACCGCCAGCGTCGTCAAGGTGCCATCAATGATGCTCTCGCCGGTGTCAAGCGTGTGGAGAACTTACGTGATGAGCTGACAAAGGACCGTGACGAGGCACGCGCCTCCGCGCGGAACCTTGTGGATATTGGAGAGGCTGGCGCCGCCCTGGCCGAAGCTGCGGTGTACGACCGGAAGCTCAGTCAAGTCCCCGCCGCTCTCGATGCCGCCCTGTCCGCCGTTGCGGACGCCCGTGAAGCTCTCAAACGCTTCGACGCTTCCACTGCCGCTCGTGCCGCCGATCGTGCCGCCGCCGCGGAGAAGCGCAGGGCCAACGTCGAGCGCGAAGCCGCCGCCCGCGCCGCCGCGGAGGAAGTCTATCAGCGGCTCATGGCCGAACCTCCCCCGAAGCCCGTCGCCGTGAGGAAGAAGCCATGACCAGCACCGTCGATCAACTCGCTGCCGCCCTGATTGAGCGTGCCGACGCTCTTCCTGAAACTGCACCGCTCCTGGCGAAGATGATCCTCGACGCCGCGCCTGATGGGGACCGCCTCGCCGCTTTGGATCTCGCCCGCACTGCCTACCCGTCAATGTTCAAGGCGAAGGTGGCCGAAGCCGCCTCCACCGTGCCCGTCGAGGAGTCCGTTTCGCACATGCCGGTGACGATGCGAGTGCTGCGTGAGGCTCGCGGCGGATGAGCGACGAAACACTCTCGCTTGGGATGGACCTTGTCGCGCGTGACGAGGCCAGCCCTGCAATTAACGCCGTCCGCGCGTCGCTCGATGAGTTGCGGAAGTCCGCCCTGGCGATCGGACGGACGATCAAGCGGTCTCTGAACACCGAGTTCGTCCAGGCCATGAACGCCGCCACCAGCGCGGCCACGAAGCTCGGGGCTGATACGACGGCGTCGCTGAACCGGGTCGCGACGTCGATCCGGGCCGACACCGCCGCCATGGACGCCTTCACGGTTTCCGTCCGCGCCGCTGCCGCTGCCCAGCGCGATCTATCCCGTGGTGCAAGCCGTGGTGGTCGCGGTGGTGGTGGTGGCAGTCGACCGCCTGCACCTCCCCGTGGCCTGCCCGACCTCCGCGAGATCAGGCGCCGATGGACTCTGCGCGAGCGCTCCGCCCGTGCCGAGGTGGCCGAGATCCAGGCCAGCGCGAAGGCCGAAGCCGTCCGCCAGAAGGCTGTGCTCGACGGTGTTGCTCGTCAATGGCGTCTCCGTCAGAACAGCGAATGCGCCGAGTTGCGGCACCTGAGCGCCGTCCGCCGCGAGCGCACCGCTATGCGCCGCGAGATGAACAAGCGAGTCGGTGAGGTCTATCATCACGGCCGACATGCTATCAGAAGTTTAAACCACCCGGCCTTCGAATCCGCGGGGTTTTGGCTGAGTGCTGGCGCAGCGTTCGGAGTCGAAGCCGGAAAGCATCTCATCGAAGCTGCCAAGCAACTCGACACGGTGACGACGCGCTATAAGATGCAGCCCGGCGTTTCTGCTTCCGATGCGGCAAAGGTCCGTGAGGAATCACTGCGCGAGGGCATCCGTCTCGGCGTCGATCCCGCTGAAGTCGCGAAGCTTCGATTGCAGGGGTTAAAGGATGGTCTTCAGCCTGACGTCGCGAAGATCCTGCCGTCCAGTATCCAGGCCGCGATTCAGACGATGGGTGGAAGTCTCGACAAAGACGGCGATGAACTTGCGAAAGCCATTCGTGAGGGTTCAACGGTCGGATGGGTGAAGAATGCCGCCGATGCGCGGTCCATGATGAATGAGATTGCTGGCCTGTCGACCTTCAACGGCAACTCGCCTGAAAAGATGCAACAGTTCCTGGCATCAGGTGGCATCGGTCGAGGAAAAGAACTCGGCTGGTCCAAGCAACAGACGATGGCGTTCGGCGCTGCTTTGAACGGCTCCGGTGAAAGAACAGGTTTCGGCTCAGCTCGTTTGATGGCGCAACTGCCGGAAATCCAAGCTGGCATCGTCGACAAGTATCGTCGGGCGGCTCGCTCGCATGAAAACTCCGAAGAACGCCGCGCTGTTCTGTCCGGTCCTCGTAAGTTGGGCTACAGCGGCCCATTCGAGATGCAACAGGCATTCCGAACTCCCGAAGGTGTCGTGAGCTTTCTGAGCCGTCTACAAGGTCTCGATGAGAAGACGCGCGCTCAAATCGAGAAGGGATATGGCCTCGGGCCGCAGTTCAACGCTGTGTCGGCCGAAATGGGTGCGAACCACGGCGAGCGTTACCATCACGCTTTGAAACGCGAGAACGAACTGAGCGGTCAAGACGCCTCGAACGATGTTCTGAGTCAGAACAGCAAGACGTGGTCGAAGTCCATCGAGTTCATGCTTGACCAGCTCAAGGCTAGCACGTCGGCGGTGCAGGCCGAACTTGGCGACGTGATCAAAGATGATGTTTTGGAGCCGTTCACCGGCTGGTGGGTCAGCATCTCGAATGCGTTGCTTGACGGCGGGATGAAGCAGGATTTGCATCGTGCGATTCAGAGCTTTGTTCAAGGCTTGGGCTTCGACGATCTGACGGCAGCTCTAAACAGTCTGCGTGCCAGCGTCGGAACCTTCGACCTTTCCGGATTCCTGCTCGGTGTCGGCCAAGGTCTCCGAACCGTCACGGACAGCTTCGCCAGCATCGCGCATGTCCTCGGCTTTGCTGGTGACGGCTCGGCGCGGCAGCTTGGGAAGCTCGCGGCCGAACTGTTGGGCATGAGCGTCGCGCTCAGGATCGCGTCGCCGGTCATCACGCTCTTGTCTGGCATCGCCTCCGGCTTCATGGCGATCAAGGCCGCTGTTTCGGGCGTGTCAATCGCGTCCAAGTTCTTCAACCTGTCGACCGGGCTGAAGGCTCTGCTCGGCGTGGAAACCGCCGCCATGACCACGGGCTTGATCGGCCTCGCGGGCGCTCTGACGACCATCGGGGTTGCGGTTCAGGCATTACTCGACTTGGGCATCCTCAACAAGGTGACGCTGTTGCCGAAGGGCACCTCGGCGCCAGCCCTCGACGAATGGCTTTGGGGCCGGACGCCGGACGGCAAGAGCGCCCGCCCTGCGTGGGTCGACCGCCTCACGGGCAATGCGCCAGCGGCCTCCCCTGCCCCCGTTGTCCCCCAAGGGGCTCCGAATCCTACAACGGAAACACCCGCCGACTACTGGCGGCGCAAGCGCGGGTTCCACCCATCGTCATATGAAGGCGACGGGCAGTCGTGGCGGGACTTGATGACGCCAGCGAGTTGGAGCCCGGCCGATGCCAGCGAGACGACGCGCAGCGCCATCGTCGACACGGCACGCTCAACGGACCATATCCGGCAAGGAATCGACCGCGTGGCCGACCTCCTACATCGGGCTTCGTCGAATCCGCTGGCCGGCGTAGGTGGCGATGGTGACGCTGGAGGATTCAGCTCGCGTTCCGGCGGTGCAAGCATCCGACACGGCCACCGCGGCGCGACCTTCGATGCCTCGCTTCCGAATATGCGCTACGGCCACGGTGGGGGCGGAAGCTACCGGCGGACGCCTGGAAACCGCGCCCCGAGTGGTCACACCGATGCCGACGACGGGAGCAGTGGAGCGCCGAGCGATGGTTCTTCCATCGGTTGGACGGCCGCCATCCTTCGGAAGAAGGAAGGATTCATCGGTCACGCCGCATGGGATGTGAATCACTACCGGCTCGGGTACGGCTCCGACACCATCACGGACGCGAACGGAAACGTTCGATCGGTCCAACGTGGTGACAGGGTCAGTAAAGAAGATGCAGAGCGTGATCTCAGGCGCCGCATGCCGCAGTTTCAAGCTGGACTCCGCAAGGAAGTCGGCGCAGCCGCGTGGGATAAACTCGATCCCGCCACGCAAGGTGCTCTAACCTCCGTTGGTTATAACTATGGCTCGTTCAAGAAGCTCGCCAGCTTGAGGGCCGCCATCGGAACGGGCGACAAGCACACCATCGCCCAAGCGGTTCGAAACCTTCAAGGCCACAACGGCGGCGTCAACCGTCAGCGTCGGCTTGAAGAAGCTTCGATCATCGAAACGGGACACCTGCCGTCGTCGTGGAAGACGAAAGACCCATCGTCGGCTCCAGTCGGAACAGCGTCGAATCCGATGGTGGTCAAACCGGACCCGAAGTCGACGCCCCGCACAGTATCACCCGAGGCCGCTGAAACTGCCCGTCGCGTCCTCGGGAACACCCGGTCGAAGTCTGACGACACCCGGCCGGCGAGTAACATCCAGGCCGACAACTCATCGAGCGGTCACACCTACAATTTCCACATTCATGGTGCCCACGATGCTCGCCACGTCGCACGGACCGTGGAGGCGATGTTGGACAGGCGGAACAACGCTTACCACGATCAGCACGAGTCAGTCTAAAACTCTACCTACACTCGATTTGATATCAGCCTCGGCTTCGGCCGGGGCTTTTTTTATGTCTGGATTAATCTTTGGGTTACACAACTGCGCTCGGCTACACGCCGATATTTCGTATTTCTAAGGGCGACGACGACCTCACACCGCAGTTTAAGGATCGCGTTCTTTCGATTCGCGTCAATTCCGTCCAAGGCGGCGGCACGGCCGACAGTTGCGACATCGTCCTCGACGATCGCGGCTGGCAACTCGCTCTCCCAAATATCGGCGAAGGTTCAGCGACCCTAGATATCAGTCTAGGCTATGCCGAAACCCAGCTCTATCCGATGGGTAGCTTCGAGATCGACGAGGTTGATCTATCCTTTCCGCCAAAAACCATGCTGCTCCACGGCAACAGCGCCGGGATGAACAGCAATCTCAAATCGCCGCTAATAACGAGTTACGCCAATCAAACATTGAACGACATCGTCGGCAAGCTCGCGTTCAGCGCTGGTGTAACGCCACAGGTCGATCCGACCATCGGTGCCATCCAACTCGAATGGCTCCACCAGCACAGCGGCTCTGGACATCTTCTCACACAGCTTGAGCGGAGGTTCAACGCCCTCGCCAAGTTCAGCGACGGCATGTTGAGCTTCACCCAACGCGGGTCGGGTAACAACGTATCGGGCCTGAGCATCGGATCGGTGACGCTCGACGCCGCCGACATATCCGATCTCAAAATGAAGTTGACGAACATCGGTTCGTTCGGCTCGACGAAGGCCAGTTATTGGGACAAGGATCAACATAAACTGGTGTGGGTTCAGGCCGGTGTCGCTGGTGATCCTGCATCGTCTGTGCCGTTCACGATCAAGAGGGCCTACAATACGCAGGCGGAAGCACAAGCCGCCGCCGACGCGCAGCAAGCTATGCTCAATCGGAAGGGCGCGACAGGATCTTTGACCCTGGCAAAAGGCGACCCGTCCATTCGCGGCGCGCAGCACATCACCATCACCGGGACCCGGAGCGGGATCGATGGCGAATATCTCGTGTCGAGCGCCACCCACACGTTGGTGAAGGATGCCGGCCTGACTTCGGCGATCGACTTCGAATCCGAAGACGGCGCGGGCGGCGAGGACAGCGCCTCGGAATAACAGTCCTCCAGATTTGGATTGTCCCCTTTCGATCACTCAACGGCTGTCCTTCGGGGCGGCCTTTTTCATTTCAGGACCATTGATGCCTCAACGTGCCAAGCGCGCGGCCGATCGCTATTATTCACACGTCGGCCCTCGCTTCTCGTGCTGCTACTGTGACGAGCCCGCGGAGCAGGTCGATCACGCCACTCCCGCCTCATGGCTCCATTACAACCTACACCTCATCGAGGATTGGCGCTTCTACAGCGTGGCCTCGTGCGCCGACTGCAACGCGAAGGCCGGTGCCAGCTTCGATCTGACCTTCCGTGAGCGACGCGCCCGCATCGCCCGTGCTGTCCGCAAGGAGAACACCAAGCTCCTGTCGGCGCCGCGGTGGTCCGACGACGAACTCGACGAAATGGGGTCGCTCATGGTGGCGGAGATCGTGAAGGCCATGAGGGAGAAAGAGCGAGTGAAGCGCCGGCTGAAGGTCCTCGAATCCAGATCCATCCCCGAGGGCGTGCCGAACGACATGCTCATGCGGCGGGAAATGGCCGAAGCGTAGGGCGTGTAGGAGGGCCATCAGCGCCCGTTCCGTTTCGGGGTCCGCTTCGATGGCGAAGGTCGAAACGAAATCGCCGCCTACGGGGCTGCTAGACGCCCTGCCGCACGATCCGCGATCGGGTGGAGGCTTGCAATCCTGCAAATCGGACCGGACCGCGTTCGGTGACGGCAGATTCACCACGGCCAACGCCGATCGCGCTGCATCGCAACATCGAGGTTGCCGCAGCGTGTCGGATGCCCTACAAAGAAGATGCGCCTTCGGGCGTATGCCCTTCTTGGGCGTTTCCTCCCTAGACTTGGGCCGCTTTCCGTAGGGGAGGCGGCCTTTTTTGTTCGTTCGTCATCTTTTGCACATGGTTCAGCCTTGTGCAAGCGAAGTGTGCAAGTGAGCTGTGCGCCCATCGCATGGCTTGAGCTGAGCCATTCATTCGACGTTCGGGAATGGGAGGCGCGCCACGGCCTCGGCCAACGTCGCCACATCGATGTGACGGTATGTCGACGCTTCGCCTTTCCCGGCGTGCCCCATCAAGGCATCTGCGGTGCTGTCTGCGACACCGGCTCGATGCAGCGCCGTCTTAGAGTCCGTCCGGGAAGTCAGGCTGCGCAACCTATGCGACGTAGCAGCATCATGACGGACGCAGCGTAGAGGAAGGCCTTTGCGGATGCGATTGTGGCCTCCGGATCCTTCCAGAGGCGTCGATTGCGGCTGATCCAGGCGAAGAAGCGCTCAACCACCCATCGCCGGGGGTGAACCACGAAGCCGACCTGCCCGGGTGGTTTGCGGACGATCTCGACGGCGATGAGCGTGGCGCTGTCCGGCTTGTCGCCGGCGTAGCCCGCGTCGGCGAAGGCCTTGGCGATGAAAGGATATGAACGGCGTGACTGCTTGAGCACCGGCACGGCCCCGTCGCGGTCCTGCACGTCGGCCGGCTGCGGGTCGAGCACCAGGGCGCGGCCGTCCGTGTCGACCAGGGCTTGGCGCTTGCGACCCTTCACCTTCTTGCCCGCGTCGTAGCCCCGCGGACCGCCGCTCTCCGTGGTCTTCACGCTCTGGCTGTCGAGCACGGCCGCGGTGGGCGAAGCCTCTCGCCCGGCCCGCTCGCGATCCAGCATGACGAGATGGTGGTTGATGCCGGCGAACAGGCCCTCATCGCGCCACGCGCTGAAGTAGCCGTACACCGTGCTCTTCGGGGGCAGGTCCTTCGGCAACAGGCGCCAGGGAACGCCGCCCCGCAGCACATAGAAAATGCCGTTCACAATCTCCCGCAACGACCACAGCCGGGGCCGTCCGAGCGGGTTGCCGGGCGGCAACAGCGGTTCGATGACGGCCCATTCGGCGTCGGTCAGATCGGTTGAGTAGCGGAGTTCGGAGCGGCTATGCTGCTCGCGGGTGGCCGGGGTCCACATGGCGGTTCCAGATCAGGTTTCAGCACCCTCCTGGAATCATCTCAGCCCCGGCCACTCAACCCCACGTGCCCTTATCGGACGGACACTTAACGAAGTGGCGCAGGCCGTGGAGCGCCGCGACCCGCTCCGATCCGAACCCTTTCCAGCGAACCCACTCGCCCACCTTCCGCCCGACGCCCACCGAAGGATGCAGCGCGTCCGGCTCGACCTTTCGCGGGCTGTAGAACAGCGGACCGGTCCCCTTCCCCCGCGCCCAAGCGACGAAGCCGATATGCACCAAATATGGATGCAAGGGAACGACACGCTCCGATCCCGCCGTTTTCACCCGGCCGCCATCCGCTGCGCCGCGGATCTCGATGCACGGCACGCCATCGCGCTCGACGATCTGTTCGGCGTGGAGTTGGAACACCTCGCCCGCCCGCGCGCCCGTCAACGCGAGCAATGACACACCGAAGCGGCGTTCCGGTTTCGTCTCGCTCGCCGCCGCCCGGAGCAGCCGAAGCGCTTCATCGGCGCTGTACCCGAGCTTCGCCTCGCCCGGCTTCACCTTCGCGGACACCTTCACGCCCCGCGCAGGGTTGTCACGGATGAGGCGGTTCTCGACCGCGAAGCCGAACAGACGGTTCAGGCACACGAGATAGATGCGGGCGAACGTCCGCGCCGCCGTCCCATCGGCAATCAGCGCATCCTTGAACGCCACGATCGTCTCCGGGGTGATCCGGCCTGCATCATCGTGGCCGACATGCGCGCGCAAACGCCGCACCACCGCTTGCCAATTCTGAAGCGTCCGCGGGCTGGGTTGGGCCTCGGCGCGCCAGCGATCCAACAGCTCCGTCATGGTGATCGATGGGACAGAAGGCTTCGGCGCTTCGAACGCCGGAAACCGCGCTTCGACCTCGGGCGAGGGCGTGAAATCCATCCGCGCGTGCCGCTTCAGCACCACGGCCGCATCGGTCACGGCCTTCTCTATGGCGTAGAGCAGCCTCACGCGATCGTCGGGGCCGATCTCGACGCCCTGCCGCAGCAAAGTCCAATTGGCGAGCAGGCCGAAGCGCGCCTCAAGGGCCGCGACTTCCGGTGTACCGGCCGGGTGTCCGTCGACCCCTTCTGTCAGATCGATCCCGAACACCTGTCGCGCGATGTCGCGCTCGTTGGCGCGCTTCGGGTCCGGCTGCAACGTGGGCGGCGCCACGATGCGCCCTTCCTTCACGGCGCGGTTGAAAGCCTTGACCGCTATCCAGTTGTCCGCGGTGCCGGGATCGTCCCCGACCTCATCCATGAACAGCCGGAACACGTCGCCCGACAGGGCCACGATCTGGCGAAGGGAAAGGGGCTTCGGGCCGTTGCGGATACCGGCGAACAGCTTGTTCACGCACGACAAAGCCGCCCCGTGACGGGCCTTCGCCGCCACCGGATCGCGGGTCCGCAGGCTGAATTTGACAACGTCCCCGACCTTGGCCGCCACCGTCACGGCATCATCGGTGCCGATGGCGGGGAGATCGATGAACATGAGCCGCCCGCGTGCCTTCAAGAGCACGTCGGACGGGACGCGCATCCGGAACTGAAGCAGGCTGGAATCGTCGCGGGTGGACAGGTTCGGCATGACGAAGCGCATGGCAATGGGACCGGTGTTGTGTACCGGTCCCACCGCGCTTCATCAAGGGTTTGTGCGCTTACAAGGGCTTAACCCTCACATCTGCTCCTTCTGGGCGAAGCTGTCCTTGCGGGCCGGGCCGAGCACGGGCTCCTCGCCCATGGGGGCGTTCTGCATCACGGAGAACTCGCCCTTGCCGTCGAGGCTCGGGCCCTGCGTCCAGCGGCCCGCCATGGGCGGGGTGCCGTCCGCGGCCGAGCCGAAGAAGGCGTAGGAGTACTTCTGCGTCTCCTTGGACTGGTCCCAGCTGTTGGGCATCGGCAGGTGCGCCTTCTCGCCCAGCTCCTCGATCACGGCCAGCCACTGCTGCTGGTGCATCGTGTCGCGCGCGACGTTGAAGGCCAGCATCTCGCGCATGCCGGCGTCGTTGGTCGCCTCGTAGAGCCGGCAGGCCAGCACGCGGCCGGTCGATTCCGCGGCGACGTTGCAGTACATGTCGGCCGCGAGGTTCCCGCTGGCGTAGATGTGCGACATGTTGAAGGGCACGCCGTCGGCGTCCGCCGGATAGGCCGCGAGGCCCGTCGACAGGATGTGGCGGTGCAGCATCCCCTCAATGACGCCCTTGGTGTCGCCGCCGCCCATGATGGAGCCGACGATCCCGTCCGCCGCGCCAGCCTCCTGCTCGGTCACGGGCGCCTTGTCGAGGTTCAGCGCCACGGCGGTCGCCAGCATCTCGATGTGGCCGATCTCCTCGGTCGCGGTGTGGAGCAGCATGTCCCGGTACTTGGTGGTGGGGCCGCGGGCCCCCCAGGCCTGGAAGAAGTACTGCATGCAGACGCGGATCTCGCCCTCGACGCCGCCGATGGCCTGCTGGAGCTGGCGCGCGAACAGCGGGTCGGGCTTCTCGACCTTGACGGGCCACTGCAGGCGCTTGTCGAAGTAATACATCGTGCCTCTCCCTGGATTTCTCGCGAGGGCTGTGCCGCAGCACCCTGCGCTCGGGCGGAAGAAGTCGGACGTTCCAGAGAAAGGTTCGAACGCCGCCGCACAATCGACTGCCGACGAGCCGTTTCCGGACTGAGCAGAACCTCAAATTAATTTATGATAGCGCTCTGTTTTGCTGCCGCGGCGCGGTGCGTCTTTGTCGCAAGCTGCCGATCGCCGCATCGACGTTGCGGAAAGCGGAGCGCCTCCTCGGGCCGGCCCGCGCGTCACAGGGCCGCCCAGCCGGCGAACAGCGCGATGCCGACCGCGAACCACACGACGTAGTCGTTGACGACGCCCGTGTGGAGCCGGTTCAGCCCGGCGAAGAAGGGCGTGAGCACGCTCGCCTGGACGCGGGGGAGCTGGCGCGGCAGGCGGTCGCCCGACAGCGCCAGGGTCGCGACCAGCAGCACGCCGCCGAGCGCGAGCCAGGGCATGAGCAGGCCCCACGCGGCCGGCTGCGGCAGGTCCACGGCGGGCCCCACCACGCCGAACTGGGGCACGACCCGCGCCGCGAGGCCCTCCACGACGCCGGCCGGCGTCAGGAGGTCGATGGCGAGCAGGACGACGCAGGGCGCGAGCATGAGCCACAGAGGCCGGCCGGCCTTCTCCCGCTCCTGGTCGGTGGGCGCGTGGGCCTCGTCGCCAGGGTCCGCCCCGAGGCCGAGGTAGATCCGGCCCGCGAAGCGCAGGACCGCGCCGCCGGTCAGCACGGTGCCGAGCAGGGCCGCGAGGCGCACCACCCATCCGGCCGGGCCGGGCGGCGCGGCGGCGTCGATCAGATGCGCGCCCCCGTGCAGGATGCCGACGGGCGCGCCGCCGAGCAGCAGGGCCGCGACGGCCGTGGCCACGCCCGCGGGCCAGATGTCGCGCCCGAGGCCGCGCAGGTCGAGCTCGTCCACGCTCGCCTTCTCGGCCAGCAGGATGCCCACCAGCATGAACAGCGTGCCCTTCACCAGCCCGTGGCCGACCACGTAGGCGAGGAACCCCGCGAGCCCCACGGGGGCGACCGCGGCCACGCCGGTCAGCATGATGCCGACGTGGCTGATCGTCGAGAAGGCCAGCAGCCGCTTGAGGTGGCGCTGCGACCAGGCCAGCAGGCCGCCGAAGACCGCCGTGGCGCAGCCGATCCCCAGCACCAGCCGGTACAGGATGTCCATGGCGTCGGGCGAGCCGGGGAAGATCTGGAGCCGGATCTTGGCGTAGCCGAACAGCCCGATCGGCACCATGATGCCGGAGAAGATCACCGAGACGGGGCTGGGCGCCACGGCGTGGGCGTCCGCCAGCCAGAACTGGAACGGCAGGATCGCGCCCTTGGTCAGCAGGGCCGCCGACACCAGGCAGAAGCCGGCAATCACCACGGGATCGTCGCCCATCCGGTCGACGGCGGTCCGCACGGCCTCGAAGTCGAGCGCGCCCGTGCGGGCGTAGACGAGGCCGATGCCGGCCAGCATCAGCGTGGAGCCGAGGCTGTTGATGACCGTGAAGTTGAGCGCCCCCGCGAGAGACGCCGTCCGGAGCGAGAAGCCCGTCAGCGCGTAGGCGACGACCGACATGACCTCGAACCAGACGAACAGGTTGAACATGTCCCGCGTCAGGCAGAAGCCCTGCATGGCGGCCAGGAACAGCAGCATGAGGACGTTGAAGACGGAGCGCACCTCGTCGAAGAAACCCCAGGCGAAGACCAGCGCCGCGGCGAACAGCAGCCCGGTGAAGGCCGCGATCCCGGCGCTGGCGGGGTCCGGCGCGAAGGCGATGCCGAGGGTGACGCCGGGGCGCGGCACCCATCCGCCGAACCAGTAGACCGGGGTGGAGCCCAGGGCGCCGTGGGCCAGCACGGCCGACAGGGCCGCCACGGCCAGGGCGGCCGCGATGCCGAGCGCCTCGGGCACGTGCCGCGGGAGCCGTTCCCCCGCGGCCAGGACCACGGCCGCGACGGCCAGCGGCAGCACCACCGGGAAGGGGACCAGGGTTTCGAGGAGCGTCACCGTCACTGGCCCTGCAAGGGTTTGATCTCCTGGGGATCGAGCGTGCCCTGGCGCTTGTGGACCTGCACGGCCAGGGCGAGCAGCAGGGCCGAGACGACCGCGCCGACCACGATGTCGGTGAGCACGAGCGCCTGCACGACGGGGTCCACCGCCGCGGTGCCGGGCGGATGGTCGTAGAAGATGGGCGGGCCGCTCCCCTGCACGTATCCGAGGCCGAGCAGCAGGACGTAGACGGCGGACTGGCACACCGTGAGGCAGCCGATGAGGTGCACGTAGTTGCGGCTCGTGACGATGCCGTACACCCCGGCGCCGAACAGCCAGGCCGCGACCACCCAGGGCAGGACGCTCATTCCCCGTCCTCCGGTCCCGTCTCCGAATCCGTGGCGCGCGTCTCCTCCATGAACTCGATGAGCACGGTGGCGAAGCCGCCCGCGACCGCCAGGGTCACGCCGGCGTTCTCGACCAGCATGAGGCCGCCCGACATCATGTCGCCGAGCGTGCCGAGGGGGAGAACGTTCGTCAGAAAGGCGAGCCCCATCGCGACCGGGAGGAGGCCGGCCGCCACGAACAGGAGCGCGCCGGCGCCCTCGACCGCGTCGAGGACCGGCACGCGGACGAGCTGGCGCCAGCGGCCGTAGCCCTCGCCGATGTAGATGAGCAGCAGGGCCGACGCGATGACGACGCCGCCCTGGAAGCCGCCCCCGGGCGTCACCGTCGCGTGCAGCGCCACGTAGACCCCGAAGATGAAGGTGAAGGGGCCGCAGATCCGGCACAGCAGCACCACGGCGTCCGAGCGCGGCGACACCGGCCGGCCGCCGATGCGGCCGCCGACGTCGACCCTGTCCTCGCCGCGCCCCCCGCGCAGCAGCAGCACGGTGCCCGCGACGGCGGCCAGCAGCATGAACTCCTCGCCGACGGTGTCGAACCCCCGCACGTCGAAGTTGATGGCCGTCACCATGTTGGACACGTGGCGCAGCTCCGGCAGCAGCGCGTTGACGGACTGGCCGTAGACCGCGACGGGGTGCCCGAAGGGCGGCAGGGCTCCGATGACGTGCGCCGCCCCCGGCAGGATCGCCAGCCCCGCGAGGATCAGCAGGGCGAGGCGCAGTCGCGGGCTCATGGGCTTCCCCTCACGCGGGCGGCTTCCTCTTGCCGTTGATCCGCACCGCCGCCAGGGCCGCGAGGAAGAGCAGCGGCGTCGCGGCCGAGCCGACGGCCAGCTCCGACAGGGCGACGTCGGGCGCCTGGAGGACCAGGAACACGAGCGTCAGCACGAGGCCGTTGCCGGCGAGCGCGAAGACCTGCCGGCGCGGGTCGCGGGCCAGCACGACCGCGAGGCCGGAGGCCGCGGCGAGCAGCAGCAGCGCGGCGAGGAGCGCCGTCACGCCCGCGGCCCGTCGCGCAGCGCCAGGGCGCGGCCGGCGGCGTGGCTGACGCCGGCCCCCGTCACCAGCACGAAGGCGACCAGGCAGGCGAGCTTCACCGAGCGCGTCGACACGCCGTCGGCCAGGAAGGCCGCGACCGCGACGAGGATGCCGGCGGAGGCGTTCACGAAGGCGACCGCGTGCAGGCGGTCGAGCGGCCGGCGCAGGCGCAGCGCGCCGAAGCAGCCGAGCCAGACGCAGGCCACGGCCAGCGCGAGGCAGAGGTCGACGGCGAGGCTCACACCCAGCGCTCCACGAAGACGGCGTAGAGCAGCGAGGCGGTCACGGCCAGGATGCCGAAGGTGACGGCGAGGTCGATCGACGAGGGCTGGCCGAACGCGAAGGTCATGACCGCCATGACCACCGTGCCGACCGAGCCGGCGAGCTGCACGCCGGCGAAGCGGCTGCCGACCGGCCCGCGCCAGCTGAGGGCCAGCGCGGCGACGAGCGGAGGCATCAGGAGCAGCAGCGCCAGCGTCCAGGCGACGGATCCGCCCGGCGGCAGGGCGGCGGCGAGGGCCGCCGTCACGACGGCCACCGCGGGTCGCGGCTCGGGGCGGCGCCCGTCAGGCTGTGGTAGGTGATGGCCTGCTCGGACAGCGGCAGCCGCAGCACGTAGCTGTCCGGCGCCAGCGAGGTGGACAGCACCACGGCGGCGCGGCGTCCGCGGTCGCGCGGGTCGTCCGAGGTGCCGCGGTGGAACGGGTGCTCGATGCGCTGCCCCTCGACCGGCCGCAGGAGCGCGGAGGCGAGCCGGGCGCCGACGCGCAGCGTGGAGCCGGGAAACCCGAGCAGCGCCGCGGCGGCGGAGCGCAGCGCCGGGCGCTCGAAGGCGAAGCTGCGGGCGCCGTCGTTCATCACGGCGAAGTGCCAGCCGGCGCCGAGGCCGCCGAGCACGACGGCCGCGGCCACCTCGTCGGCCGAGAACTGGCCGGCCAGGATCATGTAGGCGACGGCCCCCGCGAGCCAGGTGAAGATCGCCGTCACGCCATGTCCCCGCCCAGGCTCCGGCGGTGCGCCGTCGTGCCGAGACTACACGCCGTCCCGCGCCGCTGCCAAGCCGCGGGACGCCGACTCCCGGTGGACAGCGGCCGCCCGCGGCGGGCCGGAGCACGAGGGGGCCGACCACAGGGGCCGAGGAACTATCGCTGGCTCCGCGCCTTCTCCGGGCGACGCCGCGCGCGTTCCCCCGCGAGGAGACAGCCCATGAGCCAGCCCGACAAGCCCAGGATGCCCTACTGGCACGTCTACACGGACGCCGACGGCGTGAGCCGGCAGGAGAAGTTCGAGCTCACGGAGTTCGAGCTGAAGGGCGTCAACCCCGAGGTCACGCCGCAGTGGAACGACAAGATGGACCCGTCGAAGGCCGGGGTGACGTTCACGGTGCTGCCGGTCGGCTGGGTCGGCGACTGGCACGAGAACCCGAAGCCGCAGTGGATCGCCATCCTGTCCGGCCGCTGGTTCGTCGAGACCATGGACGGCCACCGCGTCGAGATGGGCCCGGGCGAGCTGATGATGGGCGAGGACCAGAACACGAAGGAGCGGGACGGGCGCAAGGGCCACAAGTCCGGCACGGTGGGCGACGAGGTCTGCACCATGATCGTCACCGGCCTCGACGTCACCCCCACGGTGAACCAGCCCGGCCGCTTCAAGTGACGCTCAGGCGAGGCTGTCGACCCTGAGCTCCAGCGACGCCGCGTAGAGGCCCCGGCCCGCGGCGTCCCGCACCGTCACGGAGAAGAGCCGCGGCGAACCGAGGGCGACCTCCGCGTGGGACAGGTCGCGCAGCAGCGCGACCGCCTGCTCGACGGCCTCGGCCTCGCCGGCCAGGTCGGTGCCGGAGCCGTCGACGATCCTGCGCTCCCCGTCGTGGGTGTCGAAGAAGAACATCATCCCGGCGTCCCCGTGCGGCCGGCGCGTCCGGCGCGGCGGCGATGCATGCGAGACGGCGATTCGCCCCTGCCCCCGCGCGCTTCAGCATCGCGGGTCGCCCTTTCGGCTTCAAGGGATGACATTCTCCCGCCGCAGGCGCGCGAACAGGTCGAAGAAGGCCTCGTCGGTCGCCTGGTAGTCGAGGAACCCCGCCTTGCGGCTCTTCCCCATGTCGGTGACCACCTCGATGGGCCGGCCGAGGTCGGCGTCGGTGTGCCAGGGCGAGGCCAGGCGGGCGAGGTCGGGCTCGACGAGGCCGTGCCGCTCCGCCAGCGCCGCCCAGGCCGCGCCGTCGTCCGCCATCTGCGCCTCCAGCAGCGTCGGGTGGCCGGGATAGGGCGCGGGGTCGAGGCCGAACCATCCCGCGATGCGCTCCCACATCCAGCTCCAGCGGAAGACGTCGCCGTCGACCACGTTGAAGGCCTGGTCGCGGCCGGCCGCGGCGGTCGAGGCCCAGGCGAGGTGGCGGGCGAGCAGCCGCGCGTCGGTCATGTCGGTCAGGCCGTGCCACTGCTGCGGCGAGCCGGGGAACAGGAAGGGCCGGCCCTGCGCCCGGCACAGGCTCGCGTAGGCGGCCAGCGTGACGCCCATGTTCATGGCGTTGCCGAGCGCGAAGCCGATGATCGTGTGCGGGCGGTGCACGCTCCAGCCGAAGCCGCGCTCGCGCGCCGCGTCGAACACCGCGTCCTCCTGGACGTAGTAGAAGTTCTCGACCGGGAGCCGGCCCTGGCTTTCGCGGAACGGCGTCGCCGGCAGGGCGCCGCGGCCGTAGGCCTCGAAGGGCCCGAGATAGTGCTTCAAGCCCGTCACCAGCGCCACGTGCTCCAGCGGCGCCGACCCGAGGGCGCCGAGCAGGTTGCGCACCATAGCGCCGTTGACGGCGCAGTTCTCGGCTTCGGTCGGCCGGCGCATCCAGGTCGTGACGAAGAGGTGGCTCGGGCGCAGCCCGGCCAGCGCCGCCCCGACCGAGGCGGCGTCGGTGAGGTCGGCCGCGACCGGGGCGACGCCCGGCGTGTCGCCGGGGCGGCGGGCGAGGCCGTGGACGGCCCAGCCCTCCCCGACGAGGTGCCGGGCGAGGTTGTCGCCGACGATGCCGGTGCTGCCGGCGATGAGGGCCGTGCGGGCCATGGTGCTGCCTCCTGTGTCCTCCCCGAGATGGGCGAGGCTGGACGCCGCCGCGAGACGGCACCAGAAGGGGTCATAGCCACCCGGAGGTGCCCATGGACGCGCGCGACGCCGACTCGAGGAGCGACGCCTTCGCCGAGGACTGCGCGCCGCGCCGGGTGCTGGAGCTGTTCTCGGCCAAGTGGACCAGCCACGTGCTGCACGCCATGCACGCGCTCTACGGCGGCACCTGCCGGCCCGGCGCCCTGCAGCGGGCGCTGCCCGGCCTGTCCAAGAAGATGCTGACGCAGACGCTGCGCGAGCTGGAGCGCGACGGGCTCGTCGCGCGCGAGGTCCACCACGTCGTGCCGCCGCGGGTGGATTACCGGCTCACGCCGCTCGGCCGCACGATGATCGAGCCGATCGAGTTGCTCTACGGCTGGGCGCGCGAGCACGAGGCCGAGCTGTCCGCGCTCGGGCTGCGCGCCCGCTCGCGGCGGCGCAAGGCGTGAGGCTCAGCCCTTCGCGTCGATCAGCGCGGCGAGGCGGCGCAGCGCCAGGCCGTAGCCCTGCGTGCCGCAGCCCGCGATCACGCCGTCGGCCCGCAGCGACACGTAGGAATGGTGGCGGAAGCCTTCGCGCTTGTGGACGTTGGAGATGTGCACCTCGATCACGGGGCCGTCGAAGGCGTTCAGCGCGTCGAGGATCGCCACGGAGGTGTGGGTGTAGGCGGCGGGGTTGATGGCGATGCCGGCCGCCGTCTCGCGGGCCTCGTGGATCCAGTCGACGATCTGCCCCTCGTGGTTGCTCTGCAGGAAGCGCAGCTCCAGGCCGAGCTCGGCCGCGAGCGCCCGGCACGCGGCCTCGACGTCGGCGAGCGTCTCGGAGCCGTAGATGTGGGGCTGGCGCTTGCCGAGGAGGTTGAGGTTCGGCCCGTTGAGGACGGTGACGAGGCGGCTCATCGTTTCGCTTTCCTCCGTCGACCCGCGGTCGAGCGTGTTATCGGTTTCGAAAGGCTCACGGCCTTTGCAGACCGATAACACGGAGGAGACGGCCATGAACCTGCCGGTCAACCGCTTCAAGCGCGCCATCCGCGAGGGACGCCAGCAGATCGGGCTGTGGTGCACGATCCCCGGCGGCACGGTGGCCGAGGTGCTGGCCGGCGCCGGCTACGACTGGATCGTGTTCGACACCGAGCACACGCCGGGCGACCCGGCCTCGGTGATGGGCCAGCTCCAGGCCGCCGCACCCTACCCCGTCTCCGCCGTGGTGCGGCCGGCCGGCAACGACACGGTGGAGATCAAGCGCTACCTCGACGTCGGCGCGCAGACGCTGCTGATCCCCTACGTGCAGGACGCCGAGGAGGCCCGCGCCGCCGCCGCGGCGGTCCGCTACGCCCCCGCGGGCCTGCGCGGCGTGTCGGGCTGGACGCGCGCGACGCGCTACGGCCGCGTGCCCGACTACGCGCGGCGGGCCGCCGACGAGATCTGCCTCCTGGTCCAGGTGGAGACCGCCGAGGCGCTGGAGCGGATCGACGCCATCGCGGCCGTGGACGGCGTCGACGGGCTGTTCATCGGCCCCGCCGACCTCGCCGCCAGCATGGGCCACGCGGGCGACCCGATGCACCCGGAGGTGATCGCCGCCGTCGAGGGCGCGATCGGGCGCATCCGCGCCGCCGGCAAGCCGGCCGGCATCCTGACGCTCGACGCCGCCTTCGCGGCGCGCTGCATGGCGCTCGGCACCGTCTTCACCGCGGTGGGCACGGACGGCGGGATCCTGTCGCGCGGCGCCGACGCCCTGCGGGCCTCCTTTCCGGCCTGACGGCGCGCTTCAGTTCCGCGGCGCCGGCGGCACGGCGCGCTTCAGTTCCGCGGCGCCGGCGGCACGGCGCCCGAGGCCGCCACGCGCTGGGCGAGTTGGAGCGCCTTGTTGAGGTGCTGCGCCACGAGCTGCAGCCCGCCCGCCTCGGCCTGCCTGGCGAGGTCCGGCAGGGCCGACGCCAGCCCGCGAGCGGCCTCGGTCAGCCCGCCGGCGTCGATGGCGCAGGCCGGGGGGGAACGCCGCAGCGTCGACCGGGGGAACATCGAGGAGCGGGGCATCGGCTGTGATCCGGACCGGCGGCGTGCCCGCGGGCACAGGTGGGCCCCGAACGACCAGCGGGGGTTCTGGCAGGCGTGTGGCGGACGGGCCGCGGCCCATCGGACGGGCGCGCCGTCCGGTTGAGCGAGCGGCGCCAGGCCCCGACCGCGGCAGCCCTCCGACGCGACTTTGTCCCGATTGTGACAGACTCGTCAACCCGCCATAGTCGGCCGGCTCTATTCGAGCGGACGCGGGCTTACTTGACCTAACGTTAGATCGGTGGGGCCTACACGCTGGCTGGCTTTCGATCATATTGTCGGACGAGCGTCGCCCGCCGTCGGACGACGCTTTCCGGGCCGAACATAGATCAGACGATCCAGGCGGCGCTCCACGCAGTATTTCATCCCTGGCGTGTGTCCAGACCCGGCCGTAGCAACCGCGCACCGGACGAGAGTTGCATTTCTACATCAGTTCCGGACTTCGAGAACGAGGGGTGCTCTTAAACTCATGTTTAAGCAACCTGCTAAGTTTCGCCTAAGTCGGCCACATTACCCCTGACTTCAAGGCAGAACCGGGGCAGCCGATGGCTGCGCGCCGATGTTCGAAGCAGATCCGCCTCGGGGAAAGACCGCAATGACCGGTTTGAAAGTAACACTGCTGGCTTCGGCGATCGCGCTGGTCGGCGCGAACGCCGCACTGGCCGCCGACCTGCCGGTCGCCAAGGCGGCCCCGGTCGACTACGTCCGCGTCTGCGACTGGACCGGCGCGGGCTTCTTCTACATCCCCGGCACGGACACCTGCCTGGCGATCGGCGCCCAGGTCCGCACCGAAGCCGCCTTCATCAACAATTCCCGCGCCTTCTACCCCACGGGCGGCAACAACGTCGGCGGCACCACCGGCGCCTTGGCCCGCACCGTCGTCCCCGGGCGCGACCGCGACGAGGCCGGCTTCCTGGCCCGCATGCGCCTCGGCGTCGACACCCGCACGCAGACCGCCTACGGCACGCTGCGCGCCTACGTCCAATATCAGATCGACCGCCTGCAGGGCGTCTACGGCGCCGGCGGCGCCAGCGGCGGCTCCAACACCTTCACCAACCAGGGCGGAAACAACGCCGTCGTGCGCCGCGGCTTCATCCAGTTCGCCGGCATCACCGCCGGCCGCGTCCAGTCGTTCTTCGACTTCTACGCCGACAACTACAACTATGAGGGTCTCGCCAACTCGGACCAGAACCAGAACGTCTTCGCCTATACCTACCAGGTCGGCGGCGGACTGGCGGCGACCCTGTCGATCGAGGACCGCAACGGCCGCAACCTGCCCAACGGCATCGGCTCGATCACGGGCGCCGGCACGGGCCTCGTGCAGACAGCCCGCTACGCCGGAGAAACGATCCCGGACATCGTCGGCGTGCTGCGCTACGACCAGACCTGGGGCTCCGCCCAGCTGTCGGCGGCCTACCACGACATCACCACCACCCAGGGCGGCAACTCGACCGGCAACGGCTTCCCGGGCACGGGGGGCGAGGGCTTCTCGAAGGCCGATGCCGACGGCTTCGCCGTGCAGGGCGGCCTGCGCATCAAGCTGCCGATGCTCGCGGCCGGCGACGACCTGTGGCTGGAGGGCGCCTACCAGCAGGGCGCGTACCTGTATCAGGACTCCGGCACGGGCTTCAACCAGTCCATCAACGCCGGCCTCGCCGCGGGTGGCTTCATCCATATCGACAAGGACGCCGTCGCCATCCACCCCTTCGGCACGCCGGCCGCCTTCTATCGCCTGAGCGAAGGCAAGGGCTTCAACGCCCTGTTCGCCTTCAACCACTACTTCTCGCCGAACTTCCACGACGTCGTGTTCGGCTCCTACGAGCAGATCTCCTACGGCGGCGCGGTGAAGAACACCGACTGGACGCGCGGCGGCATCGGCGACGCCAGCGAATACCGCGTCGGCAACCAGTTCCTGTGGGATCCCGTGAAGAACCTCGAGCTGGGCCTCGAAGTCGACTACATCCACATCGACCAGACCCTCGCCCACGAGCCCGGCCGCGCTCCCACCGCGCTCCCGACGGGCGTCGCGGTCAACCCGGACGGGTTCGAGGTGCGCTTCCGCATGGAGCGCGACTTCTGATCGCCCGACACCTCGACGACGAACGGAAAGCCCGGCCCCGCGCCGGGCTTTCCCGTTTCCGGGCCCCCATCGGCCGGCATCCCGCTCAGGAGCGCGGGCGTTGTCCCCCGCTCAGCCGACGCGCTCGCTGACCGACGGGGACCATCGCACCATGCCGGCAAAGACCAGTTTCATCCGCTACAGCGACGACGTCGAGACCCGCCCGGCGGGCGAGGACGACACGATCGCCGAGATCATCGCCACCATGACCAGCGAGAGCCGCAAGGTGGCGGACCGCGAGGGCCACACCGTGCGCGCCTCGCACGCCAAGGCCAACGCCTTCCTGAAGGGCGAGCTGCGCGTGCTGGACGGCCTGCCGCCCGAGCTGCGGCAGGGGCTGTTCGCGGAAGCCAGGACCTACCCGGTCGTGGTGCGCATGGCGCAGGGGCCCGGCGAGCACCTGCCCGACAGCGTCTCCACCCACCGCGGCATGGCCATCAAGGTGCTGGACGCGCGGGGCCCCAAGATCGACGGCCACGCCGAGGACACGCAGGACTTCGTGCTCGCCACCGGCCCGGTCTTCCCCAACCCGGACGCGGCCAAGTTCCTGGGCGCCATCAAGGGCATCGAGAAGCACGCCGGCAAGGACGATGCGCTGAAGGCGGCCGTGTCCAGCGTCGCGCTGCAGCTCGACAAGGTGGTCACGGCGGTCAAGGGCGACCACAGCCCGCTGCTCGACTTCTTCGGCCACACGCCGCGCCACCCGCTGACCGACACCTATTACAGCCAGGCGGCGCTGCGCTACGGCGACCATGTCGCGAAGATCTCGGCCGTGCCGGTGTCGCCGGGCCAGGCCGCGCTGGGCGACGCCCCGATGGATACGTCCGGACGCCCCGACGCCTTCCGCGACGCGACCGCGGCCTATTTCGGGGACGAGGGCGCCGAGTTCGAGATCCGCGTGCAGCTCTGCACGGACCTCGAGACCATGCCGGTCGAGGACGCGTCCGTGCGCTGGCCCGAGGACGAGAGCCCCTATCGCGCGGTGGCCCGGCTGGTGCTGCCGCGCCAGGACGCGCTCGGCGAAGCCCGGCGGGCCTATGTCACGGAGCGCCTGTCGTTCCGCCCGGCGCACAGCCTCGCGGCCCATCGCCCGCTCGGGTCCCTGATGCGGGCGCGGCTCGCCACCTACCCGGCGCTCGCCGCCTACCGGCAGAAGCAGAACGGCGCCGAGGGCATCGAGCCGACGTCGCTGGACCAGATCCCGGACTGACGGGCGGGCGGGCGTCCGGAAGGGCGCCCGACGAGAACGGGCGGCCCGGAGGCCGCCCGTCCCGTCCCGACGAGGGAAGGTCGATCAGTAGAAGCGGCGATAGCCGTAGCCGTAGAACGGGCGACGATACACGAACGGGCGGCGGTAGCCGTAGAAGCGGCGATAGCCGTAACCGTAGTAAGGCCGCACGAACGGGCGATAGAACCGGCGGACGAGCGGCCGACGATAGCCGTAGCCGTAGTAATAGACCTGCTCGACCGACGCGCTCGCGGCGGCCGGGCTCATGGGGGCGACCGGCATCGCCTGCGCTTCCGCGGTGGCGAGCGTGGCGCCGGCGAGGGCGAGCGTGCCGACGACGATGCCCTTCAAAGACATGTGCATGGTTGTCTCCTCTGATGTCGAAGGACGATGGTCCCGCGCGGATGAACCGCGCGTGACCGCAGAGGTTCCAACGCTAGCGCACGCCGGCGGGCTGCCGCTTGAAGCGGTTGAAGCAGCCGAGCTTGTAGCAGCCGAACAGCGCCACGGCGGCGGCGCCGATCGCCACCTTGGTGCCGGTCGACAGCGTGCCGCCCTGGGCCGGCGCTTCCGCGCCGGGCTGAGCCTCCGGGGGAGCCGTCGCCACCGCCGGGGCCGCGCCGCCCGCCCCCGGGCCGCCGAGCGTCGCGGTCACGCGCTGCGCTTCCTGCGGGCCGCCGCCGGCGGGCAGGAAGTCGACGTTGATCTGCTTGCCCGGCGCGACCGAGCCGACGTAGTCGGCGAAGGCCGGCACGGTGGGGAACACCCGCCCGTCGACCGACACGATCTCGTCGCCCTTGCGGAAGCCCGCCTGGGCGCCGGCCGCGCCGGGCTTGACGCTGTTGACCTTGAGGAGGCGGAACGTCATCCCGCCGCTGGTGATCTGCTCGCCCGGCCCGACGTTGAGGCCGAGCGTGCCGCCGGCCTTGGGCAGCGCGTCCGCGTCCTTGGCCGACAGGAAGCGGTAGTTCATCGCATTCTCGGCGTAGGCCGCCGGCGCGATCCCCGGCTGCAGGCCGAGGAAGGACGCCAGCACGAGGGCCGAAACGGTGCGCTTGACGATCATCGCGGTGGCTCCGTCGCGCGGGGTCAGACGTTCACCGAGCCGTCGTCGGCCCCGCCGCCCTGCGTGGCGCCGTCGACCGCCTGCGGCAGGGCCTGGCTGAGCTGCTGGAGGAAGTCGCCGTGGTCCATGCCGGCCTGGTCCGCCATGGCCTGCGTCTGGCCCTGGCCGAACACGCTCTGGAGTTGGTCGGGCGAGACCGGCTGGTTGGCGCCGTTGCCGATCCAGGACTCGGCGATGTGGCCGAGGCCCGCCTGCTGGAACTGCGACAGGAGCCCGCCGATGCCGCCCGCGCCGCCGAGCGCGCCCGCCAAGCCGCCGGCCGCGCCGCCGGGCGCCTGCCCCTCGTACCCGCCGCCCTGCGCCCCGCCGCCGCCGAGCACGCTGGAGATGATGCCGCCGAGCGGCGAGCCGCCGCCGGCCTGCTGGTTGTTCTGGCCGCCGAGCAGGTTGCCGATGACCGAATCGAGAATGCCCATGGTGGATGTCCGCCTGTGAGACCCGCCCTGCCCCGCCGGGGCCGTTCGGGATGCACGCCGATCTTTCGGTGGAGGGAACCTCGGGCGCGCGACCGGCACCGACGACGCACGAGGCTTCAGGGCACCACTTGGCCCGGGGAGGGCCGAGACTGCTTCCTTCCGTCCGCCGATGCCGCGGCGGGCCGGACGGTCCTCTCGCGGGGGTCCATCGGTCCGAACAACCGGCACGGGCGGGCTTGGTTCCGTTTCGCGCCGGGGTGAGCTTCGGCTAAGCCGCTGATCCCGGACGGTTTCGGCGGCCCGTCCCCTCGGCCCACCCCGGCGCAAGCTCGGCGGCCCACCCTGGCGCCAGGACCGGACCGGCCTCCGCGCGGGGGACGGCCGCGGCGGCGGGACACCATGAGCATCGCGACCATCACACCGGCGAGGGCGCCGCAGACCAAAGCCGCGCTCCCCGGCGCCTCCGCCCGCGCCCCGCGGCGCGGCGGCCGCGACGTCGGCTTCGCCATCGGCATCGTGGCGATCCTGTCGATCTTCTTCCTGCCGATCCCGTCCTTCATGATCGACATGGGGCTGGCCTTCTCGATCGCGCTGTCGGTGCTCATCCTGATGGTGGCGCTGTGGATCGAGCGGCCGCTGGAGTTCTCGGCCTTCCCCACCGTGCTGCTGGTCGCCACGCTGCTGCGCCTGTCGCTCAACATCGCCACGACGCGGCTGATCCTGTCCGACGGCCAGGAGGGCGCCAACGCGGCGGGCTTCATCATCGGGGGCTTCTCGCGCCTCGTGATGGGCGGCGACTTCGTGATCGGGCTGATCGTCTTCGCGATCCTGCTCACCATCAATTTCGTGGTCATCACCAAGGGCGCGACCCGCATCGCCGAGGTCGGCGCCCGCTTCACGCTCGACGCGATCCCCGGCAAGCAGATGGCGATCGACGCCGACCTGTCGGCCGGCCTCATCAACGACAAGGAGGCGCAGCGCCGCCGCCGCGAGCTGGAAGAGGAGAGCGCCTTCTTCGGCTCCATGGACGGCGCCTCGAAGTTCGTGCGCGGCGACGCGGTGGCGGGCCTCATCATCCTGGCCGTCAACGTGTTCGGCGGCATCGTCATCGGCGTCACGCGCCACGGCATGCCGCTCGGCCAGGCGGCCGACGTCTTCGCCAAGCTGTCGGTCGGCGACGGCCTCGTGTCGCAGATCCCGTCCCTCATCGTGTCGCTCGGCGCGGCGCTGCTCGTGTCCAAGGGCGGCACGCGCGGCTCGGCCGAGAAGGCGGTGATGAACCAGCTCGTGCACTTCCCGCGCGCGCTGCTGGTCGCGGCCCTGATGATGTTCCTGCTGGCGCTGGTGCCGGGCCTGCCCTTCCTGCCCTTCGCGGTCCTCGGCGGCCTGATGGCGGCGGCCGGCACCGTGCTGCCGCGCCGCCTCGCCGCCGCCCGCGCCGCCGAGGCGGTCGAGGCGGCGCAGAAGGCCGACGCCGCCGCGGCGGCCGAGACGCGGGATTCGGTGAAGGAGTTCCTGCGCACGGCCGAGATCGAGATCGCCATGGGCAAGCAGCTCGCCGCCCGGCTGCTGCCGTCCCAGGCCGAGCTCGCCCACCGCGTCACCAAGATGCGGCGCAAGTTCGCGCGCCAGTACGGCTTCGTGGTGCCCGAGATCAAGGTGTCGGACAGCGTCGACGTGCCGGCGAAGTCCTACCAGATCCGCATCCACGGCACGGTGGTGGTGTCGCAGGAGCTGCGCCTCGGCGAGTCGCTGATCATCACCGGCGACGGCCGCAAGCCCGACCTGCCCGGCACGGAGACGCGCGAGCCCGCCTTCGGCATGAAGGCCCTGTGGGTATCGGACGCCTACGCGGCCGAAGCCAAGCGGCAGAACTTCCAGACCGTCGACACGCTGTCGATCCTGCTCACCCACCTCAGCGAGGTGATCCGCAACAACCTGTCCCAGCTCCTGTCCTACAAGGACATGCGCGCGCTGCTCGACCGGCTGGAGCCGGAGTACAAGAAGCTGATCGACGACATGTGCCCCGGCCAGATCTCGTATTCGGGGCTGCAGGCGGTGCTGAAGCTCCTGCTCGGCGAGCGCGTGTCGATCCGCAACCTCCACCTGATCCTGGAAGCCATCGCCGAGATCGTGCCCCATTCGCGGCGCTCCGAGCAGGTGGCCGAGCACGTGCGGGTGCGGATGAGCCAGCAGATCTGCGGCGACCTCGCCGACGACGGCGTGCTCAAGGTGCTGCGCCTCGGCAACCGCTGGGACCTCGCCTTCCACCAGAGCGTCAAGCGCGACGCCAAGGGCGAGGTGACCGAGTTCGAGCTCGACCCGCGGCTCGTCGAGCAGTTCGGCCAGGAGGCCTCCGCCGCCATCCGCGAGCGCATGGACGCGGGTCACAGTTTCGTCCTGATCGCGGCGCCCGAGGTGCGGACCTACGTCCGCATGATCGTGGAGCGCATGTTCGCCACCCTGCCGGTGCTCAGCCACCTCGAAGTCGCCCGCGGCCTGGAGATCAAGCCGCTGGGCACGGTGTCGTGAGCCCCCTCCGTCGTCGTGAGCGCAGCGAAGCGATGCAGCCGGACGGCCCAGGGCGGAGCGCGAGCGCGGCGCCGCGACCCGTCGCGGCTCCCGACGCTCCTGGATCGCTGCGCTGCGCTCGCGACGACGGTGAGCCGAGCGGGCGAGGCCGTCGGAAGCGATGAACGACGCCGCCTCCGTCTCGGTGCTGGCGGCCTTCGTGGTGTTCAGCCGCGTCGGCGCCTGCCTGCTCGTCATGCCGGGCTTCTCGTCGCCGCGCATCCCCGTGCAGGTCCGCCTGTTCATCGCGGTGGCGGTGTCGCTGGCGCTGACGCCGCTGCAGATCGACGCCATCCGGCCGATCGTGGCCGACGGGCAGCCGGTCCACCTGCTGCGCGTGATGGCCTCCGAGCTGTTCATCGGCGCCGCCATCGGGCTGTTCGGGCGCGTGTTCTTCGCCGCCCTGGAGTTCATCGGCGTCGCGGTGGCGATGTCGGTGGGGCTGAGCGCCAACCTCGGCGCGCCGGTCGAGGCCGACGACACGCTGCCGGCGCTGACCACGCTGCTGACGCTGGCCGCCACCGCGCTGATGTTCCTGACCGACCTGCACCTCGAAGTGTTCCGCGCCCTCCAGGCCTCCTACGGCAGCCTGCCGGTCGCCGACGGCTTCAGCCCGCGCTTCGCGCTCGACCAGCTCGTGTCCAAGGCGGCCGCGGCCTTCATGCTGGCGCTGCGGATCGGCAGCCCGTTCCTGATCTTCTCGCTGGTCGTCAACGTCGCCATGGGGCTGGTCGGGCGCCTCGTGCCCGGCATCCAGAGCTTCTTCCTGTCGACGCCGTTCCTGCTGATCGGCGGGCTGATCCTGCTGTCGATCGTCATCAAGCCCATGCTGCTGATCTTCATCGACGCCTTCGGGCGCTTCCTGGTGACGGGATGAGGGACACCGCCGCGGCGAGGTCGCACCCGTGACCGACCGCCTCCGCGCCATGAGGCGCGTCCTCGCGGTGCAGGACGGGCTCAAGCGCTCGGCCGACTGGCGCCTGGCCGAGGCCGAGCGGGCCGCCGCCGACGTCGAGGCCGCGCGGGGCGACCTCGCGCGCTTCCGCGACGCCGAGCTGCCGACGGGGGCGCTCGCGGCCGCCGCGGCCGCGCAGGCCCGGCGGCTCGACGCGCGCGCCGCCGCCGCCGCCGCCGCGGTCGCGGCCGGGGCGGAGGCGATGCGCGAGGCGACCGCGCGCCAGAAGCTGTTCGGCAGGGCCGTGGAGGCGCTGGCCCGCGAGGAGGCCGCCGCGCGCGAGCGGCGCGACCTGGAGCGGCTCGTCGAGGACCTCGCGGCGGCGGCGTCCCGCGCGCCCCCGCGGCACGAGGGCTGACCGCCGCCGTCATATGAAATCCGTTCGATCCCTTCGGGATGCGGATTTCGGCTTCGCTCATGCGCCGCGCGGGCTGGTGATACGGCACCCCGGCCTGTTCGGCCGGATACCGTATCACACGAGGTTCAGCAGCGCGACCTCGTCGGTCAGCGGCATCCGGACCGTGCAGCGGAGCCCGGCGGCGTCGAAGTCGAGCGCGCATTCGGCCCTGAGGTCGTAGGCGAGCGTGTGCTCCAGGAGTTCCATCCCGAACCCCCGGCGGCCGCCGGACACGTCGACCGGGGGGCCCCCGACCTCCTGCCACGTGAAGGTCAGCCGCGACGCGCCGTTCCCGCCGTCGGGGCGTCCGATGCGCCAGATCACGTCCACGTGGCCTTCGGCCGACAGCGCCCCGTGCTTCACGGCGTTGATGGCGAGTTCGTGGATTGCGAGCCCCAGCGTTTCGGCCGCCTTCGACTTCAGGCGCACGACCGGGCCGGAGATGCGCCAATGCGCCGCTCCGGCGTTGCGGTAGGCGGCGAGCTCGTCCCGCACGAGCTGTTCGAGGTCGACGCCCGCCTCGGGGTCGCGCGTCACGAGCGCCTGGGTGCGGGCGAAGGCGGCGAGGCGCCCGTCGAGGTTCTCGGCGAAGTCGTCCACCGTGCCGCTCGACTCGGCCGTGCGGCGCGCGATGGTCCGCACCACGCTCAGCGTGTTGCGCACGCGGTGCTGGAGCTCGGCCAGCAGCAGCTTGCCCCGCTCCTCGGCCCGGCTCATGGCGGTGACGTCGACGAAGGTCATCACCGCGCCGGCGATGAAGTTGTCGACGCTGCGGTAGGGCAGGATGCGGACGATGTAGCGGGTGTTGGTGTCGGGCGCGACCATCTCCCGCTCGACCGTGGACAGCGTGCGCAGCACGCGGCGCACGTCCTCGAACAGGTCCTCGATCGGCACCCGCGCCTTGATGTGGGAGACCGGCCGGCCGATGTCGGTCTCGACGAGGTGGAACACCTGCGTCACCGCCGGCGTGTAGTTCATCACCTGCAGGTCGTTGTCGAGGAACACCGTCGCGATCTGGGTGGATTCGAGGAAGTTCTTGAGGTCGCTGGTGGCGCGGGTGAGGTCCTGGACGCGGTGCGCCAGCTCGCCGTTGACGGTGGTCAGCTCCTCGTTGACCGACTGCAGCTCCTCGCGCGAGGTTTCCAGCTCCTCGTTGGCGGATTGAAGCTCCTCGTTCAGCGACTGGAACTCTTCGTTGGAGGACTTCAGCTCCTCGTTTGTGCTTTCGAGTTCCTCGATGGTCGCCTGGAGGCGGTCGCGCGAGTCGCGCAGCTCGGTTTCGAGGCGCTCGACGTGCTCGCTGCGCACCAGCGCGCCGCCGTCCCGCTCGGCCCTGTCGCTCGGCTGCGCCGGGCCGTCCTTGAACAGCACCATCAGGTGGTGCGGCCCCTCCGCCCGCTCCTCGATCGGCTCGACCGTGATGTCGACCAGGATCGAGCTGCCGTTGCGGCCGAGCTGCACGCGCTCGGCCAGGGCCGTGCGGCCCGTCTCGACCGCGCGGCCGAGCACGGCCCTGAGCTCCAGGCGCAGGTCGCGATGGACGAGGTTCAGCAGATCAAGGCTGGCGGCCCCGGTGGCCGGCTCCAGGTAGCGCCCCGTGCGCCCGGAGAAGTTCACCACCTCGAAGTGCTCGTTGACGATGAGGTAGGCCGGCGCGTAGCGCTCGGCGATGCGCTGCGCCCGCCGCTCCAGCCCCTGGTCGGGAGGGTTGGTGCGGGCCGGCAGGGCGCGCAGCTCCGCGCCCAGGCGCGCGACGCCCATGCCGATGGGGAACTCGGGCGGCAGGCGGGTGCCGGTGTCCAGCCGCTTGAAGATGCGGGCGCGGCGGTCCACCGGCACGAACAGCTTCGGGTGGCGGGTGACGTTCTCGGAGTTGCCGAGGAACAGGTAGCGGTCGGGCAGCAGCGCGAAGTGGAACAGCGGGATCACCCGGTTCTGCAGATCGGCGTTCAGGTAGATGAGCAGGTTGCGGCACGACACGATGTCGAGCTTGGAGAAGGGCGCGTCCTTGATGACGTTGTGCTGCGAGAAGATGCACATCTCCCGCAGGTCCTTCACCACGCAATAGGTGTCGCCCTCGCGCACGAACCAGCGCGCCAGCCGCTCGGGCGTGACGTCCTCCTCGATGGCGGTGCGGTAGCGGCCGACCCGTGCGGAGGCCAAGGCGCGCCCGTCGATGTCGGTCGCGAAGATCTGCACCTGCGGCACCGATTCGAGGGTCGCCATGTGTTCGCGCAGCAGGATGCCGATCGAATAGGCCTCCTCGCCGGTGGCGCAGCCGAGCACCCACACGCGCACCTGCTGGCCCGAGCCCTTCCCCGCGAACAGCCGGGGGATGATCTGGCTTCCCAGGATGTCGAATTCCTGCTTGTCCCGGAAGAACTGCGTGACGCCGATCAGGAGGTCGTTGAAGAGGTACTGCACCTCGTGCTTGTCCGCGGACAGGTGCTCGACGTAGGCGTCGATCTCGTCGATCTGCACCACCTTCATCCGGCGCTGGACGCGGCGCAGGAAGGTGTTCTGCTTGTAGCCGTGGAAGTCGTTGCCGGTCCTGTTGCGCAGGACGTCGGCGATGCGGCCGAGGGCCTCCGTGGCGGCGGCCAGCGTGGCGTCGAAGTCCCGGCGCTCCCCCGCCCGGCGCAGGTGGCGCACGTAGACGCGGACGTGCTCGGTGATGTCCTCGGGCGGCAGCAGGAAGTCCGCCAGCGCGGCCGGCGAGTTGCTGTTCTCGAGGTGCTCGTGCTCGGGGTCCGGCCGGACCGCGATCGTGAGGCCGCCCTGGTCCTTCAGGGCCGCCATGCCGAGCGTGCCGTCGCCGCCCGTGCCGGCCAGCATCACCCCGACGGCTTCCTCGCCCCGGTCCTCGGCCAGGGACACCAGGAAGCTGTCGATCGTGCCGCGCAGGCCCGGTATCTGCTCGGCCTTGCGCACCGAGAAATGTCCGTCCTGGACCGTGGTGATCCGGTCGGGCTCGCACAGGTAGACGGTCCCGCCGGCGACCGGCAGGCCCTGCTCGACCGGCATGACCTCGATGTGGTCGACGCGGTCCAGGGTTTCGCGCATCGCCGCCTCGTTCAGCGCCTCGCGGTGCTGGACGACGAGCACGACCGCCAAGGCGGCGTCCGGCCGATAGCCGGAGAAGAAGCGCTCGATGTTGTCCGGGGCCGCCGCCGAGGCGCCGACGCCGACGATGATCGGCACCTCGCGGAAACGCGCCGGTGTGGAAGGCGGGGAGCCGTCGGTGTCCGCCATCGCGGCCTCGTCGCATGGGCTGGGGAGCGCGGGAGCGCTGTCGCGTCTTCGACTTACGACAGGTGGAAGGTCGGGAAAAGGCGCGATCGGGCGGGGCCGGTCCGGCCCTCCGCCGGCCGGCGAGATTTCGGCGGTCGGCAGGGCGCGCCGCCGGGCGGCGCCTACCCAGGAGTCACACCGCTCGGCACGTCCGGCGGCGGCGCGAGGGTCGACGACTTGGCTTCCAGGTAGCCGACGCGCTGCAGGATCAGGACGCGGTGCTGCTGCCACTGGTGCAGCGTTTCGCGCATGAGCCGCAGCAGGCGTTCCGCTTCCCTCACGTCCGCTCCCCTGGACCGGAGGTCGGACACGAGCCGGTCCTGCGCCTGGACGCGCAGCCGTCCCTGGAGGACATCGCGGTCGGCCCTGGCCAGGACCTCACGCTCGCGGGCGAGTTCAGACCGAGCATCCATCACCGCGTCACCCATCGGTCGCACCGGGATCATCCGTCGGAGGGGTCCTCGTCCGGGGCGTCGCGCATGGACCGCAACACCGCCTGCCGGATCGTCTCGGCATTGGACCGATATTCCGCGGCGCGCGCCTCGTACATCTCGGCGACGGCGCGCCGCCCGCTGTGGCGCCCCTCCTCGGCCATGCGGTGGACGAGTTCGGCCCGCTCCTCGATGATGCGCAGGGCGACCCGCAGCGCCTCGTCGACCCGGCCCTCCTGCTCCTGGGCCAGCGCGTCGGCCGCATAACCGTGGCCGACCTGGCAGCGGAACCGCAGCGGGCCGTGCGTCCGCACCTTCGACAGCACGCCGCCGCAACTCGGGCAGGTCAGGGCCACGGGGTCGGCGATGGCGGCCAGCCGATCGGAGCCGATGCGCTCCCCGGCCGCGATCGCGACCTCCAGCCGCAGCTCGGGCGGGATCGGCAGCGCCGTCCCGGCGGCCTCCTGTGCCAAGTCGGACAGCACGTCGCCGAGGCGGGCGCCCGGCACGCACAGGTCCACGGTGGCGGCTTCGAGGGCGCGGCGCGGCATCTCGTCGGCGGCCGCGTCGCTCGGGTCCTGCACCAGCGCCAGGCCGCCGCAGCGCTTGATGGCGCTGAGGCCGGAGGCGCCGTCGGACAGGAGGCCGCTCAGCACGACGCCGATCACCCGCGGGCCGTGCGCGATGGCGGCGGAGCGGAACAGCGGGTCGATGGCGGGCCGCACCATGTTCTCGCGCGGGCCGCGGCCGAGCCGGATGCGGCCGTCGTCGACCAGCATGTGGTGGTCCGGCGCGCCGATGTAGACGTGGCCCCGCTCGATCCTCATCCCGTCCTCGGCCTGCCGCACCGGCAGGGGACCGGCGGCGGCCGCCACGGTGGACAGCATGCCGAGGCCGCGGGCCGGGATGTGCAGGACGATCAGCACGGCCGCCGGAAGGCCCGCCGGCAGGCTGCCGAGGATCTGCTTGAGGGGGGCCGTGGCGCCGGCCGAGCCCCCGATGACGATGAGGTCGCGGTTGCCCATCGATCGATCCCTCCGGCCTGTTCGGGGTGACAGTCCCCCGCCACAGCCGATGTTCCCCCTGGCCCGGACGGAACAATGATAATCCCGGCCGGTTCAAAAATCGAACACATCCGGGGGACGCCATGGATGAAAGTCGAGCAGACGGCGCGCTGGCCGCGCTCCGGGGGCTGACCATCCTGGTCGTCGAGGACGAATATTTCCTCGCGACCGAGATCAGCCGGAAGCTGCAGAAGGCGGGCGTCGCGGTGGTGGGCCCCTTCCCGGCGGTCGAGGACGCCTTGAAGGCCGTCGAGGGGGGCAGGATCCTCGATGCGGCCCTGCTCGACATCAACCTCCGGGGCAACATGGTCTACCCGGTGGCGGACCTGCTGCGCCAGCGCGGCACGCCCATCGTGTTCATGACGGGCTACGACAGGGCGGCCCTGCCCCCGGCCTACCGGGACGTCCCGCTCTGCGACAAGCCGGTGGAGGTCGCGGACCTCGTCCGCCACGTCGCCGGGCGGCCCTCCGGCGCCTGACGGCCGCGGCGGCGGGCAGGCGCCGGAGGGCCCGCTGTTGCGCCGCGGCATGGATCGGCGCTATCGTCGGACCAATCGACTGGACCCGGTGAGACCCCGGGTGGCTCCTCCGGCCGCCGATCCGCCGGACCACGCAGGGGGTTCCGCCGCGCAGCGCGCCGGCCGTCCCCGCGAGACTCTCATCCATGTCCCTCTCCACCCTGCGCCGGGAGTGGCTCCGCCGCCCCGTGCGCGAGATGCTGGCCGGCGCCGTCGCCACGGTGGCGCTGATCCCGGAAGTGATCGCCTTCTCGGCCGCCGCCGGGGTCGACCCGCAGGTCGGCCTCTTCGCCTCCTTCGTGATCGGGGTCGTCATCGCCTTCGCGGGCGGGCGGCCCGCCATGATCTCGGCCGCGGCCGGCTCCGTCGCGCTGGTCGCGGCGCCGCTGGTGCACGCCCACGGCCTCCGCTACCTGTTCGCCGCGGGGCTTCTGGCCGGCGCCGTCCAGGTGGCCTTCGGGCTGCTGCGGCTCGGCGTGCTGATGCGCTTCGTGTCGACCTCGGTGCGCACCGGCTTCGTCAACGCGCTGGCGATCCTGATCTTCTCCGCCCAGTTGCCCCAGGTGCTCGGCGCCGCCTGGCCCACCTGGGCGGTGCTCGGCGCCGGGCTCGCGCTGATCTACCTCGTGCCCTTCGCGACCAGGGCCGTGCCGTCGCCGCTCGTCGCCGTCCTGGCCCTCACCGCGGCCTCGATCGCGTTCCACCTGCCGGTCCGCACGGTGGCGGACCTCGGCCGGCTGCCGGACGCGCTGCCGCTCTTCGCCCTGCCGGCCGTGCCGCTGGACCTCGACACGCTGCGCATCGTGCTCGGGCCCGCCCTCGCCATCGCGGCCGTGGGCCTCCTGGAATCGCTGATGACCGCCGGCGTCGTCGACGACCTCACCGAGACGGCGAGCGGCAGGGACCGCGAGTGCTGGGGCCTCGGCCTCGCCAACGCGGCGTCGAGCCTGTTCGGCGGCATCGCGGGCTGCGGCATGATCGGGCAAACCGTGTCCAACGTGAAATACGGCGGGCGCGGCCGCCTCTCGACGCTCTTCGCCGGCGCCTTCCTCCTGGTCCTCACGGTGCTGCTCAAGCCCTGGATGTCGCAGGTGCCGGTGGCGGCGCTGGTGGCCGTGATGGTGATGGTGTCGGTCGACACCTTCGACTGGTCGTCGCTGCGCGCGCTGGCGGTCCACCCCAAGGTGTCGGGCGCCGTGATGCTGGCCACCGTGGCCGTGACGGTGGCGAGCGCCAACCTGGCGCTCGGCGTCGGGGTCGGCGTGCTGCTCAGCGGCGTGTTCTTCGCCTTCAAGGTGGCGCGCCTGCTCGACATCGCCCCCGAGCGCGACGAGGCGGCCGGACGCCTCACCTATCGCGTGACCGGCCAGGTGTTCTTCGCCTCCGCGGACGCCTTCGTGGAGGGTTTCGACACGGGTGCGGCGGCCGGCCTCGCCGTCGCGATCGACGTGTCGGGCGCGCATTTCTGGGACGTCACGGCGGTGGCGGCGCTCGACAAGGTCGTGGCGCGCTTCCGGGCGGCGGGGGCCGCGGTGGAGGTGGTGGGGCTGAACCGGGCGAGCGCGACCCTGGTCGACCGGCTCGACAAGCGGGCCGCTCTCGGCGGGGCGTGACGCCTCGCCCTCGCCGGGACACACTCGCGTCCCGGAGGGCCGCGCCTTGATCGACTCCACGCTCTCGCCCGATGAGGCCGGCCGCGCGGCGGCGACCCTGGCGCGCCTCCGCGGTTCGGGCCTCGATCCCGCGCTGACGGGCGGCATGGCGATCGCGTGGCACATGGCGGGGGTCGACGGCGCCGGGCCGACGCGGCGCCCCCTCCACGACCTCGACCTCGTGGTGGAAGGTGTCGGTTCGATCCCGGACGGGCTGGGCGCGGATTTCGAGATCCGGCACCTGCACCCCGACGCGCCGCCCGGCCGCATGCTGGCCCAGCTCTGGGATCCGTCGACGGCGCTGCGGGTCGACGTCTTCGGCGCCCACGGGGACACGCTGTCCCGCTGCGCCGAGGCGTCCCTGTCGGAGGGCCGCCTGCGGGTGGTCTCGCGGGAGGACCTCGCCGCGCGGCTGGCCTCCCTGCTGCTCGACCTCGCCCTCGGCGAGGCCGTCGCCCCCAAGCACGCCAGCGACTTCTCGGCCCTTGTGCCGGGGGTCGACGCGGCCGCGATGGCGGCGGCCTGGGCCGACCATCGCCGCCGCCGACATCCGGAGAGTTTCGCCGAGGCCCGCGCGGCCGTGCTGGACCTCGTCGCGGCGCGCCCGGACCTGCTCGTCACCCCCGACAGCCCCTATCGCATCTCCCCGTGTCCGCGATGCCGCGGACGCCCCCCGCTCGGCCTCCGAGCACGGGAGGCCGGGGGGCTCTGACCGCGGTCAGTCCAGCCACGCTTTCACGGCCGCGGCGTAGCTCCCGTCGAGCTGCTTCAGGTGGATGTACTGGTCCACGAAGAGCTTGAAGGCGATGTCGCGCGGCAGCAGCCACGCCTTCTCGGCGCGGTCGAAGGGCCTGTCGGGGTGGATCGCGCAGAGGCCGGGGTTCAGCTTCTCCACGCCGTCGGTGATCATCACGTCGGCCCGGCCCTCCGCCACCTCGCGGAAGATCGTCTTGTTGTCGGGGAAGGTCAGGATCTGCGCGTTGTGCAGGTGCGCGCGGTCGAAGCGCTCGTTGGTGCCGCCGGGGTTCACCACCACGCGCACGCCCGGCCGGTCGATGGCGTCGAGGCCGTCGTAGCGCTCAGCGTCCGCGCAGCGCGCGATGGCGGCCTTGCCGTCGACGTCGGTCGGCACCGAGAAGAAGCCGTCCCGCTGCCGGTCGAGCGTCACCGACACGCCGCCCGCCAGCACGTCGAACTTGCCCGCCTGAAAGTCCGCCATCAGGGTCGGCCAGCTCGTCTTGACGAAGACCGGCTCGGCGCCGAGCGCCTTGGCGAGCCCCGTCGTGAGGTCGACGTCGAGCCCCGTGAAGGCGCCCGTCGCGGAGTCCTGGAGGCTGAAGGGGCGGTAGTCGCCGGTGAGTCCGACGCGGAGCTGGTGGGTGGCGACGACGCGGTCGAGCAGCGTCTGGGGGGCCGCCTGCGGTGCGGCGGCCTCCTCGGCCGAGGCCGCCCCCGCGGCGAGCAGCGCCAGGGCCGCCGCCATCCCGATCCACCGATGTCCCGCCATGCTCCGCGCCTCCGTGCTGCCGGGCGCAGCATGGACCGGAGCGGGGCCGCGCGTCGAGCCGGCCGCGACCGCCGCGCTTGACGCTCCCCGCCGCCCTCCCTATAGACCGCGGCTCAATCACACGCGCCGCAGGCGATCGGGGGATGGCGTTCGGCCGCGCTTCGACGGGACCCGCGACAGCTCCAAAGGACACAACATGGCACGCCGCTGCGAACTGACCGGCAAGGCCGTTCAGGTTGGCCACCTCGTCAGCCACTCGAACATCAAGACCAAGACCCGCTTCCTGCCCAACCTCGTCGCCGTGAGCCTGATCTCGGACGCGCTGGGCCGCACCGTGCGCCTGCGCGTCGCCGCCGCCACGCTGCGCTCGGTTGAGCACCGCGGCGGCCTCGACGCCTTCCTGATCAAGGCCAAGGACGAGGACCTGTCGGCGAAGACCCGCGCCCTCAAGCGCGAGATCGGCAAGAAGCTCGCCGCTTCCGCCGCCGAGACGCCCGCGGCCGCCTGATCCGGCCCCCCGCGACGGATCAAACGCTTCCGATCCCGCCGCGGCCCAGATGGGCCGCCGGCGGGATCTTCGTTTCGAGGGATGCCATCGCGCGGATGACCGACACGGCGCGAGAGGCCGCGGCGACGCCCCATCGGCCGGGCGAGGGCCGCGGCGGGTTCTACCGGCCGGACATCGACGGCCTGAGGGCCGTCGCGGTCTCGGTCGTGGTGCTGTTCCACTACGGCCTGGCGGGCCTGCCCGGCGGCTTCGTCGGGGTGGACGTCTTCTTCGTCATCTCGGGCTACCTCATCACGGCCATCACGCGGGGCGAGCTCGCCCGCGGCCGCTTCTCGCTCGCGGGCTTCTACGAGCGGCGGGTGCGCCGCATCGTGCCGGCCTTCGCGCTCGTGCTGCTCGCCACGGCGCTCGCGAGCCCCTTCGTGTTCCTGCCCGAGGACCTGCGGCTGCTCGGCAAGAGCACCGAGGCGTCGGCCCTGTTCGGCTCCAACATCCTGTTCGCGCGGCTCGCCGCCGACTATTTCGACGCCGACAACCTCGTCCTCCAGCCGCTTCTGCACACTTGGTCGCTGGCCGTCGAGGGACAGTTCTACCTGCTCTATCCGCTGCTGCTCCTGCCGCTCGCGCGGCGCCCGCGGCTCACGGCGGCGGCGCTGGCGATCCTCGCCGCGGCGTCCTTCGCAGACGGCAGTTGGGACGCCGTGCACCGCCCGGTCTCGGCCTTCTACCTCCTGCCCGGCCGCGCCTGGGAGCTGCTCGCCGGCGGCCTGCTGACGCTCCTGCCGGCGCGGGCCGTGCGGGGACGCGCCGCGGACGCGGCCGTGCTGCTCGGCCTCGCCGCGATCGGCGCGGCCGCGGCCCTCTACACCGCCGCCACGCCCTTCCCCGGCCCGGCCGCGCTGCTGCCCTGCCTCGGCGCCGCGCTGGCGATCGTCGGGGGAGGCCCCGGCGGGCGGGTGTCGGCGCTGCTGGGCTCCGCTCCCCTGGCCTGGCTCGGGCGCATCTCCTATTCGCTCTACCTGTGGCACTGGCCGGTGATCGTGCTGGCGCGCTACGGCGGCGGGCCGGATCTGCGGATCGCGACGCGCCTCCTCCTGCTCGCCGCCACGGTGGCGCTGGCCGGCCTGTCCTACGCCCTCGTCGAGCGTCCCTTCATCGCGAAGCGCGCCCTGCCCCGGCGGCGCGGCCTGCTGCTCGCCGCCGCCGGGGCCACGGCGGCGTCGCTCGCGCTCGGGCAGGCGCTCGACCTCGCGGGGCGCGGCCTGCTGCCGCTCGGCCGCCTGCCCCCGGCCGTGGCGACGCTGGCGGCGGGCCACTTCGACCGGCTGGAGGGGGAATGCCCCGTGCCGGCCGCGGGCGCGGCGCCCCTGCCCTACCCGTGCCGCTTCGGCGCCGCCGGCGTCGAGCCCGCCGTCGCGCTGTGGGGCAACAGCTACGCCCGCATGTGGGTGCCGGCGCTCGGGGCCGACGCGCGGGCGCGCGGCACCGCCGGCGTGGCGCTGATCTTCTCGAAGTGCCCGCCGCTCGCCGGCCTCGACACGCCGTCGCTGCCCGGCTGCGCGCGCTTCGACCGCGACGCCGTCGCCTACCTCACGACCCACCCGGCGATCCGCAGCGTGGTGCTCGGCTCCGACTGGTTCGTCCAGAGCCCCACCGACCTTGCCCACCTCGACGGCACGCTCGCGGCGCTCGACGCCGCCGGGCTCCACGTGTCCATCCTGCTCGCGCCCCCGCAGGCCGACTATTCCGTGCCGCGCACCCTGGCCCTGGCGGCCCTGCACGGGACCGCGCCGCCGCCGCTCCTCACGGTAGAGGAGGCCCGCCGGCGCCAGAGCGCCTCGACGGCCCTCATCGAGGCCGCCGCGGCCCGCCATGGCGCGACCGTGATCGACCCCGCGGCGCGGCTCTGCGAGGGGGGGACCTGCCCGGTCGCGCGCGACGGGCGCCCGCTGTTCTACGACGCCGGGCACATCACGGTCTTCGCCGCCGAGGGCATCCGCGGCCTGTTCGCCCCCGTCTTCCCCCCGGCTTCCGAGCCGTCCCGCTAACCGCGCGTTGACCCTGCGGGAGGATCGCCCACCGGCGGTAACGGCCGGCTGAGCCTGCGGAGACCATGCTCCCCGGCACGATCATCCCGCGTCCGGGATGCGGGGTAGCGGCATGTCGGCTCTCGCGCGGTTCTCCTCCCTCGATCCCCGGTCCGGCCTCGCGCGGTTCGGCACGGCGCAGGCGGGGGCCGGCGTGCTGCGGCGCCTCGCGCGCGGGCGGGGGCTGCGCCTCCTGGCGCGGACCGGGCTGATGGCGCTCGCCGCGGCGCTGCTGGTGGCGGGCGGGCTCGGCGCCGCCTCCGGCCTGCTGCCGGGCCGGCCGGCCGCGGGCGCGGCGATGACGGCCGCGGGCCCGGCCCCGCGCTGGGCCGAGATCCGGCGCCCCCTGGCGCTCTACGACCTCGCCGGCACGGAATTCTCCAAGCTGCCCAGCTCCTACCGGGCGCGGCGCCGCGAGCCCGACGGCGCGCGGGAGGACGTCATGACCTTCGGCCGCCTCGGCGACGCGAGGCCCTTCCTGCAGGTGTCGCTGCTGCGCCCCGGCGCCGGTCCCTCGGACGACGCCGACGGCGCGGCCGACGGGCTCGCCGACGGCCTGGCGAGGCTGGCCGGCACCCGAGGCCTGACGGCCACGCGCGTCCGCCCCGCGGCGCCGATGGACACCCGCCTCGGCCGCTTCGAGGCCGCCGACCTCCTGCTCTGGGACGGCGGGGCCTCGACCCCCTGCCTAGGCTTCCGCGGCGGCGGGGCGGCGCTGCGCGTGGCGGGCTTCGCCTGCGGGGCGCCGGGCCGCCCGATGGGCCGGGCGGCGCTGGCCTGCGCGGTCGACCGCATCGACCTCGTGTCGGCGGGGGACGACGCGGCCCTGCGCGCCGTGTTCGTGGCGGCGGAGCAGCGGAGCGGTGCCACCTGCCTCGGTGGCCCCTCGATGGCCGCGATGGGACCGGGCGGGCGCAGGCTCGGCTGGCTCGACCCGGACGGCGACCTGCCGCCGCTGCGCGGCCTCTTCGAGGCCGTGAGCCGTCGACGATGAGTCGCGGGCGCGGCGCGGCAAGGGAAACTTAATCGCGATGGCACAGTTGTGTTGTCAAGACGCAGCTGAGGCCGAGGCCACCATGGCGATTCGCTTTTCCACACTGGTGTCGGCCGCCGCGGCCCTCACGCTCCTCACCGCCGGCGCCGCCCAGGCGCAGACCACCCGCAAGGTCGCCCCGACCCCCAGGCAGCAGGCCGCCCGCGCCCATCACCCCGTGGTGATCGCCGAGATCTCGGACGCCACGTTCCAGAAGCCGCTGGTCATCCAGAAGCGCTCGTTCCTCGACCCCGGCAACGTCGTGCCCGTGGGCGCCGATACGCCGGCCAACATCGTCTACAACACCTCCGGGTACAGGCCGGTCTACACGTCCTACGCTCCCGCCTTCTTCGGCACGTCCGAGCTTCCGGGCCGCTTCGACCTGCCCCCGACCAACCCGCGCTTCAACCCCTCCGCGGAGCCGCGCATCCCGCTGCCCTTCGAGTGACGGCCCGCCCGGCGGGCCGCCGGGATCGATCCTCCAGAGCCGGCCCGGAGCGATCCGCGGCCGGCTTTTCCATGCGCGGCCGGGCGGCCAACGCCGCTCCGTCCGAGCCACCGCCGGAGGACATGGCCGCCATGGCGACAGGGCACTGCTCGCCGACCTTGAGGAGCCTATAAGTCAGGCCAGAGCCTGCCGAACCCCCACCGTCCATCGCAGATCGAGAGACCCTGCCCGCGCTCGGATCCAGGAGCCCGCGGACGAGCCCCCCGGTCGCCGACCGCCCGAGTCCATGACCGATGCCAACCCGCCGGCCGCCCGGCCGGCCCCGCAGCCGCTGAACTTCCGCTTCATCGCCCTGATCGTGGCCAGCGCCATGTTCATGGAACAGCTCGACGCCACCATCCTGGCGACCGCGCTGCCCACCATGGCGCGCGACTTCGGCGTGCTGGCGCCCAACATGAGCGTGGCGCTGACCGCCTACCTGCTCAGCCTCGCCATCTTCATCCCGGCCAGCGGCAAGGTGGCGGACAAGTTCGGGGCGCGAACCGTCTTCGCCGCCGCCATCGCGGTCTTCATGCTGGGCTCGGTGCTCTGCGCCCAGGCGCCCAACCTGCCCCTGTTCGTCGCGGCGCGCGCCTTTCAGGGCCTCGGCGGCGCGATGATGATGCCGGTCGGCCGGCTCGTCCTCCTGCGCTCGGTCGAGCGCCGCAACCTCGTCTCCGCCATGTCCTGGCTGCTGGTGCCGGCCATGATCGGCCCGATCCTCGGCCCGCCGGTGGGCGGCTTCATCGTCACCTACCTCGACTGGCGCTGGATCTTCTACATCAACGTCCCCATCGGCCTCCTCGGCCTCGGGCTCGTGCTCCGCTTCATCGCCAACACCCACGGCGAATCCGCCGGGCCCTTCGACTGGTCCGGCATGGCGCTGTCCGGGATCGCGCTCGGCTGCCTGTTCTTCGGCTTCGAGCTCGCCAGCCACCCGGACCTCGTGCGCCTCGTGGTCGCGCTGCTGGCGGTGGGCTTCAGCGTCGGCTTCCTCTACGTCCGCCACGCCCGCCGCACGCCCGACCCGATCATGGACCTGTCGCTGATGCGGCTGCCCTCCTTCGGCACCTCCGTCATCGCCGGCTCGCTGACGCGCATCACGCAGGGCGCGCAGCCGTTCCTGCTGCCGCTGATGCTGCAGCTCGACTTCGGGCTCTCGGCCGCGCAGAGCGGCGGCATCGTGGTCGCGACGGCGCTGGGCTCCATGTCCATGAAGGCCTTCGCGCCCGGCATCCTGCGCCGCGTCGGCTTCCGCCGGAGCCTCATCGCCAACGGCGTGATCTCGTCGCTCGGCTACGCCACCTGCGCGCTGTTCCGCCCGAACTGGCCGTTCCCGGTCATCTTCGGCATCCTGATGCTGTGCGGCTTCTTCATGTCGTTCCAGTTCACCGCCTACAACACGGTGGCCTACGACGCCGTGCCGCCCTCGCGCATGAGCGCGGCGACGAGCTTCTACACGACGTTCCAGCAGCTCATGCTGTCGGTCGGCATCTGCACGGCGGCGCTGGCGCTGGAGGCCTCCATGGTGTTCACCGGCCACGCCCACCCGCAGCTCGGCGACTTCTCGGCCGCCTTCCTGGTGGTCACGGCCGTGTCGATCTGCTCGACCTTCTGGAACGTGCGCTTCGCGCCAAGCGCCGGCGCCGAGATCAGCGGCCACCGCCGCCCCCGCAAGGTGACGGCCGCGGCCCTCAGCGACGGCTACGACCGCGCCGAGTCGGCGTGACGGCCGGCGCGGCCCTCCCGCCCACGCTCCGCATCGACGCCGCGCGCGCCCGCGTGCGGCTGTCGCCGACCGACCCGGCCTTCGTGGCCGACCCCTATCCGAGCTATCGCGCGATCCGCGAGGCCTGCCCGCTGTTCGTCTGGGAGGACTACGGCCACCTCTGCGCGGCCGACGCCGCCACGGTCGACGCGCTGTTCCGCGACCGGCGCTTCGGCCGCGAGGCGCCGGGCCGCCCGCCCCCGCCCGAGCACACGCGGCCCTTCCACGACCTCGACGCCCTGTCGATGCTGGAGCGCGAGCCCCCGGCCCACACGCGGCTCCGCCGCCTCGTCAACAGGGCCTTCGTGTCCCGCGCCGTGGAGCGCCTGCGCCCGCGCGTCGAGGCCCTGGCCGACGCGTTGCTCGACGCCTTCCCGTCGTCCGGCCCCTTCGACCTCCTGCCGCTCTACGCCGAGCCGATCCCGGTGGCCCTCATCGCCGAGCTGCTCGGCGTGCCGGGCGCGGACGCGCCGCACCTCCTCGACTGGTCGCACCGCATGGTGGCCATGTACCGCCCCGGACGGACCCGCGCCGACGAGGACGCGGCCGTCGTGGCGGCGCTCGGCTTCTCGGCCTACCTGCGCGGCCACCTCGCGGAGCGCCGCGCGCGGCCCCGCGACGACCTCCTGACCCTTCTCGCGACGGCTCCCGCCTCGGAGATCTCGGAGGACGAGGCGGCGGCCAACGCGGCGCTGCTGCTCAACGCCGGCCACGAGGCGACCGTGCACGCCCTCGGCCTCGCCGCCGCATCGGTGCTCGGCTCGGGGCTCGACCCTCGGGCGCTGTTCGCGACGCCGGAGCGAACGGCCGCGACGGTCGAGGAAGCGCTGCGCTTCGAGCCGCCGCTCCACCTCTTCACCCGCACCTGCCTGGAGCCCGCGCGGGTGGCGGGCGTGGATTTCGCGCCGGGGACGACGGTCGGCCTGCTGATCGGGGCGGCCGACCGCGACCCCGCCCGCTGGCCGGCGCCGGACCGCTTCGATCCCTTCCGTGCCCCGGCCGCGCATGTCGCCTTCGGCGGCGGCATCCACTTCTGCCTCGGCGCGCCCCTCGCCCGGCTGGAGCTGGAGGTGGCGCTGCCGCGGCTCTTCGCGCGGCGCCCGCGGCTGCGCCTGGCCGGCGAGCCCCGCTTCGCCGACCGCTACCACTTCCGCGCGCTGGAAGCGCTGGAGGTGAGAGGCTAGGCCCTCCGTCCCGTCACTGCGGACGGCGGCGCGTCATCGACATGGCGAGGACGAAGCCCAGGATGAGGGCGGCGGTCCAGAGCGTGCGGGCCATGATGTCGTCCCCTGTTCGACGTGTCGCGTTTGGCGGTTTCCGGACTGGACAAACCGCGCGAAGGCGCATCCGTTCCCGCCGGGGCGGGCCGAATCGCCCCACCGTCGCCGCAGGAGCGCCGCAGCCGTGACGATCGACCTCGTGTGCCTCGATGCCGACGACACGCTGTGGCACAACATGCGCCACTTCGAGGCCGCCGAGCGCGCCCTCTTCGACCTGCTCGCGCCCTTCGCCGCGGCGGGCGTGTCGCGGGCGGCGCTCGACGCCGCGGAAGCGCGCAACCTCCCCCTCTACGGCTACGGCGCCAAGGGCTTCACCCTGTCGATGGTCGAGGCCGCCGCGGACCTGCTCGGCCCGGCGCTGACGGCCGGCACGGTCACCGCGATCCTCCGCGCCGGCCGCGACCTCCTGGCCCACCCGGTCGAGCTGCTGCCGGGCGTGGACGCCGCGCTCGACGCGCTGGCGGGCCGCGCGAAGCTCGTGCTCGTCACCAAGGGCGACCTGCTCCACCAGGAGACCAAGCTCGCCGCCTCCGGCCTCGGGAGCCGCTTCGCCGGCGTCGAGATCGTGTCCGACAAGACCGCCGCCACCTACGCCCGCGTGTTCCGAACTCACGGCGTCCCGCCGGAGCGGGCCCTGATGGCGGGCGACTCGCTGCGCTCCGACGTGCTGCCGGCGCTCCAGGCGGGCGCCTTCGCGGCCCACGTGCCGCACGGGGTGCCCTGGTCGCACGAGCGCGCGGAGGAGCCGGACCACCCGCGCTACCGCCGGCTCGCCGCGCTGGCGGAGCTGCCGGGCTGGATCGACGCGATCGGCAGGGGGCTTTAAGCTCGCGGCCCCGCATCCGAGGCATCGCCGCATGAGCCCGATCCCCGCCCCGCCCGGCCTGCCCGAGGCCGCGCCCCACGTCCGCGTCATCGCCATGCCGGCCGACACCAACCCGGCAGGCGACATCTTCGGCGGCTGGCTGATGGCGCAGATGGACCTCGCGGCCGGCAACGCCGCGGCGCGGCGGGCGCGGGGGCGCTGCGCCACCGTGGCGGTGAACGAGATGACGTTCCACCAGCCCGTGCTGGTGGGCGACGAGGTGAGCTTCTACGCCGCGATCGAGCGGGTGGGGCGCACCTCCATGGTGATCCGCGTCGAGGCGTGGCGCCGCTCGCGCGACGCCGACGAGGTGGGCCGCGTCACGGGCGCCACCTTCACCTTCGTGGCGATCGGCGACGACCGCCGCCCCCGCGCCATCCCGCCCGAGGGCTGACGCTCCCCTGCCAGCCCCGCGCAAGCGGCCTGCCGTCCCATGGACCTCGCGAGAGCCGCACCCGTCCCCGCGGTGCGGCCGGAGGTCCATCCCTTGAGCTTCATCATCGGCATCGTCGTGGCCCTGGGCTGCATGATCGGCGGCTACGTCGCCGCCGGCGGCCACCTCGGGGTGATCTGGCAGCCCTACGAGCTGATCATCATCTGCGGCATGGCGCTCGGCACCTTCATCGTCGCCAACCCCCTGTCCACCATCAAGGACACCGGCAAGGCGATCGGCCAGGCCATCATGGGCAAGACGCCCAAGAACCGCGACTACCTCGACCTGCTCGGCATCCTGTACACGCTGATGAAGGAGCTGCGCGGCAACGCCCGCAACGAGGTCGAGGGCCACATCGACAATCCGAAGGAGTCGGCCTTCTTCCAGAAATATCCGAAGGTGCTGGCCGACACCGACATGACGGCCTTCATCTGCGACTATTGCCGGCTGATCATGATCGGCAACGCGCGCAGCCACGAGATCGAGTCGCTGATGGACGAGGAGATCAACACCATCATGCGCGACAAGCTGAAGCCCTACCAGGCGCTGCAGAACACGGCGGACGGCCTGCCGGCGCTCGGCATCGTGGCGGCCGTGCTCGGCATCGTCCACGCCATGGGCTCGCTCGACCAGCCGCCCGAGGTGCTGGGCGAGCTGATCGGCGCCGCGCTGGTCGGCACCTTCGCGGGCATCTTCCTGTCCTACGGGCTCGTCGGCCCGCTCGCCACCATGGTCAAGGTCACGCGCGACAAGCGCGCGCGGCTCTACGTCATCATCAAGCAGTCGCTGCTCGCCTTCATGAACGGCGCCGTGCCGCTGATCGCGCTGGAACACGGCCGCAAGACCATCTCGGCCTACAGCCGGCCCTCGATCGACGAGGTCGAGAACGAGACGATGGGCGGCGGCGCGGCCGAGCCCGCCAAGAAGGCGGCGTGAGGTGACGGCGACCCCGTCCCCGGAGGCGCCGCGGCGCTGGTTCGACCGCGGCGCCCCGAGCCTCGCCGACCGCATCCCGCTCTTCGCCGAGGCCATGGGCCTCGTCGCCGCGGCCTGGACCGACGGCTTCGCGGCGCTGACCGCGACGCCCGCCGCCTTCACCTTCGCGGGGCTCACGGAAGCGCGCGTCGCGGCGCTGCCGCTGCGGCGCGGGCGCGACCCCGTCTTCGCGGTGCTCGACGCGCCGGGCTGGGGCGCCGCCCTCGCGCTGCAGTTCGACCGGGCCTTCGTGTCGACCGTGGTGGAAGCCCTGTTCGGCGGCGACGACGGCGAGGGGGACGCGGAGGTGCAGGCGGGGCCGCTCACCGCGGTCGAGCGGCGCATCGCCGAGGTGGTGGCCGTGCAGGCGTCCGACGCGCTGAAGGCCGGCTTCGCCGACGTGCTGCCCTCGTCCTTCCCGTTCGAGCGGGTGCAGGTGAAGCCCGACCTCGCCGTGCTGGGCCGCCCCAACGCGGCCGCCGTGGTGGCGCGCATCGTGCTGAAGACGCTCGGCCGCACGGCCGAGATCGACCTCGTCGTCGCCCGCGCGACGCTCGACGGCTTCGCCGACCGGCTGAGCGTGCTGCCCGCCGACGAGCCGGAGAACACCGACCCGCGCTGGTCGGAGCGGCTGGAGGGCCAGGTGTCGCGCGCCCCGATGGCGCTGACGGCCGTCGTGGAGCTCGAGCCGATGACGCTCGGCGCCCTGGCGGGGCTGAAGGTCGGCCAGACGATGGCGCTGCCGCGCGACGCCGTGCGCGACGTGCGGCTCCTGTGCGCGGGGCGCGAGCTGTTCCGCTGCGACCTCGGCCAGTCGGGCGGCCACCACACGGTGCGGGTCGACGAGCCCGTGCCGGGCGCGCTGGCCGGCCTCTGAACCCGGTCAGGGCTCCTGCCAGGGCGCCAGCGGGTAGGGCGTGGAGGCGACGGCGCCGTTGCCGTCGATCTGCGACAGCGCGAGGCGGCACAGCACCAGCAGGGCGAAGAGCCCCCAGTCCCAGCGCTCCATCGCGGGCCCGCGCGCCTGGTGGCGCAGGAAGGCCAGGGCGGGCCCGAGCGTCAGCAGGCACAGCACGCGGGTGTGGTCGAGCGTCGCCACGCAGCCGACGACCAGCATGGCCGCGGCCCAGCACCCGAGCAGCGCCGCCCCGCCCCGCCCGCCGTAGCGGAACGGCCCCGCGAAGCACCGCACGAGGAAGAAGGGCACCAGCGCGGCCGAGACCAGCGAGGGCGGCCCGAGCAGCGCCGCGTCGTGCAGGAGGCCCGCGACGAGCCCCCGCGCGTAGCCGGCGCGGTCGACGAGGCCCGGCAGGACGCGGTGCGCGAGGGCGAGATCGGCCACCCCCGCCAGAAGCACGGCGCCGGACTGCGCCCAGCGCAGCCGCCGCGCCAGCGCGAGGTCGACCGCCGCGACGCCCGCCGTCGACAGCACGGCGAGGATCGGGTTGCAGAAGGCGGCCAGCACCGAGCCCGCGAGCGCCGGCGCGGGGCGGCGCCAGGCGGACAGCAGCAGGAACGCCATCAGCCACGGGTCGAACTTGCCGATCCACAGCGCCAGCGTGTCGACGAGGTGCGAGAAGGCGACGAGGAGCAGGAGGTCGCGGAAGGCGAACTCGCCGCGCCGCAGCCCCACGGCCGCCACGCCGGCGAACAGCAGGAGGCCGAGCCCCCACCAGGTGAGCGCGAGCGCGCCCTCCGGCACGCCGGCCGCCGCGAGGGCGGAGCCGATGCCGTCGAACAGCAGCCCTTCGAGCAGGAAGCCGCGCGCGGGCGGCACGGGGGCGCCGCGCGCGAGGCCGACGATGAAGCCCGGCAGGTCGGCGTCCATGACGCGCAGCCCGTCGACCAGCACCACCGGCAGGGCGAGCAGCGCCAGCAGGGCGAGGCGGCCGCCCCGCGTCGGCAGGAGGCGCAGCGCGGCGGCGCGCGGCCAGGCGGGGAGGGTGTCGGAGCGGTCGAGCATGCGGCGAGTGTACCGCCGAACGGCGTCAGGGGAACGCGGCTTCGGCCGGGACGATCCGACCGCCGCCGCGGGCCGAGGCCCCCCTCACCGATGCCGCAGCATCATCGGCATGCCGCCGCGCGAGCGCAGGGTGATGCGCTGCACGGGCATCACCGCGTGGCCGGGGGCGTGGTCGAAGCGGACGTGGCGCAGCGCCGTGGCGAGCAGGATCACCGCCTCCTGCAGCGCGAAGGAGGCCGCGATGCACACGCGCGGCCCCGCGCCGAAGGGCAGAAAGGCGAAGCGGTCGATGCGGCCGCGGTTCTCGGGCAGGAAGCGCTCGGGGTGGAAGTGGTCCGGCGCGTCCCACAGCGTCCTGTGGCGGTGGAGCACGTAGGGCGACACGACCACCAGCGTGCGGGCCTTGATGCGCAGCGTGCCGAGCATGTCGGGCCCCAGCGCCTCGCGGGTGATGGAGGCGGCCGGCGGGTAGAGGCGCATCGCTTCCTCGAGCGCCGCGCGGGTGCGGACGAAGTCGTCGACGCGGGTCGGGTCGACGCGCCCGTCCGGCATCAGCGCGTCGACCTCGCGCTCGACGGCCTCGCGCTCCTCCGGGTGCTGCGACAGGAGGTAGAGCGCCCAGGTGAGCGTGTTCGAGGTCGTCTCGTGGCCGGCGATCAGGAAGGTGACGACGTTGGCGCGCACGTCGTCGTCCGACAGGCCGACGCCGGTCTCGGGGTCGCGGGCGGCGAGCAGCAGGGACAGGATGTCCTGCGGGGCCGGCGCGCCGGAGGCGAGCAGCGCGCGGCGCTTCTCCAGGATGGCGGAAACCTCCTCCTCGAAGTAGCGCAGCAGCGGGCGCGTGCGGTTGGCGGCGAGGCGCGGCACCCAGGACGGCATGCCGAGCACGTCGAGAGGGTCGAGCTGGCCGGCGGCCTCCAGGAAGGCCGAGACCGCGTGCGCGAACCGGTCCTCCGGGCCGCTCATGGCCTCGGAGAAGACCGTGCGGCCGAGCACCCGCAGGGTGGCGCGCGCCATCTCGTTGGCGACGTCGATGCGGCGGCCGTCCCGCAAGCTCGACCAGCGCCCCACCATCTCGTCCGCCACCTCGACCATGGAGCGCTTGAAGCCCTCGACGTGGCGGGGCGAGAACAGCGGCGCCAGCGCGCGGCGCTGCGCGCGCCACTGCTCGCCCTCGGCCAGAAGCAGGCCGGTGCCGAGGCCGCCGCCCAGCGTGCGGCGCTGCAGCTCGCCCTTGTCGTAGTTGGCGGCGTTGCCGACCAGCACGTGGCGGATGATGGCCGGGTCGCTCACCACGGCGGCGGAGCCCAGCACGTTGCGGCCGTGGACGATCGGCTGCTCGAAGTGCCAGCGCGTCCAGGTGGCGACGGGGTTGTCGCGCAAGCCCTTCAGGAGCGCCAGCGTGCCCGGCACCTCCGCGAGCGGCACTGGCGCCGGCGGCCGCGGACGGCGACCCGCGGCCGCCGGGGCGCGGCGCGGGGGCGCCGGCGGGACTCGGGCCGGCGCGGGATCGAGGGCGAGGGACATGCGGAACTCCGGGCGGCGTCGTCCGGAGGAGATGGGAGGGGGCCGAGGGGGCGGCAAGCGAGGCATGATGACAGGGGGCGCGGAGGCGGGCTTCCGCGGTCAGACCGCGAGGCGGCCGGCGACGACCGCCTCCAGTAGGTCCACAGCCGTGTCCGCGACCCGGTCGCCGGTATGGCGGAGGTAGACGGGCGCCGCGGCGTCCTCCAGGCAGACCATGGGCAAGTCCGAGTCGATCATCACGTTGAACCGCTCCGGGTTTCTCGGAGGCTGATTGGCTTGGAATTTACGCCGTCATCGGAATGGCCTCAAGCGCGGCGTAGAAGGCCGCTTCGGCTTCGGCCGGCGGGACGTTGCCGATGGGCTCGAGCAGCCGGCGGTGATTGTACCAGTCGACCCATTCAAGCGTGGCGTATTCGACGGCCTCGAACGACCGCCATGGCCCCCGCCGGTGGATCACCTCGGCCTTGAACAGGCCGTTGATGGTTTCAGCGAGGGCGTTATCGTAACTGTCTCCTATGCTGCCGACTGAGGGTTCGATGCCGGCTTCGGCAAGTCGCTCACTGTACTTTATGCTGACGTATTGCACTCCACGGTCAGAGTGGTGAATGAGATCGCCGGCAGGTCGGCGCTGGTAGAGAGCCTGCTCCAGGGCGTCCAGCACGAAGCTGGTCTGAGCGGAGCGGGAAGCTCGCCAGCCAACAATGCGGCGAGCAAACACGTCGATGACGAAAGCCACATAGACGAACCCGGACCAGGTCGCGACATAGGTGAAATCCGACACCCACAGCGCGTTGGGACGAGGGGCCTTGAACTGCCGGTTCACTCGGTCGAGAGGGCAAGCCGCCGAGGGATCCGGCACTGTAGTGCGAGCCTTTCTTCCCCGCACGACCCCTTGCAGCCCCAAGACACGCATCAGGCGCGCCACCGTGCAGCGGGCGACGCGGATGCCCTCGCGGCCGAGCTGCCGCCAGATCTTCCGTACCCCGTAGACGCCGAAATTCTCCTCGAACACGCGGCGGATCTCGATCATCAGCGCCGCGTCGCTCCGGGCGCGTGCTGACTGCTTGGTAGGGTCGGTCTGCCGAGCTGCATGAGCGTAGTACGTCGATGGGGCGATCGGCAGCACCTTGCAGATCGGCTCGACCCCGTGAGCATCCCGGTGCTCGTCGATGAAGGCTTTCATGTCCGTGAGCGGCGGTCGAGCTCCGCCATGGCAAAATACGCGCTCGCTTTGCGCAAGATCTCGTTCGCCTGACGCAGCTCGCGGACTTCGCGCTCCAGCGCCTTGATGCGCTCGCGCTCGTCCGTCGTCGTGCCCGTCCGCGGACTCTTACTGCTTTCTGCCTCCTTGATCCAGTTGCGCAGGGTTTCCCCCGAACAGCCGATCTTGGACGCGATCGAACGGATGGCCGCGTGCCGCGAGCTATGCTCGCCCTGGTGCTCCTGCACCATCCGGACCGCACGCTCGCGGACCTCGGGGGAAAATGGGGGTGTGCGCTTCGTCATGGCTCCAGTCTCGCAAGATCAGGAGCCTCCAGGAAACCCGGAGCGGTTCACGTCGCCGATCGCGTGGCAGTGCCGGCCGTCGATCGTCTCCTCCGGCGTGAACGCGCCGTCGCCGATCGGGCCGGTTCCGCTTCGTTCGATGCCCAGGCGAACGAAGTGGCTCCGCCCCGACGAGGTGTCAAACCGTCGATCGGAGAGCTTCCGGAGTCGTGCATCAGTGGGTGTGGGCAGGCTCGGCGTGGGCTGGTGTACGGAGCTGGTGGACCGGTCCTAGGGTCTGTTAGGGCTTGGCTGCAGTCCCTATCTGGGGTGTATGACCCAGTCTGAAGCGATCGACTTTTCCAACGACGAGGTGTGGGCGCTGTGGGCGCCGCTGATTGAAGCAGTCCGGCCCAAGGGCAAGACTCTGCCCCAGGACCTGCGGCGCACCCTGTCGGCCATCGTGTGGCGCCACGACAACGGCGCCAAGTGGCGGAGCGTGCCGCCTCACCTGGGCCCGTGGTGGCGGGCTGCGCAACTGTCGATCCGCTGGTCCAAGCTCGGCGTGTGGCAGCGCCTTCTGGAACTGTGCCAGGAGGGCAACCTGTCGCTGGGCCTCGTGTTTCTGGACGGCACCGTGATCCGGGCTCACCACAAGGCGGCGGGCGCGGAAAACGTATGGCCCGCCCCGTCGGCAAGCGGTTTCTCGGGTCCAGCTTGATCTGTCTGCACAAACGTATCCGGCCTTCCGGCGAGCCGTTGGCCAAGATGGAGAGCCGCGCGTCCTGGTCCCGATAAAAGGGACGGCATCGAGTGCCATTTTCCGCGAAGGTTTCCAGGACGCCGGTTGACAGTCAGGCCATCTCCTCGTCGCCACCCACAGACATCGAGGGCCGACGCTCGTTCCGCGTCAGCCGATCCGGTTCAGGCCGCCACGGGCGCGGCCTTGTAGACGTCGCCGTGGCGCAGCAGCGCCCACACGGTGCGGGCCATCTTGGCCGCTAGGGCTACCACGGCCGCGTTCAGATGTGCCCGGCTGAGCAGCCCGCGCAGCCACGCACCTACCGGCGTGTCCCCCGCCTTCAGCGTCGGCAGGGCGGATCGCGCGCCTTGGATCAGCATCTTGCGCAGGTACTTGCTCCCCCGCTTGGTGATGCCGAGCAGCTTCGGTCGACCGCCCGTCGTCACCTGCCGCGGCACGAGGCCCAGCCAGGCCGCGAGGTCCCGTCCTCGTGCGAAGGTGCTGGCGTCGCCGACGGCTGCCACGAGGGCAGTGGCGTTCAGCGCGCCGATGCCGGGGATGGACAGCAGCCGCTTCGCGCCGTCCTGCGCCTTGGCGGCGGCGGTGAACTCCGCGTCGAAGGCCTTGATGCGCTCGTCGAGGGCAACCCACTGGCGGCGCATGTCGACGATCAGCTCGTGGATCCGAGCGGCCAGGACACGTTCCTTCCCGTCGAGTAGCTCGGCCAGGGCGACGGTCAGCCTGGCGCGCCCTTGCGCTACGATGTGGCCGCGCTCCAGCAGCAGGCTGCGGATCTGGTTCATCAGCGACGTCCGATCACCGACCAGCCTGTCGCGCACGCGGTGGAGCGTCTGCATGTCGAGTTGCTCCTCCGACTTCATCGTCACGAAGCGCATGGTGGGCCGACCTGCCGCTTCGGCGATGGCTTCGGCATCCCGGTCATCGTTCTTCTGTGCCTTGACATAAGGCCGGACGTATTCGGGCGACATGAGCCTGATCTCGTGTCCCTTGGCGGCCAGTGCACGGCCGATGTGGTGCGCCCCGCAGCAGGCCTCCATGGCGACGATGCTGCCCGGGTACCTGGAGCAGAACGCGACGACGGTGTCGCGGCGCATGCGCCGGCGCACCAGGACCTTACCGGCCGTATCCACGCCGACGAGGCTGCACGATGTCTTGCCGAGATCGATGCCGATGATGGAGAGTTGCATGGATTTGCTCCGTCCTCACCCGGGTTGCAGCAGCATGCTATCAGCTGCTGCAGAGGGAGGGGCGGGCCATCCATAAAAGGGGGTCTCGGGGCCGGAGCGAGACGAGCGTGAAGCGCTGGGCCGCTCTCGTGGCGGCTACGGCACCAAGGCCTGCATGATCTGCGACGGCCGCGGCCGGCCCGTGGCGTTCCGCCTCGTGCCCGGGCAGGCGCACGAGTTGCCGCAGGCCGGCCCCTTGCTGGCGGGTCTGCCGCGGGCGCCGCAATGGGTGGTGGCCGACAAAGGCTATGCGGCCCACAGCTTCCGCGACGCGATCTGGGACATGGGCTCCAGACCCGCCGTCCCGACCAAGAGCAACGAGGCGCCCGTCCGCTGTCCGGCCTGGATCTACAACAACCGTCACCAGATCGAGAACGCCTGGGCGCGCCTCAAGGAATGGCGGGCCGTCGCGGCCCGCTACGAAAAGACTGCCGCATCCTTCATGGGTGTGCTCTGCCTCGCCGCCGTCGTGCAATGGATCAAGCCCTAACAGGCCCTAGCGCATGGCGGACTTCAGGAGTGTCAGCTTCCTGGCAGTCCATTTGCACAATGGGACTCTTGCACCAAACGACGACATCCTGCGATAGGCATTATTGAAAACGATTATGTAATTTCGTGGAAAGGGTGCAAATGCCTGCACTTCGCAGCATCAACTCTTCAAACGTTCTCTCAGTACCTCCGAATGTCTCGACAGTTGCCCTCGGATAGACGTCTCGCCAACGCCTCCCATTTTCTTCCTCGCCAGCCTCGCATACCCGCTAATGAAACTGCGCGGGCCGAGATGGGAGTGACGCGCCAGAACCTCACGCTGGTGTAGTACCTTCCGCCCCTTGATCTCCCCGTGCTTGGCCAGCTTCAACCTCTGCTTGGCCACCCTGACGCCATTCCGCATGCGCCGGTAATACCGAGCCAGCGTTCCGCTCCGGATCAGCGCCCGGCGGCCATCGAAGGTGAAACCGAGATACTGGAGCGGTTTGACCCGACCTGTCACGGGGCAAGGCAAAAGCGCCGGACCCGGTTTCGAGAACAGCGCCTCCTCCCGCTTTTGTTCGTTCAGCCACAGGGTCCTCCCGTGCAGCTTCAGCGCCCGATTCACCTCGCCTTCGAGAGCGGCGATGTGCTCGGGCGCGCAGAGGATGAGGATGTCGTCAGAATAGCGTCTGTAACTGCCTCCGCATGCATCGACTGCTGCCTTCACGGCCGTATCGAATTCGAGCATCGAAATGTTTGCCGCCGTCGCCGAAAGTGGCGTGCCTTGAGGAATGCCGTGGTTCGCCCTATGGGTGGACAACAGCTTGGAAGGAGCCGCGCTATCGCTTCGGTGGCGGCGGTATTCGTCGATCGAGCATAGGGGGCGCGGCAGGTCGGCGTCCCTCTTCTTCGGCGAGAGGCCAAGCCGCTCAAGCAGATCAGCGCGATCCATCGTCGCGTATCTGGTCAGCGCGCGAAAGACTTTGTAGTGGTCACTGGGCAGTTGCCCCCCGCCGAGCAGGGACGACCAGCAAGCCTTCAAGACCTCATGGCTGATATTATCGAAAAAGCCCTTGATGTCGAGGCAGACCGCCGCGCAATCGCCCCGCGCTTGGATCTCGCGAAAAGCCTCCAGCGCGCGGTCGATATTCGACGAGCCTTTTCGATAACCGATGATGGAATCGCCAAGACCCCGGAGCGCCAACTCGACCTCATATAGTGAGCCCAGACGCTCAGCGTAATATGCGAAAATATATCCGTCGCGGTTTGACGGATAGGCCAGACCTCGCTCCTTGGTGCTCGCGACCGGCTTCTTCTTGCCAAAATCCCGACGGTAACGCCGCTCGCGTTTCGTGAACGAGATAAGCGGCAAGAAATCATGCTGGGCGATCGTCGCGGGATTTGACACCAAGCGAAGAGCGTCCGCCTTCGGAAGGCGGCGATCGACATGGACACGCCCCTTGGCGCTGTACCAGTCGGAGCGTCGAATGATATGGCGCTTTCTCGTTGAGATCAGCATTGGCAAACCCGGGGAAGCAGGGGTGTGCGTATACCCCTCCTTGCGGACGAGGGCCTCCCCGGTGTCTTTGACGCTCCGAAGAACGCCAACGGCTCAGCTCAAAACAGCGTGTCGCGAAACCGCCTATCGATCCTTGCCACACATACTCACGGCCCCAACAGGCCGCGACGCAACAGCCAACGTGCGGTGTTATGCTGACCTCGCGGAGGAGGTCATCGTGAAAGTGCTCAGCAACATCGTCGCTCGGCTCGGCATGTGCGTCATCCGCGCATGCGTCGAAGCCGTCGCGAACTGGTCGCTTGACACCGTCAACACCATCCCCTGACGCAGATCGCCAGGGCTGGGCTTACATGGGAGGTGAGATGAAAGGTACAAGGGGTCTGCGGAAAAAAAGCGCATTCGGATGGGGGCGCCCAGCAATCGCGGCAATGCGGCTCAGAACGGGAGTTCGTCGTCCTCGACCTTCACCTCTGCCCAAGTGGAAATCACCCGGGACGGCTCTGCACGTCCCTCTGAACGTCCGCAAGATGACGACCCCTGAACGTCGGGACCCGGCGCAAACCGGCTTTCCCTCCCCTCACCCCATGGGCAGGATCTTCCCCGGGTTCATGATGTCGAGCGGGTCGATCGCCCGCTTCACGGCGGCCATCATCGCCAGCGCGGCGGGCGGGTGCTCGTCCTTGAGGTAGCCGGCCTTGCCCTGGCCCACCCCGTGCTCGCCCGTGCAGGTCCCCTCCATGCGGAGCGCGCGGCGCACCAGCCGGTCGAGGAAGGCCTCGACGCGGGCCGTCTCGCCGGCGTCGGTGTCGTCGAACAGGACGCCGAGGTGGAAGTTGCCGTCGCCCACGTGGCCGACGATGGGCGCCACGAGGCCGGAGTCCGCGATGTCGGCCTGCGTCTCGGTCACGCAGTCGGCGAGGCGCGAGATCGGCACGCACAGGTCGGTCGAGATGATCTGCGCGCCCGGCCGAAGCGTCAGGCTGGCCCAGTAGGCGTCGTGCCGCGCCTGCCACAGGCGCGAGCGGTCCTCGGGCTGCGTCGCCCAGTCGAAGGGGCCGCCGCCGAGCTCCCCGGCGATGGCGCCGAAGCTTTCCACCTGCTCGGCCACGGAGGCCGGCGAGCCGGTGAACTCCACGAACAGGGTCGGCACCTCGGGCAGGCCCAGGCGCGAATAGGTGTTGGAGGCGCGCACCTGCGCCTCGTCGAGCAGCTCGATCCGCGCCACCGGGATGCCGGACTGGATGGTGAGGATCGTGGCGTCGCAGGCCGCCTTCACGCTCGGGAAGGGGCACACGCCCGCCGCCGTCGCCTCGGGCAGGCCGCTGAGCTTCAGCGTGATGCCGGTGATGACGCCGAGCGTGCCCTCCGAGCCCACCATCAGCCGCGTGAGGTCGTAGCCGGCCGAGGACTTCTTGGCGCGCCGCGCCGTCTGCATCACCTCGCCCTGCGGGGTGACGATCTCCAGGGCCAGCACGTTGTCCTTCATGGTGCCGTAGCGCACCGCGCCCGTGCCGGAGGCGCGCGTCGCCACCATGCCGCCGAGCGAGGCGTCCGCGCCGGGGTCGACGGGGAAGAACAGGCCGTGGTGGCGCAGGTGGGCGTTCAGCGCCTTGCGGGTGACGCCCGGCTCCACCACGCAGTCGAGGTCCTCGGCGTGGACGGCGAGCACGCGGTCCATGCGGGCGGTGTCGATCGAGATGCCGCCGAAGGGCGCGTTGACGTGGCCCTCCAGCGAGGTGCCGGTGCCGTAGGGGATCACCGGCACGCGGTGCCCGGCGCAGAGCCTCACGATCTCGGCCACCTCGGCGGTGGTGTTCGGGAAGACCACGCCGTCCGGCGCCTCCAACCGGATCTGCGTGCGGGTGTGGCCGTGCTGGTCGAGCACCGAGCGGTTGCGCGAGAAGCGGTCCCCGAAGCGCGCCGCCAGCGCCGCCAGCACCGCGTCGAGCGCGGCCGCGGGCGGGCGGCGGGCCGCGATGAGGGCGGCGCGCGCGTCGTCGTGGATCAGCATGCCCCGTCCCTCCCCCCGATGTTGTCCTCACCCTCCCTCATCCTGAGCCGGGGCCGGAGGCCCCGTGTCGAAGGACGCAGCAGCGGCCCGGTCCCGCGCGGGGAGCGCCTGCGTCCTTCGACACGGCCCTCCGGGCCGGCTCAGGATGAAGGAGGGTGCGAGCGGTCCATCAGCGCGTCAGCCCTCGCGCCGCAGCCGCACGAGGTTGAACAGGCCGAAGGGGCGGATGCGCCGCCGCTCGACGAGCCGCATCCCCGGCGTGTCCCGCACCCAGTCGCCCAGCACCGCGAAGGGGAACTGCGGGTGCCAGCCGAGCGAGGCCGAGCGCTTGCCCAGCCAGCCCTCGACGGCCGCCACCGGCCCCCGGTCGGCGCCGAAGTGGTTGACCAGCACGATCTCGCCGCCCGGCCGCACCACGCGGCGCACCTCGTCCATCATGCGGTGCGGCTCCGGCACCACGGTCAGCACGTAGGGCACCACCGCGGCGTCGAAGGCCCCGTCCGGGAAGGCGAGCCGCGTCGCGTCCATCACCAGGAGGCCGTCCACGTTGGCGAGGTGCTCGCGCTTCACCCGCCGCTGCGCGCCGCGCAGCATCGGCTCCGACAGGTCGATGCCGGTGATCCGCGTGCGGCGCTCGAACATGGGCAGCTCCAGCCCCGTCCCCACCCCGACGTCGACCACGCGCCCGCCCGGCCCCGCGGCCCGGCTCGCCGCCTCGGCGGCCGCGAGCCGCCCCGCGCGCATCACCGCCGCGAAGGCGAGGTCGTAGACCGGCGCCCAGCGCCCGTAGGCCTCGACGACCTGCCCGGCCTCCGTGATGGCCGCCTTGTCCTTGGTCCGCTCGGCCACGCTCACGCGGGAATCCTCTCGATCTCGGCATCGGCGGCCGACACGGTGGCCCGCACCACGCCGCCGCCGAGCACGCGCGCGTCGTCGGCCGTGCCGTCGTAGAACACGCAGGCCTGCCCCGGCGACACGCCGCCCTCGGGCTCCAGGAGCTCGACGCGCGCCCCGTCCGGGCTGCCGCGCAGCACGGCCGGTACGGGCGGGCGGGTCGAGCGCAGCCGCACCGCCACGCGGGCGCCCTCGGCGAAGGCGCCGTCGCCGATCCAGTTGACGTCGCGCAGGCTCACCGCGGCGGTGCCGAGCGCCGCGCGCGGCCCGACGACGACGCGCCCCCGCTCCGCGTCGAGCCGCAGCACGAACAGCGGCTCGCCGCCGCCGGCGGTGGATTCGGCGAGGCCGAGCCCGCGGCGCTGGCCCACCGTGTAGTTCATAATGCCGCCGTGCCGCCCGAGCACGCGCCCGCCGAGGTCGACGATGTCGCCCCCCTGCCCCGCCTCGGGCCGGAGCCTGGCGATGAGGTCGGTGTAGCGGCCCGTCGGCACGAAGCAGATGTCCTGGCTGTCGGCCTTGTCGGCCACCGCGAGGCCGAAGCGCCGCGCGAGCTCGCGCGTCTCGGCCTTGGTCATCCCGCCGAGCGGGAAGCGCAGACAGTCGAGCTGCGCCTGCGTCGTGGCGTAGAGGAAGTAGCTCTGGTCCCGCTCGCGCTCGCGCGCCCGGTGGAGCGCCCGGTGGCCGCCCGCCGCCGCGCGGGACTGCACGTAGTGGCCCGTCGCCATGGCGTCGGCGCCGAGGTCCAACGCCGTGTCGAGCAGGTCGGCGAACTTGACGTGCTGGTTGCAGCTCACGCAGGGGATCGGCGTCTCGCCCGCGAGGTAGCTGTCCGCGAAGGGCGCGATCACCCGCTCGCGGAAGCGGCTCTCGTAGTCGAGCACGTAATGCGGGATGCCGAGCCGCGCCGCCACGGCGCGGGCGTCGTGGATGTCCCGCCCCGCGCAGCAGCTCTTGGCGCGCGTGCCGGAGGCCTCGCCCCCGCCGTAGAGCTGCAGCGTGATGCCGACGACGTCGTAGCCCTGCTCGTGCAGCAGCGCCGCCACCACCGACGAATCCACGCCGCCCGACATGGCCACCACGACCCGCGTTTCGGCGGGCGGCTTCGCGATGTCGAGCGAGTTGGGGATAAGTGTGTGATCCATCGGCAACAGCGGCGCGGAACCCTCGGGGTGCATCCGGGCATCTAGCCCCTCCCGGACCCTTTATCCAGCCCCGCCGGACCTGAACGGGAGCCGGCCGAAACGGGGCGAAAATCCGGCATCCACCAGGGGCAAGCCTCGCGCAAGCCGGCCGTCCGGCAGGTCTGGCACACCGGGCCAAAGCGGCTCTTCACCGCTTCGAAACCAAAAACCTATTGGAATGCAAGGCGTTGGAGTGACCAACTCTTAAGCCGCCGCACCTAGCGTCTGATCGTTCGCAAGAGTCGAGTTCGCGAGTGACACAATGGTAGACATGCATCGCCCCCGGGCGAAATACGTGATCGGGCCGGACGGCAGCCCCCTCACGATCGCCGACCTCCCCCCGCCCTCCACGAAGCGCTGGGTGATCCGGCGCAAGGCCGAGGTGGTCGCGGCGGTGCGCGGCGGCCTGCTGTCGCTGGAGGAGGCCTGCTCGCGCTACACGCTCACCGTGGACGAGTTCCTGTCCTGGCAGATGTCGATCGACCAGCACGGCCTGGCCGGCCTGCGCACCACCCGGATCCAGCACTACAGGCAGTGATGCCCGGACGCGCGGACGAACCCGACGGGCGCATGCGGACCGCCCGGACGGCGCATCGGACGCGAAAAAGCCGCCCGTGAGGGCGGCTTTCGTCGTTCCGGCGTCCGCGTCGCGGGCGGGTGTCAGGCTTGGCGCTGCACCAGCTGCACGCGGGACGGGCCCATGGCGGCGGCGAGGCCGTCGGCCGCGGGAGCCTCGGTGGCGGCCGGGGCGGCGCCGAGATCGCTCCACTCCTTGCGGACGGCCGACACCTCGGATTCCTTCTTCTTCACGACCTGCGAGCGCAGGGCGTTCCAGTGCTGCTCCACCATGGTGGAGATGGCCTGGCTGAGGACGGCGTAGCCCGGATGGTCGCTGCCGGCGGTCCATTCCACCGTCACAGTGCCGGGGTCGGTCACGTCGGCGGGAAACAGCTTGAGGGACTCGAGCTCGTCCAGCCGGTCGGCCAGGGCGCGAAGGAGCGAGGCTTCACTCATCGGGACTCTCCGTCATCACTGGGGGCGGCGCGCGGGCCATCCCGTTCCTGCTTGATCCGGGCGGCGGCGCGCCGCCCGGCGTCCCCTGGGGGCCACGGTCACGGAGTCTGACCGGGGGTGGTTGACGAAAGGTTACCGGGACGGCGCGAAAGCGGAGGACCGATTCGCCCCGACATTCGCCCCGCGGTCGCCCACGCGATGCGTGCCGCGCGGCGGGGCGCCGGCGGCCGGAAGGGTCGGGGTCGAGCCGTTTTCGAGAGGCCCAAGCCTTTCGCGGGATCCGGAGCCGCGCCCCGGAGGCCGGTGATGCGGGGCGGCGCCCCGCACTCCGCCGAAGGGCGAAGCCCCTCGGGGGACGGGTTCAGGCGGCCTGCGACTTCAGGAAGTTGCGGGTGTCGAAGGACGTGACGATCTTGTCGTAGAAGCATTCGAGCCAGTCGCGCGCCTCCTTGGCGTTGCGCTCGGCCGCCTCGGCGCGGCGCTCGGCCGCCTCGGCGCGCTGGCGCAGCTCTTCGAGCTTGTTCTCGCTGCCCGCGGCCCGCACCTCCCACTCGCGCGCCTGGGCGTAGGCGACCGCGATGTCCTTCTCGGCGCGGTCGGCGACGCCCTTGGCGTAGTCCTCGACCTGCTGGTAGCGCGACTGCATGAGGTCCATCGCCTTCGAGGCGCGGTTCAGCATGTCGAGCGCGGCGTCGAGGTCCGGCGGGGTGACGCGGCGGGGCTCGGCGCCCGGCGCGCGCACGCGCTCGGGGGCCGGCTGCGGCTGGGGGGCGGGCTGCGCCGCCGTCAGCCGAAAGATGTTGTCGAGGTCCTGTCCGACGCTGCGCTCGCCCCGGGCGGCGCCGTCCGACGAATCCTGGGTGCGGAGGAACGGGTGATGGGGCGACATGGGGGCCTCGCGGGTGTCCGAACAGCTCGTTAACTGACCTTCACTCTCCGCATCCATGGTTAACAAGCCGTTTACCCGCCCGCCCGCGGGCTCCGAAATCCCAGAACGGCCCGCCACACGGCCGCGACCACGAGCCAAGTGAGCAGCGCCGCCAGCAGCGTGTCGGACAGGAAATGCCCGCCGAACCCCATGCGCAGCAGCCCGGTGGCGGCGGCGTAGAGGAGGGCCGCCGCGAGCGCGGGCCTGCGGAACGGCGGCGCCACCATCAGGGCCGGGGCCACGCTCCAGAAGGACGAGGCCCCCTCCCCCGACACGAAGGAGCAGTTGCGCGCGCAATCCCCGCCGGGCAGCCCCACGGGACGGAAGCGCTCGGTGCCGCCGAACTCCGCCACCTGCACGGGGCGCGGCCGGTGCCAGTGGTCCTTCAGCGCCACGTTGACCAGCAGGCCCGGCCCCAGCGCGAGGCTCAGCGCCAGCGCCAGCAGCGCCCGGCCGGTGGGCGCCGGCACGCGCGGGCCGCTCCGCCGCAGGGTGTAGAGCAGGCCCGCGCCGAGCAGCAGCGCGAAGGGCGCGAGGGAGAACAGCCGCCGCAGCGTCTCGCCGGCGGGCGTCACGGCGGCGAAGCGCCCCTCCCCCGCGTAGAAGAAGCCCGCCGCCGCGAGGTCGAGCCCGGGGACGAGCGCGAAGACGGCGACCACGGCGACGGCCAGCGCCAGCGCCAGCGCGACGCCGCGGTTCGACACCATGAAGGGGAGCCGCGCATCCCCGCCCTCGATCCCCATGTCGTCCCCGTTTGCGTCCCGCCCGGCCCGCGCTTAAGCCGGCGCGGGACCTATACGCGAGGGGCGCCGGCGCATGAACCTGTCGAGCGAAGAGATCGAGCGCTACGCCCGCCACATCGTGCTGCGCGAGATCGGCGGCCCCGGCCAGGCGCGGCTGAAGGGAGCGCGCGTGCTGGTGGTCGGCGCGGGCGGGCTCGGCGCGCCCGTGCTGCAGTATCTCGCCGCGGCCGGCGTCGGCACGCTCGGCGCGGTGGACCACGACCACGTGTCGCTGTCGAACCTGCAGCGGCAGGTGGTCTTCGCCACCGGCGACGTCGGCCGGCCCAAGGTCGAGGCCGCCGCCGAGGCCCTGAGCCGCCTCAACCCCCACGTCGCGCTGGAGCTCCACCCCCACCGCATCGGGGACGACAACGCGGAAGCGCTCGCGTCCCGCTACGACGTCGTGGTGGACGGCTCCGACAACTGGGCGACGCGCTACGCCGTGTCGGACGCCTGCTTCCGGGCGCGGCGGCCGCTGGTGACGGGCTCAGTCGGCACCTTCGACGGCGCCGTGACGGTGCTGAAGCCCCACGAGGCGGGGCCGGACGGGCGCCCGAACCCCACCTACCGCTGCCTGTTTCCGTCTCCGCCCCCGGACGGCTCCGTGCCGACCTGCGCCGAGGCCGGCGTGCTCGGGGCTTTGACCGGGCTCGTCGGCTCGCTGATGGCCCTGGAGGCGATCCGCTGCATCGTGCCCTTCGGCGAGGGGCTGGTCGGGCGGCTGCTGCTCGTCGACGCGCGCTCGATGCGCTTCGAAACGCTGCGCTACGCCTGGGACCCGGAGAACCCGCTGAACGGCGAGGCGGCCGGCTGACCGGCGGCACGTGAAAGGACCATCGCCATGGCGCCCCTGCTCTACGACCACCCGCTCTCCTCCTACAGCCAGAAGGTCAAGATCGCGCTGCGCGAGAAGGGCGTGGCGTTCCGAGCCGAGCTGCCGGAGGGCTTCGGCACCGGCCGCCGCGACGGCGCCTTCGCGGAAGCCTCGCCGCGCGGCGAGGTGCCGGCGCTGCTCGACGGCGGGCTCGCGATCTTCGATTCCACGGTGATCCTCGAATATGTCGAGGACCGCTGGCCGGAGCCGCCGCTGCTCCCGCGCGATCCCGCCGCGCGGGCGCGGGCGCGCATGGTCGAGGAGGTCTGCGACGCGCAATACGAGGCGATCAACTGGGGCTTCGGCGAGATCCTGTGGTTCCGCCGGGCGACCGGCGCCCTCGCCGAGGAGATGCGCGCCACCGCGGCGCGCCAGACGCGGGTGATGCAGGGCTGGCTCGCGGAGCGGCTCGGCGGCGCGCCCTGGCTCGGCGGCGACGCCTTCGGCTGGGCCGACGCCGCGGCGGCGCCGATGGTCAACCGCTCGGTCCACTACGGGCTCGGCCCGGAGCCGGGCTCCCCGCTCGCCCTGTGGCACGCGCGGCTCCGGACACGGCCGTCCGTGGCGGAAACGTTCCGCGAGTTCGACGCCGCCGCGGAGCGCATGGCGGCGGCCTCCGAACTCTACACCACCGGCGGCCGGCGCCGCGAATACCGCGACCACCGGCTCGACTGGATGGTGCGCTCGGGCGGGCTGTCGATCGTGGAAGCGGGCCTCCGGGACGGCAACATCCGCTTCTCGTGGCCGGACTGAGCCGGGACCCGGCCGGCCGGTGCGGACCGCCGGTGCCTCACCGGAACGAGCGCGTCGGAGGCCCGCCCTCCCCCTGGATCGGCCTCGCCGCGACGGGCGGACGGCGCCCCGTGGCGGCCGTCTCCGCCACGACGAAATCCATGCGAAACAGGATCAGGCCGACGTCGTCCGTCACGGTGATGCACCAGTCTTCGCCGAGGTCGGACCGGATGCCGGCGTCCTTGATGATGTCCCCGGCGAGCTTCAGCGCCTCGGCACGGGCGATCACGATGTCGTGAAACACCGTCCCCTCCTCGTCGATCTGTTCGACGCCGTCGTGAACGTGGAAGAAGTATCGAGGCATGGAGGCCACCAGTCCGAGCACGCTCTCCTTTTAAGAGTTTCCCGACGAAGCTCATTCACCTTTCATGGAGTTGCGACGCCCTGGCGCAGCAGAATTGCCGGAACGCCCGATCGATCCGTCGAACAACAGGGATCGCACCTCCATCCGGACCGTCGAATATTGTTCGAGGGCGGGCCCGGGCCTCGATCGGCCGGCCTGCGCGGGAACCGGATAGCGCCCGACCGGCGCGGGTCGCCGCCGCCTTGTCGACGGCGCCGAGCACGGCCAGCACCGCGAGCCCGTCCGCCGCCGCGAAACAGGCGGGCCTCGGTCGAGGCCTCGGGGCAGACCACCGGCTCGATGCCGGCGCCGCGCAGCCGGTCGAGCCCGTCGGCGTGGACGGGCTGCCCGATCAGGCGGCGCGGAGCCGTCGCGGCGATCGACGGACGGCCCGCACGGACAGGCACGGCGGTGACGGACCGCGCGCCGGTGGGCGAACACCGCACGGGTTTCGAGCGTTGCAACCCCGTCATCGAAGGGAGTTCCTCATGCGTTCCATCGTCCTCGCCGTCGCGGCCCTGGCCTTCCTCGGCACCGTCGACGCCGCCTCGGCGGGCTGCCTCACCGGCGCCGCGGTCGGCGCCGTCGCGGGCCACATGGCCGGCCACGGCAAGATGGGCGCCGCCGCCGGCTGCGCGGTCGGCCACCACAACGCCAAGAAGAAGGGCTGAGGTCCGCGGAGGCGGGCCCCGGCCCGCCTCACCCGGGGCGCTCAGGCGCCCCGGCGCGTCCTGAGCACGCGGATGCCGACGCTGCGGCAGTCCGGATACACGTCCACCTTGCGGACGTAGACCTCCACGGCCGCCACGTCGCGCGGCGCGAGGCACAGGGCGGCGACCCGCTCGGCCAGCGTTTCCTGCAGCGCGACGTGCGGCTCCCCCGCCAGGGCGGCGATGCCGCGGTGGATCGCGTCGTAGTCCACCACCTCGGCGAGGTCGTCCGCGCCGAGCGGCGCCGCCGGCACCACCAGCAGCTCCGCCGAGATCCGCACCCGCTGCGGCGCGTGGCGCTCGGCCTCGTAGGCGCCGATGCGGATCGCGAGCTCGATGTCCTCGAAGACGATCACGCGCGCCGCCTCGTCGTTGGACAGCAGCGCGGCGCGCAGGCTCGGGAAGGGCGACACGGGCGGCTCCGTCAGGGGATCGGGACATGTCGCACCCGGTCCGCCTCCTCCACCACCCTTCGGGCGGTCCCCCTGCTCCGCGAGCGGAGGAGGATCAGGCGGCGACCGGGAAGCGCGGTGGAGGGGGCGGACCGGGTGCGGCCTCTCAGCTTCATGCGCTCAGATCGCGAAACCCTCGCCTCGCGCCAGCGCGGCCAGGTCCGCGACCGGGCGGGCGCCGACGTGGGCGATGATCTCGGCCGCCGCGATGGCGCCGAGCCGGGCGCAGTCGGCCGCGTCGCGCCCGCGCGCCAGCCCGGCCAGGAAGCCGGCCGCGAAGAGGTCGCCCGCGCCCGTCGAGTCCACGACGGCCTCGACCGGCGAGGCCGGCACGGCGCGCACGCGCCCGCCCTCGACCGCCACGGCGCCCTCGGCGCCGCGCGTCACGGCGGCGAGCGCGCAGTCGGCGCCGAGCGCCGTCACGGCGGCGTCGAAGTCCGCCGTCTCGTAGAGGGCCAGCAGCTCGGCCTCGTTCGCGAAGACGATGTCGACCTTCTTCGAGCGGATGAGGTCGAGGAACTCGTCGCGGTAGCGGCCGACGCACAAGCTGTCGGACAGCGACAGCGCCACGCGACGGCCGGCCGCGTGGGCGAGCTCGGACGCCTTGCGAAAGGCGTCCTTGGCGTGGGGCGGGTCCCACAGGTAGCCTTCGAGGTAGATGACGCCCGCGGAGGCCACCAGCGCCGGGTCGACGTCGTCGGGGGTCAGGTTCTGGCAGGCGCCGAGGTAGGTGTTCATGGTGCGCTGCCCGTCGGGCGTCACCAGGATGTAGGAGCGGGCCGTGGCGGGGCCGTCGGCGGCCGGGGCGGTCGCGAAGCCGACGCCGGTCGCGCGCAGGTCGCGGGTGAAGTAGCCGCCCACCTCGTCGTCCCGCACCTTGCCGACGAAGGCCGCCGCCGCGCCGAGCCGCGCCGCGCCCACCGCCGTGTTGGCCGCCGAGCCGCCCGACACGATGGCGGTCCGGCCCATGGCGCCGTAGAGCGCCTCGGCGCGCGCCTCGTCGATGAGGTTCATGCCGCCCTTGGCGATCCCGCGCTCCGTCAGGAAGGCGTCGTCGACGGTGGCGAGGACGTCGACGATGGCGTTCCCCAGGCAGAGGAGGTCGAGGGCTCTAGCGGTCATGCGGGCTCGCGCGGCGATGGGGAGGGCCGCCGCGTCTCGCACCATCGCGCGCCCGCGGTCAAGCCGGGCGGGTCACGTCGGGGAGCCGCCGGCCGGGCGCTCGGCCGCGATCCGCTCAGCCCCGGCGACGAAGCCGGACAGGAGCCGCGTCATCTCGGCCGTGACGGCGGGCGGCGCCGTGCGGGGCGAGCCCGCCGCGAAGGGCGGGTGAGGGTCGTATTCGCAGCCGAGCTGGACCAGTTCGGCATAGTCGGCGCCGCGGAGGTCGGCCAGGATCTCCAGCCCGAGGTCGAGCCCCGCGGTGACGCCGGCGCCCGTGATCCTGTTGCGGTCGCGCACCACGCGGGCCTCGGTCGGCACGGCGCCGAAGCCGGCCAGAGCGCCGCGGGCCGCCCAGTGCGAAGTCGCCCGGTAGCCGCGCAGCAGCCCCGCGGCGGCCAGCAGCAGGGAGCCCGTGCACACGGAGGCGACGAGCCCCGCGCGGGCCCCGCGGTCGGCCAGGAAGGCGAGGGTGTCGGCGTCCCGCATGGCCGCGAGCGTGCCGTCCGTGCCGCCGGGCGCGAACAGGATCGCGAGGTCGGACGGGCAGGACGCGAAGTCGAGCGTCGGCGTGAGCACCAGACCCGTGTCGCTCGTCACCGGCGCCAGCGTCCTGCCGACGAGGTGGACCCGGCATCCGTCGAGCGCCGCGAACATGTATTGCGGCCCGACGAGGTCGAGCGCCGTCAGGCCGGGGTAGACCAGCATCGCGACGTCGCGCGTCCCGCTCGCCGTGGGAGCCGCCTCGGCGGCGGGCGCCTGCGCGCGGGCTGCCGCGGCCGCGCCGAACGGGGCCAGCAGGGCCAGCAGCGCCGCCGATCGGCGGTCGATGCCCACCGTCAGGCGGCGCGGACCCGCGACGGCCCGGCGAGCTCGGCGGCCCGGGTCTCGCATTCCTCCGCGAGGGCCTTCAGCGCCTCGGCGGCGCGCTGGTCCAGCGACTGGGCCGCGAGGCGGCGGCAGCGCAGCGCCTTGGTGAGGAGCGCCTGCGCTTCGGCGCCGGCCACGCCCGGGAGGGATCTGAGATCGTCGGTCATCGCGATATCCGAGTGTGGAACCCTCAACGGCCGACCGGCGATAAGGTTCGGCCCCGCGGGCCGCGACGCCGCGTCGGCGGCCCGGCCGTGGCGACCGCGCCACGGAGACACGAAAGCGCTTGCGCCGATGGATCCGGACCGCGCCGCGCCGGTTGACCGCGGGCGCGCAGCGCGGCCCGGGCGGGGCCGGCGCGCCATCCACCGGAGCCTTCCGACCATGACCCTTCGCTTCCCGACCCTCGCCGCCGCGGCCCTGCTCGCCGGCGCGGCCCTGGCGCCCTCCGCCGCGCTCGCCGGCCCGGTGGGCCAGCTGTTCTGCAACGTGTCGGGCGGCACCGGCTTCGTGATCACCTCCAGCAAGGGGCTGAACTGCGAATATTCGCCGGCCAACGGCGGACCCCGGCAGCATTACGTCGGCACCATCAACAGCTTCGGGCTGCACCTCGGCACGCAGGGCCCCGGCCAGCTCACCTGGGACGTGGCGTCGGTCGGCGGCGCCGTGGGCCCGGGCGCGCTCGCGGGCTCGTTCAAGGGCGCCTCGGCCTCGGCCAGCGTCGGCGCGGGCATCGGCACCAACGCGCTGTTCGGCGGGCTGAACGGCGGCCTCACCCTGCAGCCCCTGTCGGTGCAGACCGAGACCGGCGTGAACGTCGCCGCCGGCGTCACCGACATGACGCTGGACTACGCGCCCTGAGGGCGCGGATCCCGGTCAGAACTTGAAGCCCATCCCCGGCGTCAGCCCGCCGCTGCCGCCGAGGGTGACCCCGGCGGAGGTCGCATCGGCGTCGGGCGCCGCCTCGTCGGGCTTCGCCGTGAAGAAGGCCCTGCGCCGCCGCTCGAGCGACGAGGCCTCGGTCTCGCCGCCCCCGATCGGCGCGGAGCCGGCCGCCGATGCCGCGGCGCTCTCGGCCGAAGGCTTGGCGGCCTTCTTGGCATGCGCCTTCCGGGGCTTCGCCGCGGTCCTGGCCGTCGGCGCGGGGGCGGCCCGCGGCGTCGGCGCGTCCGCGGCCTGAGCGAAGGCGGGACGCGGGATCAGGCCGAGCGACGCGACGGCCAGCACGATCGCGATGCGTCGGGTCGCCATAGGACTTCTCCTCGTGGGCCGCGGCGGCCCGGAGCCCGCATCCCTGGCGCGCCGGTGTGACGCGCCCGTGTCGGCGGCGTTTCAGCCCCGCGTCGACGGCCCGCCCGTGTCAGCGGGCGATGAAAGCCGCCCGCGCCCGCTCGACCGCGTCCCGGTTCTGTTCCGCCCAGATCCACACGCCGCAGAAGGCCGCTCCGAGGCTGCGCCCGAGGTCGGTCAGCGCGTAGTCGACGCGGGGCGGGATCACCGGATGCACGGTGCGGCGCACGAGGCCGTCGCATTCCATCTGCCGCACCGTCTTGGTGAGCATCTTCTGGCTGATGCCGCCGACGTGCCGTCCGAGTTCCGTGAAGCGCAGCGTTCCCTGCTCCTCCAGCACATCCAGGATCAGCATGGTCCACCGGTCGGCCACCTTGCCGATGATGTCGTGCACCAGCGCTTCCACGGCGGGGTCGACGTCGTCCGGGATCGGGTCGCAGGGGCGCACAGCGGTCGCGGAATCGGGCTCGGTCCGGGGCATGGGTCACTCTCCATTCGGTGCGTATGGATCTCCGAAGTGCCTTCTTACCACCGGAGAGTGACGACCCTATCCTGCGGGCCTCGACAGCGACAGGAGCGCAGCATGCGCATGACGGGCAACACCATCCTGATCACCGGCGGCGGCTCCGGCATCGGCCGCGCCCTGGCCGAAAGCTTCCATCGGCTCGGCAACCAGGTGATCGTGTCGGGCCGGCGGCTCGCCGCGCTGGAGGAGGTCACGGCCGCCAACCCCGGCATGGCGGCGCTGGAACTCGACGTCGCCGACCCGGCCGACGTCGCGCGCTTCGCGGCCGAACTCGTGCGGCGCCACCCCGAGCTCGACGCGGTGATCCATAACGCCGGCATCATGAAGCCGGAGGACGCGACGGCTGACGACTGGGGCGCGGGCGTCGCCGAGGCCACGGTGGCCACAAACCTGCTCGGGCCCATCCGGCTCACGGCGGCGCTGCTGCCCCATCTGCGCTCGCGCCCGCGCTCGGCCATCCTGACGATGTCGTCGGGCCTCGCCTTCGTGCCCCTGGCCGCGACGCCGGCCTACAGCGCCACCAAGGCGGCGATCCATTCCTGGTCGATGGCGCTGCGCCGCCAGTTGAAGGGCACCACCACGGAGGTGATCGAGATCGCCCCACCCTACGTGCAGACCGAACTCATGGGCGCCCAACAGGCCGCGGACCCGCGCGCCATGCCGCTCGACGCTTTCATCTCCGAAGTGATGACGATCCTGACCGAGCGCCCGGACGCCGAGGAGGTCATCGTGGAGCGCTGCCGCCCGCTGCGCTTCGCCGCCGAGGAAGGCCGCCTGGCGACGATGTTCGACACCGTCAACGCGATGCACTGAACCCGTGAAGCGTCGTGCGGCGGCGGGCGCGGCCCCCTGACGTGTGCGCGGCCATGGACGGCCCGGCGCTCAATCCGCCGTGCGGCGCTTCGGGCCGTCGTTGGGGTCGAGCTTGAGGTCGTCCTCGTCCTCGGCCTCCACGGTGGCGCAGAAGCCGGCGTTCCATTCGCGGCGCCTGGCCGAGCCCGCCGCGTAGGGGTTGTCGTGGACCGAACGGCCGTCGAGGCGCGCGTCCATCCCCTCCTGGAAACAGTCGTCGAGCGGCTTCGGATCGGTCGGGTGCATGGCGCGCGCTTCCGGATCGTCGTTCATCGGCCGGGCCGTCATATCACCATCCGGGATGGAAACCCGCGACGCGCGGAGATATTTTCGGGATCTCACCCAAATGGGTGAGGCGGGCCGCCGCGGTCCGGGTCTAGCCTCGGGATCGCGGCGGTCGGGCGCCCCGTTCTTCGGCAGAAGCGGCATATTTCAAGCTTCGACCACCCTTTCAGGCCCGGCCGCCGCGCCCGTTCGGGGACTGCACTCCGTCGTCTTGACCTCGTCGCCTTTCCCCACCATTGAGTGCGGCATGACGATCAGCGGAGACCTGCCTCCCATGTCCGAGGCTTCCTCGACCATCCCCGACGGCCGCGCCGGCCCGGCGCCGCGGCGGCGGACGGTGGCGGTGAAGGTCGGCCACGTGACGGTGGGCGGCGGCGCGCCGGTGGTGGTCCAGTCCATGACCAACACCGACACGGCCGACATCGACGGCACCGTGCGGCAGGTCGCGGCCCTGGCCCGCGCCGGCTCCGAGATCGTCCGCATCACGGTGGACCGGGACGAGGCCGCCGCGGCGGTGCCGAAGATCCGCGAGCGGCTCGACCGCATCGGCTGCGACGTGCCCCTCGTCGGCGACTTCCACTACATCGGCCACAAGCTGCTGGCGGACCACCCCGCCTGCGCCGAGGCGCTGGCAAAGTACCGCATCAACCCCGGCAACGTCGGCTTCAAGGACAAGAAGGACAGGCAGTTCTCGGCCATCGTCGAGACCGCCATCCGCTACGGCAAGGCGGTCCGCATCGGCGCCAACTGGGGCTCGCTCGACGGCGAGCTGCTGACCAGCCTGATGGACCAGAACGCCCGCTCGCCGAACCCGGTCGAGGCGCGAGCCGTGACGCGCGAGGCCATGGTGCGCTCCGCGCTCTACTCGGCCGAGCGCGCCGAGGAGATCGGCCTCGCCAAGGACCGCATCATCCTGTCCGCCAAGGTGTCGGCCGTGCAGGACCTCATCGCCGTCTACCAGACGTTGGCGTCGCGTTCCGACTACGCCATTCACCTCGGCCTGACCGAGGCCGGCATGGGCTCGAAGGGCATCGTCGCCTCCTCGGCGGCGCTCGGCATCCTGCTCCAGGACGGCATCGGCGACACGATCCGCGTGTCGCTGACCCCGGAGCCGGGCGGCGACCGCACGCTGGAGGTCAAGGTCGCGCAGGAGATCCTGCAGACCATGGGGTTCCGCACCTTCGTGCCGCTCGTGGCCGCCTGCCCGGGCTGCGGCCGCACGACGTCGACCACCTTCCAGGAGCTGGCCCGCGACATCCAGGGCTACATCGTCCACTCGATGCCGGAGTGGAAGACCAAGTTCCCCGGCGTCGAGAACCTCAACGTCGCCGTGATGGGCTGCATCGTCAACGGTCCGGGCGAGTCCAAGCACGCCGACATCGGCATCTCGCTGCCCGGCACCGGCGAAACCCCGGCCGCCCCCGTGTTCATCGACGGGCAGAAGGCCATGACGCTGCGCGGCGCCAACATCGCGGCCGAGTTCAAGCAGCTCGTCGACGACTACATCGTCAACCGCTACGGCGCGGGAAAGCGCGACGCGGCGGAGTGAGGCTTCGAGCCGAGGCTCCCTCCCCCGCTCATCTTCGTGCGCGGGGATGAGCGGCGGGCGGAGGTCGAGACGGCTTGCGACCGCCTTTCCATGCCGATGAGGGCTGGACGTCCCACCCCGGCGCGCTAAGATCGATCCCGGAGGAGAAACGTTCCCCGGTGGGGCGTCCGGACTTCAAATCCGGGAAGGGCTGCGAGCCGGTTCTTGGTGGGTTCGACCCCCACTCTCTTCCGCCACTCCTGCTCGAACATCGGGCAGCGCCTCGCTTCCCGTCCACCCTCCGTCGCACTATCTCCCTCATGTCAGGGAGCATGAGGGGCGGAGCTGTCAAGATGCCAGCGCGGACGTTTCGAGACCCCTCCGTCGGCCGTGTGGCCGTGCGCCGTCGAAGGCCCGGTTCGGGGGCGACGCCGCGCCGATGAGGACCGCGCTCTCGCCCGCCGCCGCGGCCGCCCTGGTGCCGGACGGCGCCACCGTGATGATCGGCGGCTTCATGGGGGTCGGCACGCCCCACCGCACGATCGCGGCGCTGGTGGAGCGCGGCGCGCGCGGGCTCACGATCATCGCCAACGACACGGCGCGCCCCGGCGTCGGCATCGGCCGCTTGATCGGCGCCGGCTGCGTCGCGCGCGTGGTCGCGTCCCACATCGGCACCAACCCCGAAACGCAGAAGGGCATGATCGCGGGGACGATCGCGGTCGACCTCGTGCCGCAGGGCACGCTCGCCGAGCGCATCCGGGCCGGCGGCTCGGGGCTGGGCGGCGTGCTGACCGCCACCGGCCTCGGCACGCCCGCGGCCGAGGGGCGGCAGGTCGTCGAGGTCGACGGGCTCCCATACCTGATCGAGCCGGCGCTGCGGGCGGAGTTCGCGCTGGTGGCGGCGCGCAGCGCCGACTACGCCGGCAACCTCGTCTACTCGCTCACGGCGCGGAACTTCAACCCGCTGATGGCCATGGCGGCCGACACGGTGATCGCGGAAGCGAACGAGATCGTCCCGCTCGGCGTGCTGACGCCGGACATGATCCACACGCCCGGCGTGGTGATCGACCACCTGCTCGAACGGCCGCAGCTCGTCTGAGGGATGACAGCCATGGATGCGAGGGAGCTCATCGCCCGCCGCGTGGCGCGCGAGCTGCGCGACAACACGCTGGTGAACCTCGGCATCGGCCTGCCGACCGAGGTGGCGCGCTTCGTGCCGGACGGCCTGCGCGTTTATTTCCAGTCCGAGAACGGCATCATCGGCTTCGGGGCGCGCCCGCCCGAGGGCATGGAGGACGTGCACCTCACCGACGCGGGCGGCGCCTTCGTCTCCGCGCTGCCGGGCGCCGTCTCCTTCGATTCCGCGATGTCCTTCGCGCTGATCCGCGGCGGCCACCTCGACATGACGGTGCTGGGCGGCCTCCAGATCGACCGGCGCGGCCGGCTCGCCAACTGGATGGTGCCCGGCAAGCTCGTGCCCGGCATGGGCGGCGCCATGGACCTCGTGGCGGGCGCCCGCCGGGTCATCGTGGCGATGAACCACACCCAGAAGGGCGAGCCCAAGATCGTGGCCGAGCTGACCCTGCCGCCGACCGCGGCCCGGCCCGTGACGCTGATCGTCACCGACATGGCCGTGATCGAGCCGACGCCGGACGGGCTGGCTCTGCGCGAGACGGCGCCGGGCGTGACGGTGGACGAGGTGCGGGCCGCGACGGGCGCGCCGCTGATCGTGGGCGAAGTGGCGGAGATGGGAGTGTAAGGCCGCGCCTTGGCGCCAAGCATCAAACATTCCGTCTCCGGCAAGACGTCAATGACGGAGTATTCTTTCTCCTGAATCAAACAAGCCGCAGCCATGATCGCCCACGCGACATATACTCTGTGAGTGAGACTATCATCTGTAATGGACCCAAAAATGATAATTCGTCACTAGAGCTGTTTCCGTCCGGTTTGAGTCGTGCGGTGTAGCGGGTTCGGCCGGGTTGTGATTCGGTGAGGGCAACCTTTGCGGGATGCCCCTGATGCCGAGAGCCCTGTCTGTGGACCTACGCGAGCGTGTTCTGGCCGCTGTCGAGGCGGGCTCCTCCTGCCGCCAGGCGGCCGAGCGTTTCGGTGTCGGGATCGCGACGGCGATCCGCTGGCAAGCCCGCTTCCGGGCCGAGGGCGTGGTCGCGGCCAAGCCGATGGGCGGAGACCAGCGCTCCCGCAACATCGAGGCCCACGCGGAGATGATCCTGCAGGCGTGCGAGGCGGAGCCGCAGGCGTACCTGCGCGAGCTGCGTGAAAGCTTGCGCGAGAAGGGTGTCAGCACCAGCACGAGCGGGCTGCACCGCTTCTTCGCGCGCCACAAGATCAGCCGTAAAAAAGGGATCTGCACGCCGCCGAGCAAAGCCGTCCCGACGTGATGAAGGCGCGCGAGGACTGGTTCGAGGGTCAACTCGACGTGGACCCCGAGCGGGTCGTCTTTCTCGATGAGACAGCGGCGGCCACCAACATGACCCGCCGCCATGGCCGGGCCAGGCGTGGCGAGCGCTGCCGCATCGCGGTGCCGCACGGGCACTACAAGACCACCACGGTCACGGCGGCCCTGCGGGGAAGCGGTCCCTTTGCGATCGAACTGATGGACGGCGCCACAAACGGGGCTCGGTTTCTGGCCAACGTCACCGACGTCCTCATCCCGGCCCTCGAGCCCGGCGACACGGTCGTGATGGACAACCTGAGTGCTCACAAGGTGAAAGGCGTGCGGGAGGCCATCGAAACAGCGGGGGCTCGCTTGCTCTACCTTCCGGCATACAGCCCTGACTTCAATCCTATCGAGAACGCCTTCGCCAAGCTGAAGGCCTTGCTTCGCACGGCGGCGGCCCGCACCGTCACGGATCTGCGCGTCGCCATCCGGGAAGCCTTCACCCGCTTCACTCCTGACGAGTGCCGCAACTACCTCGCCGCGGCTGGCTACGATGCCTACGACCCAACCTGATCGGAAATAGCTCTAGACTTCTCAGAATGCACCCAAAGCACAATCAAATATTCACAGATCACGATATTCCAGATAAGTCACACCTGATCAAATTCAAAGCCAAAACAATACCATGGGAAAAGTTGATAAAAGCAATAAAAAACATTAAGGATTAGAAAACAGCAACAGTAGCTAGGTCTGCCTCATGCCGTTCCGCCGTCTTCGCGATGAGGGCGCGCATGAACGCAGGGCCGTCCACGCCTTCGCCCCGGTCGAGCGAGGCGAACCCCTCCGTGACGGCAGACCGCAGGGAGGCCACACGCTCGAGATAGGCTTCCAGGGCTCGGGTGACGACCTCCTGCTCGGACGCGAAGGCACCAGCGGCGACCTGCTCGCGCGCGAAAGCCTCGAAGACGGGAGGAACGACGGCCTGCATCGAGACATCATACCGATTGCAGCGCTGTCGCCAAGATCTCGGATCGAAGCCTCTCACCCCTCAGGTACGTTCCGCTCCAGCTCCTCCAGCCACATCCGCGCGTTGCCGTCGGAGGGCGCCCGCCAGTCGCCGCGCGGCGACAGGGCGCCGCCCGCCGACACCTTCGGCCCGTTCGGCAGCGCCGAGCGCTTGAACTGGCTGAAGCCGAAGAAGCGCTGCACGAACACCCGCAGCCACTTGCGGATGTGGGCGAGGTCGTGCGCCCGCCGCCGGTCCGCCGGAAAGCCCTCCGGCCAATGGCCGTCCGCGACGTCCCCCCAGGCCATCAGGCTCAGGAAGGCGATCTTGGACGGCTTGAAGCCGTAGCGCAGCGTGTAGAACAGGTTGAAGTCCTGCAGCTCGTAGGGGCCGACGCGCTCCTCCGTGCTCTGCGGCTTCGACCCCGCCTCGACCGGCACCAGCTCGGGCGAGATCTCCGTGTCGAGGATCGACAGCAGCGTCGCGTCCGCGTCGCCGCTGAGCTGGCGGCTCGACACGACCCAGCGGATCAGGTGCTGGATCAGCGTCTTCGGCACGCCGGCGTTGACGTTGTAGTGGCTCATCTGGTCGCCGACCCCGTAGGTGCACCAGCCGAGCGCGAGCTCGGACAGGTCGCCGGTGCCGAGCACGATGGCGTTCTGGTGGTTGGCGAGGCGGAACAGGTAGTCGGTGCGCAACCCCGCCTGCACGTTCTCGAAGGTGACGTCGTATTGCGCCCGCCCCTCGGCGTAGGGGTGGCCGAGGTCGCGCAGCATCTGCTCCGCCGCCGGGCGGATGTCGAGCTCGTGCGCGGTGACGCCGAGCGCCGCCATCAGGCGATGCGCGTTGCTCCTCGTGTCGTCGCCCGTGGCGAAGCCCGGCATCGTGTAGGCCAGGATGTTGGTGCGCGGCAGGCCGAGCAGGTCGAAGGCCTTGGCGGCGACGATCAGCGCGTGGGTCGAGTCGAGCCCGCCCGACACGCCGACCGTGATGTGCTCCACGCCGATGGCCTTAAGCCGCTGCTTCAGCCCGGCGACCTGGATGTTGTAGGCCTCGTAGCAGTCCTGCTCCAGCAGCGCCCGGTCGGACGGCACGAAGGGGAAGCGCTCCACCCGGCGCCGGAATCCGACGTCCGCATCCGGGGCCCCGAGGCGGAACGGCACGGTGCGGAATGTGCCCGCGCCGGCCCGCGCGTTGTCGTCGAAGGAGCCGGTCGAGATCCGCTCCTGGCGCAGCAGGTCGAGGTCGACGTCGGCCATTGTCGCCTGCCCGGCGGCGGCGAAGCGCTCGCCTTCCGCGAGCAGCACGCCGCTCTCGTAGACCACGGTCTGGCCGTCCCAGCTGAGGTCGGTCGTGGACTCGCCCGCCCCGGCCGCCGCGTAGACGTAGGCGCAGAGGCAGCGCGCCGAGGTGGCTTGGCACAGGAGGTTGCGGCTCCGCGCGCGGCCGACCGTGATGGGGCTGCCGCTGAGGTTGGCGATCACGGTGGCGCCGCCGAGCGCCAGCGCGCCCGAGGGCGGCGCCGGCACCCACAGGTCCTCGCACACCTCGACGCCGAGCACGAAGCCCGGCACGTCCCCGGCCGCGAACAGGAGGTCGGTGCCGAAGGGCGCCTCCGCGCCGCCTGCGCGGATCGTTTCGCCGCGGAGGCCGGCGCCGGCGGCGAAGTGGCGCTTCTCGTAGAACTCGCGGTAGTTCGGCAGGAAGCTCTTCGGCACCACGCCCAGCACCGCGCCGCGGTGGATCACCACGGCCGAGTTGTAGAGCCGGTGGCGGTGGCGCAGCGGCGCACCGACCACCAGCACGGGCAGGAGGTCGCGCGAGCCCGCCACGATCGCGTCGAGCGCCGCCCCGACGGCCTCGTGCAGCGCGTCCTGCAGGAACAGGTCCTCCAGCGCGTAGCCCGACACGGAGAGTTCGGGGAAGACCGCGAGGCCGACGCCGTCCCGGTCGCAGTCGCGGGCGATGGCGAGGATCGAGGCGGCGTTGCTGGCCGGCTCCGCGATGGCGGTCAGGGCCGTGCAGGCCGCGACGCGCAGGAAGCCGTGCGTGTAGATCGATCGGAAATCCATGGCGCCCTCGCGGCCCGGCGACGCCGCGCCGGTCACCCGTCGTGAGTGCGCCCCGTGCTCTACGGGGTCAAGACGCTTGGGCCGGCCGGCCGGCGCCGCGGCACCGGCCGGTTCCGGCGACCGGAACGCGGGGCTTCGACCGCCTCAGCCCTTCACGCCCTTCGCGTTGGTGAGTTCGGAGCCGCCGGTGGCGCGGCTGGCACCGAGCGCGGGATCCCTGACCGGGCCGCCTTCGGGCAGGTCGCCGCCGTCGCGGTCGCCCTCGGCGCCGCCGAGGCTGAATCCGGGCCGCTCCTCGGAGCCTTCGGACGGGCGCTCAGCCGCCTCCGGGTCGGGCTTCTCCACCGGGACCTTCGGTTCGTCGGACGATGCCATGTCGGTTCCTCCCCTCTCGATGCTCCGGGCAACGTCGGGCCGCGGCGGGCTGTTCCGGCCGGCCCCGCGGCCGGCGAGGAACTCACCTTCGCGTCCACGCGTCTCCCCCTCGACTTCCGCGCGAACCCGAGACGACGATGCGCCGCCTTTCGACCCTGATCCTGTTCGCCCTCGCGTCGGCGGCCGTCCTGCCGGGCACCGCCTCGGCCGACGTCCTGGTCACGATCGACAAGGCGACGCAGCGCATGAACGTCGCGGTCGACGGGCAGGACCGCTATTCCTGGCCGGTGTCCACCGGCGTCCCCGGCCATGACACGCCGAGCGGCTCCTACACGCCGTTCCGGATGGACCGCGACCACTTCTCGAAGGAATGGGACGACGCGCCCATGCCCAACTCGATCTTCTTCACCGAGATGGGCCACGCGATCCACGGCACGGGCCACGTGGCGGCGCTCGGCCGTCCCGCCTCGCACGGCTGCGTGCGGCTGTCGCGCGCCCATTCGGCGGAGCTGTTCGCGCTGGTCAAGGCCGAGGGGATGGGCCACACGCGCGTGGTGGTCGAGGGCGACGACGGGTCCGTGGCGGAGCCGGCCGAGACCGCGATGGCGGCGCCGCGCTACGGTCGCGCCCGCTATGACCGGGTGGACGACGGAGCCGGCGGCTACTACGCCGACGACGGCAACTGGGTCGACGCATCGCGCCGCCACCGCCCGGCCCGCCTCCGAAGCGCCGCGCCGCCGCCGGACGACGGCTACGACGACAGCTACGGCGCCTACTGAAGGCCCGAAGCCGCCAGCTCCAGCACCCGCCGGGACCCCTCCTCCGCGTCTTCGACCGCGATGGCCGCCATGTCGTCGCCCGCGCGCAGCACCCAGCCGGCCGCGCGCCCGGCGGGCTCGACGCGGGCCGCCTGATCGGGGAAGTGCGCCCGGAGCCCCAGCGTCGGGATGCCGGCCGCCGCCGCAATATGCATGAGCCCGGAATCGTTGCTGACCGCCAGCGCGCAGCGCGCGAGGCAGGCCGACACCTCCGGAAGCGACAGCGCGCCGACGAGGTCGACGGCGTCCGGCAGCGCCCGGAGCAGCGGCGCCGCGCCCTCGCGCTCGCGCGCGCCCGGCCCGCCGAACACCGCCGCGCGCGCGCCGGGCAGCGCGCCGGACGCCAGGCGCCGGAACAGCGCCGCGAAGCGCTCGGCGGGCCACATCTTCGGCGTCCAGCTCGCCGTGGGGCAGAGCGCCACGACCGGCGCGCCGTCCCCGAGCAGCGCCGCGGCCCGCGCCCGCTCGGCGGCGCCCGTCCAGACCACCGGCAGCGGCGCGGGGTCGAGCCCGAGCAGGGCCGCGTGCTGCTCGAACAGGCGCAGCCCCGGCATCGGCCGGCGCATGAAGCGCTGCCGCGCCAGCACGGCGTAGGGCAGGCCCGAGCCCTTGAGGTCGACCGCGAGGTCCCAGCGCGTCCGCACCACCTCGGCCCAGAGCTTGAGCCAGTGGGCGTGGTCCTGCCGCTTGCGCACCGCGATCAGGCGGTGGAGGCCCGGCATGTGGGTGAACAGGGCGGCGGCCTCGGGGGAGGCCGCCACGGTGACGCGGGCGCCGGGGCGGGCCGCGACGAGGCGGTCGAGCGCGCCCGAGGCCATCACGGCGTCGCCGATCATGCGCGGCGCCACGAACAGGATCTTCTCCGACAAACCCGCCCCTCTGCTCGACCGCTGCGGTTCTATCCCCTCGCGTCCGCGCCGGGAACCGGCTCGTCCCCGGCCGAGCGCCAGGCCGCGATGGGCAGCGGCCGGGCGTCGGGGCGCATGCGCCACAGGTCGCACAGCCGGTGCAGCCCTTCGCGCAGGCGCTCCAGCGCCAGCGCGTCGGCGGTGCGGGCGTGGCCGGTGTCGCCGACGAGGCCGCGCAGGCTCGCGACCGGCCGCCCGGCCACCACCACGCCCTCGACGTAGGGCATCAACCGCGGGCCGACCGCTTCCGCGGCGCGGCGGAGTTCGTCGCGATGGCGCTGCACGGCCTCGCCCGCGGGGGCGGGCCCGCCCCCGCCGCCGTCGACGCTGGGGCGGGCAAGGTCCACCGCCGACAGGCCGTCGAGGCGCCCCCCGTGCCAGTGCCGGCGCAGCCGGTCCTCGGCGTGCCACAGCGTCTCGTTGGCGGCGATGTCGAGCCGGTCGAGCAGGTTGCGGCTGCGCAGGGCGTCGAAGGGGTCGCCGATGCGCCGCACGCCGGAAGCGTCGACCCGCGCCTCCCCGCCCTCGCGCGCCCGGGCGAGGCGCTGCGGCGTCGCGTCCTCGTGGCCCCGCGGCACCTGCCCCCCCGCGAGCGTCACCGCATCCCGTCTGCGTCTCGGCATCATCAGCTCCTCCGGAAGGCGGCGTCGGGCGTCGGCCCGGCGGGCGGCGCCTCGGGCCGGGGTTCGACGCCGAGGCGCCGCAGGGCCGACCGCCCTTCCGCCAGGCTCGACACGGTGGCGTGGGGGATGCGCATGGCCCGGCAGCGGTCGGCCAGCGCGATCGACTCGGGGTCCGGCCGGTCGGGGTCGCGGTCGATCCGCAGCACGGCCACTTGGCCGCGGGGCAGCAGCAGCGCCAGCGTGCGGCCGCCGGCGGCGTCGGCCCGCGCCGGGTCCGATACGCCGGGCGGGGTGGGGACGGGCCACACCTCCGGGAGCCGGCCGGCCAGGAAGCTGCGCAGTTCCGCCTCCACCCGCGCGGGGTCGGGGAACCGCCGCTCGTCGAGGCCGAAGCTGCCCCGGCGGCGCGGCGCCCTCTCGACGCGCGGCGCCGTCACGCCCGGCCTCCGCGGCGGGACGCGCCCGCGCGGGCGAGGCGGGCGTGGACGGCGCAGTAGCTTCCGCGGAGCCGCCGCGCCGCGCCGCAGAAGGCGAAGCCCGCGTCGGCCGGCTCGCCCAGCGGCCAGCGGCATCCGCGCGGCCCGAGCGCCGCCACGGCGGCGGCGGCGGGCGGGAAATGGGGGAAGGGCGCGAAGGCGCGTTCCCCGGCCAGGACCGGCGGTGACACCACGTCGAACATCCGATGTCGTGAGGGGGGATTTCCGGCTGCGAGGCTGGACGACTCGCCGGCCGTAAGCGTAATGTGCCCGTAACGGGCACAGGTGTCAAGGCGTGTGCCCATCATGGGTGGATAAGTGGAGATCTGCCGTGGCCAACAATCTGCGGATGCTGAGGGACGGCCGCGGCTGGACGCAGGGCGAGGCGGCGGCCGCGCTCGGCACCACCCGCAACCAGTACGCGAAGCTGGAGGGCGGCAGTCGCCGCCTGTCCGACAAGTGGATCAAGCTCGCCAGCGACGCCTACGGGGTCGACCCCGGCGAGGTGGTGACGGAACGCGCCGGCACCGTCCCGGTGGTGGGCTACGTCGGCGCCGGCACCGCGATGCACTTCTATGCGGAGGGACAGGGTCCGCTCGACGAGGTGCCGGCGCCCGAGGACGCCACGCCGCTGACCGTGGCGGCGGAGATCCGCGGCGACAGCCTCGGGCCGATCTTCGCGGGCTGGCGCGTCTTCTACGACGACCGCCGCGAGGCCGTGACGGACGACCTGATCGGGCGGCTCTGCATCGCCGGGCTGGCGGACGGCCGCGTGCTGGTCAAGAAGGTGCTGCGCGGGCGGGCCGAGGGCCGCTTCGACCTCCACGGCCAGTTCGGCGAGCCGGTGCTCGACGCCGAGGTGCTGTGGGCCGCCAAGGTGACCGGCTTGACGCCGGCGTGACGCGGGGCGGACCGGGAGGCCCCTAGAGCCCGCTCTTCTCCGAGCGCTCGATGGCGCGGTGGAGTTCGACGTCGACCTCGCGGATGTCGCCCGCCGACAGGCCCTCGGAGAAGGCGATGCAGCGGTCGGACGCGATCGCCAGGGCGCGCTCGCGCTCGGTGCCGCGCCGCATCAGCGGGATGGTCTCGCCGAACATGCAGCCGGCGTAGCGCTCCGCGCGCGTGTAGCGATGGGTGGCCGCGGAGGCCTCGTCGAGGGCGCCGGCGAGGCCGAGGAGAGCGAGGGCGACCGGGACGCGCATGGACGAAAAATAGCGCATCGCCGCGCCTCGTCCAGGCCGCCGGTCGGGGCTGGACAGGGCCCGCGATTGGGAGGACGCTCCACGCCATCCCGGCGACGGAGAGCGCCGGGCGGAGGATCCGTCATGACGGCACTGGCACGGTCGCCTGACCAACTGTCACCGGCCCAAATCTCGCCCACGGACGAGCGCGTGCTCGCCTGGCTCGATCGCTTCGAAGGCGCGCTGGCGGCGCGGGACGCGGGCGCCGCTGCGGCCTGCTTCGCCCCGACCTGCTTCTGGCGGGACCTCGTCGCCTTCACATGGAACATCACGACGCTGGAAGGTCGCGACGCGGTCCGCGCCATGCTGGACGCGCAGCTCGACGCGATCCGCCCCCGGCATTGGACGCTGGAGGAGCCCGCCGCGGAGGCGGACGGCGTCACCGAGGCGTGGATCGCCTTCGAAACCGAGCACGCGCGGGGGCGCGGCCACCTCAGGCTGAAGGGCGACGGCGCCTGGACGCTGCTCACGGCGTCGCGCGAGCTGAAGGGCTTCGAGGAGAAGGCGGGCCCGCGGCGCATCAAGGGCGTGCACCACGGCGTCGAGGAGGGGCGCCGCACCTGGGCGGAGCGCCGCGCCGCCGAGGAGGCCGAGCTCGGCCGCAGCGTCCAGCCCTACGCGCTGGTGATCGGCGGCGGCCAGGGCGGCATCGCGCTCGGCGCCCGGCTGAAGCGGCTCGGCGTGCCGGCCCTGATCGTCGACAAGCACGACCGGCCGGGCGACCAGTGGCGCAAGCGCTACAAGTCGCTGCACCTGCACGACCCGGTCTGGTACGACCACCTGCCCTACCTGCCCTTCCCCGACCACTGGCCGGTCTTCGCGCCCAAGGACCAGATCGGCGACTGGCTGGAGATGTACACCAAGGTCATGGAGCTGAACTACTGGCCCCGGACCGAGTGCCGCTCCGCCCGCTACGACGAGGCGGCCGGCGAATGGACCGTGGAGCTCCTGCGCGACGGCGAGGCGCTGACGCTGCATCCGAAGCAGTTCGTGCTCGCCACCGGCATGTCGGGCGTCGCCAACATGCCGGACTATCCGGGCATGGACGCGTTCAAGGGCGACAGCCACCATTCCAGCCGGCATCCGGGCGGGGAAGCCTACCGGGGCAAGCGGGCCGTGGTGATCGGCTCCAACAACTCGGCCCACGACATCTGCGCCGACTTCCACGAGAGCGGCGCCGACGTCACCATGGTGCAGCGGACCTCGACCCACGTCGCCCGTTCGGAATCGCTGATGGAGCTGGGCCTCGCCGGGCTGTATTCGGAGGACGCCCTCGCCAAGAACATCAGCACCGACAAGGCGGATATGACCTTCGCCTCGATCCCGTACCGGATCATGCACGAGTTCCAGATCCCCATCTACGAGGCGATGAGGGAGCGCGACAGGGACTTCTACGACCGGCTGGAGAAGGCGGGGTTCCTGCTCGACTTCGGCGACGACGGCTCGGGCCTGTTCATGAAGTACCTGCGCCGCGGCTCGGGCTACTACATCGACGTCGGCGCCTCCGAGCTGATTGCGGACGGCAAGATCAAGCTCGCCCACGGCCGCGTGAAGGAGATCGCCGAGGACGCCGTGGTGCTGGAGGACGGCACGCGCCTGCCCGCCGACGTCATCGTCTACGCGACCGGATACGGCTCCATGAACGGCTGGGCCGCCAAGCTCATCAGCCAGGAGGTCGCCGACCGGGTCGGCAAGTGCTGGGGCCTCGGCTCCGACACGACGAAGGACCCCGGCCCCTGGGAGGGCGAGCTGCGCAACATGTGGAAGCCGACCCGGCAGGAGGCGCTGTGGTTCCACGGCGGGAACCTCCACCAGTCGCGGCACTACTCGCTCTACCTCGCGCTGCAGCTCAAGGCCCGGATGGAGGGAATCCCCACGCCGGTCTACGGGCTGGCGGAGACGCACCACGCGGGCTGACCCGCGCGGCGGAGCCGGCGTCGGCCTCGTCCTGCATGCAAAGCCGCGATCTTTTCGTCGGACAAACCGTTGTCGGGATGGCCGCTGCGGCGAGGCGGCAGGCACCCCGAAGCGGCATCCGATCGGAGATCATGGCGGACGACATCGATGCCCGGATCGGCCGCAACCTGCGGGCGATGCGGATGGACGCGGCCTTGACCGTCGACGCGCTCGCCACCAGGACCGGCCTGCAGCCCGCCGTGCTCGCGCTCTACGAGGCGGGGCGGCGGCACATGCCGGTCGAGGTGCTGACGCAGCTCGCCGCGGCGCTGGACCGGCCGATCGCGGACTTCTTCGGCTGAGGGGGCTCAGGGCGTGTATTCGAGCGACATCGCGCCGATGCCGGCCGCGACGTTGAGGCCCGACTGGGATTCCACGGACAGGGGCTGGAGCTGCACGCCGCCGTTCGCGCCGCCCACCAGGGCGTTGGCGCCGACGCCGACGCCCACCGTGGCGGAGGCCGAGGCGCCGGCATAGCTGCCCGACAGCGCGCCGGGCCCGACAGCGCCGCCGAGCGACACCACGTCCCAGGTCAGCCTGCCGGGTCCCTGCGGGCCGAGGTCGAGACCGTAGCGGCTGATCGTGCCGAGGTAATGCTGGTGCGGGCCGCCGTTCGACGGCGCGTAGTCGCAGTTCAGCGCGCGGCGCGAGGTGATGACGAAGCCGATGCCGCCCGACACGTTGCAGGAGAGCTGCCCCACGGGGCCGGCGCTCGCCGCGGCCGGCAGCAGCGCGGTGCCGGCCAGGGCCGCCGCGGCGGCGAGGAGGATCTTGGTCTGGACCATGGTGCGGACTCCGAGGGCGCGCGGCGCGCGCCGCGAGGCCGCCACAGACAGGCCGATTGTGGCCGTCGCCGCGCCCGGCCGCGTCGCCTTCGTGTCGGCGCCGGCCCGTGGCCTTTCGGCCACAGGCCGGGGAGCCTCAGCGCAGCGAGGCCGTGAAGCTCTGGATCTTGGCGCAGGCCCGCTCCAGCAGTTCGTTCGACGTCGCGTAGGAGATGCGGAAGTTCGGGCCCGTGCCGAAGGCGGAGCCGTGCACGGCGGCGACGCCCTCGGCCTCGAGCAGCTCGGTGACGAAGTCCTCGTCGGTCTCGATGGTCTTGCCGCCCGGCGTGCGCTTGCCGATCAGGGCGGCGCAGGACGGGTAGACGTAGAAGGCGCCCTCCGGCACCGGGCATTTGAGGCCGGTCGCCTGGTTCAGCATGGACACGACGAGGTCGCGCCGGCCCTCGAACACGGCGCGGCTCTTCGGGATGAAGTCCTGGGGGCCTTCGAGCGCCTCGACCGAGGCCCACTGCGCGATCGAGCAGGCGCCCGAGGTCTGCTGGCCCTGCAGCATGTCCATGGCCTTGATCAGCCGGTCCGGCCCGGCCGCGTAGCCGATGCGCCAGCCCGTCATGGCGTAGCTCTTGGACACGCCGTTCATGGTCAGCGTGCGGTCCATCAGGCCGGGCTCCACCTGCGCGGGCGTGCAGAACTCGAAGTCGCCGTAGACGAGGTGCTCGTAGATGTCGTCGGTCAGCACCCACACGTCGGGGTGGCGCAGGATGACGTCCGTCAGCGCCTTCATCTCGGCGCGCGAATAGGCGGCGCCGGAGGGGTTCGAGGGCGAGTTCAGCAGCACCCACTTGGTGCGGGGCGTGATGGCGCGCTCCAGGTCCTCGGCCTGGAGCTTGAAGGCGTTCTCCAGCGTGGTGGGCACGAAGACGGGCTTGCCGCCCGCGATCAGCACCATGTCGGGGTAGGACACCCAGTAGGGCGCCGGGATCACCACCTCGTCGCCGGGGTTGCAGGTCGCCAGGAAGGCGTTGAACAGGATCTGCTTGCCGCCAGTGCCGACGATGGTCTGCGCCGGCTTGTAGTCGAGGCCGTTCTCGCGCTTGAACTTCTTGGCGATGGCTTCGCGCAGCGGCACGATGCCGGGCACGGGCGTGTATTTCGTCTCGCCCCGGCGGATGGCCGCGATGGCGGCCTCCTTGACGTTGTCGGGCGTGTCGAAGTCGGGCTCGCCGACCGACAGCGAGATCACGTCGCGCCCCTTGGCCTTCAGGTCGCGCGCCTTCTGCGTCACCGCGATGGTGGCGGAGGGTTTGACGCGCGCCAGCGTGTCGGAGATGAAGGCCATGAGGTTCGCTCCGTGTTGTCCCATGTCGTCGAGGCGGCGCAGCTATAGGACACCGCGGCGGCGGCCGGAAGCCGCGCGTTCCATCGCGATCGGGGATCACATGGCGGAGAGTGCGACGCCCGGGCGGGCGAGGTCGCTGCTGCGGGGCCTGGCGCTGGTGGTCGCCGGGATGCTGCTGGCCGCGACGCTCGGCGGCGTCGCCCTGCTGGCCGACATCCGGTTCGACGGCGGCCGGGTCATCCGCGCCGCCATGGGGGGCGGCGACCTCGCGGACGCCTGCCGCCCGCCGCTGGTGCGGCGGCTGGCGGAGCGGGGCTTCCAGCCCGACGACGTCGAGTTCGGTCCCGACCCCACGCTGGGCTCGCCCTGGGCGCGCGAGCGCAGCTTCGGCGCCAGCTTCACGTTCCGCGACGGCGCGGCGGGCACGCGGGTCGACGGCGTCGTGGCCTGCGTGGTGTCGGCGGCGGGGGTGTCGGTGGATTTCCGCGTGGCGCAGAACCCGCGCCGGGCGGCGTGAGCGCCCGGGCGAGCACAGCGTAGCGATCCAGGGGGGAGCAGGAGCCGCAAGGCGGCGCAGGGCCTCGAGCGAAGCGACTTTTTCAGGAAGCGCGGGCTGGATCGCTTCGCTGCGCTCGCGATGGCGCGGAACGGTCGGAATGGAGGGCCACGGCGGAGGTCGGGCCTGTCTCGTATCGGAGCCCGGTCGCTCCCGTCGCCACGCTCGCTGAAATCGGGGGCGCACAAATGCGAAGGGCGCATCGATCGAACGATGCGCCCTTCAGGCCGGCTCTCGCTTCGCTGTGCCGGGGTCTGCGGTCGATCCGACCTGCCCCACGGCGGACACCACGTCCGCCTCACATCATCGCGGCCGCACCGATCATCAACCAGGCCGTGAAAGCGCCCGCCGCGATCCACATCGACTTGTCCATGCCCGTCTCCATCCGTTGACGGAGCCTTAACGACACGCCACGGGAAAAGTTCGCGGCCCGGCCAAAATGAAGTTGACGCCGCCGGAACGGTGTGAATTTGCCCTCGCGGGATCGGAACCAATTCGCCTCGAAATCGAGCGAGGTCAGGCCGGCGCGGGCGCCTTGCGGGCGCCGCGTCTCCGGCTCGCCAGGACCTCAGGGAGGGTGACGGGCCGGAAGCCCTGGGCGTCGACGCCGACGTCGTACTGCTTCGGCATGGGCGTGAGCTTGTTGTGGGAATGGCCGTGCAGGTTCACGGCGCCCCGGCCGATGCCGTTCCAGGTGCGGAAGGCGTAGTGGCAGAGCACCAGCATGCGGTCCTCGACCACGAGCTCGGCATAGTGGCGCACCGAGGCCCAGCCCGGCAGCGACAGGGTCGCGGCGTCGTCGTTGTTGCCGGCGACGAGGTGCTTCTCGCCGTGCAGCGCGTCGAGGAGGGCGGCGCAGCGCTCGGGGCCGGGGCCGAGCGCGAAGTCGCCGAGGTGCCACACCGTGTCGCCCGGCCCCACCCGCTCGTTCCAGCGCGCCACCAGGGCTTCGTCGTGCTCGGCGAGGTCCGCGAAGGGCCGGTGGTCGAACCGCAGCACCCGCATGTCGCCGAAATGCGTGTCGCTGGTGAAGAAGGTGGTCATCCCTCCCCTACGCGCGGGGCCGGGCCGGCGATCCCACCTCGGCCGCGGCTGCCGCGCGCGGGCCGCGGCCGAGCGCCAGCACGGCGACGAGGCCCGCCGCCGACAGCGCCGCGATGGGCATGAGGCCCAGCGCGTAGGAGCCGGTCGCGTCCTTGATCACGCCGAGCAGCGAGGTGCCGACGAAGCCGCCGATGTTGCCCATGGCGTTGATCTGGGCGATGCCGGCCGCGGCGGCTCCCGCCGCCAGCCACTCGGTCGACAGCGCCCAGAACGGCCCCTTGAACACGTAGGTGGCCGTCACGGCGAGGCACAGCAGCACCATGGTGGGCGGCAGCGCGTCCGTGAGCAGCGCGGCGCACAGGCTGCCCGCCAGCAGGGCCAGCGGCAGCGCCGTGTGCCACACGCGCTCGCGCGTGCGGTCCGAGTTGCGGCCCCAGAGCACCATCAGCACGGAAGCGATGCCGAAGGGCAGCGCGTTGAGCCAGCCCGTGGCGCTGGTGCTGAGCGCGAAGGACTTGATGATCTGCGGCTGCCACAGCGACAGGCACTGGCTGGCGCCGGACGCGCCCGCGTAGATCAGCGAGGCCGCCAGCACGTAGGGGTTCGACAGGACGCGCCACAGCGACAGGTGGCCCCCCGCCGGCTTCGGCCTGGCGCCGTCGCGGGCGAGGCGCTCCCGCAGCAGCTCGCGCTCGGCCGGCGACAGCCAAGCGGCGTCGCGCGGGCCGTCCGGCAGGACAGCGAGCGAGGCGATGCCGAGCGCCACGGCCGGCACGGCTTCGAGCACGAACAGCCACTGCCAGCCGTGCAGGCCGAGCCAGCCGTCCGTGCCGAGCAGCGCCGCCGAGATCGGCGAGCCGAGGAAGGACGAGACGGGGATCGCCACCATGAAGATGGCCACGATGCGCCCGCGCGCCTCGGCCGGGAACCAGTAGGTGAGGTACAGGATCACGCCGGGGAAGAAGCCGGCCTCGGCGGCGCCGAGCAGGAGCCGCACGGCGTAGAACGAGTAGGGCCCGACCACGGCCGCCATCAGGCCCGACACGAGCCCCCAGGAGATCATGATGCGGGCGATCCAGAGCCGCGCCCCGACCCGCTCCATGGCGAGGTTGCTCGGCACCTCGCAGAGAACGTAGCTGACGTAGAAGAGCCCGCCGCCGAGCCCGAAGGCCGAGGCCGAGATGCCCACGTCGTGGTTCATCTGCAATGCCGCGAAGCCGGCGTTCACCCGGTCCACGAAGGCGATGAAGTAGCACAGCATGAGGAAGGGCAGGATGCGCCACGTCACCTTGCGGGTGACGGCCGCGAGCGCGGCTTCCGAGTGCGTCGCGGCCGCGGGCGCAGCCTCCGTCCCGGCCGCCGCCCCGTCCATCCCCGCCCCCGTCCGTTCTGCGCGAACCCGTGCCGCTCGGGCGATCATGGGCTCCGCGAGGCGATGCGGTCAAGACGAGGGCGCGCCTGCGGCAGCCCGCCCCTGCGGCGCCTTGCGCCTGAACTCCTTCCGGTCGTCGCGGTTAGGGACGCGCCGCGCCGCGCGGACCGATTCCAATCGAGATCAGGGGCACACCATGGCCGAGACCGACATCAAGGCGATCTACACGACCGCGCTGCAGAACACCCACGCGCTGGAGCAGCAGGGCCTGCAGCAGATCGAGCATCAGCTGTCCGGCCTCGGCCAATATCCGCAGTACAAGTCCGCGCTCGAAACCCAGAAGCAGATCGACGCGAAGCACATGGAGCGGCTCGACAAGGCCCTGCAGGCGGTGGGCGGCTCGACCTCCGGCTTCAAGGAGAGCGTGATGAGCGTCGCCGGCAAGATCGGCGCGGCGGTCCACGCCACGGCGTCGGACGAGACGCTGAAGAACCTCTACGCCGGCTACGCCTACCAGTTCGACAAGGTCGCGGCCTACAAGTCGCTGGCCGTGATCGCCGAGGAGGCCGGCTACAAGGACCACGCGTCCGAGTTCCGCACCAGCATGGAGGAGGACAAGAAGTCCGCCGACGTGATCGACGGCATGATCGAATCCATCACGCGCGAGTACCTGAAGCTCGCCACCAGCGGGAAGAAGGCCGACAGCTGAGCGGCCGGCGATCCGGGGCGTGCCGGCGACGGCGCGGCACGCCCTGGCGAGGACGGCCCTCGCGCGCCACCTGAGGGGCGAGGGACGGCGGGGAGGCGGCGCGATGGCGATCAGGTTCGTGGACGTGGGGTCCGAGAAGCCCGGCGAGGCCAAGCCCGGCCCGGCCCGGCGTGCCCGCGCGCCCGAAGCGGCACCGGAGGCGGCGCCCGAGGACGCGCCGTCCGCCGAGGCCGCCCCGGCCCCGGACGGGGAGGCCTCCGTGCCGACCCTGCCCCACGCCAAGCCCGAGCCGAAGCCGCGCGGGCGCAAGAAGCCGATGTCGGCCGTGGGAGCCGACAGGTCGAAGGCGCCCGACGCGCCCGCGGCCCCGCTGCTCGAAGGGCTGCTCCCGGAACTCCAGGCCCACGCCAAGCCGACGCCGAAGCCGCGCGGGCGCAAGAAGGCCTTCGGCTGAAGGCAGCCCCGGCCTACAGCGCCATGCGGAAGCGCGCGAACCCGTTCTCGGCCGGCCCGACCTCCTCGATCCTCACGCCCCGCACCTCGCCGAGGTGGGCGCGGGCGCCGGGGCCGGCCTCGAAGGTGACGGTGGTGTTCGGCACGGCCGCGAGCCTCCAGTTGCCGTCGGCCCTGGGGTCCACCGTGCCGCGGTCGTGAATGTAGCGCACGACGACGTCGCGGTTGGTGTCGGGCGCGGCGAGGATCGCCGCCTTCGCGTCGACGCCCGGGAAGTTGCCGCCTCCGCCCGCCCGGTAGTTGTTGCTCACGACCACGAAGGTGGCGGCTTCGTCGATCGGCGCGCCGCCGTACCTCAGGTCGACGACGCGGCGCGCTCCGGGCGCGACCAGCCGACCGTCGGCGTCGTAGCGGGACGGCTGCGTCGGGTCGATCGCGTAGGTGACGCCGTCGATCACGTCGAAGTTGTAGGACGGGAAGCCCGCGTCGATCAGCGGCTGGTCGGGCGCGCCCGGCTGGATCCGCCGGAAGATGCCGGCCGAGCGCTCCAGCCATTCCCGCACCGTCGCGCCGCTCACCGCCACCAGCGTCACGGTGTTGGGATACAGGTAGAGGTCCGCGACGTTGCGGATGGCGATCGGCCCCGCCGGCACGTCGGTGTAGTAGTCGGCGCCGTTTCGGCCCCCGACCTTGAAGGGCGCGGCGGCGGACAGCAGCGGAAGCCCCTCCCACCGAGAGCCCTCGAGCAGCGGCGCCGCGTACCAGCGCTGCGCGTCGGACACGATCTGGACCGACGGGTCGTCGGCGACGAGCGCGAAATGGGAGAAGAGCGGCGCGGAGGTGCGGCCGACCGGCGTGCGGACGTAGGCCAGCGTCGACTCGTGGTCGGGCTTCGCCGCCGCGGCGACGCCGGCCTCGTCGGGCACGAGCGGCACCGCGGCCTTGCCGTCGCGGCGAAAGATCGGCCGGGCCTCGACCGCGAAGTCGGCCACGCGCCAGCGCCCGCCGCCGTGCTCCAGCGCGAGGTCGATCAGCCCCATGTGCGAGCCCCAGAATCCCGCCATCACGGCCGGCACGCCCTGCAGCGTGCCCCGCGCCGTGTCGACCCCGGCGATGCCCCCGAAATCCTTCGGCCCCGGGAAGACGAGGTGCTGGTGGCCGGCCAGGATCGCGTCGATGCCCGGCACGCCGGCGAGGTACAGCGAGGCGTTCTCCATCCGGTCCGTCCGGCCGGCCGCGATGCCGGAATGGCTCAGCGCGACCACGAGGTCGGCGCCGTCCTCGCGCAGGCGCGGCACCCAGGCCCGCGCGGCCTCCACGATGTCGCGCGTCGCGACCCGGCCGTCGAGCTTGGCGGCGTCCCAGGTGGTGATCTGCGGCGGCACGAAGCCGATCACGCCGATGCGGATCGGCAGGTCGCGCCCGGCGCCGTCCTTGAGGGTGCGGTCGAGGATCGCGTAGGGGCGGATGTAGAGCCGGTCCTTCAGCGGATCCGCCGCCAGCGCGCCTCGCGCGAGGTTGGCGCAGACGAAGGGGAAGTCCGCGCCCGCGAGCGCCCGGTCGAGGAATTCGAGCCCGTAGTTGAACTCGTGGTTGCCCAGCGTCGAGCAGCCGTAGCCCATGGCGTTCATGGCGCGGATCACGGGGTGGACGTAGCCGTCCGGCAGGCCGTGCGCGAAGGCCACGTAGTCGCCCATGGGGCTGCCCTGGATGATGTCGCCGTCGTCGAGCAGCAGCGTGTTGGCGGCCTCGGCCCGCGCCGCGTCGATCAGGCTCGCCGTGCGGGTCAGCCCGAAGGTGTCGTTCGGCTTGTCAGCGTAATAGTCGTAGGGGAAGACGTTGACGTGGAGGTCGGTGGTGGCCAGCACCCGCAGGTGGACCTGGTCGGCCGCGGCCCGGGCCGCGAAGGGGTGCAGCGCGACGGCGCCCGCCAGGGCGGCGGTGCCGCGCAGGACCGCGCGGCGGGGAACGGCGATGGGCATGGCGGGGCGCTCCTTCGGGTGATGACCCGCCCATCCTGGCGCGGCCGCGTGTCATCGCGAAGACCGGCGGCCGGCGCGAGCCCGCGGCCCGGCGCCCACCATCGCGCGTTGCCGCGCCGCGCCGATCGCTTTAAGGATCTGACGCGTCGAAGGCGAAGGGCATGGCCGAGCAGAACAAGCTGAAGACCGGCAACGCCGGGCTGGATGACATTCTGCGAGGGGGGCTGCCTGCGGGTCGCATGTACCTCGTCGAGGGCTCGCCGGGATCGGGCAAGACGACCCTCGGGCTGGAGTTCCTGCTGGAGGGCGTGCGCCGCGGCGAGCCGGTGCTCTACATCACGCTGTCGGAGAGCCGCGAGGAGCTCATGGTCGTCGCGGCGTCGCACGGCCTGTCGCTCGACGGCGTGTCGGTCTTCGAGCTGGCGTCCGCCGACGAGGCGATCGGCCATGGCGCGGAGCAGTCGATCCTGCACCCGTGGGAGGCCGAGCTCGGCCAGACCGTCGCCCTGATCCGGTCCGAGGTGGAAAGGATCCGCCCGGCCCGCGTCGTCTTCGACAGCCTGTCCGAGCTGCGCCTGCTCGCCCAGGACTCGCTGCGCTTCCGGCGGCAGGTGCTGGCCCTCAAGCAGTTCTTCGATCCGCGCGGCACCACCGTGCTGCTGGTCGACGACCTTGCCGGCCTGATCCCCGCGGGCGACGGCCACCTGCACAGCATCTGCCACGGCGTGATCACGCTGGAGCGCCTGACGCTCGACTTCGGCGCGGCGCGGCGGCGCCTGCAGGTGCAGAAGCTGCGCGGCGTCGACTATGTCGCGGGCTACCACGACTTCAACATCCGGCGGGGCGGGCTCGACGTGTTCCCGCGCCTCGTGGCGCTCGACCAGCATGCCGACTTCGTCGGGGACCCCGTGCCGAGCGGCAACGACGAACTCGACCGCCTCGTGGCCGGCGGCCCCCTGCGCGGCACCACCATGCTGATCACCGGGCCCGCCGGCACCGGCAAGACCACGATCGCGCTGCAGTACCTCGACGCGGCCTGCCGCCGGGGCGAGCCCTGCGCCATCTTCGAGTTCGACGAGCGCATCGGCACCATGTTCACGCGCGCCAGGGCGCTCGGCATCGACCTCGGCGGCCACGTCGCCCGCGGGCACCTCCGCGTGCACCAGGTCGACCCGGCCGAGCTGTCGCCGGGCGAGTTCTCGGCTCGCGTGCAGCGCGCGGTCGACCGCGGCGGGGTGCGGCTGCTCGTCATCGACAGCCTGAACGGCTATCTCGCCGCCATGCCGCAGGAACAGCAGCTCATCCTGCAACTGCACGAGCTCCTGTCCTACCTGAATCAGAAGGGCGTGATGACGCTGCTGATCAACCCGCAGCACGGGATGGTCGGCACCATGTCCGGGTCGATCGACGTCAGCTACGTCGCCGACACCGTGATGCTGCTCCGCTACTTCGAGGCGGAGGGGCGCATCCGCAAGGCGATCTCGATCCTCAAGAATCGCTCCGGCGCGCACGAGGACACGATCCGCGAGCTCCGCATCAGCAGCGCCGAGGGCGTGCAGGTCAGCGAACCGCTGTCGGCCTTCCGGGGCGTGCTGACCGGCACCCCGGAATACGTCGGAGTATCGCCCGCCCTGATGGAGGCGCCCGACCGTGCCTCATAGGAGCGCCGAGGAGGGATTCCGCGTGCTCGTCGCCGCCCCGTTCGGCCGCGACGCGCAGAACGTGGTGATGCTGCTCGCCGAGGCCGGCTACGACGCCCGCGCCTGCGAGGGGCCGGCCGCGCTCGCGGCCGGGTTCGACGACGAGACCGGCGCCCTGCTGCTGACCGAGGAAGCCCTGCGGTCCGGCGTGGCGTCGCTGGACGCCGCGCTGGCCTCCCAGCCGAACTGGTCCGAGGTGCCGGTGATCCTGCTGGTCCAGCGCCAGGAGGGCCTGCGCCGCGGCGCGGACGCGGGGCGGATGGCGCTGCCCGCCTCCGCGCGCAACGCGATCGTGCTGGAGCGGCCGCTGAGCGCCGCCTCGCTGATCAGCGCCGTCGCGGCGGCGCTCCGCTCGCGCCAGCGCCAGTTCGACATGCGCGACCGCCTGGCCGAGCTGGCGGCGAGCCGGGAAGCCCTGGAGGAGCAGGTGCGCGAGCGCACCGCCAAGCTGCTCCTGCAGGAGGAAGCGCTGCGCCAGTCGCAGAAGATGGAGGCGGTGGGCCAGCTCACCGGCGGCATCGCGCACGACTTCAACAACCTCCTCACCATCATCCGCTCCTCCGTCGACCTCCTGCGGCGGCCCGCGCTGGCCGAGGACCGCCGCCGCCGCTACCTCGACGCCGTGTCGGAGACGGTGGACCGCGCCGCCAAGCTGACCGGCCAGCTGCTCGCCTTCGCGCGCCGCTCCGCGCTGCTGCCCGAGGTGTTCGACGTCGGCGCGCGGCTCGCCGCGGTGGCCGACCTGCTCGACACGGTGACGGGCGCCCGCATCAAGGTGGCCGTGGAGCTGCCGGACGAGCCCTGCTTCGTGTGCGCGGACCTCAGCCAGTTCGAGACCGCGCTGGTCAACATGGCGGTGAACGCCCGCGACGCGATGGACGGCGAGGGCCGCCTCACCCTCAGCCTGCGCGGCTCCGGCGGCCTGCCGCCGATCCGGGGCCACGGCGGCAGCGTGGCCCCCTTCGCGGCCGTGGCGCTGTCCGACACGGGCGAGGGCATCCCGTCCGAGCGGGTCGCCCGCATCTTCGAGCCCTTCTTCACCACCAAGGAGGTCGGCAAGGGGACGGGGCTGGGCCTCAGCCAGGTGTTCGGCTTCGCCAAGCAGTCGGGCGGCGACATCGACGTCGCGAGCACGGTCGGCGAGGGCACCACCTTCACGCTGTACCTCCCCCGCGTGCCGGCCCCCGGCGCCGCCGCGGAGGAGGCGTCCCCGGACGAGGGCGGGATCGTCCCCGCCGGGGACAGCCGGGAAGTCCTCATCGTCGAGGACAACGTCGAGATCGGCCGCTTCGCCAAGCACCTGCTCGACGACCTCGGATACCGCACCCTGTGGGTGCCCAACGCCGACGAGGCCCTGGCGCGGCTCGCCGCCGAGGCCGCGCGCTTCCATGTGGTGTTCTCCGACGTGGTGATGCCGGGGATGAGCGGCATCGACCTCGCTCACGAGGTGCGCCGCCTCTACCCCCGCCTGCCCGTGGTGCTGACCTCGGGCTACAGCCACGTGCTGGCCGAGGAAGGGCCGCACGGCTTCGACCTCGTGCACAAGCCCTACTCGGCCGAGCAGATCAGCCGGGCGCTGCACCGCGCCATGCATGGAGCGGAGACGGGAGGCTGAAGGCTCGGCGGGGCCGCCGCGCACTGCCCTGCGGCCGCGCCCGACCTATCCCGCCAGGAAGGCCCGCAGCTCCGCCACGACCTCCTCGGGCCGCTCCTCCTGCAGCAGGTGGCCGCAGGCGAGGCCCCGGCCCCGCACGTCGTCGGCCACCTCGCGCCATGTTTCCAGCACGTCGTAGAGCTTGCCGACCGTGCCCTCGGCGCCCCAGAGCGCGAGCAGCGGCGCCCGCACGGCCTGCCCGTTCTCGCGCGAGGCGCGGTCGTGGACGAGGTCGATCGTCGCGGCCGCGCGGTAGTCCTCGCAGATGGCGTGGACCGCGGCGGGGTCGTAGTGGCGCAGGTATTCCGCGACCACCTCCTCGCGCGGCACGCCCGCCGTCCGGCTCTGGTGCGCGAGGTGGCTGCGGAGAAAGAACTCCGGGTCGGCGCCGATCAGGCGCTCGGGCAGCGGCTCGGGCTGGATCAGGAAGAACCACCAGAAGTAGGCCCTGGCGAAGGCCATGTCGGTGCGCTCGTACATGTGCAGCGTCGGCGCGATGTCGAGCACGGCGACCCGGCTGACGCGGTCGGCGTGGTCGAGCGCCAGGCGGTGCGCCACGCGGCCGCCGCGGTCGTGGCCCACCACGGCGTAGTCCTCGTGGCCGAGGCTCCGCATCACGGCCGCGGCGTCGCGCGCCATGGCGCGCTTGGAATAGGCGGAATGGTCGGGGGGCGAGGACGGCCTCGCGCTCGCGCCGTAGCCGCGCAGATCCATCAGCACGACACTGTGCGCCTCGGCCAGCGCCGGCGCCACCGCGTGCCACGTGGACAGCGTCTGCGGGTGGCCGTGCAGCAGCAGCACGGGCCGCCCCCGCCCCGCCGTGCGGACGTGGATCTGCACCCCTGCCCCGGTCTCGATGGTGCGCTCATCGAAGCCCGGGAGGAGGTCGGTCATGGCCGGATCACACGCTGGTTTCGAGCAACGCCTTGGCGAGGTAGTCGCGCGGGCTCTCGACGCCCGGCAGCGCGAAGAAGTAGCCGCCGCCGACGGGCTTGACGTACTCCTCCAGCGGTTCGCCGTTCAAGCGCGTCTGCACGGCGACGAAGCCCCGGTCGAGGTCCGACTGGAAGGCCGCGAACAGCAGGCCCATGTCGAGCTGCCCGGCCTTGGTCAGCCCGTTGGAATAGTTGTAGGCGCGGCGCAGGATGAGGCTGTCGGCCGAGGCGGCGTCGCGCGGGTTGGCGCGCCGGATGTGGGCGTCGAGCGGCACGCGATGGCCTTCCGGGTCGGCGAGATAGTCGGGCAGGTCGTGCTCGCGCGCCATGCCGAGCGGCGCGCCCTCGGCCTTGTCGCGGCCGATGATGGTCTGCTGCTCCTGCAGCGGCGTGCGGTCCCACCGCTCGACGAGCGTCCGGATGATCCGCACCGCCTGGTAGGTGCCGCCGCGCGCCCAGGCGGGCTCGCCCGACCCCTCGCCCACCCACACGATGCGATCCATCAGGGCGGCATCCTTGGCGTCGAGGTTGGCGGTGCCGTCCTTGAAGCCGAGGAGGTTGCGGGCCGTGTCGCGCCCCTGCGTCTTGATCGTGTGCGGCGGCAGAAAGCCGTCCTGCTTCCAGCGCAGCGCGAGGTCGGCGGGGAACTCCTTCAGCACCGCGCGGAGCGCGTGAATGTTGGTCTCGGCCGTGTTGCTGTTGAACTGAATCAGGAGGTCGCCGTGGCAGCAGTCCCCGTCGAGCGCGTCGTTGGGGAAGGCCGTCATCGCGACGAGCCGCTTCGGCCGCTGCGGGGCGAGGCCGAAGCGCGCGTCGAACAGGGAGGCGCCGAAGGCCACCGTCATCGACAGGTTGTCGGTCATGCCCGCCGGGCCGAGGAGGCCGTTGTCGGGCGGGGGCATCTTGTCGTCGGTGGGCTGCGGGAACTCGCCCCCCATCAGGGCGGCGGTGCGGGCGGTGAGCCGCCGCATCAGCGCCGCGAGGTCCTCGCGCGAATCCGCCAGCACGTCGAAGGAGGCGAGCAGCGCCGCCGCGGGCTGCGGGGTGACGATGCCGGCCTGGTGCGGGCCGTAGAAGCTCTGACGGTCGAGCGTGCCGTCGCTGTCGGGCTGCGCGCGGCGCTCCTCCTGCGCGGTCGCGGCCAGGGCCGCGGTCGGCGCCAGGCCGGCCGCGCCCGCCAGGCCGAGCAGGCCGAGCAGGCTGCGGCGCCCGGGGCAGGACGGGGCGTCGGCCGGGGCCGGCGCCGCGCCGAAGGGGCATCGCCCGAGATCGTTCCTGTCCGTCATCGGTCCTTCTCTCCGCCCTTCCATTCTGGTCCGTTCGGTCGGAACGCTCAGGTGCCGCGCGATGCGCCTCCCCTCTCCCTTGTGAAGAGGGGTCGGGGGTGAGGGTAAAGCGGCGCGTTTCCAGGGTGGAGCACGGGCCTGCCCGTTCCGCGGCGCTCCCCCGGCCCCTCACCCCCGACCCCTCTCCACAAGGGAGAGGGGAGCGGCCAACGTCGCGCCAACCGGAACGTCGCGTCGGCCTCAGTCGATGCCGAGCGTGCCGCGCAGCGTCGACAGATCCTCGGCCAGCGCCGTCACCGGCCCTTTCAGCTTGTTGCGGTCCTCGGGGGTCAGCTTGTCGTAGGACTCGAAGCCGTGGGCGGTCCTGTACTTGGCCAGCACCGCGTCGACCTTGGCGAAGTTGCCCTTCACGCGGGTGACGAGGGAAGGGTCGCGCTTCTGCACGAGGGGGTCGAGCAGCGCCACGATCTTCTGCGCGCCGTCGACGTTGGCCTGGAAGTCGACGAGGTCGGTGCGGCTGTAGCGGTCCTCCTCGCCGGAGATCTTCTTGGACGCGACCTCCTCGATGAGGTCGGCGGCGCCGCCCACCATGCTCTTCGGCGTGATAGTCAGGTCGGCGATGCGCTTGCGGAGGTCCTCGCAGTCCGCCATCAGCTTGTCGGCGACCGGGGCGAGGCCCGCGGTCGACTTGTCGGCGAACAGGCCCTTCTCGATGCGGTGGAAGCCCAGGAAGCCGGGGTCCTCGGCCTTCTTCTCGTAGTCGTCCTCGCGGCTGTCCATCGAGCCGTCGAGGTCGTTGAACAGCTCGGCGATGGGCTCGATGCGCTCGTAGTGCTCGTGGGCCGGGGCGTAGAGCGCCTGGGCCTGCTCCAGCTTGCCGGCCTTGACCGCGTCCGTGAAGGCCTTGGTGGCCGTCACCATGGCGTCGACCTGGCGAGACACGTAGACCTTGTACTCGGCCAGCGGGCCGACGAGGTCCATCGGCGACGGCGGCGGGCCCTTGGGCGCCTCGGCCTTGGCGGCCTTCTCGTCCGCCGGCTTGGCGTCGGCCGCCGCGGCCACGGGAACGGCCGGAGCGGCAGCGGCGGGCGCGTCGGCGGCCGCGACCTTCAGGCTGCCCTTGGGGTTCGACAGCAGGCCGCAGGTCATCTGGTAGTCGCCCGCGTCGAGCGTGGCGGTCAGCGTCTGGGTGAAGCCGGGGATGATGTTCTCGCGCTCCTCGACGACGTCGACGCCGCGGAGGATCTCCCATTCCACGGCGCGCTTGGAGTCGTTCTTGATCTTGAAGACCGACTTGCCGGGCGCGACCGTGACGCTCGCCGGCTCGCACCCCTTGTCGGTGATGCTCACGCCGACCGGCGCGCCGTCGGCGGCGCGGGCCGCCGACAGGGCGCCCGCCGCGCAGAGCGCGGCGAGGCTGACGGAAAGGCGGACGGCGGTCTTCATGGAGCGTGTTTCCTTCGGTTCTCGTGTCGGTCAGGCCGGCCGCGGCGCCGGCGCGGCGGAACGGCTCGGCGCGAGGAGCAGCCACAGGGCGGGGATCAGGAAGGCGAAATAGACCAGCACCTCGCCGACCGTCGGCGCGTCCTGGTAGCCGAAGATGCCGGAAAGCAGCGTGCCGAGCGTGCCGTCCGCGGGCAGCACGTTCGACAGGTCGAAGGCCTGCCCCTGCAGGCCGTTCCACAGGCCGGCCTCGTGGAAGGAGCGCAGCGCCGTCGACAGCAGGCCCGCCGCCACGAAGACGATCAGCGCGCTGGTCCAGGTGAAGAAGCGGCGCAGGTCGAGCCTGTAGCCGCCATATGTGATGGCGGCGCCGAAGCCCACCGCGGTGAGCACGCCGAGCAGCGCGCCGGCGGGCGGGCCCCAGCCGAGGTCCTGCTGGAAGGTGGCGAGCAGGAAGAACACGGATTCCAGCCCCTCGCGCCCCACCGCGAAGAATGCCATCAGCACGAGGCCCATTCCACCCCCCATGCCGCCGCCCGACGAGCGCGCCAGCGCGGCTTCGACGGAGTCGTGCAGCTCGGCCTTGATGCTCTTCGCGGCCTTCTTCATCCAGAAGACCATGGAGGTGAGCACGCCGACGGCGACCAGCGCCACCGCGCCCTCGAAGAACTCCTGGCTCTTCTGCGGGAACTCGGCCTCGGCGGCGTTCATGGCGATGCCGAGCGCGAGGCACAGCGCCGCGGCCACGGCCACCCCGGTCCACACGGCCGGCATGAAGCGGGACCGGCCGGTCTGTTTCAGGTAGGCCGCGACGATGCCGACGATCAGCGCCGCCTCGATCCCCTCGCGCAGCATGATGAGATAGGCGACGAGCACGACGGCCTCTCCCGCGATCAAGATGAGTGACGGCTGAGTAGAGCCGCACCCGAGGCCGATCAAGCGCAATCCTCCGGGGCGCTCACAACTTAGAAGCGGTTGAAACTGGAACAGTTACAGATCTCTGCCATGTCGATCCAGTGTTTGGAATGAGGCTAAACTCACGGATGGGCCGCGGTGCCCGCTTCGGCCGGCAGCACCGGCAGGCCGAGGCTCACGGCGCGGACCGGCACGGCGAGGTCGGCCAGGGCGGCGCGGGTCGCGCCCGACAGCGCGGCCGGGCCGGCCCCCCGCTCCCCCGACAGGCGCGAGCGCAGCGCGAGGAGGAGATGCGCCTCCCCGGCCGACAGGTGGCGGCAGGGCGGGGGGAGAAAGTGGAGGCCGCAGCCCTCCGCCGCCGCCTCGCGCCGGAGCGCCCGCACCAGGGCGGCGGCGCGGGCGACGAGCAGCGCGCCGTCGCGCGGGCCGAAGGCCGCCTCCGCGCCGTCGAAGGCGGCGTCGAAGCAGGCGGCGTCGCCGGTCTCGGCCGCGGCCGCGACGTAGCGCAGCGCCAGCATCACGGCGCGCTCCGCGCCGTCGCGCGGCAGGAGGGCCGCGCCGGGGGCGGCCGGGCAGCCCGGACGCTCGGGGCAGGACGGCCCCGGGCCGGGCGATGCGGCCGGGCAGCCGCGCGGGGAAGCGCTCACGTGGCGCCCCTCAGTGCAGGGTGGCGGCGGGCCAGCCCGCCGCTGCCCCCTCGGCCGCGGGCTGCGGGCCCGGCTGGGGCAGGAGCACGCCGACGAGCGCGATGGCGGCGCCGAACTCCATGAGCGAGCGCCCGACCAGCGCGGAGGCGGGCGGCGACAGGAGGTCGGCGAAGAGGCCCGTCAGGGCGTCGCGGTCGTGGCGCTGGGCCGCCGCGGCGGCGGCCAGCAGGGTGAGCTCGTCGTCGGACAGGCCGGGATGGGGCGGGCAATGGACCGCGAGGGGGCGGCCGGTCGCCAGCACGAGGCGGGTCATCGCGGCGTCGAGCGCCTCGGCGGCCGCGGGCGCGCCGATGTTGGCGAAGGCCGCGACGACGGGCTCGGCCGGCAGGCGGCGCCCGCGGCAGCAGCACGCCCAGGCGCGGAGGTTCCAGAGCACGAAGCGCTCCGACAGGGCCAGGGCTTCGAGCGCGCTCGCGGGGGCCTGCGGACGGGCGTGGATCATGGCGGCATCTCCGGCGGGGAGCGCGGCGCGGGACAACAGGGCGCCGCCGATGCCGCGCTCTTCCGACGGGAGCCTGGAAGCGTCAATATAGGCCGGCCGCCATTGGAGGCTTTCGAAATCTAAACTTCCAGCCCCACAATATCGAGAGATTCCAGGCTGCAGCTTCTCTTGTAACAGCTTCAAGGAGCGCGGGATGGCGGAGCGGCGCCGCGCGCCGGCGAGGCCGCCCCTCATCGCCCCGCGGCGGCGGGGCGGCGTTCGGCGCGATCCCGCCGGCTTTGCAGGACGGCGGCATCCCGGGCTAAAATGGGGGGAACCTGAACGCGAGGACATTCGGCCCATGTGCGGCATCGTTGGCATTCTCGGCGCCGGCCCGGTGGCGGATCAGATCGTGGAAGCGCTGAAGCGGCTCGAATACCGCGGCTACGATTCCGCCGGCATCGCCACGCTGGAGAACGGCGAGCTCGACCGCCGCCGCGCGCCCGGCAAGCTGAAGAACCTGGAGCTGCGCCTGTCGAACGCGCCGCTGCGCGGCGCCATCGGCATCGGCCACACCCGCTGGGCCACGCACGGCAAGCCCAACGAGACCAACGCCCACCCGCACGCGAGCGAGCGCGTCGCCATCGTGCACAACGGCATCATCGAGAACTTCCGCGAGCTGCGCGACGAGCTGGTCGCGCGGGGGCACAGCTTCGCGACCGAGACCGATTCCGAGGTCGTGGCCCACCTCGTCACGGCCGAGCTCCAAGCCGGCCGCCCGCCGCGCGAGGCGGTGGCGGCGGCGCTGCCGCGGCTGCACGGCGCCTTCGCGCTGGCCTTCCTGTTCGCCGGCGAGGAGGACCTCCTCATCGGCGCCCGCCGCGGCGCGCCCCTCGCCATGGGCTACGGGGACGGCGAGATGTACCTCGGCTCGGACGGCCTCGCGCTGGCGCCCTTCACCGACGAGGTGTCCTACCTCGAGGAGGGCGACTGGGTGGCGCTGACGCGCCGTTCCGTCGAGTTCTACGACGAGGCGAACCGCCGCGTGTCGCGGGCGAAGCAGAAGAGCCTCGCCTCGGCCTTCCTGGTCGACAAGGGCAACTACCGCCACTTCATGGCCAAGGAGATCCACGAGCAGCCCGAGGTGGTGGGCCGCACCTTCGCGCATTACACCGACCTGTCGGCCGGGCGCATCGCCCTGCCCTTCGACCTGCCCTTCGACCCCGCGGCGCTCGACCGGATCACGATCGTGGCCTGCGGCACGGCCTACATCGCCGGGCTGACCGCGAAATACTGGTTCGAGCGCATCGCCCGCGTGGCGGTGGACATCGACGTCGCGAGCGAGTTCCGCTACCGCGAGCCGCCGATGGCGCGCGGCGGGGCCACGATCGTGATCTCGCAGTCGGGCGAGACCGCCGACACGCTGGCCTCGCTGCGCTACGCCAAGGCGCAGGGCCAGCACATCGTCGGCGTGGTCAACGTCGGCACATCCACCATGGCGCGCGAGTCGGACGTGAAGGCGCTGACGCTGGCGGGCCCCGAGATCGGCGTCGCCTCCACCAAGGCCTTCACGTGCCAGCTCGCCGTGCTGGCCTGCCTGGCGCTGGCCTTCGCGCGGGCGCGCGACACCCTCACCGCGGAGGAGGAGGCGCGCCACGTCGGCGAGTTCCTGGCGATCCCCGGCCTGATGGCGGAGGCCATGAAGCACGAGCGCGCCATCGAACACGTCGCCCACGACCTCGCCCGCGCGCGGGACGTGCTCTACCTCGGCCGCGGCACGTCCTTCCCGCTGGCGCTCGAAGGCGCGCTGAAGCTGAAGGAGCTGTCCTACATCCACGCCGAGGGCTACGCGGCGGGCGAGCTCAAGCACGGGCCCATCGCGCTGGTCGACGAGGACCTGCCCGTGATCGTCATCGCGCCGCCCGACGGCGTCTTCGAGAAGACCGTGTCCAACATGCAGGAGGTGGCGGCGCGCGGCGGCCGCATCGTGCTGATCGGCGGCGAGGGCGGGGCGGAGGCCGCGGCGCTGAAGCTCCAGGCCTCGATCGTCATGCCCGCCATGGCGCCGACCTTCGCGTCCATCGTCTACGCCGTGCCGGTGCAACTGCTCGCCTATCACACGGCCGTCTTCATGGGGAAGGACGCCGACCAGCCGCGCAACCTCGCGAAATCGGTGACGGTGGAGTAGCGCGGGGGAGAGCGGTTCGACCCGACATGGTGACGGCGCCCCGAACGGCCTCCGTGGGCGCCCCCACATGTCAGCTTCACCGAGGGAGCCGAGACGGCACCTGCCCGCGGTCGGCTTCATGGCGGCCCGATCCGGCAGAGGGACGGCGTCGGCGAGCAGGAACGACGTGCCGGTCGAAATGGGCAGACGAGAGAGAGCGGCTTCTCTTCGCTGACCGGCATCTCCATCCCGTCGCGGCGATGCGCCATCAGGGAGGGCCGGGGCGCGGCACGGGCGGGGAAGCCTGGTTCGATCGCGCAGGCGCCCAGGAGGGTGAGGGCGGTCCCTCCCGTCGGATCCATGTCGGACGCCTCGTGCCGCGAGTGCGGTGAGCCGCACGCGGTTCAGCGCCGAGGCGCCCGAGGAGTCCCATCACGTCACGAGCACTGCGCGCGGCCCTTCCACCCGCGCGGGCCGCGCCTCTACCGGCTCTGGCCGGCGATGACGCCGTTGCGCGTCAGCACGATCCAGCGCTCCCCATACTTTTCGATCGACAGCACCTCGCCGGCGCCGTCGAGCATCGAGCCGGGCTTGACCACCGACAGGCTGGACCGGGACTCCACCAGTGCCTTGCCGTCGAACACGTCGCGCAGGGTGAAGTTCGGCAGGGTCGGGCCGTCGGGGCCGCGGCGCCGCCCGGCCATCCCGCCGCCGGGGCGCCCCTGCACCGCCGCGGCCGGCCCGGCGAGCGAGCCCGTCGGCGCGAAGTCGACCCCGCCCCGGTCCGCCGTCTCGCCCCGCCCCGCCAGCGCGTCGTCCCCCACGGGCGCGGCGTGCTGGGCGGCGGCGGCCTGCTGGGAGGCCGGGGAGCGCGAGAACAGGTTGAAGTTGCCGGACGGCACGACCTCGCCGGTCGAGAACACCAGCGCGTAGGTGGCGAAGCCGGCGGACGCCGTCGCGACCCCCGCCCCGAGGCCGTGCCACAGCCAGTCGCCGACCGAGCGCGTCGCCGCGGCCGGCGGCACGAGGCGCAGGTGGTCGGCGCGGTTGGGCTTCGCGGGCGGCATCGGTCGGCTCACTTCGGCTTCTGGAGGGCGTTGGCGAGGTCGCGGAACGCGTCCTCGCTGGGCTTGGCGCCGGGCGACTGCACCAGCGCGTCGTAGATGCGCGGCACCATCAGCACCGCCTGGTCGAGGTCGCCGTCGCTCCCCGCGCGGTAGGCCCCCATGGCGCGCAGGTCGCGCGTGTCCTCGAAGCGCGCGATCAGCTCGCGCATCTTGCCCACCAGAACCCGCTGCTCGGGCGTCCACACCTGGTGGGCCAGGCGCGACAGCGACGCGCCGAGGTCGACCGCGGGATAGCGGCCCTGCGCGGCGATGCGGCGGTCGAGCACGATGTGGCCGTCGAGCGTGCCGCGGATCGCGTCCGCCACGGGGTCGTTGTGGTCGTCGCCGTCGACCAGCACGGAGAAGACGCCGGTGATCGAGCCCGAGCCCTCGCGGCCGGGGCCGGCGCGCTCGAGCAGCTTCGGCAGGTCGGAGAAGACGCTCGGCGCGTAGCCCCGCGCCACCGCGGGCTCGCCCGCCGCCAGGGCCACGTCGCGCGCCGCGTGGGCGTAGCGGGTCACGCTGTCGACGATGAGCAGCACGCCGTCGCCCCGGTCGCGGAACCATTCGGCGACCGCCATGGCGGTGCGGGGCGCGAGGCGGCGCATCATCGGGCTCTCGTCGCCGGTCGCCACCACGGTCACGGCGCGCGACCGGTTGGCGCCCAGCGCCTCCTCGATGAACTCGCGCACCTCGCGGCCGCGCTCGCCCACCAGCGCGATCACCACCGTGTCGAAGCCGGGGGCCGCCGCCAGCATGGCCAGCAGCGTCGACTTGCCGACGCCCGAGCCGGCGAAGATGCCGATGCGCTGGCCGGGGCACAGCGGGCAGAAGATGTCGATCGCCTTGACGCCGGTCCTGAGCTTGCCGGCCACGCGCGCGCGCTTCAGCGCCGGCGGCGGCTCGGCGTCGGCCGACACGGGGGTGCGGCCGGGGACGAGCGGCCCCGATCCGTCGACGGGGCGGCACAGGGCGTCGATCACGCGGCCCCGCCAGGAGGCGTCGGGCGAGAAGCGCAGCGGCCCGGCGCGGCGCACGCGCGTGCCGAGCCGCGCTTCCGCGCCGGAGCCGAAGGGCTTGATCGTGGCGCCGGCGCGCTCCACGCGCACGACCTCGCCGCGCTCCTCGCCGCCGGGGCCGTCGAAGGCCACGCCGTCGCCGAGCCGCACGAAGGGCGACAGGCCGGCCACCCGGTGGGCGGCCGGCGACACCTCCGCGACCACGCCCGAGCAGCGGACCAGGGGTTCGGCGGCGAGCGCCCCGCGCACGGCCGCGCCGAGGCGCCCGAGCGCGCCGAGACCGGGCCCGCCGGGGGCATCGCTCACGAGCCGGTCCCCAGCGCCTTGATGGCCTCCTGCAGCGTGCTGTCGGCGGTGGTGTTCGCCTGGGTGACGCCGTCGAGGTTGTGCTGCACGGCGATGAGCTTGGTGATCTCCAGCACGGGGTTGACGTTGGAGCCCTCGACGAAGCCCTGGATCACCCCGGTCGAGGTGAAGTCGAGCACCGGCGTCGCGGCGCGGTCGGGGATCACGGCGGAGCCCTGGGCGCGCGTGAGCTTGGCCGCGGGGTCGATGGCGAACAGGCCGATGGCGCCCACCTGGGCGCCGTTCTGGGTGATCATGCCGTCGGCCGCGATGGTGGGGGGACCCGCCGAAGGGTCGAGGATCAGGCCCGAGCCGCCGGCGTCCAGCACCGCGTCGCCGTTGACGGTCAGGAGTTGGCCCGTCGGCGACATCTGCATGCGCCCGTCGTGGGTGTAGACCGTGCCGGCCGCGGTCTTCACGCCGAACCAGGCGTCGCCCTGCACGGCCACGTCGAGCGGGTTGTCGGTCTTGGTGCGGTCGCCGCCGGCGCGGTCGATGTAGTCGGCCCCGTTGGCGCTGAACGCCACGGGGGTCTCGCCCGTCCGCGACAGCACCGTGTCGAAGGTCACGCCCTCGGCCTTGTAGCCGGCCGTGTTCATGTTGGCGACGTTCTGCGCGATGGTGGTGAGGCGCCGCTCGACCGTCATCTGCCCCGACAGGCCGACGTAGAAGCTCGACTGCATGGGCCCGCTCAGCCTCCCTTCGACAGTTTGGCGAGGGACAGCAGCAGGCTCGAGCTGACGCCGTTCTGCGACGAGGAGGTGGAGTTGAACAGGTTCAGCACCGAATTCGGCGCGTAGCTGGTGCTGACGCCGTTGGCGGCGTTGAGGATCGAGCCGACGGTGTTCGACGTGTCGGCGAGCAGCACGTTGGTGGTGTTCGACGAGCCGTTCGCGTCGTAGGCGGCCGTGTAGCGCTCGACGAGCTTCTCGACCTTGGTCGGATCCTTGAAGTCCGGCAGGTTCACGACCTTGCTCAGCACGGCCGCCTGGGTGTCGATGTCGCTCTCGCCCAGCGTCGAGGAGATGCCGTAGGCGGTCTCGACCACGCTCAGCATGGTGGAATCGGCGAGCAGCCCGTAGATCGAGGTGATCGAGGACGCGTTGCGCTTGAAGTAGAGCGCGTTGGCGACGCCCTGGTTGGTCTTGGCCTGGTTGTCCTCCAGCGTCTGCTCGATGTACTTCGCCGAGGCGCCGGAGGTGGCGGAGGTCGCCTGCGTGGCCTTGGCGCCCTGGCCGGCGAAGTCGAAGGCGGTGGCGAAGGCCTTGTAGCGCGGGTCGCTCAGCGTGTTGGCGAGCGCCTTGGAGTCCGTCACGCCGCCGTTCAGCACCTTGATCATCAGGCCTTTGGCGTAGGTCATGTCCTCCAGGCCGTAGGCCTTCATGGCGTAGGAGAACAACTGGTAGTTGTTGACGAACTGGCTGACCGTCGTCACCTTGCCGATGTTGGCGAGGTAGTAGGCCGTGGCGCTCTTGACGTCCGCCTGGCCCGCGGTGGCGTTCTGCTGCGCCGCGATGTTGGTGGCGACCGCCAGGTAGGCGGAGGTCGTGGACTGTACCATCCCGGCCCTCTGGGGTTGGTGCGAGGGGCGGCCGAACGCGGGGCGCCGGCCTTCTGCGGGCAGCCTCGCGGAAGCGACTTGCCCGGGGCTGGCGCGGACTTGCGGGGGGTGCGGCGGACCGGGCAGCCGGGGACCCGATCCCTCGTCGCATTTCCGCCACGTCCGTCCACCATCGGACGCGCGGCGGCCGCACCACCCCCGCGCAAGCTTGACCGTTTCCGGAGCCCGGCCCTAGCGTCGGGTCCGGCCGCGGGCGATCCGCGGGCCGCCGACGGGTCCGAACATGTCGTCCAACCTCGCCCATCGCCAGACCTCGTTCCGCCGGCGCTTCGCGGACGGGCGCCTGCGCGCGCGCGACGTGATGTCGATCGTGCTGGCCGGCACGGCCGCCTGCGCGCTGGCGCTGTTCGGCCTCGACGCGCTGCTGGTCGGCCATCCGGTGCAGGCCGAGGCCCGCGCCCCCGCCACCGCCCCGGCCGACGCCTTCACGCTGCGCGACCTCGGGCCCTACGTGGGCAACTGGGTGTCCGACGGGGGGACGCACCTCATCGTCGCCCGGTCCGGCGCCGTGTGGGCGGACAAGGGCGGCCTGATCGGCTCGGCGCGGCTCGACGGCGGCGACCGCACGCGCCTGCTGTTCGAGGGGGCGAGCTTCCGCTGCTCCTACAGGATCGCGGCCGAGCGGCCCGCCGACCGGCCGGACGCGTCGGAGACCGAGGCCCTGGTGTGGACGCTGACCGACGCGACGCCCGGCACGGCCTGCCCGCAGGGGCGCTACAGCCGGCACTTCACCTTCTGACATCAGCCGTCGGACACGCCGACACCTGTCTGACGGCGCGCGCCGCACGAGCGGCGCGCATCCGCGCTCGCCAGGGGTCGGGAGTTCTGACCCTCGGCACCGCGGGCCGGCCCCCCGCCCGCCCCGGGAGGCGCGGGGGTCCCGGCCGGGCCCGTCAGGCGATGCGGATCAGGCGCTCGGTGCGCCGGCGGTCGGCGACCGGCTGGAAGGCGACGCGGGCGTGCTCCTGGCAATAGGGCAGGGTGCCGACCGCGCGGCAGCCGCAGAAGCGGAACTCGGCGCTGGTCGGGTCGCCGATGGGCCAGCGGCACATGGAGCCGCTGAGCTCCAGGATGGTGACGCGGTCGCTGAGCGGGACCCCCACCTCGCGGGCAGCGCGCAGGACCGGCAGGCTCACCGTGATGGGCTCGGGCGCGGCGTCCAGGATGGAGGCGACGTCGTCGACCGTGTGGGCGGCCGCGGCCGGCGGCTCTGACCGCGCGGCGGAAGCCTCGGCCGGGACCGGGGCGGCTTCGACCGCGACCGGCGGCTCGGACTGAACCTCGACCGGCAGGACATCGCGGATGCGGGGCGGGGCGGGCTCTTCGGGCTGCGGCACGGCGCGGCCGGACAGCCCGAGGCGGTGGACCTTGCCGATCACGGCGTTGCGCGACACGCCGCCGCCGAGCTCGATCGCGATCTGGCTGGCGCTGCGCCCTTCTAGCCAGAGGGCGCTCAGGCGCTCGACGCGCTCGTCAGTCCAGGACATGCTCACTCCCCCTCGAAGCGGATCGATCGACAGATCAGACCGAAGCCGCGAGGCGGAGTCCGGCGACGAAATGCTTGTGGGACTCGCCCGAAACCTTGTCGACGCCGCCCTAGATCTGCCTTCGCGATCGAGCGGAGGCTACACGAGCGGTCGAATCGGGCGCAAGGGCTCGGACGGCCGCTCCGAGCTTTTCCCCAGGCAACTGTTGCGTGAAAAGCATGATTCCGCCGCGATCGCGCCCAGGCGCGCGGATTTGACCTGACCCGGACATGGCCTTAGGGATTCGTCGAGATTTCCGACGCCCCGCGCGGCGGCTTTCGAACGATGTCCGACCGCGGTCGCGCGACCGATCCGGAGGGGACGGACCCGCGGCCCCCGTCGCCCGTTCCCCTTCGGCGACCGCGCGGGTCGCGGCGACGAGGGATCCTTAGCACGCCATGACGCGCCCCGCCCCGTCCCACATCCTGCCCACCTACGCCCGCGCCCCGCTCGAGTTCGAGCGCGGCGACGGCGTCTGGCTGACCACGACGGAGGGGGAGCGCTACCTCGATCTCGGCGGCGGCATCGCGGTGGCGTCGCTCGGCTACTCGCACCCGCACCTCACGGCGGCCCTGCAGGAGCAGGGCGCCAAGCTGTGGCACACGTCGAACCTGTACCGGATCCCCGGCGGGGAGCGCCTGGCCGACCGGCTCTGCGAGAGCACCTTCGCCGAGGTGGTGTTCTTCACCAACTCGGGCGCCGAGGCCAACGAGGCCGCCATCAAGATGGCGCGCAAGTACCAGTCGGCCTGCGGGCACCCCGAGAAGTTCCGCATCGTCACCTTCGAGGGGGCGTTCCACGGGCGCACGCTCGCCACCATCGCGGCGGGCGGCCAGCAGAAGTACATCGACGGCTTCGGGCCCAAGGTGGACGGTTTCGACCAGGTGCCCTTCGACGACTGGGCGGCCTTCGAGGCCGCGGTCGGACCCGAGACGGGCGCCGTGATGGTGGAGCCGATCCAGGGCGAGGGCGGCGTGCGCTCCGTGCCGTCCGAGCGGCTGCGGGCGCTGCGCTCCTTCTGCGACGCGCGGGGCCTGCTGCTGATCTTCGACGAGGTCCAGACGGGCGTCGGGCGCACCGGCGCCCTGTTCGCCGGCGAGAAGGCCGGCGTCACGCCCGACATCATGTCGATCGCCAAGGGCATCGGCGGCGGCTTCCCCATGGGGGCCTGCCTCGCCACGCGCGAGGCCGCCAAGGGCATGACGGTGGGCACCCACGGCACGACCTTCGGCGGCAACCCGCTCGCCATGGCGGTGGGCAACGCCGTGCTCGACGTGGTGCTGGAGGACGGCTTCCTCGATCACGTGCGCAAGGTCGGGCTCGCCTTCCGGCAGCGCCTGGCCGAGCTACAGGACCGCCACCCGTCGGTGATCGCGGAGATCCGCGGCGACGGGCTGATGCTGGGCCTGCGCTGCGCCGTGCCGAACGGCGACCTTGTGGCGGCGGCCCGCGCCCGCCACGCGCTCGTGATCGCGGCCGGCGACAACGTGGTGCGCCTGCTGCCCCCGCTCGTCATCACCGAGGCCGAGGTGGCCGAGGCCGTGCGCCGGCTCGACGCCGCCTGCGCCGACATCGAGGCGCAGCGCACGCCCGAGCCGGACGTCGCCGGCGCCGACGCCCACCAGAAGACCTCCGCCGTGCTCAAGGGTGCCGCATGACGCTGAACGGCACTTCCGCGCGGCATGCGCCGCCGCGGCACTTCCTCGACCTCCACGCCGTGCCGGCCGCCGAGCTGCGCGGCATCGTCGACGGCGCTATCGCGATGAAGCGGCGCCGCGCCGCGGAGGGCAAGGCCGCGCAGCCGCGGCCCCTCGCCGGCCGCACGCTGGCGATGATCTTCGACCAGCCCTCGACCCGCACGCGCGTGTCCTTCGACGTCGGCATGCGCGAGCTCGGCGGCGAGACGCTGATGCTGACCGGCGCCGAGATGCAGCTCGGCCGCGGCGAAACCATCGCGGACACGGCCCGCGTCCTGTCGCGCTACGTCGACGCCATCGTGATCCGCACGCTGGAAGCCGCGCTGGTCGAGGAGCTGGCGCACCACGCCACCGTGCCGGTCATCAACGGGCTCACCAAGGCGTCGCACCCGTGCCAGGTGATGGCCGACGTGATGACCTACGAGGAGCACCGCGGGCCGATCGAGGGCCGCACCGTGGCCTGGAGCGGCGACAGCAACAACGTGCTGGTGAGCTGGGCCCACGCGGCGCAGCGCTTCGGCTTCGCCATGCGGATCGCGAGCCCGCTCGAGCTCGGCCCCAAGCCCGCCCTGCTCGACTGGGCGAGAAGCAACGGCGCCGACATCACCGTCACCCACGACCCGTTCGAGGCGGCGCGCGGCGCCGACGTCGTGGTGTCGGACTGTTGGGTGTCGATGGGCGACGACGAGGGCAGCCGCCACAACATGCTCGCGCCCTATCAGGTGAACGCGCGGCTGATGGCGGAGGCGGACCCGAAGGCGGTGTTCATGCACTGCCTCCCCGCACACCGCGGCGAGGAGGTCACCGACGAGGTGATCGACGGGCCGCAGTCGGTGGTGTTCGACGAGGCGGAGAACCGGCTCCACGCCCAGAAGGGAATCCTGGCCTGGTGCCTGGGGGCCCTGGCCTGAGAGCGGCAGCCTGAAATCTCCAAACGTCCTCATCCTGAGCCGGGCGCGGAGCGCCCGTGTCGAAGAGCCTGCCCCGAGTTCATCGAGGGGACGCAGGCGCCCTCAGCGCAGCAGCGGGCCGCGCCTGCGTCCTTCGACACGGCCCTGCAGGCCGGCTCAGCGACTGTGTTGGATGTCGATGGATTTCGTCTGCCTTTTTTGACGGTGGCCGCGCCCGTCTCGCGCGTCAAGGCGAGCGCCTTCGCGCTCCCGCTAGCGCGGCTTACGGCCTTGACCCGCTTGCCGGTCGCGGCCCGTGGTTTGGCGTCGGCTTCAAGCTGGGACATGGGCGTCGCGCTCCTTCCACGGCTGCCCGCTCCGCAATATGGCGTTGAGCATGGTCAGCAGCTTGCGGGCAGCGGCCGTCAGCGCCACGAGCTTGGGCTTGCCGCGCGCCACGAGGTCACCGTAGAAGCGCTTCAGCACGGGGTTGTAGCGGACGCCCGACAGCGCGGCCATGTACAGGGCCGTCCGCACGCGGGCGCGCCCGCCGCCGATGCGGCTCTGTCCTGCCCAGCGGCCCGACTCCCGCGTCCACGGGGCCAAGCCCGCCAGGGCGCCGATCTGGCGTCGATCCAGCCGCCCCAGCTCCGGCAACTCGCCCAACAGCGTGCGGGCCGTCACGGTGCCGACGCCCGGCACCGACGTCAGCAGATCTTCCTGCGCCTTCCACTCCGGAAACAGGCCGATCTGCCCGTCGATGTCCGCGTCGACGCGCGACAACTCCTTCTCCAGCGCCCGCCGAAAGCGCGTGATGCTCTTCTTCAGCTTGATGTCCGTCGTCACATGCTCGCGTTGCTTGTCGGCCGCGATCATGCTCACGATCTGCCGGCGCCGATCCAGCAGCCCGCACAGGTGCCGCGTGGCCTCGTCCGGCAGCGGACGCACCTCGGGCCGCATGGTTTCCGCGAAGCGCGCGATCACTTGGGCGTCGAGCGCATCCGTCTTGGCCCGTTTGCCCCAGGCCCGCGCGTACTGGCGCACCTGGGCCGGGTTGACGATCACGACCGGAAGACCGGCCTGCGCCAACCCGTAAACCACGAGCGTCTCGTAGCCCCCCGTGGCTTCCACCGCGACCGTCGCGACCGAAACGTCCTGCAACGTTCCGGCGAGCTCGGCCAGGCCCGCTTCCGTGCGGGCCACCGTCAGGCTGCGGCCCGCAGGGTGCACGTAAACGTCGAGCTTGTCCTTGGAGACGTCGATCCCGACATGCTGGGCAACCATCGTGTCCCGTCCTTGCACAATCGGGCTCTCGAGGCCCAAGCGACTGTTCGGGTTCGATGAAGCGGCAGACGGGATCCCAGGCTGAGCAGCGGGCTTGGCGTCCCTCGGATGAGACGGGTTCCCGTCCGCCTCCAGACCCGGTTTCATTCTCAAACTAGGTGACGCGAACTTACAAGGATGAGGGGCGAAGAGTCCGTCTTCCGCACTCGATATGCGATCGGGCTCGCGAGGAGCCCCCGGATCCGGCCCCATCCGGCGGGGCGTGCCCCGCGCCGCCCGTTCGGCTAGAACGGCCCCATGTCCGACCTCGCTCTCACGGCACCCAAGCCGGCCCTCCACCGCGTCACGCTGCGCGCCTTGGCGCTCGGCGCCCGGCTCGACGCCGCGGGGCTGGAGCGGCCGGACACGATATCGGTCAACCCGCTCGCCTTCTCGGTCGGCCACGCGGGCTTCGTGGCGCTGTACCGCTTCGGCGTCGCCGTGCTGGTCGGCCTGTCGCCCGTCGAGGAGGACGACTTCCTCCGGCAGATCCGCCCGCGCGTGTCGGGCGAGCGCGAGCGCGTCGACGACGAGACCGCCGTGCTGGAGGTGGCGCCCGAGGGCGCCGACCAGATCTCGCCCGGCGGCCCCATCCAGGTGCGCGACCTGTCGGCCGCGCGCCTGCTCGTGCTGGCCGACGCCCTCGCCAAGACCGTGTCGCTGGCGCGCGACGAGCGCGAGGTCAACGCCGTTCTGGACGTCATCGAGCCCTTCGCGCTGGGCCTGTCGCGCACCGGCCGGCCGCCCGGCACGCGGCGCGCCATGCTGCGGCTGATCGGGCAAGCGCTGCTGGTGCAGCACCGGCTGTCCGGCCGCGTCGCCGTCGAGGAGAAGCCCGACGTCCTGTGGGACCGGCCCGACCTCGAGCGGCTCTACGCCCGCGTCGAGGACGAATACGAGCTGAAGGAGCGCACCATGGCGCTGAAGCGCAAGCTCGACGTCATCGTGGAGACCGCCCGCGCCCTCACGGACGTGATCGAGGCCGACCGCACCACGGGGCTGGAGGTCGCCGTGGTGGCGCTGATCGTCACCGAGATCCTGCTCACGCTGGCGCAGATGTTCCTGTTCCACCACGTCTGACGCCCGGCGCGGCAGGTTCGTCGACGGGATGTCCGCGGCGGTCAACAGTTGGGCAGAATGCCTCTATTATCGACGCCCCGTGACGATCAAATGACGGTGCCGTTTAAAGAAATCATTAACCACTCTGAACCGCTCCCGGTCCGGAACTCTGTTTCACGCGGCGCATTATGGGTAAGTCGGACCGCAACGGGCGAGGCCCGCGGAGTTCTTCCCATGCTGAGTTGGATGATGGCCCTGGCGGCGCTCTGCGTCGGCTCCGGGGCGTTGGGCTTCGGCCACGTCACGCCGATGAGCGGCTCGCTGTCGGGCGTGTGCCTCGCGGTCTTCGCCCTGTCGGCGACGCTGCTGATCGGCTCATTCGAGGCCTACGAGACGCAGGCCGTCCGCCGCGACCGGGACGACGGCTGACGCCCTCGCGGCCTCCCACACCTTGGCGAAGGCGTTGGGGATGGGCTCGCGCGCGAGCTGCGCCGGGGTGACCCATCGGCAGCCCTCCGGCGCCGCGCCCGTGGGCGAGCGCCCGCGGTAGACGTCGAGCGTCAGCGCGAAATGCGTGAACACGTGCTCGACGCTCCCGACCCGCTCCAGCGGGGCGCCGCTGGAGCGCATCATGGCCTCCGCGTCGGGCGCGGCCGCCCCCCAGTCCGAGCCGAAGAACTCCGTCATGCCGCCGAGCAGGCCCTTCGACGGCCGCGTGCGCACCAGCACGGCGCCGTCCGCCCGCTCCACCACGGCCATGGCGCCGTACCGGCGCGGGGTCGCCTTCTTGGGCAGCTTGCGCGGGTAGAGCGCCTGCGTGCCGGCGGCGCGCGCGGCGCAGAAGCCCGTCAGCGGGCAGATCGCGCAGGCCGGCGACTTCGGCGTGCAGACCGTGGCGCCGAGGTCCATGGTGGCCTGCGCGAAGTCGCCCGGCCGCGCGGCGGGCACCAGCGCCGCCGTCAGCCGGCGGATCTCCGGCCGCGCCGCCGGCACCGGCGTCTCGACCGCGTGGAGCCGCGTCATCACCCGCTCGACGTTGCCGTCGACCACCGTGGCGGCCTCGCCGAACGCGATGGCGGCCACCGCCGCCGCCGTGTAGTCGCCGATGCCCGGCAGGGCGCGCAGCTCCGCCTCGGTGCGCGGGAAGCGGCCGCCGTGGCGCTCGACCACCGCCGCCGCGCAGTCGTGGAGGTTGCGGGCGCGGGCGTAATAGCCAAGGCCGGCCCATTCCTTCAGCACCGCCTCGCGCGGCGCCGCCGCCAGCGCGGCGACGTCCGGCCACAGGGCGAGGAAGCGCGCGTAGAAGCCCTTCACGGCCGCCACCGTGGTCTGCTGCAGCATCACCTCGGACAGCCACACCGCGTAGGGGTCCGGCTTCGCCGCGCCCGTCGCGCGCCACGGCAGGGTGCGGCGGTGGCGGTCGTACCAGCTGAGCAGCGCGGTCGTGACGGCGGGGGACGCGAGCATGGGGCGGTGGTAAGCTTCGGCGGTGTGGGCCCGAGCGCTAGCAGGCCGGGGCAGCGGGGGAAAGCGCCGGGATGGCTGTGACCGGGCGGACGAGATACGGCGGGCGGCCGCTGGCCGACTGGGTGGACGGCTGCATCGCGCCGGCGCTGGCCCGCTACGGCTTCGGCGAGGTCGACATCGTGTCGGGCTGGGCCGACATCGCCGGGCCGCGGGTCGCCGCCTTCGCCGAGCCGGTCGAGATCAAGTGGCCGCGCCGCGGCGCCGCGTTCAAGACGCCCAAGGGGGGCGATGCACCGTCCGAGCCCGGCGGCGGGCGCCCGCCCGCGACGCTGGTGGTGCGGGTGGAGGGCGCCTTCGCGCTGGAGCTCCAGCACTTGGCCCCGCTGCTGATCGAGCGCATCAACGCCCACCTCGGCTGGCGCTGCATCGGCAAGCTGGCGCTGCGCCAGGCGCCGCTGGCGGGCCGGCCGCCGCGCCGGGCGGCGGCCCCACCGCCGAAGCCGGCCGCGGTGGCGGCGGCGCAGGACCTCACGGGCGGCATCGACGACGAGGCCCTGCGCGCCGCGCTGGTGCGGCTCGGCGCCCGAACGCTGAAGGTCCGCTGAGGCCGCGGCGACGCGCGTTTCCCTCGCGCGCCGATCTGCATTAAACACGGCTCAGCTTCCGCGACGGTGCCGTCGCCAGCCCTGAAAGGTCCCCTCATGAGCGGTCCCGTCCTCCCCCGCCGCCGCGCCCTGCTGGCGCTGGCGGCCGTCGCGGCCCTCGCGGGCGCCGCCCCCGCGGCCTCGGCCGCCGACCAGACCGTCCCGCTCGGCCAGCTCATGGCCGAGCCGCCGCTCCCCGACCTGTGGCAGGGCTCCAAGGACGCGCCCGTCACCATGATCGAATATGCGTCGATGACCTGCACGCATTGCGCGGCCTTCCACGCCGAAACTTGGCCGACGCTGAAGGCGAAGTACATCGACACCGGCAAGGTGCGCTTCGTGCTGCGCGAGTTCCCGCTCGATCCGCTCGCCACGGCGGGCTTCATGCTCGGCCGCTGCGCCGGGCCGGACAAGCGCAACGCCATCACCGACCTCCTGTTCGACCAGCAGAAGAACTGGGCCTTCGTCGACAAGCCCGTCGAGGCGCTGGAGAACACCGTCAAGCAGGCCGGCATCACCCACGACGCCTTCGAGAGCTGCCTCAAGGATCAGGCGCTCTACAACAAGGTCAACGCCGAGCGCGACGCCGCCGGCAAGGACTTCCACGTCGACGCGACGCCGACCTTCTTCATCAACGGCGTGAAGCACCCCGGCGAGCTCAGCGTGCAGGAGCTCGACAAGATCCTGGAGCCGCTGCTCAAGAGCTGAGCCCCTTGGCCGACCTCGCCCTCGCCCTGACGGACGCGCCCGATCCGGGCGACGTGGCGCTGGTCGAGCGCGAGCTCACGGCCTTCAACGTCGAGCGGGCGCTCCCCTACGACCGCCGCCCGCTCTGCGTCTTCCTGCGCGACCGTGCGGGCCGCGCCGTCGGCGGCGCCACGGGCACCACCAACTGGGGCTGGCTGTACCTCGACTGCTTCTGGCTGCCCGAGGCGGAGCGGCGGGCCGGCTGGGGCGGGCGCGTGCTCGCCGCCGAAGCCGAAGCCCGGGCGCGCGGCTGCGGCCGGGCGCGCCTGTTCACCTACTCGTTCCAGGCGCAGGGCTTCTACGAGCGCCACGGCTACGCGGTCTTCGGCGTGCTGGACGATTATCCGCCCGGCCACCGGCAGGTGTGGATGCGCAAGGACCTTTGAAGCCGGGGCGCCCGCGCCGCCACAAGGCGGAGGAGCGCCCCGACGCGCCGCCTCACTGCGGGGCGTCGAAGTCGGCCGGGTCGAAGTCGCGGTGCACGCCGCAGAACTCGCAGGTGACGCCGATGCGGCCGTCCGGCCCGACCATGTCGCGCCGCTCCGCCACCGTGAAGGAGCGCAGCATGCCGCCGATGCGCTCGCGCGAGCAGCGGCAGGCGTCGTGCATCGCCTGGCCCTCGAACACCGTCACGCCGCGCTCGTGGAACAGGCGGAACAGCAGGCGCTCGCTCGACAGCGTCGGGTCCACGAGTTCGTGGTCCTCCACCGTGCCGGCCAGCGCCTTGGCCTCCGACCAGCTGTCGTCCTCGGGCGCATTGCGCACGAAGCCCTCGGGCGCGTCGCCGGGGTCGAGGTCGAACTGGCGGCGCCGGTCCTCGGATTCGGGCAGGAACTGCGCCAGCAGCCCGCCGGCCCGCCATTCGCTGCCCTCGCCGGTGACGTTCTGGCCGACGGCGAGGCGCACCAGCGTCGGGATCTGCTCGGACTGGGCGAAATACTGGTGCGCCGCGGCCTCCAGCCCCTGGCCCTCCAGCGGCACCACGCCCTGGTAGCGGGACATGTCGGCGCCCTGGTCGATGGTGAGCGCCAGGTGGCCCTGGCCGAGCAGCTCGGCCGAGCCGGGGTGGGCCCCCGCCGCGGCGAGGCGCTCGGCGTCGAAGCGCGCGAAGGCGCGCAGGCGATCGGGCGCGTCGAAGTCCACCACCAGCATGTCGACGGCGCCGTCCGTCTTGGTCTGGAGCTGGAAACGGCCCTCGATCTTCAGCGACGAGCCGAGCAGCGCGGTGAGGGCCGCGGCCTCGCCGACGAGCCGCGACACGGGCTCGGGATAGTCGTGCTGCTTCAGCATGCGGTCGACCGCCGGCCCGAGCCGCACCACGCGGCCGCGGATGTCGAGCGGCGTCACCGCGAAGGGGAGGACGAGGTCGTCGTGGCCGAGGTCGGAGACGGGGCGTTCCGCGCTGGTGAGCATCGTGGGTCCATGGTCGGGGGCGAGCGCGACGGCGCTCCGTTTTCCCTGAGATGGTCGCGAATGCCGTGGTTTTCCAGCGACGAAGCGGGCTTCCGGGATGCCTATCCGGCCAGCATCGCCCGCGCTTCCGCGGCGTCGACCTTCATCCGCATCACCAGCGCCTCGGCGGAGTCGAACCGTTCCTCGCCGCGGATCCAGCCGACGAAGTCGACCTCGATGTGCTGCCCGTAGAGGTCGCCGGAGAAGTCGAACAGGAAGGATTCGAGCAGCGGCGCGCCGTTGTCGAAGGTCGGCCGGCGCCCGTAGGAGGCGACCCCGCCGTATTCGCCCGCCTCCGTGCGGACCCGCACGGCGTAGATGCCGTGGGCGAGCCGGGCCGTGGGGTCGAGCCGGAGGTTGGCGGTGGGGAAGCCCAGCGTGCGGCCGAGCTTCTCGCCGTGCACCACCTCGCCCAGCACGAAATAGGGGCGCCCGAGCAGCGTCGCGGCGCGCGCCACGTCGCCCGCCTCCAGCGCGCGGCGGATCGCGGTCGACGACACGGCGGCGAGGTCGCCCATCGCGTCCGACACGATCTTGTCGATCACCGCCACGGCGAAGCCGTGCCGCACCCCGGCGTCGGCGAGGTAGGCCGGCGTGCCCGCCCGCCTGGCGCCGAAGTGGAAGTCGTAGCCCACCACGGCGGCCGCGATGCCGAGGCGGCGCACCAGCACGTCGGCCACGAAGTCTTCGGCCGACAGCGAGGCGAAGCCGGCGTCGAAGCTGCGCACCACCATGCCGTCCACCGTGCCGAGCCGGCTCAGCGCCAGGGCCTTGGCGGCCGGCGGCGTGATGCGGAAGATCGTCGGGGCGCCCGCGAAATAGTCGCCCGGGTGCGGCTCGAAGGTCAGCACGGCGGTGGGCCGCCCGAGTTCGGCCGCCAGCGCCCGCGCCCGGCCGATCACGGCCTGATGGCCGCGGTGCACGCCGTCGAAGTTGCCGATCGCCACCACGGCGCCTTCGAGGCCCGCGGGCGGCCCGTCGGGATCCTCGGCGACGATGAAACGGGGAGGGAGCGGCGCGATCAATCGGAACCCGGGGCGGAAGCCATGGCCGGCTTCTACCCCATTTCGCCGCCCCGGCACCATCGCGTTGCGGCCGCGCGCCGGTGAGGCGCGCTCCTCCGCCCTCCACGAGAGCGACCGGCGTCGTGCCGCACCGGGCGCCACGCGTGAGATCGATCGCAAGACCCCATCACAGATCGCGCGTGCGGACCCCGCGGTTTCGCCCCATGATGGCGGACGGGAGCGCCGGACGGGCGCCGGAGCACGGGAGGCGACACGCATGGATGCGGGCTTGGAGCCGAGCTTCGTTTCGGGCGCGCGCGACGTGCCGCTCCTGGAGCTCCCGATCGGCCGGGCGCTGGCCGACGCCGCCCGCCGCTGGCCGGGCCGCGACGCCCTGGTGGCGCCGCTCGGCGCCGACGAGGCCGCCGTCCGCTGGAGCTGGGCCGAGCTCGACCGCCGCGCCGAGGCCGTCGCGGCCGGGCTGCTGGCGCTCGGGCTGGAGCCGGGAAATCGCATCGGCGTGTGGTCGCTCAACACCGCCGAATGGGTGCTGACCCAGTTCGCCGCCGCCAAGGCCGGGCTGATCCTGGTCACCGTCAACCCCGCCTACCGGGCCTTCGAGCTCGAATACGCGCTGCGTCAGGTCGGCTGCGCCGCGCTGGTGCTGGGGCCGCCCTTCAAGGGGTCGGACTACCTCGCCCTGCTGCGCGAGGTCGCCCCCGAGCGGCTGCCCGACCTCCGCCTCGTGATCGCCTTCGGCCTCGACGCGCCGGGCACGATCCCCTTCGAAGCCGTGCCGGACCGCGCCACGCCGGAGGCGCGAGGCCGGGTGGCGGCGCTGGCCGGCGCCATCCGGGCCGGGGACGACGCCAACATCCAGTTCACCAGCGGCACGACGGGCTCGCCCAAGGGCGTGACGCTGAGCCACCGCAGCATCCTCAACAACGGCTTCTTCGTCGGCGCCGCCATGCGGCTCACGCCGGAGGACCGGATCTGCGTGCCGGTGCCGCTCTACCACTGCTTCGGCATGGTGATGGGCGTGCTGGCCGCGGTGACGCACGGCACGGCCCTGGTCTTCACCGGCCGCGGCTTCGACCCGCTGGCGACGCTGCGGGCCGCCGCGGACGAGCGCTGCACCGCGATCTACGGCGTGCCGACCATGTTCCTGGCCGAGCTCGACCACCCGGAGTTCGACCGCTTCGACCTGTCCGCCTTGCGCACCGGCATCATGGCGGGCTCGCCCTGCCCCATCGCGGTGATGCGGCGCGTCACCGAGCGGATGAACCTCGGCGGCCTCACCATCTGCTACGGCATGACGGAGACGAGCCCCGTGTCGTTCCAGAGCGCGGTGGACGATCCTCTGGAGCGGCGCGTGTCGACGGTGGGGCGCGTCCACCCGCACGTCGAATGCAAGGTCGTCGACGGCGAAGGGCGGGTCGTGCCGCGCGGCACCGCGGGGGAGCTCTGCACGCGCGGCTATTCGGTGATGCGCGGCTACTGGGGCGAGCCCGGGCGCACCGCCGCCGTGCTCGACGCCGAGGGCTGGATGCACACGGGCGACCTCGCCACGATCGACCCGGAGGGCTTCGGCAACATCGTCGGGCGCCTGAAGGACCTCATCATCCGCGGCGGCGAGAACGTGTCGCCGCGCGAGGTCGAGGACTACCTCTATCGCCACCCTGACGTCGGCGACGTCGCGGTGTTCGGGGTGGCGGACCCGCGCTACGGCGAGGAGGTCTGCGCCTGGGTGCGGCCGCGCCCCGGCGCCATGCTCACGGCCGAGGCGGTTCGGGACTTCTGCGCCGGGCGCATCGCCCACCAGAAGGTGCCGCGCTACGTCGAGATCGTCGACAGCTTTCCGATGACGGTCACGGGCAAGATGCAGAAGTTCCTGATGCGCGAGGCGATGGAGCGGCGCCTGGGCCTGACGCGGGAGGCGACCGCCTGAGCGGGCGCGGGCCGGCGGCGCTTCGGTCCTGCTCCGACGTCGGCATCCCGGTGGCGGGTGGCCGTTCGATCGGCACGCCCGGGCCGGTCCGCGACCCGTGACCCGTCAGGCGAAGCGGGCGTTCAGCGGGAGGGGCTTCTCGGGCTTGTGCGGGGCCTCGCCGTCCGGGTCGATCCGGCCGAGGTGCTCCTTCAGCCGCTCGGCGGCCTCGCCCATGGCCGCGAGGGCGTTGCGCAGGGCCTCGATCCTCTGGTGCTCGCTCATGTGCTCGGAATGGCCCGCCGCCGGCACGACGATCCCGAACGTGCCGAAGGGCCCGACGATCTGCACCTTGGCGCCGCCGTCGCCGTGGCGGCTCGTCTCGAAGACGGCGTGCTTGATGTTGGTGGGGGTCAAGAGGTCCTCCGTCGCCGGGCTGGCCAAGGGCTAGCGTTGCGGCCGCCAACTCGGCATGACGAAGGGGAGTTCGCGCCCCCGCGGCCTCGCGACACTTCGGCAGGGACGCGCGTGACAACCAGCTTCATCGTCGGGCTCACCTTCGGCGTCTTCCTGATCGCCTTCGGGGCCGGCCACGCCAACGGCGCGCGGGGGCGCACGATGTTCCCGGCCGCCTGGATCGACGGGCTCGTGCTGGCCTTCATCGGCCTGAACGTGCTGATCTTCAGCGTCTTCGGCTTCGCGCCCGGGGCGGGCCCGGCGCCCTGAACGGCCGGTCGTCCACCGTCATCGCGGGCGCAGCGACGCGATCCAGCCCCCGCCGCCCAGACGAGGCGCTCCCGGCGAGGCGCCATCGCGCGGCAACTCCCGTCGGCTCTGGATCGCTGCGCTCGCGATGACGGTGCAGGGGTCGTCGGGAGCGTCGCAGCCCGCATGGCGCGCCGCGCGCTCGGTGTCAGAACGCCGTGCGCGACCGCACCGCCGCCGCGAGCGTCCCCTCGTCGAGGTAGTCGAGCTCGCCACCCACCGGCACGCCGTGGGCGAGGCGCGTCACCTTGACGCCGAGGTGGGACAGCATGTCGGTGACGTAGTGGGCCGTGGTCTGCCCGTCCACCGTGGCGTTGACCGCGATGATGACCTCGCGCACGCCGCCTCCCGCGACGCGCGACACGAGGCCCTGAAGGTTGAGGTCGGCGGGGCCGACGCCGTCGAGCGGCGACAGGGTGCCGCCGAGCACGTGGTAGCGCCCCTTCACCACGCCGGCGCGCTCCAGCGCCCACAGGTCGCCCACCGTCTCGACGATGACGAGCTGCGCCGCGTCGCGCCGATTGTCGCCGCAGATCGAGCAGGGCGAGCGCGTGTCGACCGAGCCGCAGCTCTCGCAGGTGACGATGCGCTCCTTGGCGACCCGCATGGCGTCGGCGAGCGGGCTCAGCAGCTCCTCGCGCCGCCGCATCAGGTGCAGCGCCGCGCGCCGGGCCGAGCGCGGGCCGTAGCCCGGCAGGCGCGCCAGGAGCTGGATCAGCCGCTCGATCTCGGGGCCGACGACGCGGTCGGGCATGCGGGCTTCTCGTAGGGGCCTAGAACGGCAGCTTGAAGCCGGGCGGCAGCGGCAGGCCGGCGGTGGCGCCCTTCATCTTCTCCTCGGCGGCGCGGTCCGCCTTGGTGCGCGCGTCGGCGTGGGCCGCGACGAGGAGGTCCTCGAGTATCTCCTTCTCGTCCGCCTTGAGGAGAGAGTCGTCGATCGCCACGCCCTTCAGCGCGCCCTTGCCGGTGAGCGTCACCCGCACGAGGCCGCCGCCCGCGGCGCCCTCCACCTCCATCGCCTCCAGCTCCTTCTGGATGTCGGCGATGCGTCCCTGCATCTCCTGCGCCTTCTTCATCAGGCCCATGATGTCGGCCATCTGTCGTCCCTCCTCAAAGGTCGTCGTCGGTGTACTCGTCTTCGGCATAGCCGATATCGGCGTCGGGCTCATCCAGCGCCGCGACCGCGACCGGCGCGGGCGCCGGCGGCTCGATCAGCGAGCGCACGGCCACGATCTCGGCGCCCGGAAAGGTGTCGAGCAGCAGCCGCACGGTGGGGTCGGCGGCGACGTCGTCCTTCTCGCTGCGCGCCTTGGCGTCGGCCTCCTCCCGGATCGTGGGGGCGCCGCCGCCCGACACCACCGACACCATCCAGCGCACGCCGGTCCATTCGGCGAGGCGGCGGGACAGGTTGGCGGCGGTGTCGCGCGAGCCTTCGGGCGCGAGCTCGAACTCGATGTGGCCGTCCTCGAAGCGCACGAGGCGCACGTCGCGCTCCAGCGCGAGCTTGAGCTGGATGTCGCGCCGCGCCTGGGCCAGGGCCACGACGTCCGTGAAGGCATCGAGCCGCAAGGAGGATTGCGGCGCGGCCGCGGTCCGGGCCGAGGCCATCGGCGCGCCCTGCACGGCCGGCGCGTGGCGCAGGGGCGAGCCCACCGCAATGGCCGCGGCCGAGCCGCCGCCGCCCAGGGCCGGCAGGCGCGCCCCTCCCCCGCCGCCGGGGGGCGGCAGGAGCGGCGCGCCGTCGCCGGCCGGCATGGACACCAGCCGTTTGATCACCTCGTCGGGGGTCGGCAGGTCGGCCGCGCAGGCGAGGCGCACCAGCACCATGTCGGCGGCCTGGATGGGCCGCGGCGCGTCCTTGACGTCGGCGAGGCCCTTGACGAGGAGCTGCCACGTGCGGGTGAGCACCGGCAGCGACAGCGCTTGCGCGAAGGCGCCGCCGCGCACCCGCTCCTGCTCGGTCAGGGCCGGGTCCTTGGCGGCGTCCGGCACGAGCTTGAGGCGCGTCACGAGGTGCACGAAGTCGGCGAGGTCGGACACGACGTGGCCGGGGTCGGCGCCGCTGTCGTGGAGGTGCTTCAGGCCCGTCATGGCCTCGGGCAGGCGCCCGCCCATCACGGCCTCGAACAGGTCGATGATGCGCGCCCGGTCGGCGAGGCCCAGCATGGCCCGCACGCCGTCGGCCCCGACGTGGGGACGGCCCGTCGTGGCGTGGGCGGCGCCGTGCGCGATGGCCTGGTCGAGCAGCGACAGCGCGTCGCGCACCGAGCCCTCGGCCGCGCGGGCGATGACCACCAGCGCCTCGTCGTCGATCTCGACGCCCTCGCGGGTGCAGATGGACCTGAGGTGCGCCATCATCACGTCGGCCTCGACGCGGCGTAGGTCGAAGCGCTGGCAGCGCGAGCGCACCGTCACCGGAACCTTGTCGACCTCGGTGGTGGCGAACAGGAACTTGACGTGGTCCGGCGGCTCTTCGAGCGTCTTCAGGAGGCCGTTGAAGGCCGCCTTGGACAGCATGTGGACCTCGTCGATGATGTAGACCTTGGTCCGCGCCATCACGGGGCGGTAGCGCGAGCCCTCGATCAGCTCGCGCACGTCGTCGATGCCGGTGTGCGACGCGGCGTCCATCTCCACCACGTCGACGTGGCGCGACTCGATGATGGCCTGGCAGTGTGTGCCGAGGCCGGGCATGCGGATCGTCGGCGCGTCGATGAGGGGGGCGCCGTCGCCGGCGGCGCGGTGGTAGTTCAGCGCCCGGGCCATGATGCGCGCCGTCGTGGTCTTGCCGACGCCTCGCACGCCGGACAAGAGGTAGGCCTGGTGGATGCGGCTGAGGTCGAAGGCGTTCGACAGGGTGCGGACCAGCGCTTCCTGGCCGATCAGGTCGTCGAAATGGGTCGGGCGGTACTTGCGGGCGAGGACGCGGTAGTTGTTGTCGAGCGACAAGCGGATCCCCTTCGCAGGAGCGAACGACCTGATTTCCGATATGGGGACGGGGCCGGCCGAAGCGAAGCCTCAAGGTCGGCGAGGTAGGAGATTGGACGAAAACCCGCTCGGTCCCGTTAGGGCTGCTTCCTTCCGGATCTGACCCGGTTGGCGGGTGAAACGCCCTTCGCCAACCTCCCGGCGCCTATGTGGCAGGGATCGCGGGCGGGCGCAAGGGTGGGAGGAATCGGCACCCTTCTCCCCTCGCGGGAGAAGGGCGCCCGCCGTTTGACAACCGCGCCACCCCCTCCTACGCCCGTCCGCACAACTGGCTCGGGGGAGGCCGCGATGGCGGGACGTTTGGCGGGCAAGATCGCCGTGGTGACGGCCGCCGGCCAGGGCATCGGGCGCGCCACGGCGGAGGCCTTCCTGGCCGAGGGCGCCCGCGTGGTCGCGACCGACCTCGACCCCGCCAAGCTCGCCGGGCTCGACGGCGCCGACCGCCGCGACCTCGACGTCCGCCGCACCGAGGCCGTGAAGGCGCTGGCGCGCGACCTCGGGCCGATCGACGTCCTGTTCAACGCCGCGGGCTTCGTCCACCACGGCAGCGTGCTCGACTGTTCCGAGGCCGACTGGGACTTCTCCTTCGACCTCAACGTGAAGTCCATGCACCGCACGGTGCGGGCCTTCCTGCCCGGCATGCTGGAGCGTGGGCTCGGCTCGATCGTCAACGTGGCGTCGGGCGCGTCCTCCGTGCGCGGCATCCCCAACCGCTACGTCTACGGGGCCACGAAGGCGGCGGTGGTGGGCCTGTCGAAGGCGGTGGCGGCCGACTTTATCAAGCGCGGCATCCGCTGCAACGCCATCTGCCCCGGCACGATCGAGAGCCCGTCGCTCGACGACCGCATCGACGCGCTGGCGGCCTCGACGGGGCAGACGCGCGAGGCAGTCCACCAGGCCTTCGTCGACCGCCAGCCGATGGGCCGGCTCGGCACGGCGCATGAAGTCGCCATGCTGGCCGTCTATCTCGCGTCGGACGAGTCGCGCTACACGACGGGCACCATCCACCTCGTCGACGGCGGCTTCTCGCTCTGACGCCCGTTCCGGAACCTTCGATGCCGCCCGCCCCCACCGACAGCCTGTCCGCCAACGTCGCCCCGCTTCCCGCCGGCGCCCACGTCACCGCCGCCTGCTTCCTCGGCGACGTGCCGGCGCTGGCGCTGGGCGACGGCACGGTGCTGCTCGGCGCGGAGGGGGACAGGCGCGTCGCCGCCCACCCGGATGGCGCCGTGCTCTGCGCCGCCGCCGACCGCGACCGCATCGTGACGGGGGGCGACGACGGGCGCGTCGTGTCGACCCGCGCCGACGGGACCGCGGAGGAGCTCGCCGCCGGCAAGGGCTGGGTCGACGCGGTGGCCCTGCATCCGGCCGGCGCCGTGGCCTGGGCGGCGGGCCGCGCGGTGCGGGCCCGCTCGGCCAAGGGCGAGGTCAAGGGCGTCGAGGCCACGTCCTCGGTGCGCGGCCTCGCCTTCGCGCCGAAGGGCTACCGCCTCGCCTTCAGCCACTACAACGGCGCGTCCCTCTGGTTCCCCAACACGGCCGAGGCCCCGCAGACCCTGGAATGGAAGGGCTCGCACCTCGACGTGGTGTGGTCGCCGGACGGGCGCTTCGTGGTCACGACCATGCAGGAGAACGCCATGCACGGCTGGCGCGTCTCCGATTCCAAGCACATGCGCATGTCGGGCTATCCGGCCAAGCCCCGCTCGCTGTCGTGGTCGTCGGACGGGAACTGGCTCGCCACCTCGGGCGCGGAGGCCTGCGTGGTGTGGCCCTTCGAGGGCAAGGACGGGCCCATGGGCAAGCCCCCGCGCGAATGCGGGGTGCGCCCGGTGCGGGTGTCGCAGGTGGCGTTCCACCCGCGCGCGGGCGTGCTGGCGCTCGGCTACGACGACGGCTTCGTGCTGATGGTGCGGATGAAGGACAATTCCGAGATCCTGATCCGCCGCGAGGACGAGGGCGGCGGCGCCGTCTCGGCCCTCAGCTGGAACGCCGCGGGCACCAGGCTCCTCTTCGGCACCCGCAACGGCGCGGCGGGGCTGCTCACCCTGCCGACGTGAGAAAGCCGGGCGCGAGCCCGGCTTCCGAGGACACCCGGCCGAGGGCGGATCACATCGCCCGATGCATGGCGCGGTGGTGCATCGTGTGGTGCATCATCGTGTGATGCATCATGCCACGGTGCATGGTGTGGTGGCGCATAAGGCTGCGCTGCATCATGCCGTTGGTGAAGTGCGCGCGGCGATAGGCATAGCTGTGCTTGTTCATCATGCGCGAGCGATGCATCATCGGGCGGTACATCATCGCGCGATGCTTCATCATCATGCCGCGGTGATGCATCATCATCGAACGGTGCTTCATCATCATGCCGCGGTGGCCCATCATGCGGGACCGCTTCATCATCGCGGCGTGGCGGCGCATCATCATCCCGTGGTGCCGGGCCATGGTGCGATGGTGCATCATCGGCTTATGCATCATGGCGCTGCGGCGCATCATGGGCTTCTTCGCCATCGGCTTGGCCATCATCGGCTTCGGAGCCATGGGCTTTTGCATCGTGGCGGCGGGGCCGGTCGGCGACGGGGCGGTCGCGGCCGGGCCGGTGGGCGAGGGCGCGGCGGCCGGAGCCGCGGGGGCCGGAGCAGCGGGAGCCGCCGTCTGAGCCACGGCGCCCGTGGTGCCCAGGGCCAGCAGGATACAGCCGGCGATCATCTTCCTCATGGTCGTTTCCCTCTCGTCGACAATCGTGTCGTTCCGGCCGCCCGTCCCCCGACCACCGGAGGACGACGTGCGGCCGCATGGAGCCCTCGGCGCCCTGAACCGGCTCTGAACCCGTCCAGCCCACCGCTTGCGGCGACGTGCGGGCTGAGCCACACGTGCCACACCCGGGCCACAAACGCCCTGCCGCCGATCGGGGTCCATCGCCATGCGCATCAAGGTCATCAACCCCAACAGCACGGAAACCATGACGGCGGGGATCGCCGCGGCGGCGCGGGCGGCGGCCTCGCCGGGCACGGTGATCGTGGCCGCCACATCGCCCTCCGGCCCGGCCTCGATCGAGGGCCACTACGACGAGGCGGTGAGCGTGATCGGCCTCCTGGAGGAGATCCGCGCGGGCGAGCTCCAAGGCTGCGACGGCTACGTGGTGGCCTGCTTCGGCGACCCCGGTCTCCTCGCCGCCCGCGAGGCCGCGCGCGGCCCCGTGCTCGGCATCGCCGAAGCCGCCATGCACGCGGCGAGCTTCCTGTCCACGGGCTTCAGCATCGTCACCACGCTCGGCCGCACCCGGATCATCGCCGAGCACCTCCTGCGCGCCTACGGCATGGACGGCCACTGCCGGCGCGTGCGGGCCACGGAACTCGCCGTGCTGGAGCTCGACGACCCGGCGTCGGACGCGCGGGGCCGCATCCTCGACGAGTGCCGCCGCGCGCTCGACGAGGACGGCTCGGGCGCCATCGTGCTCGGCTGCGCCGGCATGGCGGATCTCGCCGCCGACCTGCAGCGCGAGCTCGGCGTGCCGGTGATCGACGGCGTCGGCATCGCGGTGCGCTTCGTCGAGGCGCTGGTGGGCCTCGGCCTGTCCACGAGCAAGCGCGGCGACCTGGCGGCGCCGATACCGAAGCCCTTCGCGGGCGCGATGAGCGGGATGGCGTGGCGGGGGTGACCCTTCTCCTCGATCATCTGGGGTGATCGGCTCGGAACAGATCTGCGCGGTAGCGCCCCGCCGCCGCCTCCACCAGCCTTCGGCTGGTTCCCCTCCTCCGCCTGCGGAGGAGGGGGACCGCGCGAAGCGCGGTGGAGGAGGCCGACCGGGTGCGACCGAGCGGATGTCGCAAAAGTCATCGGAATGTGCCTCGACGTCAGTCGAGTCCCGCGCTCGCCGACCACGCCACGCAGGCGGCATGGCCCGGGATGCCGCGCAGCCATCGGGCCTCGAAGCGCCGTAGCTCCCCCGCCAGAACCGTGACGCCGCCGACGCGCGGAGGCCTGCCCTCGTCCGACAGCACCGAAAATCCATCGAGGCCCGCCGCGATGCCGCGCCCGTCGGCCTTGAGCAGCGCCTCCTTGGCGGTCCAGACGGCGAGGAACAGCGCGGCCCGCTCCGGCTCCGGCGCGCTCCCGATGCGGCGGGCGTCCTCCGCGCCCAGCACGGTGCGGGCCAGCGGCCGCCAGTCCCACTCCGGCCTGATGGGCTCGACGTCGACGCCGACGCGCCGGAGCCGCGACCAGGCCACGAGGGCGTGGTCGCCGCCGTGCGCGACGTTGAAGTCGAGCGGCGGCGTCCCCGCGACGTCGAGCGCGGGGCGGCCCCGCTCGGTCCGGACGAAGCGGAGCACCGCCGGCGCCACGCCGAGCTCGGCGCCGAGTTCCCGCCGCAGCACCGAGCGCGTCGCCCCGGAGCGCACGGCGTCGGCGCGGCGGTGGAAGCGCGCCGCGGCGTCCCGCTCGTCGTCGGACAGGACGTCGAACAGCGGGTCGGACGGCGGGGCGTCGAAGTCGAGGTCGACCCTCACCACACGCAGGTCGTCCGGGAGCCCCGGCTCGCGGTGGGGGGCGGAGCGGATCACACCGGCAGGCCCACGCGCCGCCGGACGTCGGCGGGGGACAGACCCTCCGCCCTGAGGTCGCGCAGCGAGGGCGCGCCCCGGCTCTTCGACAGCTTGTCGCCCCCGGCGTCGAGGACCAGGCGGTGGTGGTGGTAGCGCGGCGCGGGAAGGCCGAGCAGGCGCTGCAGCAGCCTGTGCAGCGACGTCGCGTGGAACAGGTCAAGCCCGCGCACCACGTCGGTGACGCCCTGCGCGGCGTCGTCGACCACGACGGACAGGTGGTAGCTCGTCGGCGTCTCGCGCCGGGCCAGGAGGGCGTCGCCCCACGCGGCCGGGTCGGCGGAGACGTCGCGCGAAGGCTGGTCCTCCCCTCCCCCCGCCCCGCATTCGCGCCAGCGGAGCGGCGCCGGGTCCTCGGCGAGCGCCCGCGCCACGTCGAGGCGCAGCGCCGCCGGCCACCCCTCGGCGAGGCGCCGCGCCCGCTCGGCCGCCGGCAGGTGGCGGCAGGTGCCGGGGTAGACCGGCGCGCCGTCGGGGTCGACGGGCCGGGGCGCCCCTTCGGCCGCAGCCTTGGCGGCGCTGGCCGCCAGCACGGCGCCGCGCGTGCAGAAGCAGGGGTAGACGAGGCCGCGCGCTGCGAGCCGGTCGAGCGCCGCGCGGTAGAGCGGGAAATGGTCGGACTGGCGCCGCGGCGGCTCGGGCCAGACCACGCCGAGCCAGCCGAGGTCGTCCACGATGGCGGCCGCATAGGCTTCCCGGCAGCGCTCGCGGTCGATATCCTCCAGCCGCAGCAGGACCGTGCCGCCGGCCGCGGCCGCGGCGTCGCGGTTGATGAGCGCCGACAAGGCGTGGCCGAGGTGGAGCAGGCCGTTGGGCGAGGGCGCGAAGCGGAACACGCGGGGCATCTCGCGCCCGCCGTCAGGATCCGTCACGCCCGCCACCCTTCCGTCGCCGTGCCGGCCCGCCGCAGCGCGGGTCCCCGGTCGCGGGGGAAACACGCCGGACGGCGCCGGGGTTTCGCCGATCGACACCGAGGCGGACCTCGACCGCGCCATCGCGGCCCTCGGCGAGCGGGACCCGGCGCTGGTCGCGCGGCTCATCGCCGTCGGGGGGCGGCCGCCGCTGCGCCGCCGGGCGCCGGGCTTCGAGGGGCTCTGCGCCCTGGTGGTGTCGCAGCAGGTGTCCACCGCCAGCGCGGCGGCGATCTTCGGGCGGCTGCGCGCGGCGCTCGCCCCGCTCGACGCTTCCGCGCTGGCGGCGGCCGACGACGGCACGCTGCGGGCCGCAGGCCTGTCGGCCGGCAAGGTGCTGACGCTGCGCGCCGCGGCCGCGGCGGTGCTGGACGGGCGCCTCCATCTCGACGGCCTGTCGGCGCTGCCCGCCGAGGCCGCTGCCGCGCGGCTCACCGCGCTGCGCGGCGTCGGGCCCTGGACGGCGCAGCTCTACCTCCTGTCCTGCCTCGGCCACGCCGACGCCTGGCCGCCGGGCGACATCGCGCTCGAGGAGGCGGCGCGGCTGGCGATGGGGCTCGACGCGCGGCCGGACGCCGCCGCGCTGGCCCGCATCGCGGACCGGTGGCGGCCCTACCGCGCCGTCGCGGCGCGGCTGCTGTGGAGCTACTACCGCGCCGTCAAGGCGCGGAGCGGGCTCGGGATCGGGCTCGGGGACGAGCGGTAGGCGGGGCCGGGCGCGGCGGTCAGGCGTCGCCCGTGATCCTGCCGTGGCCGTGGTGCCCGTGATGCGGCCTCGCGAGCCCGGCCAGGCCGCCGCCCGCCGTCGGCCCCGCCGGGAACGCCTCGCCGCCGGCGGGCATCTGCAGGGCGTTCACGAGGTCGAGGAAGCCGCCCGGCACGGCGGGGTGGCCGGTGTGGTGCCCGGCCGGGAGGTGGGCCGCGGCGAGGCCGGCGGAGGTCGGCGCGAGCGCGGCGGCCAGGACGGACGAGGCCGACGGCGCCATCACGGCCGCCGCGTCGACGGTGTCGCCCACCGTGCCGTCGATCTGCGGCACCAGCCCCTTCGGCGCGTCCTGGCCACCGGCGTAGAGGGACTGGTCGGAGGCGATCCAGTGGCGGATCAGGGCGACCTTGGCCCTGTTGAGCTTCATCGCGTCGTCGCCCGTCGACACGGTGCCGACCACGGCGTTCAGCACGGCTCCGTTCCGCTCCACCGTGTCGTAGAGCGGGCCGCCGCTGTAGCCGGGCGACAGCGGGAGCGCCGCTGTGCCGATGAGGGACAGCGAGCCGTCCTGGCCCACGACGCCGCCGGCCCCGCTCAAGTGCCCGTCGTTGGACGCCGGGTAGCCCTTCACCACGACGTCGCCGGAGGTGAAGCCCGGATCGAGCGCGAAGGACCCGTAGGCGGACAGGTCGGCCGAGGTGTCGATGATCGCGAAATCGGACTGCGACGCTTCGCGGGACAGTTCCCCCCCGCCGTCCTGCACCTTGATCGTGTGGATGGATTGGAGGCCGCCGAGGGCGCCGACGGGGTTGTAGGTCGTCGTGTCCGGCGTGAAGCCCGGGTAGAGGCTGATGGCGTCGGCGGTGGCGCCCGTGTCGGCGTCGTAGACGAGATGGGCGGCCGTCAGGATGGTGTGCGGGCCGATGATGACGCCCGTGCCCTGGAACTCGCCCTCGCCCGGCATGTCGTCGAGGATGTAGACGACCGCGCTGTCGGGGAAATTCGTGTTCGACATGCCCGCTCCTTCGCGCGGGGACCGCTTTCCCCGCGCCGCCGGCGAACACCAAACCACGGAACGGGCTCGGGCGGAAAGGGCCCGCGGCGCCTCAGGGCGGCGGTTCGCCGCCCAGCTCGCCGTGGCGGAAGCAGGTGACGAGGTGGTCGTTGACGAGGCCCACGGCCTCCATCCAGGCGTAGACGATCACCGGCCCGACGAACTTGAAGCCCCGCGCCTTCAGGGCCTTCGACAGGGCACGCGACTCCGCCGTCTCGGTCGGCACCTCGCCGGCCCGCCACGCGTTCTGCCGCACGGCGCCGCCCACCGCCTCCCAGCAGAAGCGCGAGAAGTCCTCGCCGCGGTCGCGCATGGCGAGGTAGGCGCGGGCGTTGCCGACCGTGGCCTCGATCTTGGCGCGCGAGCGGACGATGCCGGGATCGCCGAGCAGCGCCGCCACGTCGCCCTCCCCGAAGCGCGCGACGCGCTCCGGGTCGAAGTCCCGGAAGGCGCGGCGGAAAGCCTCGCGCTTGCGCAGGATGGTGATCCAGCTGAGGCCGGCCTGGAAGCCGTCGAGCATCAGCTTCTCCCACAGCGCGCGGCCGTCGAGCTCCGGCACGCCCCATTCCGCGTCGTGGTAGGCGCGGTAGAGCGGGTCGTGGCCGGGCCAGGCGCAGCGCGGGCGGTCGTCGGTCACGTCCCGCGCCCCGCGATGGCCAGCAGCGACGCCGGGTCGTCGACGTCGAGCAGCACGCCGTCGTCGTCGATTCCCACCTCGACCACCCGCGCGCGGCCGAGCAGCCGCCGGGCGCCCTCGTCGCCGGTGAGCGCCAGGGCGGGGGCGAAGAGCGCGCGGCCGAGCAGCGCCGGGTTGCCGCGGCGGCCCCCGTGCACCGGCACGGCGGCCTCGGCGTCGCGGCCGGCCTCGAAACTCCCGATCAGCCGGTCGAGCAGCGGCGCCGTCACGTCCGGCATGTCGCCGAGCAGCACCAGCGCGCCCGCGGCGTCGGCCGGCAGCGCCGCGAGGCCGGCGCGCAGCGAGGAGGCGAGGCCGGTCCCATAGTCGGCGTTGTGGACGAAGCCCACGGCGCAGCCGTCGAGCGCCGCGCGGACCTCGGCCGCGGCGTGGCCCGTGACGACCACGACGGGACGAGCCCGGCTGGCGAGCGCCGCCTCGGCGACGCGGCGCACCAGCGGCACGCCGCCGTGCCGTGCGACCAGCTTTGTCGCCACCGTCGGGTCGGCGGCGCGGTAGCGGCTGGCCGTGCCGGCGGCGAGGATCACGGCCGCGGCCTTCACGGCCCGTCCTCCGCCGGCCCGCCCCTCGGCGCGCCGTCGCGCGGCTGCGGGCGCGACACGATCTCCATCAACAGGCCGCCGGCGCCGAGGCGGCGGATGTCCGCCCCCGTCACCGGCACGTCGGCGAGCAGGCGCTGCAGCACCCAGTCGAAGCCGTTCTCCTTGGGGCTGCGGGCGCAGCCCGGCGCGCCCAGCACCGGCACGTCGCCGATGCGGCCCATCATCAGGAGGTTGCCGGGGTCGACCGGCATGCCGAGGTGGTCGACGATGCCGCCCGCGCGCTCCACCCCGGCCGGGATCACGTCGCGCCGGTCCGCGATGGCGGAGGCGCCGTAGACGATCAGGAGGTCGTGGTCCGGCGCCATGCGCTGGAGCGCGCCGGCCACCGCCGCGGCCTCGTGCGGCACGCGCTCCTCCGCGGCGACCGAGGAGCCCGTGGGCTGGAGCCGGTCCTCCAGCACGCGCAGCGTCTTGGCGACCACGGAGGGCTTCAGCCCCGGCAGCAGCGTCGAAACCACGCCGACGCGCCGGGCCCGGTAGGGGGCCACCCGCAGCGCCGGCGCCCCGACCGCGTCGACCGCGCGGCCGAGCACGTCGCCCTCGACCGCGAAGGGGATGACCTTGACGGTGCCGACCATCTCGTTCTCGGCGACGGCGCGGAACGGCGGCAGGGTCGCCAGCGTCAGCCGCTCGTCCACGGCGTTGACGCGCTCGACCGCCTCGGCGTCCACCAGCAGCATGCCGGCCGCGGCGGCGAACAGGTTGGCGCGGCCCGTGAAGGCGCGCTCGATCCACAGGCCCGGCCCGGCCACGGCCTCGGCGAGGCGGCGCGCGGCGGCGTTCTCGCCCACGTCGCCGGGTTCGAGCCGCGCCACCACGACCGCGCGCACGCCGGCCCGCGCCAGGGCGGCGGCCTGCGCGGCCGACACGGTGTCGCCCTTCCTGACCACGACGGCCTCGCCGCCCTCGGCCTGCGCCTGGACGCCGTGGGCCGCGACCGCGCCCGCGGCCTCGGCGACCGGGACGGGGCCGAACCTCACGGGGCCGCGGCCGGTGCCGCGGCGCCGGCCTTCTCGGCGCGGGTGGGCTTGCGGCGCAGCGCGCCCACGACCTCGCCCAGGACCGAGACGGCGATCTCGGCCGGCGACACCGCCCCGATGTCGAGGCCGATCGGCGCGCGGATGCGGGCGACGGTCTCTTCATCGTGGCCGGCCGCGAGGAGCCGGGCCACCCGCGCGGCATGGGTCTTCCGCGAGCCCAGCGCGCCGACGTAGAAGCATCCCGCCCGCAGCGCCGCGTCGAGCCCGGGGTCGTCGATCTTGGGGTCGTGGGTCAGGGCCGCGACCGCGGTGAAGCGGTCGAGCCCGAGGCGCGTGAGCGCGGCGTCTGGCCATTCGGCCAGCAGGGCGACGTCGGGGAAGCGCTCGGGCGTGGCGAAGGCGGTGCGGGGGTCGACGATCGTCACGTCGAGGCCGGCGAGCTTCGCCATGGGGGCCAATGCCTGGCTGACGTGCACGGCGCCGATCACCACGAGCCGCACGGGCGGCACAGCCACGGACAGGAAGGCCGGGCCGGCCTCCGCCGCGACGGTTCCGCTCCGGCCGGAGCGCAGCGCGTCCGCGATCGGCTCGGCCAGGGGGTCGGAGGCGATGTCGCCGGCGCGCACGAGGCGCTGCGCGCCCGTGGCGAGGTCGGTCACCACCACGGCGGCGCGGCGCGCCGCGCGCTCGGCATTGAGGTCCGAGAGGAGATCGAGACGCATCAGTCGACCCGCTCGACGTAGACCCGGATCCTGCCGCCGCACGACAGGCCGACGCGCCACGCCGTCTCGTCGGCGACGCCGAACTCCAGCGTGCGCGGGGCGCCGTCCGCGATGACGTCCAGGGCCTCCGTCACGACCTCGCCCTCGACGCAGCCGCCCGACACGGAGCCGAGGAAGTTGCCGTCCCGGTCCACGACGAGGTGGCTGCCGACGGGGCGGGGCGCCGAGCCCCAGGTCTCGACCACGGTGGCGAGCGCCACGCCGCGGCCCGCGCGCCGCCAGGACTCGGCGCTCGCCAGGATGTCGTCGTCGGTGGCCAGCATGGAAGTGCCTTTCGGAGGGGACGCTTGCCGTCCTCAGATCGGAGCCGGCGCGGGCATCGTCAACGAGGGCCGCGCTCTCCCTCAGGAACGGCGGCGGTGCTCGACCTCGATGCGGCTGCCCGCGACCCGGTAGACGATGCTGTCGCCGACGTTGACGAGGCCGATCTCGTGGTCGCGGTCGGGCAGCACCGCGGTGGCGCGGTCGCCGTTGAACACGATGAGCTGGTTGTTGCGCGGGGCGCCGAGCGCCGCCCAGCGCTTCATCTGCGCGTAATAGGGCGCGCGCCGCCAGGAGCCAGGCGCGCCGACGTCGGGCGCCACGACGAGGCGGCGCCCCTCCATCTCGGTGTACATGACGAACTTGGCGCGGTCCGGCCGCCATTCGGGCCCGAGCGCGCCGTTGCGCATCCAGTGGCAGAAGAACAGGCGGCAGGTCTGCGGCCGCTCCGCGTGGATGCCGCAGCCGCGCGCCTGCACGACGTGGCGGCACCACTGGCCCGGCCCCTTGTCGACCTCGGGGATCGCGAAGGCCTTGCAGCAGACCGTGCAGGTCTCGCAGGAGCGGCCCGGCACGAGGCCGGGCGCCGCGGGGGCGAGCGGGGCGGCGGGACGGGGCTGGAAATCCGGTGACGTCTGGGGCGTGAACATGGATCGCGGCCGGGATGCGAGCGGGTTTCAGCCCCGCGCCACCCCTCATAGAGGAAGCGGGGCGTCGCGCCACCCCCGTCCGCGATCCCCGGCCTCGGGGTGGATCGTGCCAGCGGCGTCGACGCCTGCGCCGCTGGCACGATCCACCCGAGGCCGGCGCCTGAAGCGCGACGTCGGGACGGTGTCGCCCGTCGCTCCGGAAACGCCCCGGGGATGCGGACCCGCCACGACGGTCCGGTCGTGGCCGGACGCGGTCCGGCGAGGACTCGCCCCCCGCTCGGGTGGCCTCAGCTGCTGGCCTCCTCCATCTGGAGATCGACCGACAGGATGCCCTCGAGAGCGGTCGCGCCGCGCAGCAGCTCGGTCGGCGGCTCCGCGTCCGCGGCACCCTCCCAGCTCAGCTTGTAGGCCGAGGTCAGTCTGGAGGTCTCGGCGTCGAAGCCCTGCCGGAGCAGCTGGGCTCTGCACCGCGTCCCGCCGAGGACGTCGCGCCAGGCGCCGGGCAGGTCGCGGCCGGCCGTGACGAGCGTGAGCGTGCCGTCGTGCTGCTGCGTCAGGCGGACCTCGACGAACTTGAGGCCGTAGAGCGAGCCGAAGCACAGGGCGGTCGCCGTCAGCCCGAGCGCGTATTCGCCGGTGCCGAACACGATGCCGATCACCGTCACGGCCCAGAGCGTCGCCGCCGTGGTGAGTCCCTTGACGAGCTTGCCGCGCTTGAGGATCGCCCCGGCGCCGAGGAAGCCCACGCCCGTGAGGATGCCGAGCGGCAGGCGCATGACGTCCATGGTGGAGAAGTCGCCCTCGACCTTGCCGTGCGTCGACAGGAGCACGCCGGACAGGGCGGTGGCGAGCGACGCCGCCAGGGCCACCAGCATGGTGGTGCGCAGGCCGGCGGAATGGCCGTTGGCGCCGCGCTCGCGGCCGATCAGGGCCGCGGCGGCCAGCGAGAGGGCGAGGCGGAGCAGAAGGTCCGGGAGTGAGGGGTCGATCGTCATCGAAACGTCATGATGGGGGCGGGTGGAACCTGGAATGGTTCCAACCTTGTAGGGCGGGACCGGCGGAATGTCGCGGTCGCGTCAGATTAATTCGCCGTCATGCGGCCCACAGAGGGCAATCGATCCGGCGTGGGATGAAGACTGCCCCCGCACGAACGTTTACATCAGACAATACGTCCGTCATTCTGCCAGTTCGATCGCTGATCCATTGGGAATCTGCGACCAGATCTTCTTCGAAGCCGCTTCAGACATGCTGCCGTTGCGATATCGCGCCCGCCATCTCCGGTGAGGAGGGCGGATGAATCGGCGCCGGCTCCGCCCCGCGGTGCGGGACGACCACGCCGAAGAGGCTCATGCGAGGCGCAGCCTGTCGGACTGCGCTGATCCGGCCGCGGCGGGAGGTCGGCCCGGATGCTGTTCGAGCTTGGCGTGGCCGGGGCCGCTTCCCCACTCGGCTCGCCGACGAGCCGATCACGGACGGACGCCCGCGCCTCCATTCCACCGGCTACCGGAGGCATTCGCGCGTGAAGCCGGCGAAGAATCGGTCGGCCGCCCGCTGGGCGACGCCGTCCATGACGCGGGCGCCCATGCGGGCGAGCCGGCCGCCGAGGTCGAGCTCCACCGCGTAGGCGAGCAGCGTGCCGCCCGGCAGGTCGGTCAGCACCACGTCAGCGTGGCCCCCGGCGTGGCCGGCGAAGCCGCCCTCGCCCTGCGCGTTGATGCGGTAGGACAGCAGCGGCACGACGTCGGTCAGCACGATCCGGCCGCGGAACGCGATCGCCAGCGGGCCGATCTTCGCCCGCACCAGGAAGGCGAAGCTGTCGTCGCCCGTCTGCTCCATCGACTCGATCAGGCCGACGCAGTTCTTCAAGGTGACCGGATCGTTCAGCTTGGCCCAGACCGTAGGCCGGTCCACCGGCAGAGCGACCTCGCCCGTCATCGTCATCGCCATGGCGCCGTCCCGCGCGATCCCCGCCGACCGCGCGCCCTTCTAGCACGGACGGAGGGGCGACGCCTCAGGCCGGGGACGCCCCGCCCCGCTTCGCCGCCTGCGCGGCGGCGAGCGCGGCATCCCCCTCCCGCACCTTGCGGCTCGCCGGGCGGGACGCCACGCGCTCGACGTAGGCGGCGACGACGGGGGTCGCCTCGACGATGCCGAACATCGTCATCCAGCCGAGCGCGCCGCCCCACAGCACGTCGAGCACCGTGAAGCGCTCGCCCAGCATCCAGGGGCCGCGGGCGAGCTGGTCCGTCACCGCCTTCACCACCGTGCCGTAGTCGCCGTAGGGCGACATGGCGGCCGGGCCCGGCTCCCGCTTCATGAAGCGGTCGACGCAGGCCGGCTCGAAGGAGGAGCCGTAGAAGCTCATCCAGCGCAGGTAGGGGCCGCGCAGCGGATCGCCGACCGCGGGCGCCAAGCCCCGCTCCGGGAAGCGGTCGGCGAGGAACAGGAACACCGCGACCTGCTCGGTGACGAGCGCGTCGCCGTCGAGCAGCGCCGGGACCTTGCCGAGCGGGTTCACGGCCAGGAAGTCCGGCGCGCGGTTCTCGCCGGCCTTCAGGTCGAGCACCACAACGTCGACGTCCGCCGCGAGTTCCTCCACCAGCACCAGGGCGCCGGAGGAGCGGGTCTGCGGCGCGTGGTAGAGGGTGACGCGGCTCATGGGGCGGCCCTTCAAATGGTCGTCAGCGCACGATGACGTTGGTGAACTGCCACGGGTCGTCGCGGTCCACCTCCTCGGGGAACAGCACGCCGCGCCCGTCCGCCGGCGTCCAGTCCGTGTAGGCGCCGACCACGGGGCCGAGATAGGGCGTCTGCACCTCGAGGCAGCGGCGGAAGTCCATCTCGTCGGCCTCGACGATGCCGGCCTCGGGGTTCTCGATCGCCCAGACGACGCCGGCCAGCACCGCGGAGGTGACCTGCAGGCCCGTGGCGTTCTGGTAGGGGGCGATGCGGCGCGTTTCCTCGATTGAGAGCTGCGAGCCGTACCAGTAGGCGTTCTTGCCGTGGCCGTAGAGCAGCACGCCGAGTTCGTCGATGCCGTCGACGATCTCGTCCTCGTTCAGGATGTGGATGTGCTCCTGGCGCTGCCACGCGTCGCCGGCCATCTCGTGCAGCGACAGCACGGCGTCGTCGGCCGGGTGGTAGGCGTAGTGGCAGGTCGGGCGGTAGACGGCCTTCCCGCCTTCCGTCACGGTCAAATAGTCGGCGATCGAGATCGACTCGTTGTGGGTCACCAGGAAGGCGTGCTGCGGGCCGGCGGTGGGCGTCCAGGAGCGCACGCGGGTGCCGGCGCCGGGTCGCATGAGGTAGATGGCGCAGCCGGGCCCGAAGTCGTGGTGGCGGCCCTCCTCGGGCAGCTTCTTCTCGTGCGTGCCCCAGCCGAGCTCGGCCGGCTGCAGCCCTTCCGACACGAAGCCCTCGACCGACCAGGTGTTGACGAAGGTGCCCATGGCCTTGGGCGTCTTGGCGCGCTGGGTGTCGCGCTCGGCGATGTGGATGCCCTTGACGCCGAGGCTCTGCGCGAGCCGGCCCCAGCCCTCGCGGGTGGTGGGCTCGGGCGCGTCGTGCCCGGTGTCCTTCGCGACGTTCAGCAGGGCCTGCTTGACGAACCACGACACCATGCCGGGATTGGCGCCGCAGGTCGAGACCGCGGTGGGGCCGCCCGGGCGGCGGCGGCGCAGGTCCATCAGCGTTTCGCGCAGCGCGTAGTTGGAGCGCTGCGACACGGACAGGCTCGTGTCCGTGTAGAAGCCCGGCCAGGGCTCGACCACCGTGTCGACGTAGAGCGCGCCGATGTCCTTGCAGAGGTCGATCAGGTCGACCGAGGAAGTGTCGACCGACAGGTTGACGACGAGGCCGCGCTCGCCGTTCGCGGTCAGCAGCGGGGTCAGCACGTCGCGGTAGTTGTCGCGGGTGATGGCGAGGTGCTCGAAGCGGATCCCGCGCTCGTCGAGGAGGCGCCGGTCGGCGTCGTCGGGGGCGATGACGGTGAACTTGGCGCGGTCGTGGGCGATATGGCGCTCCAGCAGGGGCAACGTGCCCCGGCCGATCGAGCCGAAGCCGATCATCACGATGGGCCCGTCGAAACGGGCGTGGACCGGGTGATCGGCCATGGAAACTCCTCGGGTGCGCTGCGGTATCGCCGCCGCCATAGACCGAAGGGGGCCGTCACGGTCAAGCCGTGCGGACCGTCACATGGCGCGCCCTCAGAGCTTGGGCGTGGGGACCTCCGCGGCCTTCTCCTTCTGGTAGTCGGCGATGACCTGCTGGGCGACCATCTGGCCCCACTGCTGGCCGACCTTCGCCATCGCCTGGGTGATCTCCGGCTGCTTGTCGATCAGGTGCTGCCCCGCGGGCGACCGGTCGAAGGCCAGCACGGCCTGGAGGTCCTCCTCGGAGAACTCGCGGGCGTAGACCTCCGCGGCGAGGTCGGCGAAGCTCGACAACTGATCGTCGAGCTTCTGGCCCGAGCGCTGGAGGATGGTGTCGATGTCCTTCGTGTGGGTCGGGTCCATCTTCACCAGCATGTCGCGCATCTGGCCCATGAAGGTCGGCATCAGCTTGCGCGTGTTGTCGACCGTGTGGGTGACGACCACGATCTCGCGCGCGAGCTTCAGGCGCGACGCGTCGTCGGCGCGGGCGGCACCGGACGAGCCGGCCAGCAGGAGGCCGAGGACGAGGGCGGATCGTGTCAGCATGGCGGGCCTCCCCGCGTCCCTCGACGGCGCTCGCCGAAACGGGACTCACGGTTGAAGGAGGCTACGCCCGGCGCGACGGGCCCGCAAGGACGCCGCTTCCGGGCAGCAGGGAGGACGGACCGCGCTACGCCGCCCGGCGGAGGGGCTCCCCGCTTCGGCGCTCGCCGACGATCAGGCCCGTGGCGACCACCCGGCCCCGCGCGCCGGCGAGCCCGCCGGGCCGCAGTTCCAGGCCGAGGAAGCGGGCGAGGTCGACCGGGCCCGGCAGCACGAGCCGCTCGACCGGCGCGCGGCTGAAGCCGAAGCGCGCGTAATAGGGCGCGTCGCCGACCAGCATCACGCCGCCGTGGCCGAGCCTTCCGGCCCGCCGCAGCCCGTGGGCGATCAGCGCGCCGCCGATGCCGGCCGAGCGGTGGCTCGCCGCGACCGCCAGCGGCCCCAGCATGAGCGCGGGGCGGCTGCCGCATTCGACGTGCCAGAAGCGCAGCGTGGCGACGACCGTGCCGCCGTCGACGGCGACGAGGCTCAGTCCCTCGGCCGGGCGGCGCCCCTCGCGCAGTCGCTCGCAGGTCTTGGCGAAGCGGGCCGGGCCGAAGCTCGCGTCGAGGAGGGCTTCGCGCGCCGCGACGTCGCCGGCGCGCTCGTCGCGCAGGCGAAAGGCGGCGGGGCGCAGGGCAGCGAGCCCGGCGGCGGCCAGGGCGGGAAGGGTGCGAGACATCATGGGGCGAGCCCTCGATCGACGCGGACCAGCGCATGTCATGCTGCTGCTGACATGTGCCGACTCAGGAATCCGAGCCTGCGACAGGCTCGGGGCCGGCCGCCGACGGAACGGCGGACGGGGCGATCGGTTCCGGCCCGGCGCTCCGCCGGGCGGGACGTCAGATCACGTATGACTTCAGCGGGGGGAAGCCGTTGAAGCCCACGGCCGAATAGGTCGTGGTGTAGGCGCCGGTGCCCTCGATCAGCACCTTGGAGCCGATCGCCAGCGACACCGGCAGCTCGTAGGGCTCGCGCTCGTAGAGCACGTCCACGGAGTCGCAGGTCGGCCCGGCGATGATGCAGGGCTCGGTGGCGTCGCCGTCGAACTCGGTGCGGATGGGGTAGCGGATCATCTCGTCCATGGTCTCGGCGAGGCCGTTGAACTTGCCGATGTCGAGGTAGACCCAGCGCATGCGGTCCTCGTCGGACTTCTTCGAGACGAGCACCACCTCGGCCTCGATCATCCCGGCGTTGCCCACCATGCCGCGGCCGGGCTCGATGATGGTCTCGGGGATGCGGTTGCCGAAGTGCTTGCGCAGCGCCTCGAAGATGGCCTTGCCGTACTGGCGCACGGCGGGGACGCTCTTCAGGTACTTGGTCGGGAAGCCGCCGCCGAGGTTGACCATCTGCAGGGCGATGCCGCGCTCGGCGAGGTCCTTGAAGATGGCCGCCGAGGCCGCCAGCGCGCCGTCCCACATGCGCGGGTTGCGCTGCTGCGAGCCGACGTGGAACGACAGGCCGTAGGCGACGAGGCCGAGGCGGTGGGCGTGCTCCAGCACGCGGCCGGCCATGTCGGGCGCGCAGCCGAACTTGCGCGACAGGGGCCACTCGGCGCCCGAGCCGTCGCACAGGATGCGGCAGAACACCTTGGCGCCCGGCGCCGCGCGGGCGACCTTCTCGACCTCGGCCTCGCAGTCCACCGCGAAGAGCGACACGCCATGGGCGTGGGCGCGGGCGATGTCGCGCTCCTTCTTGATGGTGTTGCCGAAGGAGATGCGCTCGGGCGCGGCGCCCGCGGCCAGCACCTGCTCGATCTCGACCACGGAGGCGGTGTCGAAGCAGGAGCCGAGCCCGGCCAGGAGGGACAGCACCTCGGGGGCCGGGTTGGCCTTCACGGCGTAGAAGACGCGCGTGTCCGGCAGGGCCTTGGCGAAGGAATTGTAGTTGTCGCGCACGACGTCGAGGTCGAGCACCATGCAGGGCCCGTCTTCGGTGCGGCGGCGGAGGAAGTCGACGATACGGTCGGTCATGGCGGCATCCCTTTTGGCGCCGCGGGGCGCCGGAACTGACTGGAAAGGGTGCGGGGACAGGTCGTCGATCGCTCGCGCGGTGGAGAACGCGAGGCGTCGAGAGGACGTGGCCGACCGCGACCGGCCCGGCCGTCGGCCCGCGGATGCGGGCCGGCGACGCGCCGATCTGATGCTGCGCCGTCAGCTCCGCGCGCCGCGGCGTCTGCCGCTTCGTGAAGAGCCATCGATTGGAAGGAAGGGTTCCCTCCGCACGCCCGGCAAGAAAGACAAGCCTCTTCGGTACGCCGGCCTTTGGAGGGCCGACAGAGACGAAAAAGCCCGGTCCGTCGTTGCTTTAAGTCGCGTCCCCCGTTTGAGACGGGGTTCGCCGGTTCGCCTCCGGCTGCCGGTTGGAACTGACGGTTTATCGGCCTCTTGTCCGAACCCCGCCAACCGACACACGACCACAGGCACGTGCGATTTGGGCAAGGGGAGAGATAAGGAAAAGCGCCGCGGCGCACAAGCCTTTTTTCGGCGCTTTTTCGCCACGGCGCGGGCCGCTCAAGCTTCGGAAAGGCTTCGCGAAATCCGCGCTCCCGGGTTCGGCGTTTCCCGGCCTTCGATCCCCGCGTGGCCCGTCGGCGTTGACCCGCCGGCCGGCGCATTCCGACGCCGCGCTCCCGCGACCTTCCGGTGACGCATGACAGATGGATCCGCCCCGCTCCGCATCGCCGTCCTCGACGACTACCAGGGCGTGGCCCGCGGCTTCGCCGACTGGGACAGCCTCGCCGGCACTGAGACAACGTTCTTCCACGACCACGAGTCCGACCCGGCGGGGCTCGCGGCGCGCCTCGCGCCCTTCGACATCCTCGTGCTGACGCGCGAGCGCACGCCGCTCGGCGCGGAGCTCCTGGCCGCCCTGCCCCGCCTGAAGCTCGTCGTCACGATGGGGCTCTGGAACGCGGCGATCGACGTCGCGGCCTGCGCGGCGCGCGGCGTGCCGGTCTGCGGCACGGCGGGCGGCGAGCCGGACGCCACGCCGGCCCTCGCCTGGGGCCTCGTGCTCGGGGTGACGCGCGGCATCGCCCGGCAGGCCGCCTCGGTCGCGGCCGGCGGCTGGCAGGTCGGGCTCGGCACCGACGTGAAGGGCAGGACGCTGGGCATCCTCGGCCTCGGCAAGATCGGCCGGCGCGTCGCCGAGTTCGGCCGCGTCTTCGGCATGCGGTGCGTCGCCTGGAGCCAGAACCTCAGGGCCGAGGACGCCGCGGCGGTCGGCGTCGAGCGCGTCGAGAAGGACGCGCTGTTCCGCGAGGCCGACGTTCTGACCGTGCACCTCAAGCTCGGCGAGCGCACGCGCGGGCTCGTCGGCGCGCGCGAGCTCGGGCTGATGAAGCCCACCGCCTACCTCGTCAACACGTCGCGCGGGCCGATCGTCGACGAGGCGGCGCTGGTCGAGGCGCTGCGGGCCGGGCGCCTCGCCGGCGCGGGGCTCGACGTGTTCGACACCGAGCCGCTGCCCGAGCACCACCCGCTGCGCACCATGCCGACCGTGCTGGCGACGCCCCACATCGGCTACGTCAGCCGCGCCACCTACGAGGCCGCCTTCCCGCAGATGGTGGAGTGCATCGCGGCGTGGCGGCGAGGCGCGCCGGTGCGCGTGCTGGAGGGATAGCACGCGCCGATCCGTGCAGGCATTCAGCGGCGAGAAGCGGATACACGGGAGAGATGCGCCATGGTGCGACGCGCGAGGGCAACTGGGCGGCGGGGGTCATGGCTCGCCGAAGTCGATGGCGAAATATACCCCTGCGTTCATAAGCACTGGTTCCGAGGTGGCCGTTATGACGATCCCGAACTCCGACCCGGCGACAGAAAGAGCGAAGAACTTGTCGCATTCCTTCGTCAGAGGAAAGCGGCCGTCTTAACCGATGACGCGGTAACTGAGCAAGATGGCGGACCACTCGGCTTCAGGCGCCTGGGATACATCGCATTGTGGTCGATCGACAGCATAGAGTTCGATTCGGCTGGTCTACGCTTTCGTTTCACGAGCCGACTGGCAGAGCTTTGAGGATGCATAGAACACCTCCGAATTGATAGGTTCGGCTCAGTGACGGTTCGAATCTGCCGCGGATCCTACTCCCCCCGGAGCGCCATGTCGTCCCGGTGGATCATCGCGGCGCGGCCGGTGGCGCCGGTCAGCCCCTCGATGTCGCGGCTGTTGCGGCCGACGAGCAGCAGGGCGTTGGCGCTGTCGAAGGCCGACAGCCCGCGGCCGAGCTCGCTGCCGTGGGGATCGAGGATGCGCAGGCAGTCGCCGCGCGCGAACTCGCCCGTCACCGCGACCACGCCCGCGGGCAGCAGGCTCGCCCCCTGCCCGAGCGCCCGCGCGGCACCCTCGTCGATGATGAGCGCGCCGCGCGGCTCCAGCGTGCCGCCGATCCACACCTTGCGGGCGGCGCGGGGATTCGACGCCGTGGTGAACCAGGTGCAGCGCCCGCCCTCGCGGATGCGGGCGAGCGGCTGGAACACGCGGCCGTCCGCGATCACCATGTGGGTGCCCCCGGCCGTGGCGATCTTGGCGGCCTCGACCTTGGTGCGCATGCCGCCGCGCGAATAGATCGAGGCCGCGCCGCCCGCCATGGCCTCGATGGACGCGTCAATCCGCTCGACCACGGGGATCAGCGTCGCGGACGGGTCCTGCGCCGGGGGCGCCGTGTAGAGGCCGTCGATATCGCTGAGCAGGACCAGGAGGTCGGCCGACGCCATGGTGGCGACGCGGGCCGCCAGGCGGTCGTTGTCGCCGTAGCGGATCTCGCTCGTCGCCACCGTGTCGTTCTCGTTGATGACCGGCACGGCGCGGAGCCCGAACAGCCGCTCCATCGTGGCGCGGGCGTTGAGGTAGCGGCGGCGCTCCTCCGTGTCGCCCGGCGTCACCAGCACCTGCCCGGCCGTGATGCCGCGCGCGCCCAGCACCTCGGCCCAGATGCGCGCCAGCGCGATCTGGCCGACCGCGGCGGCGGCCTGGCTGTCGTCGAGCTTCAGCGCACCCGGGGGCAGCTTCAGCACGCGCTGCCCGAGCGCCACCGCGCCCGACGACACGACCGCCACGTCCGCCCCGGCGCGGTGCAGCCCCGCGATGTCGTCGCCGAGCGCCTCCAGCCAGGCGCGCTTGGGCGTGCCGGCGGCGGCGTCCACCACGAGCGACGAGCCCACCTTGACGACGATGCGGCGGAAGCGGTCGAGCGTGGGGAGGGGCGGAGTCATCGGGGTCCGGGCGGTGCGGCGGCGGGGTGTCCCGTCTAAGCAACCCCCCGCAGCTTGTCACACACAAGCTGCGGGGTCAGCGTCGCGGCCATGAGCGGCTCGAAGCGGATGCCGACCCGGTGGAACCTTCGGGCCGGTGCGGCGCGCATCGGGATGGCCCGGCGCAACGCGGGCGCCGGGCCGGGCATTGGAGGCGCAGCCGAGGAGCGAGGCGCGCCATGGACGACCCCCACGACCTGCAGCGTTTCATCGCCGCGCAGGCCCCGGTCTTCGACGCCGTGCTGGCGGAGCTGGAGGCGGGGCGCAAGCGCAGCCACTGGATGTGGTTCGTGTTCCCGCAGGTCGCGGGCCTCGGCTTCAGCGCCATGGCGCAGCGCTACGCGATCCGCTCGCTCGACGAGGCGCGGGCCTATCTGGCGCATCCGGTGCTCGGCGAGCGGCTGCGGCGCTGCACCGGCCTCGTGCTGGCCGTCGAGGGGCGCGGCATCACGGCGATCCTGGGCTCGCCCGACGACGTCAAGTTCCGCTCGTCGATGACGCTGTTCGGGCGCGCCGCGCCGGACGACGCCCTGTATCGGGCGGCGCTCGACCGCTGCTTCAGCGGCATCCCCGATCCCGAAACGCTGGCGCGGCTGGGATAGGCGGCGTTCTCGGGAGCGCTTTGACGGGCGTCGGGGAACCGACAGGCTCGCCACACCTGCCAGTGCGGAGCATCGCCATGTCGCTCGCGAAGGGAGCCGAACCCGGCCGGTCCTGGATGCCGGTCGAGGACTTCCGCGCCTTCCAGACGACGCGGCCGGACGGGGAAGGCTGGGAACTGATCGACGGGGTGCCGGTGATGATGACGCCGACATCCGTCAACCATGCCCGCATCGCCGGCAACGTCGAGCGCCTCCTGTGCGATGCTCTCGACGCCTTCGATCCGGCTCGGACGGCGCTGCACGGTCGCCGATGTCTACCGGGGCACGCCGCTGCTGCGCGGCCTCGCGCGGCCCTGATCAGAACCAGCCCTTCACCCGGAGCCACACCATCGGCACCACGATGCTGAGCACCACGAGGAACAGCCCCCACTGGTAGCCGTAGGCCCAGTCGTATTCCGGCATGTTCTTGAAGTTCATGCCGTAGAGCCCCACCACGAAGGTCGGCGGGATGCCGACCACGGAGATGATCGTCAGCAGCTTGAAGGTGCGGTTCTGCTCGATGTTGATGAAGCCCAGCGTGGAGTCGAGCAGGAACTGCACCTTGTCGGTCAGGCGCGTCTCGTAGTCGCCGAGCGCCGCCACGTCCTGGCGCAGGATCTCGATCCGCTCGCGGTGGTCCTGGCCGATGCGGTCGCCGCCCTTGTTGGCCAGGAAGACGAGGAGGCGCGACAGGCCGAGCAGGCTGTCGCGGGCGTGCGAGGTGGTGTCGCCGCTGCGCCCGATCACCTGCAGGGTTTCCCGCAGGCGGCGCTCGATGCGGATCGGCTTCTGCCGCCCGTCGCGCTGGGCGATGTTGAAGATCCGCTTCGACACCGCGTCGAGGTCGGCCCCCACCGCCTCCATGCCGTCCGCCATGCGGGCGATGATCCCGTCGAGCAGGCCGAGCAGCGCGTCCACCGGCCCGTCGAGCGGGGCCGCGCCCTGCCGGCCCGCCACGTAGTCCGAGAAGCTCTTCAGCGTGTGGGCCCGCACCGTCACGAGGCGGTCGGGGCCGAGCACGAAGCCCACGGGCGTCGTGTGCAGCAGGCCCTCCTCGCGGTAGAGCACGGGCGTCGACATCATCAGCACGCCATCCTCCGCGACGAGGCGGCTCGACGGCTCGATCTCGGCGAGCTGGTGCGGGCGCGGCAGGATGAAGCCCGTGGCCCGCTCGACGCGGTCGTCCTCGGCGTCCGAGGGGTCGATCAGGTCGATCCACAGCGTGTCGTCGCCCAGCGCGAGCGGCGTCGCGGCGGGCGGGATCTCGCGGGCCGAGGCCGCGGGGTCGTAGAGCGTGATCATGGACGATGGGGCCTCGACGCGGGTGTCCGGAGGCGCGCGGCCTGCGGCGCCCCGGCAAACTGATATCCGAAGGTCCGGGGATCCGCCCCGTGCCCCGCGGAGGGCCGGGGGCCCTCCGATCCCGGATCACGAGCGTTTGAGCGGGCGCCGGATCGCGCGCCGCTCGCGGCCGTCGGGGCGCGGCTCGTTCAGCAGCTTGCGGAACTCGTCGCGCTTCTCGTGCACGGAGGCGATCACGTAGCCGGCCGCCACCCCCATGTCGACGAGCGCCGCCTCGCTGAGCTGCAGGCTCGCCTCGATGGTCTCGGGCACGGCGTCGGTGGCGCCGAGGTCGTAGAGGCGGCGGGCCTGCTCGGCGTCCCGCGCGCGGGCCACGATGGTGAGGTCGGCCCGCCCCGCCCGCGCGGCCTCCACCACCTCCTCGGCGACGCGGGGGTCGTTGAGCGTCACCACGAGCCCGCGGGCCGCGCCGAGCCCGCACTTCTCCAGGAAGTCGTGGCGCGTGGCGTCGCCGTAATAGACCGGGACCCCGGCGTCGCGCTCGCGCCGCACGAGCCGCGGGTCGCCGTCCACCGCGATGAACGGCAGGCCGTGCAGCGCCACCATCTCGCCGACGAGCCGCCCCACGCGGCCGTAGCCCACGATGATGACGCGCGCTTCCCCGTCGTCGGGCGGCGGCTCGGAGGGGACCGGCACGGCCGCGGGCCGCCGCCCGAGCCGCTGGCCGAGGCGGGCGAGGGCCGGGATCAGCATCATGGTGAGGGTCACGGCGACCACGGTGACGTGGGCGACCTCGCCCGGCAGCAGGCCGGCCGCGGCGGCCTGCGCCACCAGCACGAAGGCGAACTCGCCCGCGGGCCCCAGGAGCAGCGCCACCTCGCCCGCCACGCCGCGCGGCAGCCGGAAGGCCCGCGCGAGCCCGTAGACGACGAGCGCCTTGAGGGCCACCACGCCGAGCACGAGCGCCGCGATGACATCCGGCCGCGCCGCGATGGCGCCGAGGTCGAGCCGCACGCCGATCGACACGAAGAACAGCCCGAGCAGCAGGCCCTTGAAGGGCTCGATCGTCACCTCGATCTCGCGGCGGAACTCGGTCTCCGCGAGCAGCAGCCCGGCCAGGAAGGCGCCGAGCGACATGGACAGGCCCCCGGCCACAGCGACGGCGCCGGTGCCGATGACGACGAGCAGGCAGGCCGCCATGAACAGCTCGGTCGACTTCGTCGCCGCCACGACGTGGAACAGCGGGCGCAGCACCAGCCGGCCGAGGAACACGATCAGCGCCAGCGCCAGGACGGCGGGGCCGAGCGTGAACAGCAGCGCCACGCCGAGGCCGCCCTCGCGCGGCGCCGACAGCGCCGTCACGGTGAACAGCAGCGGCGCCACCGCGAGGTCCTGGAACAGCAGCACGGAGAAGACGGTGCGGCCCGCGGAGGAGTTCAGGTGCTTGCGCTCGGCCAGCACCGGCACGGTCACGGCGGTGGAGGACAGCGCCAGCGCCAGCCCCAGCACGACCGCGGCGGGGGCCGACAGGCCGAGCATCACCGCGGGGGCGACGACGACGGCGGCCGAAAGCAGGAGCTGCAGCGCGCCGAGGCCGAACACCAGGCGCCGGAGCCGCGACAGGCGCTCGAAGCTGAGCTCCAGCCCCACCATGAACAGGAGGAACACGACGCCGAACTCGGCGATGCCGTCGAGGGGGCTGTCCTCGCCGATCGACAGGGCCGACAGCGCCGGCACGATCCGGGCCAGCCACCCGAGGCCGTAGGGCCCGAGCGCCACGCCGGCGATGAGGAAGCCCAGCACGGGCGACACGCGCAGGCGGTGGAACAGCGGCACCGCGATGCCCGCCGTGCCGAGAAACAGCAACGTTTCGCGCGTGCCCTCCGGTATCGCCTGCCCCGCCATGCCGCCCCCTGACCCGCCTCCCCTGTTTGACGGGATCGGGCGCGGCCGATCAAGCGGAAGCGTCGAGCGCCTTGCGCAGGGTGCGCAGGTCCGCCCAGGCGAGCTTCTTGTGGGCCGGGGTGCGCAGCAGGTAGGCCGGGTGGAGCATCGGCAGGGCGCGCACGGTGCGGCGCCCGGTGTCGTAGTCGTGCCAGCGGCCGCGCAGCCGCATGATGCCCTCCTTGGCGCCGAGCAGGCTCTGCGCCGCCGGCCCGCCGAGGCAGAGCAGGAAATCCGGGTCCGCCAGCTCGATCTGCCGCGCGATGAAGGGCCGGCAGATCGCCACCTCCTGCGGGGTCGGCGTGCGGTTGCCCGGCGGGCGCCAGGGCACGACGTTGGCGACGTAGACGGCCGACCGGTCGAGCCCGATGGCCTTCAGCATGCGGTCGAGCAGCTGGCCCGACCGGCCCGAGAAGGGCCGGCCCTGGCGATCCTCCTCGGCGCCCGGCGCTTCCCCCACGGCCATGACGCGGCCCGACGGCTCGCCGTCCGAGAAGGCGAGGCGCGTGGCCGTGCCCTTGAGGCTGCAGCCCTCGAAGGCTTCGAGCACGGCCTTCAGCTCGTCGAGGTCGCGCGCTTCGGCGGCCGCCTCGCGGGCCGAGCGCGCCGCGAGCTCCGCCGACAGCGCCGCGGCGCCCCCGACGAGCGGCGGCGCGGCCAGCCCCGGCAGCCCCGGCGCGGCGAGGCCGGCCGGCGCGCGGCGCGGCGCCTCGGCCGAGGCTTCCGGCTTCGGGGCGGCGGCCGCCGCCGCGGCCTCGGCGAAACGGTCGTGCGGCTCGGCGTCCACCGCGATATCGACGCCCATGTCGACGTACCAGCGCAGCAGCGCTTCGAGTTCGTCGCGGGCGGCGGCGTCGAGGGTCATCCTCCCTCTTAGGACGGTTTGGTACGGCGTTGAAGGCCGCGGCCGACGCGGCGGGCGCGGCGAAACAAGGCGGCCGCCTCGACGTTTGATGCGTCGAACCGCCGACGGAGACCGAGACGCATGGGCCTTTCCCCTCGCCGAGCCGCGCTCGCCCTGGCCTGCGCGGTCCTGCCGGGCGCCGTGATGGCGCCCGGCCTCGCCCACGCGGCCTTCGAATGCCCCGTCGCGGCCCCGGCCGCGACGAAGCCGCTGCCGGGCGACCTCGGGCAGAGCCTCAAGCCCTACGACGATCCCCGCGCCGACCCCGCCCTCAAGGCCGACATCGCCGCCATGAAGGCGGAGGGCATGCCGAACGGCGAAGTGGTCGACCACGTCGTCGCCGCCTATTGCCCGGTCGTCGCCGCCGTGCCGAAGCTCACCGACGCCGACAAGGACGGCCTCGTCCAGCGCTTCGCGTCCCACCTCGTCCAGGTCGTCTACGCGCCGGCGCACGGCACGGTGGAGGACATCATCGTGGACGTCCCGGTGCCGACCGACCTGTATTCCCGGATCACGGAAGCGGCGGAGCAGCACAAGCAGACGCGGGACGCCTTCGTGCTCGCCGCGCTGCGGAAGGCCGCCGGGACGCCGTGACGTCGGGGCCCCGTCGCGACCCGCCGGTCGCAGGTGCCGCATTTGCACGCCCGGTCGCCCGTCACTAGATGAACCCCTGTCAGCGGGCGAGCAGGGGACGTGACGATCATGGCGCAGGGCGACGGCGCGGCGGGCGGCTTCGAGGCGCCGGCGCGCGAGGCGATGGAGTTCGACATGGTGGTGGTGGGCGCCGGGCCCGCGGGCCTCGCCAGCGCCATCCGCCTGAAGCAGCTCCGGCCCGACCTCGCCGTCGTGGTGCTGGAGAAAGGCGCCGAGGTCGGCAGCCACGTGCTGTCCGGCGTCGTGGTCGACCCCGCCGGCCTCGACGCGCTCCTCCCCGACTGGCGGACCCACGACGACCGCCCGCTCACGGTCGAGGTCAGCGACGACCGCTTCTACGTCCTCGGGCCGGCGGGCGGCCTGCGGCTGCCCAACGCCCTGATGCCCAAGCTGATGAGCAACCACGGCAACTTCGTGGGCTCGCTCGCCAACGTGGCCCGCTACCTCGGCCGCCGGGCCGAGGCGCTCGGCGTCGACATCTACCCCGGCTTCGCGGCCGTCGAGGTGCTCTACGGCAGCCGAGGCGAGGTGGTGGGCGTCGCGTCGGGCGACATGGGCGTCGGCCGGGACGGCGCCGTGACGGACGGCTACACGCGCGGCATGGAGCTGCGCGCCAAATACGTGCTGGTGGCCGAGGGCGCCCGCGGCTCGCTCGCCAAGACGCTGATCCGCCGCTTCGCGCTCGACGCGGGGCGCGATCCCCAGAAATACGGCATCGGCCTCAAGGAGCTGTGGGAGGTGCCGGCCGAGACGCACAGGGCCGGGCTCGTGCAGCATTCCTTCGGCTGGCCGCTCGGCAACCGCACGGGCGGCGGCTCCTTCATGTACGGGATGGAGGACAACCTCGTGAGCGTGGGCTTCGTGGTCCACCTCAACTACGAGAACCCGACGCTGTCGCCCTTCGACGAGTTCCAGCGCTTCAAGACGCATCCGATGATGGCCGACACGCTGAAGGGCGGGCGGCGCATCGCCTACGGGGCGCGCGCCATCACGGAAGGGGGCTGGCAGTCGGTGCCGAAGCTCAGCTTCCCGGGCGGCGCGCTGGTGGGCTGCGCGGCGGGCTTCGTCAACGTGCCGCGCATCAAGGGCTCGCACAACGCGATCCTGAGCGGCATGATGGCGGCCGAGCACGCCGTTGAGGCGCTCGACGCCGGCCGGGCCAACGACGAGCTCGGCTCCTACGAGGCGGCGTGGCGGTCCTCGGCGATCGGCACGGACCTGCGCCGGGTGCGCAACGTGAAGCCGCTGTGGTCGCGCTTCGGGACCATGCCGGGCGTGGCGCTCGGCGGCCTCGACATGTGGTGCCAGCAGCTGTTCGGCGGCTCGCCCTTCGGCACGCTCTCCCACGGCAAGCCGGACCACGCCACGCTGAAGCGGCTCGACGAGGTGAAGCCGATCGCCTACCCGAAGCCGGACGGGGTGCTCTCCTTCGACAAGCTGTCCTCGGTCTACCTGTCGGGCACGAACCACGAGGAGAACCAGCCGGCCCACCTCGTGCTGGCGGACCCGTCGCTCCCGATCGCGCGCAACCTGCCGCTCTACGGCGAGCCGGCGCGGCTCTACTGCCCGGCGGGCGTCTACGAGGTGGTGTACGGCGACGAGGCGAAGAAGAGCGAGCCGCGGTTTCAGATCAACGCCGGGAACTGCGTGCACTGCAAGACCTGCGACATCAAGGACCCGTCGCAGAACATCACCTGGATCCCGCCCGAGGGCGGCGGCGGACCCAACTACCCCAACATGTGATGGGCCCCGGCGCCCGTCGGTGATAGTCTCCGCCTCGTCGACGAGGGAACGACACCGATGACGGCGCAGCCTGCCCCGATCGCCTCCGCGCCGCCCGTCGATGACATGACGCTGCGGGCGGCGCGACGCTTCCTCGCGTTGGTCGGCGAGCGCTATCCCGTGCGCGAGGCCTACCTGTTCGGCAGCCGCGCCCGCGGCACCCATCGTCCGGACAGCGATGCCGATGTCGCCGTGGTGCTCCGCGGCGAGACGGATGACCGCGGCGCGGCCGTCCTCGACATGGCGGACGTCGCCTTCGACGTGATGATGGACCTCGACGTCCTGGTCGAGGCGACGCCGCTCTGGGAGGGGGAGTTCGACGACGCCGAGAGCGGGCTGACGCGGTATCTCGTCCGCGACATTCGCCGCGACGGCATCCGCCTGTGAGCGACCCCGACTACGCTGCGGCCTATCTCGCGAAGGCGGCGCGCACCCTCGCGAGCGCCCGCAACATGCTGGCGATCGGAGACGCCGAAGGGGCATGCAACCGTGCCTATTATGCGATGTTCAACGCCGCGCATGCCGCGCTCTACGGTGCGGGTTTCGGTGAACAGACGGCGGCGATCAAGACGCATTCCGGTCTCCTGTCCTTCTTCGGGCAGAAGATGGTCGGCACGGAGCGCCTCGCCGGCGAGTACGGGCGCGCGATCAACAGGACGGGCCGGCTACGGAGTTCGGCGGACTACATGCTCGACCCGCCCTCCCTGTCCGAGGCGACGTGGGCGGTGCGGGCCGCCGAGGAACTCATCGAGGCCGTGCGGACCATGGCTCCGTCATGATCGCCATCCGTCCAGGTCTGCCGCGCAGCCGGTCCGGCCCGGGCCGGCCGCGCGAGATGCCGGTCAGTCCCCGTCGTAGCCGTAGACCTCCGGCAGCACGAAGATCGCCGCCAGCAGTCCGCAGAGCGGGAAGATGCAGACGAACAGCGTCGCGGCGGCCTGCCCCACGGCGGTGAACAGCGGCGGGAACAGGAAGATCGACAGGAACGAGGGCAGCTTCACGAACATGTAGGCGAAGCCGCTGGCCGTGCCGCGGTATTCGGGCCGCGCCACCATGGTCGGGATCGTCATGCAGTTCGACGCGTCCCAGTAGTGGCCCCACAGCATGGCGGCGGCGGCGAAGGGCAGCACGGCGCTGTGGCCCGCCCAGATGGCCCAGGCGGCCACGACCAGCGACACGAGCACGATCGAGAAGCCCCAGATCGAGATGCCGCGATGGCCGATCTTGGGGGTGAGCAGCGGCCCGACCCAGCCCGACACGGCGGCGAGGCTATAGAGCGCCATCAGCACGAGGTTGTTGCCCAGCACGCCGGACACGCCAACCATGGTGAACAGCACCGGCAGGTAGAATCCGAAGGTCGCGAATTCCGACCCCTGCGCGAAGCAGGCGATCCAGCCGAAGAGCGTGGCGCGCCAGCGGATGGGGTCGCGGCGCAGGTCGGCCAGGAAGGCGGTCGGGCGCGGCTTCGGCACGTCGACGTCGCGGTCGGGCAGCATGGGCAGGTCGTCGGCGTACATGGCGCGGGTGGTCCGCTTGGCTTCGCGGAAGCGGCCGTGGCGGATCAGCCAGACGGCCGTCTCGGGCAGGTCGTGGCGCATCAGCAGGATCACCAGCGCCGGCACCGCGCCGAGGCCCAGCGTCACCCGCCACAGCAGTTCGTGGTCGAGCCCGGCCAGCAGGAACACGGCGATCACCGCGAGCGTCAGCACCTCGCCGACCGCGAACATGAACTGCCAGCGGTTGCCCATCACCTCGCGCACGCCCTTGGGCATGGACTCCATGATGTAGGTGTAGCCGTTGGAGATGTCGGAGCCGAGCGGCACGCCGAGCAGCAGCCGCACCACCACGAGCCACTCGACGCTGGTGACGAAGGCCTGGGCCACCGCGAGCACGATGAACAGGATCATGGTGGCGAGGAACATGATGCGCCGCCCGACCTTGTCGGCGAGCCAGCCGCCGGCGAGCGCCCCCACCAGCGCGCCGCCCTGCGTGGCCGCGGCGGCGAGGCCGAGCAGGAACGGGTCCGGGTGGTACTGGTCCTTGATGAAGACCAGCACGAAGGCGATGGAGTAGAGGTCCCAGGCTTCGACCAGGATCGAGGACAGCATCAGCCATCCGACCCGGTTGCCCTTGGGGTTGTAGTGGCTGACGAGGTGCCGCACGGCATCGTCCATCGCGGCCTGATCCGGCCTGCCCAGCGCCATGGTCACGTCGCGTCCCCCCGTCGTGGATCGTTTCGGGGCCGCTGAGCTTATGTCAGGCTTTTCGGCTCCCCGGAGCGATGAGGACCGGGGCGGGGGGCGCCTGTCAAGGCGGGGCTGACGGCGGGTGCCCGCTTGGCTTCCGTTCGGCGGGCGAAGCCGCCGGCTCCCCCTTCGCGGCGATGTCGGCCGGCGTCGGGAGCGAGCTGTAATATTTGGCGCCGAGGATGACGCCGCCGAGCAGGATCGGAGCGACGATGGCCGTGGCGAGCGCCAAGCCGAGTTGCTTCCAGAACGATCCCGCGTTCCTCACCTGCGCCACGATCGCGGAACCGAGCGCCCGCTCGTCGGCCGCCTCCATCTCTTCCCGGAGATAGTTGCGCGCAGCGATGTCGAAGAGGTCGACGGCTTGGCGACGCAGATCCTCGAAGCGATGGTCGCTGAGGTTCGCGATCCAGTCGTCGACGTCGGCCTGAGCCGGAGGTCTGCCGTTTCTTTTTGCGAAGTGGTCGGCCCACTCGCTCTTCTCGAAGGTGAAAAGCGCATAGGCCAGGTATCTGACCTCAAGAGCGGCAGTGCCGTTCGACCGGAAGAGATCGAAGACCTCGCGGTCACTCCCCGGCATTCTTGTTTCCGAAAGCCCCGACGGCCTTGCTGGCCGACGACAGCGCCCTTCCGACCTTGGCAGTCTTGCTCTGGGCGAGGTCGGAAGACTTGCACGACCTCTCCGTAGCCCGGCCCTTGCCGCTCGCAGGGATCTTCGACAGCCTCGATGCAGTCGAGGCGTTCCTGTTCGTCGCCATGGTGCCGGCTCCCGCGCGTGAGTGTCCGAGGATGGGACGCGTCTTCTCAGCCGTCAACACATCCGGGACCGTCGGTTGCGTGGCTCGACGCGCTCGTCGATCGAGGCTCGACGACCGCTGCGGGCGGAGACGGCCGGGCTGCGGTCCCAGCGTCGGGCAGGCCCTCGCAGAGGTGAGGGGTTGACCGCCCCTCACCGCGGCCGGGGCGGGTCCGTCATGCCGGGCGTCAGGCCGGGGTTGATCTGGTCGGCGCGGCGGGGCGGGCTCGGCTCGGGGGTCGGCAGCGTCACGGTGCGCCCGTCGAGATCGCCGACGGCCGGCACGCAGTCGGTCCGGGGGGCCGGCCGGTCGACGAGGTCGCGCAGGCTCGCCGCCGCGCCGTCGAGCTTGGCCCGCCACCACGGGCCCGGCGGGGGCGCCGCGGCGGCGCGCACCGACACGGTGGCGGTCATGCCCGACACCAGCGGCACGCCCGGCGGCACGTGGTCGATCTTCATGCGCACCGGCACGCGCTGCGCGAGCCTCACCCAGGTGTAGACGGCGTCGACGTTGGGCAACCCCTGCGTGCTCGACGCCGCGTCCGACACGCTGATGCCGCGCGTCACGCTCTGCACGTGGCCGAGCAGCGGCTGGGCGTAGCCCATGAGCGCGGCCTGCGCGGCGTCGCCCACGCACACGCGGGCCATCTTGGTCTCCTCGAAATAGCCGTCGACCCAGAAGCTGTCCGCGTCGATCACCGACAGGTCGCTGGTGCCCTCGTGGGCGAAGTCGCCGACGCGCATCTGGAGGTTGGTGACGAAGCCGTTGACCGGGCTCGTCACCTCCGTGCGCTTGAGGTTGATCTCGGCCTGGGCCTCCTCGGCCTGGGCGGCCTCGAAGGCGCCCTCCGCCTGGGTGGCGTTGCCGACATACTGCTGCTGCTCCTCGGGCGTCGTGGCGAGGTTGCTGAGGTGCTGGCGGCGCTCGGCCTGCACGCGCTTGACCTGGAGGTCGGCCGCCCGCTGCTTCACGGTCGCCCGGGCGGTCTGCAGCGAAACCTTGAAGTCGAACGGGTCGATCACGTAGAGCACGTCGCCCTTGTGGACGAACTGGTTGTCGATGATGCGGATCTCGGTGATCTGACCCGACACCTGCGGCGCCACGTTGGCCACCTGCACGCGCACGCGCCCGTCCCGCGTCCACGGCGAGGTGACGTAGTAGTTCCAGATCAGCAGGGCCGCGACGGCCGCCGCAGCGAGGATCAGGGCGGTGGCGAGGAGCTTGAGCGCCCGCGCCGACATCCGCAGGAGGAGATGGGGCCGCCGCGGAGCCGCCTCGCGCGGGGCGGGTGGCGACGGATCGGCTTCGCGCGTCGGGGCGGGCGCGCGGGCCTCGGCCTCCGTCGAGCCTTCCCGCCCGGCCGCGTCCCCGCCGCCGGGACGGGACCTGCCCTTCGGCGACGAGACGTCCAGCACGGCGCGCGGCGCCGGCGTTCCGGCCGATGTCTGAAGCGTGGAGGGGCGGTCGTCCATGCCGGGCTCCGGTCAGAACAGCACGATGAGGGCGGCCAGCACCAGCACGTAGAGGCACAGGTTCGCCAGGGGCGGGTTCGCGAAGGCGCGGTCGAAGGCGACGCGGCGCAGCACGGGGCGGAGCGTCAGGACGATCGCGAGCGCCCCCGCCGCATAGGCGACGAAGGGCGCCATCAGCACGCCGCCGACGACGAACTCGCCGTAGCCCGTCATGTCCGCACCAGCCCCGGCACGAGCCGGTCGAGGGCGGCGCGGTGGGCGTCGAGGAGATCGACGAGGTGGAGCATGGCGGCGGCGGCGCGCAGGCCGGCCGGCTGCGCTTCGAGCTCCGGCGCCGCCCGCCGCAGGGCTTCCCTGTCGAGCGCCGACAGGGCCGCCAGGCCGGCGCGGGCCGGCGCGCTCCCGTCCGGCCGGGCGCGGAGGTCGGCGAGGCGGGCGCGGGCGCGGCGCAGGGCGCCTTCCGTCTCGGCCAGCGCGAAGGCGTCGGCGAGCGCGGCGCCGCGCGCGGGGTCGCCCGCGGACCCGAGCGCCGCCACCTGCCCGATGCGGTCCGCCGCGCGGTAGGCGGCCTCGCCGGGGGTGAGCCGCCGGCCGCGGCCCGCCGCCGCGGCGCGGAGGTCGTCGCCGGCCGAGCGGATCAGCCACCGGCGGCGCAGCGCATCGCCCGCGGGCGGGATGATCGCCAGCCAGATCTTGAGCATGGCGACGGCCGTCATCACGAGCAGGCACTGCACCAGGAACGACAGCGGATCGTACTTCTGCGGGTTGGCCGGGGACAGGAACACCGGCGTGAAGATCAGCAGGAGGGAGCCCATGCCGGCGAGCTTGGGGTTGGGGCTCGACACGAGCAGGCCGGCGCCGATGATCGGCGGCGCCATGGCGATGGCGAGTTGCGGAAAGGCGTCGGCGCCGTCGAGCACGACGAATTCCGTCAAGCCCGCGAGCGCCATGCCGATGGGCAGGGCCACCATGGCGCCGGACGCGAAGCTCTGGATGTTCGGCGTGGTGGAGCCGAGCGCCCCCAATATGCCGAGGAACGCGAAGACGACGTAGGTCTGCGGCCAGGAGCTGTAGACGAGCGGCACGGCCGACAGCGCGACCGCGACCGCGACGCGGACGCCCTTGCGCGCCGCGAGCCGGCGCGATCGGAACAGGGGAAGGCGAGGTTCGCGCTCCGGCCGGCGGTCGGAGGCGAGGTCGGCGAGGCCCGCGCAGGCGAGCCGGTCCGCCTCGGCGAGCGCGCCGGCGATCAGGAACGGCAGCGCGGCGCGGGCGGGGGACGACCGCAGGCCGGCCGCGTCGCAGCGCCGGCGCAGGGCTTCCGCGGCGGAGGCGGCCCCGAGGTCGTCCGCCGCCCCGTCGATCGGCGAGGCATCCTCCAGGTGGCGGGCGAGCGCGCGGGCCGCCACCGCCTCCTCGACCGCCGCCACGATGGTGCTCCGGGCCGCGGCGGCGCGGTAGCGGCCGAAGGACGACTCGGTTTCCATCGCCGACACCTGCGGATGCAGCGCCGAGACGGCCTTGAACACGTCAAGGGCGTCCGCGTCGTCCACGGCGCGGCCCGACAGCGCGGCGCGGCCGAGGTCGAGCGCCTTGCGGCGCGCGGCGCCGACGCCGTTCAGGACCTTCGGGAGCACGTCCGGCGCCGCGAAGATGTCGTTGATCAGCGTGATGGCGGCGATGCCGACCGCGATCGCGGCGCCGCGGTTGATGCCGCTCGACCAGACGTCCTGCGGCGAGTCGAGCTGAAACACGGACACGATCGCCACCGTGTAGCCCGACAGGACGCAGCAATAGGCCTTGTTGCCGTCGAGGAAGGCGGCCCCGTAGACGCACAGGCCGAGCCACCCCGCGAAGGCGACGACGAACAGGTCGCGCGCCTGGGAGAACAGGCCCGTGATCGCGATCGACGCCGTGACGCCGACCACGGTGGCGATCGAGCGATAGAAGGCCTTCTCGGACGCCTGACCGCGGGTCGGCAGGGCCAGGATCCCGACGCAGGTCCCCGCCGACGAGGCGCCGTCGAGCTCCAGCCAGAACGCCACGTAGAGGGCCAGCATCATGGCGGTCCAGACCCGCAGACCGAACATCCACCGGATCACCGGGATGCCGACGAGGGTGAGCGGGCCCGCCTCGGCCCGTGCCGCCGTCACCTCAGCCCCGGCTCGCGGGCGCGGTCCGGCGCGGCCGAGCCGAACCCGTCGGTGCTCCGAAAACAGATGTCACCGGCGGATCTCCGAGGCGGCGGCAGGCGCCATGCTGCAACGCACCGCACAACATGCAGGTGTCTCGCCGCGGCTGTCAATGCAGCGCAGCCAGGACCAGAGTTGTAACGGCGGCGTTACAGGTCCGTCCCGCCCTCGACTTGCGCGATGCATGGGAAGCGCCCCCGTTCCGGGCGTGAAGCCCGCCTTCGACCGGCGCGGGACGGCCTCCGCCCGCCCCCTCCGGGACGCGGACGCCGGCCCCGCTCCCGGGCCGCGGGATCATGCATAGGGTGTGCCGGCCATCGCGGCTTCGAGGCCGCGGGCCCCCCTGTCGATCACGGCGAGGAGGGCGGCCCTCGCGGCTCCCGCGTCCCGCCCCTGCCGGTAGACCCGGTGGGCCTCGACGAAGGCGGCCGTCCAGGCCGCGAGCAGCAGGGCCGCGGCGAGGCGGGCGTCCGGGTCGTCGGCCGCGCGCCCGGCGCAGGCGGCCAGACCCGCCGCCACCTCGCCCGCGAGCTCGTCGCGGATCGCCCGCGCGCGGGCCTTGAGGGCCTCGCTGTCCCCGACGGCCTCGACGTATCTCAGGCTCCCGGCCGAGAAGCTGACGTAGGGCCTGTCCTCGGCCACGAGCCGGTGCGCGAGCCGGCGCAGCGTTTCGAGCGGCGACACGCCGGGGTCGCGCCGCCGCAGGACGTCCCGCAGCACCGCGCGGCCCTCCTCGTCGCGGTCGAAGAACAGGTCCTCCTTCCGGGGGAAATGGTTGAACACCGTCATCCGCCCGACGTCGGCCGCGGCCGCGATCTCGTCCACCGTGACGGCGTCGAAGCCGCGCTCGAAGAACAGGCGCGTCGCCGTGTCGGAGATGCCCTGCCGCGTGGCGAGGCGCTTGCGGGACCGGCGGTCGGGCGGCGTTGACATGCCGGACGTGTTAGCACACCTTCAATCATACTGAGTATATTTTTGGATCCGATCCATGAAGAAGGTGGATGTCGTCGTGGTGGGTGCAGGGCCGGTCGGGCTCCTGCTCGCCGTCGAACTGGCGCTCGGCGGCGCCGAGGTGCTGGTGCTGGAGCGCCTCGACGCGCCGAGCCCGCGCATCAAGGCCCTCGGGGTCGGGCCGCTCGGCGCCGAGGCGCTGGGGCGGCGCGGCCTCGCCGACGCCATGGCGGCCGAGGAGGCGCGCAGCCTCGCCACCATGGACCTGTCCTGGCGGGGCGCCGGGGCCGGGCCGCGCGCGCCGAAGTTCGTGGGCCACTTCGCGTTCCTGTTCATCCGCGAGGACCCGTCGAGCGAGCCCGAGCGGCGCATGCGCGCCATCCCCCAGCAGGGCCTCGAATCCATGCTGGGGGACCGCGCCCGGGCGCTCGGGATCGACCTGCGCCGCGGCTGCGAGGTCACCGGCTTCGCCGAGCGCGCGGACGGCGTCGACGTTGAATGGACCTCGCCCGGGGGCGCCGGCGCGGTCCGCTGCTCGTACCTCGTCGGCTGCGACGGCGGGCGCAGCGCCGTGCGCAAGATGGGCGGCTTCGCCTTCCCGGGCACGCCGCCGACGATGACGATGTTCCAGGCCGTGGCCGACATCGACGACCCCGTGGGCGCCCTGCCCCGCGGCTGGCACCGCACCCCGCACGGCGTCTTCGGCCGCGGCCCGTTCCCGCGCCGGTTCTTCATGCTGGACTTCGGCGGCCCGCCCGCGGACCGGGACGCGCCGGTCACGCGCGAGGAGCTCGAGTCCGTGCTGCGGCGCGTCAGCGGCGCCGACGTCCGCGTGACCGCGATGGACCAGGCCAACCGCTGGGCCGACAACACGCGGCTCGCCGACACCTACCGGCGCGGCCAGGTGCTCCTCGCCGGCGACGCCGCCCACGTCCACTCGCCCTTCGGCGGCCAGGGCCTGAGCCTCGGCCTCGGCGACGCCGCCAACCTCGGTTGGAAGCTCGCCGCCGTGCTGCGCGGCGACGGGCCGGGCGCGCTGCTCGACAGCTACACGGCCGAGCGGCGGCCCGTGGCCGAGGCGGTGCTGGCCAACACCCTCGCCCAGGCGGCGCTGCTGCGGCCGGACCCGCAGTCGGGCGCGCTGCGGGACGTGCTGGCGGGGCTCCTGGAGATGGACGAGGTCAACCGCCGCTTCGGCGAGATGATGCGCGGCCTGTCGAACCGCTACGACCTCGGCTCCTCGCACGATCTGGTCGGGCGCCTCGTCGGGGACCGGCCGCTCGGCCCGGACGGGGACACGCTCTACGGCCTCATGCAGGACGGCGCGGGCGTGCTGCTCGACGCCTCGCGCGGGGGCGAGGCCTCGGCGCTCGCCGCCGGGGTTCCGCGGCTCCGATGCGTGCGGGTCGACGCCGGGCCGTCGGTGCTGGTGCGGCCCGACGGCTGCGCGGCCTGGGCCGGCGAGGCGGGCGGCACGGAGGGGCTGGCAGCCGCGCTCGGCCGGTGGTTCGCGCCGGCGAGGACCGCGGGAGCGCCGCCCGCCGCCCCCGCCGCCCTGGACGGCGAAGCGGCCTGACGCGCGGCAGGTCCCCCCGTCCCCGGCCTGACGGAAAGAGCCCGCATGCGGCACTTGGCGGGCCGCGGCGTGTTGTGAGATGTGTTCAGCCTGACAAGAGCCTGGGGGAGGATCGATGGGCAGCGACGGACTCGTTCTCGTGTCGGGGGAAGCCCTCGTCGACCTGATCCCGAAGGAGGACACCACCTACGAGGCGGTGCTGGGCGGCTCGGGCTTCAACACCGCCATCGGGCTCGGCCGGCTCGGCGTGCCGACCGGCTACGCGAGCCGGCTGTCGAGCGACGCCATGGGCGAAGCGCTGCTGGCGGAGCTCGGCGCCTCCAACGTGGACGCCGGCTTCTCGCTGGTGGACCCGCGCCCCTCGCCCCTGGCCTTCGTAACGCGCGGCACCGCGGCCACGGGCTCGCGCTACTCCTTCTACCTCGGCGCGACCGCCTATGACGGCCCCTCGCCGCTCGCCGACGACTGGACGGATCGCGCGATCCACCTCCACATCGGCTCCTTCATGGCGACCGACGGCGCGCTGGGCGAGGCGGCGCTCGACGCGCTGCGGCGCGCCGCCGGGCGGGCCACGACCAGCTACGACCCCAACATCCGCCCCTTCGTGGTGCCGCCCCGCGCCGAAACGCTGCCGATGGTCGAGGCGCGCGTGGCGCTGTCGACGGTCGTCAAGGCCAGCGAGGAGGACTTCGACTGGCTGTATCCCGGCACGCCGCCCTCCGAGGCCGCCGCGCGCTGGGCCGGCCTGGGCCCGAAGCTCGTCGTCATGACGCGCGGGGGCTCGGGCGCGGAGGCGCATTTCCGCGGCGAGCGCCTCGTGCAGCCCGCCCCCACGATCGACGTGGTGGACACGGTGGGGGCCGGCGACAGCTTCATGGCGGGGCTGCTGGCCGCCATGGCGGGCGACGGCGCGCTCGGCGGGAGCGGCCGCGAGCCCTCCGAGGCCGAGGTGGCGCGCTGGCTGCTCTTCGCCGTCGCCTGCTCGGCCATCACCTGCACCCGCCAGGGCGCCCAGCCCCCCACCCGCGCCGATGTCGGCAAGGTTTTGGGGTTGGGCTGAGGGAAAGCGGCGAACTCTATCCTCCCGACCTCGTCCTGAGCCGGCCCGCAGGGCCGTGTCGAAGGACGCAGGCGCCCTCCGCGCAGCGACGGATCGCTCCTGCGTCCTTCGACACGGGCGCTCCGCGCCCGGCTCAGGATGAGGGGCGTGAGAGGTCACCCCCGATGAGCGGCCGTCTCCGGGTCGCGCCGGGGGAGATGAGCGGTCCGCCGTGGAGGAGTTCGAGCATCTCCGTCACCGCCGAAACCGCTCCGGCGTCGCCCCCGACAGGCCGGACGCGTCGCGGATGAAGAACCGCTTCAGCGCCGGCACCCGGTCGACGAGGCCCATGCCGAAGTCGCGCAGGGCGCGCGCCGGCACGCTGTCGTTGGAGAACAGCCGGTTCAGCCCGTCCGTCGCCCCCGCCATCAGCACGGCGTCGAAGCGCCGGGCGCGCTCGTAGCCCGCGAGGGCTTCGGGGTCGGCCGGGTCGAGGCCGAGGCCGAGCGGCTCGGCGACGCGCTCCGCCAGCGCGGCGGCGTCGCGCAGCCCGAGGTTCAGCCCCTGCCCGGCCAGCGGGTGGATGGTGCGCGCCGCGTCGCCGAGCAGCGCGAAGCGCTCCGCCACGAGCCCGCGCGGCAGGGTGAGCCGCAGCGGATAGGCGGCCGGCCGGTCTTCCAGCGTCAGCGCGCCGTAGCCGTAGCCGATCCGCTCCTCCAGCTCCGCGACGAAGGCCTCGGGCGGCAGCGCCACGAGCCGCGCGGCCTCGGCGTGCGGCGCCGACCACACCAGCGAGAAGCGCCGCTCCGAGCCGTCGGCGGCGCGCATCGGCAGGATCGCCAGCGGCCCGCCGGGCAGGAAGTGCTGGGTGGCGCGGCCGTCGTGCGGGATCTCGTGGGCGAGCGTCGCCACGATGCCGGACTGGGGATAGTCCCAGCCCACGGTGCCGATGCCGGCCGCCTCGCGCAGCCGCGAGCGGCCCCCGTCGGCCGCCACCAGCAGGCGCGCGCGCGCCGTCGCGCCCCCGACGTCGGCCGACAGCGCGGCCGCGCCCTCGCGAGCGAACCCGGTGACCCGTCCGGGCCGCAGCTCCACGCCGGCGTCCCGGGCCGCCGCGAGCAGGGACGCGCGCAGGTCGTCCTGGAACACCATGTGGGCGAAGGGCTCGTCCGGCTCGGCCTCGCCGTCGAAGTCGAGGAACACGGGGCGCGGCGCGTCGCTGTCGCGCGAATCCGTGATCACCATCTCGACCATCGGCTGGGCGGCGCCCGCCACGGCCTCCCAGGCGCCGAGCGCGTCGAGGAAGCGGCACGATCCCGCCGCCACCGCGACGGCCCGCAGGGTGCGGCGCCCTTCGGCCGGGGCGGCGAAGGACGGATCCGCCACCGCGACGCGGGCCATCGGCGCCGCGCGGCGCAGCGCGGCCGCGAAGGCCAACCCCGCGATGCCGCCGCCCGCCACCAGCACGTCCACCGTGTCGCCCATCGCAGCACTCCCGAACCCGTGGGGGTTCTGGGCAGCCGGGCCGGCACCGTCAAGGCAGCCGGCCCGGCGGCCGTGGGCGGCCGGGCAGGCGACGGCCCCCGGGTCTACGGCCCGGCCTCGGCCGCCTCATCGGCCGTGCGATGGTTCATCGCAGCACGGTGTCCATGCCGATGCCGAGCCTGGCCACGGCCGGGAACGGGTCGGTGGGCAGGTCGAGGCTCGGCGGCAGGTTCAGCAGCGGCGCCACGCGCTCCATGATCTTGCCGCACACGTCGCCCGAGTTCCAGGCGGCGGTGTGGAACCCGTAGGTGCCCTCGGCGGCCTTCGGGTCCTCCATCATGACGAAGAACAGGTACTTGGGTTTGTCGGCCGGCACCACCGACATGAAGGTCGTGTTGACCCGGTCTTTGGCGTAGTGGCCGTTGATCAGCTTGTCGGCCGTGCCGGTCTTGCCGCCCGCGAAATAGCCGGGGATGTTGGCCTTCTTGGCCGAGCCGAGCGTCGCGTTGAGCCTCATCAGGTATCGCAGGTCCTCCGACACGTCCGGGCGGACCACGCGGTGCGCCTCGTCGCGGGCGTCGCCGTCGCGCTTGAGGAAGGTCGGGGTGATGAGGTAGCCGCCGTTGGCGAGCGCCCCCACGGCCATCATGGCCTGCAACGGCGTGACGTTGAGGCCCTGGCCGAAGGCGATCGTCATGGAGTTCAGCATGCCCCAGTGCGGCGGCAGCTGCGGCATGGCGGTCTCGGGCAGCTCGGTCTGCAGGCGCGTCAGCTCGCCCATCTTGCGCAGGAAGGCCTGGTGCCCTTCCACGCCCACCATCATCACCATCTTGGCGGTGCCGATGTTGGACGAGTGGATGAACACCTCCGGCACCGTCTGCGGCCGGTTGATCTTCTCGTAGTCGTGGATCGTGGCGCGCCCGTAGCGGAGGTTGCCGCTCGTGTCGATCGTGCTCTTCAGCGTCACCTTGTTCAGCTGGAGCGCCATGGCGATCGAGATGGCCTTGAAGGTCGAGCCCATCTCGTAGGTGCCGACGTTGAGCCGGTTGATGTGGTCGGGCTTCAGCGCGTCGACCGGGTTGTTGGGGTCATAGTCGGGCAGCGACACGTAGGCGATCATCTCGCCCGTGTTGACGTCCATGATGGCGCCCGACGCCGCCTGCGGGTGGAAACGCTCCATCCCCTTCAGGAGCTCGTCGCGCACCGCGTAGGTGGCCTTGGCGTCGAGCGACAGCGCGATCGGCTTCAGGTCCTGCGGGGTGACGTCGAAGCCGGCGCCCTTGAGGTCGCCGAGCCCCTGGTTGTCGACCCACTTCTCGATGCCGGCGATGCCCTGGTTGTCGGTGTTGGTGAAGCCGAGCACGTGGGCGCCGACGGGCCCGTTCGGGTAGATGCGCTTGTTCTCGGGGATGAAGCCGACGCCGGGGAGCCCCAGGCGGAACACCTCAGCCTGCTGCTTGTCGGTGACCCCGCGCTTGACCCACACGAAGCCCTTCTTCGAGCCGAGGCGCTTCCTGAGGTCCGTCGCGTCGATGTCGGGCAGCACGGCGGACAGCAGCTCGACCGCCTCGTCCTTGTCGATCAGGCGCTTCGGCTCGGCGAAGACCGACATGGTCCTGATGTCCTGGGCCAGCACGCCGCCGTTGCGGTCGAGCAGCTCCGGCCGCGCGCCCGAAACCGCGTCCGCGGCCGCGGCCTTGAGGCTGGCCGGCGCCTCCTTGGACAGGCCGAACTTGGCGAGCTTGCCGTCGATCAGGCCGAAGACGCACACGAAGGCGAGGGCGATGATCTTGAGGCGCCCGCCGCTCCGGTCGATCCGCGTGATCGTCAGATCCCGGATGAGGCGCCGAGGGTACGACGGCTGGACCTCGGTGTCGGCCTGCGAAGCGACCATGTCGACTGTTGCCCCCGGAGGAGCGGGCCCGGCTCGTCCGCTCACGGACATCCATGGCGGTGATCGCGATAAGATTTAGTTAAACTTAAGCGGATGTCCGCTCGCCGCCGTTCCGGTCCGACGTCTCTCCCGCCGGTCCGGGCTGGGCACGCCGCGAGCGGACCGTGCGGCGTGGCCGCCATCGTCTCGGCACCATCGTGGGTCTCGATCTGCGGCGCGCCGAGAAGTGGGCGCTCAGCTCCGTCGAGCGGGGAATGGCATGAGCGGAAGCCCGGAGGTCGTCCACGTTGTTTGGGGGGTGAGCAGATCGGAGAGCCTGCGCGAGGCCCTGCGGTCGCAGGGGGAAAAGGCGGCAGTCGTCGCCTTGTGCCACGTCCTGAACGTCGGCCCCATCGATCCGCCGGAGCCGCCCGCCCGCCGGGCCTGGGCCGAGGCGAACCTACGTGACGACGACCCGGATCGCGGCTGGCACGAGCCCGAGGCGCCTTGGGTCCAGGCCACATCGCCCGGCGTCCACCCGGTCTACTGGGTTTGCCTTTCCGACGCCGCCGAGCATGCCAGCTTCCTCGCGTTCGCCTCCCGCATGTCCGGCCGGCCCTTCGACGTCGTCGATGTGACAGGGACGGGCGTCTCCGCCTCCGGCTCATCGTCGGTCCGGTCCCTCGGACAGCTCCGCCCCGATGAGATCGTCGCGTCTGGCCTTCACGCGAGGCGTCGCCCGTTCTCGCGCGAGGAGAGCGAGGCGGCCTCGGCGGCGTGGTCGCGGTTGCGGCGGGAGAACGCGCCGCTTCGCGTCATGCGCGGCGGCCGCCTGGTCTCGGCGCCGCTGACGCACTTCGACCCCGCCCTGACCGGCCAGGCCACCCCGGGCTGGGAGCCGGTCATCGCGCTGGTCGCCCGGACCCTCGACCACCTCGCCTCCGACGCCGACGAGCCGGGACGCGGCATCGGCGACGACGTCCTGTTCGCCCGCATCCTCGCCCTCGGGAAGGCGGGCACCCTCGGCGTGCAGGGTGCGGGGCCCGGCATGCGGGACTACGAGGTCCGCCTCCCCGCGCCCGGCTCGCCGGCCTGAACGCGCGAGAGGACCTCCGAACGGGAAACCGGGCGGAGGCGGGCGACGCCGATGCCGGGGATCTCGCCCCTCTCCGGGGGGGCGGGGGCGGAGGGCCGCGCCGGCCGGATCGGCCGGGCGAGCTTCGGGCCGCCGGTCCGGGGCACGGCCGCCCGCAACCCGGCCTTAAGCGGGACAGCCCAGGATGCGCCCATGTTCGACCTCGTCGCCCCCGCCCCCGAAGCCCCGGCCGTCTTCGCGGCCCCCGCGGGCGCCGACCTCGCCGCGCAGGCCGTGGCCTGGCTCGGGCGGCTGCGCGGCGAGCGGCGCCTGTCGGAGGAGACGGTCGAGGCCTACGGGCGCGACCTGCGCCAGTTCCTGCTGTTCCTGGCCCACCACCAAGGCGAGCCCGCCGACCTCGCGGCGCTCGCGGCGCTGACGCCCTCGGACCTGCGCGCCTTCATGGCGCGGCGGCGCGCGGACGGCGTCGAGAGCCGGTCGCTCGCGCGCAACCTCGCGGGGCTGCGCTCCTTCGCGCGCCACGTCGAGCGCGAAGGGCTCGGCCGCGCCGCGGTGTTCGACGCGGTGCGCTCCCCCAAGGTGGCGCGGCGCCTGCCGAAGCCCGTGCCGGCGCCGGCCGCGATCGACATGGCCGACCCCGCCACGCGGGCCGACGAGGAGCGCGCCCCCTGGGTGCTGGCGCGCGACGCCGCGGTGCTGGCGCTGCTCTACGGCGCGGGCCTGCGCATCGGCGAAGCGCTCGGCCTCACCCGCGCCGAGGCGCCGACCGGCGGTCAGGACGCCCTGACGGTCACCGGCAAGGGCCGCAAGACCCGCATGGTGCCGGTGATCGAGCCGGTGCGCCGCGCGGTCGAGCGCTACATCGCGCTCTGCCCGCATCCCCTGCCCGGCGCCGGGCCGCTGTTCCTCGGCGTGCGCGGCGGCCCGCTGTCGCCCCGCATCATCCAGCTCGCGGTCGAGCGGCTGCGCGGCGGCCTCGGCCTGCCCGCCTCGGCGACGCCGCACGCGCTGCGCCACTCCTTCGCGACGCACCTGCTCGGGGCCGGCGGCGACCTGCGCACCATCCAGGAGCTGCTCGGCCACGCCTCGCTGTCGACCACGCAGGTCTACACCGCGGTCGATTCGGCCCGGCTGGTCGAGGCCTACCGCGCCGCCCACCCCCGCGCGCGCTGAGGGGGACCCGGTGCGCCGCCTCATCGCCCTGCTCCTCGCGCTTCTGGCGGCCGTGCCGGCCCTCGCCCAGGAGGCGCCGCGGCTGCGCGTGGCGCTCGCCCCCGGCGCGCCCGAGACCGTCTATGCCGCGCCGGCCGACGGCTGCACGCCCGACGACGTGCCGGACGCGCCCGTGCGCGCTTTCCGCGACGCCGGGGGCGGCGTGACGCTGTTCGGCCTCCACTACGACAACCGGGCCCTCAAGGGCCCCGACTTCGCGCACCTCAAGATCGACTGCCACGTCGTCTACGCGTCGCACGGCGACGCCGACCCGGCGGCCTACGACGACCGGAGCTGGATCGCCGCGACCTGGACGGCGGACGGGCGGACCGTGTCGGCCCTGATCCACCACGAGTATCAGGCCAACGAGCACCCCGGCCGCTGCCGGTTTCCGGCCTATATGCAGTGCTGGTTCAACACCGTGCTGGAGGCGCGCTCGACCGACGGCGGCGCCGACTTCGCGCGCCCCCCCGCCGTGGTGGCCTCGGCGCCGTTCCGGCAGGACCACGACCAGGGCCGCCACCGCGGCTTCTTCAACCCGTCCAACATCGTGGCGGACGGGCGCTACGAATATTTCATGGCCTCGACCACCGGCTGGAGCGGGAATGCGGGCGTCGCCGGGCTGGCGCCGGAGCGCGGGCTCGCTCCCGGAACGGGAGCCGATCAGCAGGCGGGCGTGTGCCTGTTCCGCTCGGCCACGCCGGCCGACCCGCGCTCCTGGCGCGCCTGGGACGGGCGCGGCTTCACGGTCGCCTACGCCGACCCCTACCGCGGAGCGCCGCATCCCGCGCCCTGCGCGGTCGTCGCGCCCTTCCCGGCGCCGGTCGGCTCGATCGTGCGGGTCGAGCCCGGCGGGCTCTGGCTGGCCGCGTTCCAGGCCAAGGCGGACGCGGGCGCCTTCCCGCTGTCCGGCTTTTATTACGCCACCTCGCCGGACCTCCTGCACTGGAGCGCGCCGCGGCTCCTGCTCGCGGGCCCGACGCTCTACGACGACGCCTGCCGGGCCGGCGGCCCGCTGGTGAGCTACCCGGTGGTCCTCGACCCCGCCTCGCCGTCGCGCAACTTCGACCGCACGGGGCGGGCGCCGGACCTGTATTACGACGTGCTTGAGACCGAGGGCTGCACCGTCACCGGGCGGCGCAGCCTCGTGCGGCGGCGGCTGACGATCGAGGGGCCCCGGTGAGCGGTGGCCTTGCCGGGAAGCCTCAGCCGTGATGGGGTGCGGAAACGCCGCCCGGACGGGGCGCACGGGCGGCACCACGGCCCTGCCGATGCCCCGCGGCGGGGCCGTGGACCGCACGAAGGCGGACGGCCCGGAGCTGGAGAGACGGTTGGAGCGGCAAACCTATCGCAGGGTGCGGTTGGCGGTGCTGGGCGTCAGCCTCGTCGTCTGCCTGCTCGCCTACGCCCACCGGATCCCGCTCCTGTTCGGCGAGGCGGCGTCCTGCATAATCCCGCTTCTCTGGGCCATCGACGCCTACCGGGAAGAGAAGCGGCTGATGTTCGCCGTGGCGGCCACGCTGCTGCTGATCACGGCCCTGCCGTTGCTGCAACTCGCCCGCTGACGGGCGCCTCCGAGGAAACCGAGATCATCATGGCGCAGGACATCGAAGCCGCGCGGGCCAGGGCCGAGGCACGCTTCAAGAAGCCGGCCGACATGGCCGAGACCGAGGCGGCGCGCGCCGAGCGGGAGCTGCGCGAGCGCACCGAGCGCCTGCGGGCGGCGCGCCTCGCCCAGGAGGAGGTCAAGCGCAAGGGGGCGGAGATCCGCGCGGGACGGCGCCGCACGCCGTGAGGGGGCTCGGGATCGCGCTGCTGCTCGTCGGGCTGCTGTGGATCCTGCAGGGCGCCGGCCTGGTGGGCGGCAGCTTCATGACGGGCCAGAGGCGGTGGCTGCTCATCGGGATCGTCACGGCGGCGCTGGGTGCGGCCGTGCTCGGCCGGGGGATGCGGCGCCCGGGACGCTGAGGGCGCCGGGGCGACAACGCCGCCTTCACCACGCTTCGAGCCGGCCGCCGCGGGCCAACCTTCGATCAACCCTGCCGATGCCATGGTGGCCGCACGCAACAGGACGTGTGAGCCGCCCCTCATGGCCAGCCCGAAATACCGCCTCGTCACCCGCAGCGACTTCGACGGCCTCGTCTGCGGCATGCTGCTGCGCGAGCTCGATCTCATCGACGAGGTCAAGTTCGTCCACCCGAAGGACATGCAGGACGGCGCCGTGCCGATCACGGACCGCGACATCGTCACCAACCTGCCATACGTGCCGGGCTGCCACCTCGCCTTCGACCACCATTCGAGCGAGGTGACGCGGCGCGGCGGGCGCGACTATCCCAACCACGTCATCGACCCCGCCGCCCCCTCGGCGGCCCGCGTGGTCTACGATTACTACGGCGGCGCGGCCGCCTTCCCGCGCATCTCCGCCGAGCTGATGGCCGCCGTCGACAAGGCGGATTCGGCGCAGTTCAGCCGCGACGAGATCCTGCACCCGACCGGCTGGGTGCTGATGAACTACCTCATGGACTCGCGCACCGGCCTCGGGCGCTTCCGCGACTTCCGCATCTCCAACTACGAGCTGATGATGCGGCTTATCGAGAGCTGCCGCGACCTGTCGGTCGACGAGGTGCTGGCCCTGCCGGACGTGAAGGAGCGCGTCGACCTGTACGAGGCGCACCGCGACCTCTTCGTCGAACAGCTGCGCCGCTGCACGGCCGTGCACGGCAAGCTCGCCCTGATCGACCTGCGCGGCGAGGACACGATCTACGCCGGCAACCGCTTCACGGTCTACGCGCTGTTCCCGCAGTGCGACATCTCGGCCCACGTCATGTGGGGCTTGAAGAAGCAGAACACCGTCTTCGCGGTGGGCAAGTCGATCCTCGACCGCGGCTCGCCCGTCGACGTCGGCGCGGTCTGCCTCGGCTACGGCGGCGGCGGCCACCGCGCGGCCGGCACCTGCCAGGTGCCGAACGACCGGGCGGAGGTGGTAAAGGCCGAGCTGATCGCGGCGCTCGACCCCGCGCCGCTGCCCGCCGCGGCCTGACGCCGCCGCATTCCGCGTGTAAGGCGCGGGGAACCGCCCTCCCCCCGCTCCGGGTTCCCCGCCTTGCACGCATCTCGCCGCTTCCCGGCCCTCCTCCTCTCGGCCCTGTTCCTGGCGCTCCCCGCGCGGGCCGCGCCGGGGCCGGAGGTGTTCGTGCCGAGCCTGTGGGACCCGGCCTCGCCGCCCCCGAAGCCCGACCCCGCGGCGCTGAAGCCCCTCCTCATCGTGACGGGCCAGGACGACCCGCCCTTCGCCTTCACCCTGCCCGACGGCACGCCGGCCGGCTTCGACGTCGACCTCGCGCGCGCGCTCTGCGACGAGCTCAAGGTCGCCTGCACGGTCCAGGCGCGGCGGTGGGACACGATCCTGCCCGCCATCGCCGCGGGGGCCGGCGACGCCGCCGTGGCTTCCATCGCCATCGCGCCGGCGAGCCTCGCCGCCGTCGACTTCACCTCGCCCTACTACCGCACCCCGGCCCGCTTCGTGGCGCCGCTCGCGGCCCATGCCGGCGACGTGCTGCCCGAGACGGTGGCGGGCAAGCGGATCGGCGTGCAGGCCGGCACGGCCCACGAGGCCTATCTCAAGGCCTTCTTCCCCGCCGCGACGCTCGTGCCCTTCGGCTCGGCGGCCGAGCTGCGCGCCGCAGTGGCGGGGGGCAAGGTCGACCTCGCCTTCGGGGACGGCATCGCCTTCGCGGGCTGGCTCAACGGGCCGGCCGGCTCGGCCTGCTGCGCCTTCGCGGGCGGCCCGTTCACGGAGACGCGCTTCTTCGGCGAGGGCGCCGGCATCGCGGTGAAGCGCGGGCGCGAGCCCCTGCGCGTCGCCCTCGACTACGCCCTGTGGCGCCTCGCGCAGAACGGCACCTACGGCGACCTGTGGCTGAAGTATTTCCCGGTCAGCCCGTATTGATGGTCCGGTCCCGGCGCCGCCTTCGCGCTCTCAAATCTGTCATCCCGGACTTGATCCGGGATCCAGCGGTGCGGCCGCGCTCGACCTCGCCAGGTCGGACCCGGTCGGACCGACTGGTTCCCGGGTCGTCGCTGCGCTCCGCCCGGGATGACGGCGCAGCGCGTGGCCGCGATCCCCGCCCTCAGCTCACCTTGCTCAGCGCCTCCGCGGCCTTCTTGGGGTCCTCGAGGTCGGGATTGAACGACTCGACGAAGTTGCCGCGCCCGTCCATCAGGTAGACCACGCCCGTGTGGTCGACGCTGTAGCCGCCGTCGCCCGTCGGCACCTTCTTGGCGTAGACGCGGTACTCGTGCGCGATCTTGTCCACCGCTGCCTGGCTGCCCGTCAGCCCGACGATGCGCGGATCGAAGCTCGACAGGTAGTCCTTCATCACCGCGGGCGTGTCGCGCTCGGGGTCGAGCGTGACGAAGAGGGCCCGCACGCGCTTGTCGGGCCCGAGCGCCGTGAGCGTCTGCGAGATGGCGTCGAGCGTGGTCGGGCACACGTCCGGGCAGTGCGTGTAGCCGAAGAACACCAGCGTGGGCTCGCCGGCGAAGCTCGCCTCCGTCACCGGCCGGCCGTCGCCGTCGACCAGCGCGAAGGGGCCGCCGATGCCGCTCGCGGCCGGCCCCGGCGCGCCGGCGTGCTGCACCACCAGCGCGCCGAGGATCACCAGGATGCCCAGCGCCGCGCCGAGCAGCGGCAGGAGCGTGCGGCGGGACGGCATCGGCATGCAAGGACTCTCCGGGAGCGCCGCGCGCTCATGGCACGGCTCGGCGGCGAAGGCGAGGCGGGCGGTGCCGGGCCATCCGGTCGGGGGACACATCGCCGCATCGCGGGGCGGCGCAACCCCTCGTTCTCTCGACGCCGCGTCGCGATCGCGCCCCGATACACCCCGATCACGGGATCGCGACGGAACTTCGACAGAAGCCGCGGGTGGGATCCATCGGCACGCGCCGGGCCGGCGCGCCCCGACGGCTTCCGCGCGAGGCTCCCCCATGCCCATGATGTTCTGGCTCACCCGATCCACGGCCGACCAGTGGCTCGGCGTTCTCATGCTGCTCTTCGTCGTCTGGCTGCGGCGCCCCGCCGTGCCGACCCGGACCGCGCGGGTGGTCGCCGCCGGCCCCGTGATCTGCGGCGCGGCCTACTGCCTGCTCGCTTCGGGCCACGGCTGGGTCTATCTGCCCGTCGCGGACGACCCGACGCTGCTGCGCGACTTCTACCTCGTCCGCTACCTCGACTGGATCGTCGTGGTGCCGATCACGCTCTTCGCCGTTCTGTCCATCGCGCTGACCGACAGCGCCGAGCGGGACCGCGAGTGGCTCAAGCTGGTCGGTCCCTGCACGGGCATGACGGTGTCGGCCGCGCTCTACGCCTTCGCGTGGGACCCGGTCATCAAGACGCTGCTCTACGTCGTCTTCTTCGGCTTCTCGATCGTGCTCGCGCTGGGCGTCGGGCGGATCTTCCGGGAGCAGGCCGAGGCCGACAATGTGCACTTCAAGAAGCTGCGGCGCGACATGCGCTTCCTCGCCGGGCTGTGGACCTGCTACCACGTCACCCTGCTGCTCGGCAGCGACGGGCTGCGCTGGTTCCTGCCCTCCGTCACCACGGCCAACTTCGAGAACCTCGATTTCGCGCTGACGGTCGCCTACCCGTTCGTGGCGCTGAGCCGCGTCGGCCGCACGCGGGAGGCCGAGGAGAAGGCGCGCCACCACGCCGAGACGCTAGAAACCGGCCCCGGCACAATCATGCTGCGGCCGAGCCACGGCAGGCTCGGCCGCGGCCGGCCGCGCGCCACGCCGGCCTGACGGGGCGGCGGCGATCTGCTAACCCGTCCCGGCCCTCGTGCGCCGGGACCCCGAGATGCCGCCGATCCAAGGTCTGATCGCCTATCCCATCACGCCGAGCGGGCCGGACGGCCGAGTCGACCTCGCGGCCCTGCGCCGCCTCGTCGCGCCGCTCGCCGCGGCGGGGGTCGACGCCGTCGGCCTGCTCGGCTCGACCGGCTCCTATCCCTACCTGTCGCGCGACGAGCGCCGCCGCGCGCTCGACGCCGCGCTGGCGGAGGCCGGCGCCCGCGTGCCGGTGCTGGTCGGCGTCGGAGCCCTGCGCACCGACGAGGCGACCCGCCTCGCCGAGGACGCGCGGGCGGCCGGCGCCGCGGCCGGGCTGCTCGCGCCCGTGTCCTACACGCCGCTCACGGACGACGAGGTGTTCGAGCACTTCCGCGCCGTGGCGCGCTCAGGCCTACCGCTCGCGGTCTACGACAACCCGGCGACCACCCACTTCGCCTTCACGCCGGGCCTCGTCGGCCGCGTCGCCCGGATCGACGGCGTCGTGGCGGTGAAGACCGGCGCGCCGGCCCCGGACGGCGTGGCGGCGAACCTCGCCGCGCTGCGCGCCGCCGTGCCGGACGGCTTCTCGGTCGGCTACAGCGTCGACTGGCACGCCACGGAGGGCCTGCTGGCGGGGGCTGACGCCTGGCACGGCGTCGCGGCCGGCCTGTTCCCGGCGCGCTGCCTCGCCATAGCGCGCGCCGCGCGGGCCGGCGACGCCGCGGAGGCGCGCCGCCTCGACGCCGCCATGCGCCCGCTGTGGGACCTGTTCCGGGCGCACACCAGCCTGCGCACCGCCTACGCGGCCGCGGAGGCGCTGGGGATCTGCCGCGCCGAGCCGCCCCGGCCGGTGCTGCCGCTGCCGCGCGAGGTCCGCGACCGCGTGGCCGCCGTCGCCGAAGCCTTGGCGGCCTGACCGCGCTGGACGCCCGCGACCGTGACGCCCGACTTCGCCGCCGTGCTGCTCGCCTATGCGGTGCAGGGCGCCGGCCTCCTCGCCCTCTTCGCCGCCGGCGCGGCCGCGGCGCGGCGCATCGGCGCCGACGGCCCGGCGCCGGCGCTCTGGGGCTTCTGCGCCGCCGCGCTCGCCGGCTACGCCACCTTCTACGCCTTCCTGCCGGGCTGGCGGCCCGGCTACGCCGCCTGCGGGCTCGTCGCCGCCCTGGCGGCGTCGAGCCTCGCCCTCCACCGGCGCCACCTCCGCGCCGGCGACCTCCTCGCGCCCGCGCTGTCGCTGAGCGCGGGGCTGCTCTACCTCGCCGTGGCGCACCTCGGCGTGAAGGGTTTTTCGGGCGACCTCCAGGCGAGCCTCGCCTTCGAACGGACCATGCCCTACGACGACCGCATCCCGCTGCTCTTCGCCGAGACCGTGTTCCACCGCCTGCCGTCGCGCACCGGGCCGGACGCGTTCGGCTGGTACTTCTCCGACCGGCCGCCGCTCCAGGCCGGCTTCGTGCTGCTGTTCTCGCCGCTGTGGCGGGCGGTCGACCCGGAGCTGGCCTACCGGGCGCTCGGCACGGCGCTGCAGGCCCTCGCGGTCGGAAGCACCTGGCTCCTGTGCCGCGCGCTCGGCTTCGGCCGGGGCGAGGCGCGCTTCGCCACCCTGGCCTTCGCGCTGTCGGGCTTCAGCTACTACGAATCCGTCTACGCCTGGCCGAAGCTGCTGGCCGCGGCCTTCCTGTTCGTCGGCTGCGCGGCGCTCGGGCCCGCCCTGCTGGCGCGCCGCCGCGCCGGGCGCGGCGAAGCGCTGCTCCTCGGCCTCGGCACCGGGCTCGCGCTGCTGTCGCACGGCGCGGTCGCCTTCGCGGTGATCCCGCTCGCCTTCCTGGTGGCGGCCTCGCGCCTGCTGGACCTGCGCGGCGCGCTGCTGGCCGCGGGCGCCGTGCTGTGCCTCCTCGCGCCCTGGTCGGCCTACGGCCGCTTCGTCGACCCCAACGACGGGCGCCTGATCCGCATGCACCTCACGGGCGCGGACTACGCCGCCAAGGGGCCGCTCCTCGACGCCTTCCGGGAATCCTATTCCAAACTGACCCCGGCCGCCTGGATCGAGGGCCGGATCGAGAACCTGGAGCTGCTGTGGGGCGATCGCGACCTCGACGCGCTGGTGGGGCGCCTCGCCGCCGGCCTGCGCGACGAGCGGCTGCGCGTGCCGCTGGTCGACGGCGACGACACCTGGGCCATCACGCCGAGCAAGCTGCGCTACGACCTCGTGTCCCTCGGCACCGCGCTCAGGGTGGACCAGACCGTGCACGTGTTCCGCGCCCTCGGCCTGTTCGATCTCGCCTGGCCGCTGCTGCTCCTGCTCGCCGTCCCCCGCGTCGCGAGGACCGTGCTCGACCGCGGCTTCGTGGCCCTGACGGCGCTGACGGCGCTGTCCTGCCTGTGTTTCGCGACCCTGGAGTTCGGCCACGGCACCGTGACGGTGCACGGCAGCTACAGCATCGTGGCGGGGCTCTTCGTGATCGCGGCGGTGCTGCTGCATCGCGTCTGGCGACGGGGCGCGTGGTGGGTGTTCGGCGCCAACGCGGCGCTGACCCTGCTGATCTGGGTCGTCAGCGCGCCCGGCGCCGTGCTGGAGCCGGTGCGGCGCGTCCAGCCCGCCCCCGCGGCCGTGGCGCTCGCCGCGCTGGCGCTGCTCGTCGCCCTGCTGTTCCGCGAGGCGCCCGTCAGCCGTAGGGCCCTCTTACCAACCCAGAGATGACCTGGGCCGTATAGTCCACCATGGGCACCACGCGGGCGTAGTTGAGCCGGGTCGGGCCGATGATGCCGAGCACGCCGACGATGCGCTGCTGCCCGTCGCGGAACGGCGCCGCCACCATGGAGGAGCCCGACAGCGAGAACAGCTTGTTCTCCGCGCCGATGAAGATGCGGACGCCCTCGCCCGTCTCGGCCCGGTTGAGGAGGTCGATCACGTCGGTCTTGGTTTCGAGGTCGGCGAAGAGCAGGCGGATGCGCTCGAGGTCGCCCAGCGCGGTGAGGTCGTCGAGCAGGTTCGCCTGGCCGCGCACGATGAGCTGGCGCTCGCCTCCGAGGCCCGCCCAGCCCGCGAGCCCGGCGTCGACGAGCCGCGCCGTGAGCTGGTCGAGCTCGCCCTGCGCGGCCGAGCGCTCGGCCTCGATCTCGGCGCGGGCCTCGCCCAGCGTGCGGCCGCGGATGCGGGCGTTGAGGTAGTTGCCGGCCTCGACCAGGGCCGAGGGCGGCAGCCCCGGCGGCGTCAGCACCACGCGGTTCTCGACCGAGCCGTCCTCCGCCACGAGGATCGCCAGCGCCCGCTCGGGCTCCAGCCGCACGAACTCGATGTGCTTGAGGCGCGCGTTGTCCTTGCTGGTGACGACGACGCCGGCGCCGCGCGTCAGCCCCGACAGGAGGCTCGTCGCCTCGACGAGCGCGTTCTCCAGCGTGCGGTCCTTCGAGGCGGCGCGCAGGTCCGCCTCGATGCGGCGGCGCTCGGCCTCGGCGACGTCGCCGATCTCCAGGAGCGCGTCGACGAAGAAGCGCAGCCCCATCTGGGTCGGCAGGCGCCCGGCGCTGGTGTGGGGCGCGTAGACGAGGCCCAGCTCCTCCAGGTCCTGCATGACGTTGCGGACCGAGGCCGGCGACAGCGTCATCGGCAGGAGGCGCGACAGCTGGCGCGACCCCACGGGCTCGCCCGTGCGCAGGTAGCCGTCGACGATGCGCCGAAAGATCTCGCGCGAGCGCTCGTTCAGCGCCGCGAGCACGCCGGCCGTGGAGGCGTCGATCATCGGGGTCATGGGGAGAGCATGGCGCCCCCGCGGCGCCGTGGCAAGGCGGGGCGCGGCCGGTGAGCCGCGCCCCGCGGCGGCGTCAGCGATACCGCGCGAGCCAGTGCGCGTAGGGCGCCGGCAGCGTCGCCCAGGCGGCGTTCTCGACGCCGAGGCTCTTCGCGGCCGCGTAGGGCCAGTGCGGGTCGGCGAGCAGCGGGCGCGCCAGCATCACGAGGTCGACCTTGCCGGCCTGCACCAGGGCGTCGGCTTCCTCGGGCTTGGAGATGAACCAGCTCGTGGTGCCGGGCAGGCCGGTCTCGCGCAGCACGCGGGCCGCCGTGTCGGCCATGAAGTTCGGCCCCCAGGGGATCTGGGCGTCCGGCGTGTTGAAGCCGATCGACACATCCACGAAGTCGAGCCCCTCGGCCTTCATGCGCCTGAGGAGGGCGATCGATTCCTCCAGCATGGCGTCGTTGCCGTCGAAGTCGGTCACGCCGAGGCGCACCGTCAGCGGGCGGTCCTCCGGCCACACCTTTCGCACCGCGACCAGCAGCTCGAACAGGTAGCGGGCGCGGTTCTCGGCCGAGCCGCCGTACCCGTCGGTGCGCTTGTTGGAGTGCGGCGAGAAGAAGTTCTGCGCGAGGTAGCCGTGCGCCATGTGGAGCTCCAGCCAGCCGATGCCGAGGTCGCGGGCGCGCTCCACGGCCGCCACCGTGTCGGCGCGCACGCGGGCGATGTCGCCCTGCGTCATCTCGCGCGGCACGCGGCCGAGCCCGCCGCCGAAGGCCACCGGCGAGGGCGCGATGGTGGCCCAGGCGTTCTCCTCGCCCTCGGCGATGTGGTCGTCGCCCTCCCAGGGGCGGTTGGCCGAAGCCTTGCGGCCCGCGTGGGCGATCTGGATGCCCGACACGGCGCCGGCCGCGTGGATGGAGTCCACGATCGGCCGCAGCGCCGCCGCCTGGGCGTCGTTCCACAGGCCGAGGTCGCCCCAGGTGATGCGCCCTTCCGGCGCCACCGCCGTGGCCTCGATCACGACGAGGCCCGCGCCGCCGCGCGCCAGCGAGGCATAGTGGGCGCGGTGCCAGTCGCCGGGGACGCCGTCCTCCGCCATGTACTGGCACATGGGCGAGACCGCGATGCGGTTGCGCAGCGTGGCGGACTTCAGCTTATAGGGATCGAACAGGCGCGGCATCGGGAACCTCGTCGCGGGGAACACGGCGCTTAGTTCGACATTCTTCGAACGAAGACAAGGGGAGGCGGCGGTGACGGGACGGGTGACGCCGCCTTCGGGCGCCAGGCTGCGGCTCGACCGCGTGCTCCACGCGCTCGGCGACCCCGTGCGGCTCGAGGTCGTCCGCAGGCTCGCCCGCGACGGGGAATGCTCCTGCGCGGCGCTCGACGGCGGGCGCCCAAAGTCCACCATGTCGCACCACTTCCGCGTGCTGCGCGAGGCCGGTCTGGTGGAAACCCGCGCGCAGGGGACCACGCACCTCAACGCCCTGTGCCGCGCCTCCGTCGACGCGGCCTTCCCCGGCCTGCTCGCCGCCGTGGTCGGCGCGCCAGAGGGCTGACCCTCGTCGGAGCAGGCATCGATTGGAAATGGAAGGTTCTTCGGAGGGGGGCGGACCTTCGGGCACGCTTCTGCGCGAGTTGCGGCCGGCATGTCCGCGAGGACAGGTGGCCCGTGAACCCGCCGTCCGTGAAAGCCGCGGCGGAGGCGTGGTGGGCCGGCCGCGGGTGCCGCCGGACGGGGGCGAGATCGCCGCGGCCCAGGCCCCGCTCGAAAATCTGCCGCTCGCCGGCGCGGTGGTGACCGGCGACGCCGCCTTCTGCCAGCGCACCGCCGGCACGGTCGAGAAAGGCCATGGCCCCGCCGTCACAGCGGCAGCGCCATCTGCCGCTCGTCGGCGCCGCCGGTCGCGCCGTCGAAGCCCGACAGCGCCAGGCCGAGCAGCCGCACGCCGGCGCGCAGCGGCATCACCCCGCGCAGCAGGTCGCGCCCGACGGCGTCGAGCGCGTCGCGGCTCGCCACCGGCGCCGCGCCCGTGCGGCTGCGGGTGATCTGGCGGAAGTCGGCGTATTTCACCTTCAGCGTCACGGTGCGGCCCAGCACGCCCGTGCTCTCGCAGTGGCGCCACACGGCGTCGACGGCGGGCGCGAGCCCCGCCACCAGGTCCGCCTCGGTGGTCAGGTCCTCGGAGAAGGTGTGCTCCGAGCCGCTCGACTTGCGCACCCGGTCGGGCCGCACCGGGCGGTGGTCGACGCCGCGCGCCGCCCAGTAATAGTAGCGGCCGCTCTTGCCGAACAGCGCGTCGAGTTCCTCGGCCGGGCGCGCCCTGAGGTCGGCCCCGGTGAGGATGCCGAGCCCCTTCATGCGCGCCGCCGTCACCGGCCCGATGCCGTGGAAGCGGCCGATGTCGAGGCCCGCCACGAAGGCCGCCCCCTGCCCCGGCGGGATCACGGTCAGCCCGTCGGGCTTGCGGTGGTCGGAGGCGAGCTTGGCCAGGAACTTGTTGTAGCTCACCCCCGCCGAGGCGGTGAGCCCGGTGTCGCGCAGGATGCGGGCCCGGATGGCGCGCGCGATGAGCGTCGCCGAGCCCGACGCCGCCGCCTCCGTGACGTCGAGGTAGGCCTCGTCGAGCGACAGGGGCTCGATCAGCGCCGTATGCTCGGCGAAGGCGGCCCGGATCTGGCGCGACACCGCCTTGTAGACCTCGAAGCGGGGCGGCACGAAGACGAGGTCGGGGCACCGCCGCACGGCCGCCATCGACGACATGGCCGAGCGGACGCCGAAGCGCCGCGCCTCGTAGCTCGCCGCGGCCACCACGCCGCGCTGGCGCGAGCCCCCCACCGCCACGGGCCGCCCGCGGAGGCCCGGGTCGTCGCGCTGCTCCACGGACGCGTAGAAGGCGTCCATGTCGACGTGGATGATCTTGCGGGGCGCGGGCTCGCCCGCCGCGTCCGGAAAGGCGGAGGCCGAATCGGACGGGCGGGACGGGATCGTCATGGCGCGACGGGATCTGCGGAACGAAACGGAAACAGCATAGGGCGCCCGCGCCGGGCCGGGAAGCCCCGCTCAGCCCTCCGCGCGCGCCGTCCCGGCCATGAACTCCTCCAGCGTGGCGATGCGCAGGCCGGGCGGCAGGGCCTGTCGCAGCACGTCGCGCCGGCGCAGCACCTTGCCGTCGCGCGTCAGGAAGGCGTCGCAGCCCGCCTCCGCGGCCTCCGACAGGTGCGAGGCGTCGGCGTCGTGCTTGCCGGGCCGGCCGTCGCCCCGCATGATCGCCCGCACGCGGATGCGGTCGATGTGCTGCCGCGCCGTGGGCGCCGCGGGGCGCGGGGGCGCCGGCAGAGCGAGGGCCGCGGCCCGCACGGCCCGCGGCGCGCCGGGGTCGCGCATCTCGGCCAGCACGCCGGCCGGCACGAAGAGCCGCAGCCGGCCCGCCGCCGCCAGGGCGAAGAGGCGCTCGACCAGCGCGTCGCGCGGCGAGCCGTCGGGGTCGAGCGTGTTGGCGTCGAGCGCCACCATGGGGACGGCGTTCGCCGGCATGGACCTAAGCGCAGTCGCGCAGCGCGGAGGGGCGCCGGGCCGGGCCGACGAAGCCCGGCACCTCGCCCATCACGGCGCGGTCGCGCCCGCCGCGCTTGGCGCGGTACAGCGCCGCGTCGGCGGCGGCGAGCAGGTCCGGGCCCGGGCAGCCCGCGCCCGCGGCGCCGCCCACGCTGACGGTGACGCTGGTCCCGACCGGCGCCGCGCGATGCGGGATCTGCAGACCCGCCACGGCCGCCCTGATGCGCTCCGCGATGGCGGCGCCGCCCTCGGCCCCGGTGCCCGGCAGGATCACGGCGAACTCTTCCCCGCCGTAGCGCGCGGCCACGTCCCCGGCGCGGCGCACCGTGCCGGCGATGGCCAGCGCCACCCGCCGCAGGCAGTCGTCGCCCCCGCCGTGGCCGTAGGTGTCGTTGAACAGCTTGAAGCCGTCCACGTCCACCATCAGCAGCGCCAGCGGCGTGCCGGCGCGGGCGCTGCGCTTCGCCTCGATGTCGAGCGACTGGTCGAAGCTGCGGCGGTTGGCGAGGCCGGTCAGCCCGTCGCGGGCCGCCAGGGCGGCCAGCGCGTCCTGAGCCTGCCGCTGCATGGTGATGTCGCGCAGCGTTTCCACCACCGCGACGAGGGTGCCGGCGTCGTCGTAGATCGGGCCGGCGTCGATCGCCAGGTAGGCGCGCCGGCCGGCGCCGCGCAGGTCGACCCAGGTTTCCACCGCCACGCCGTGGTCGCTCATCCCCACCTTGCTGACGTCGTGGTAGAAGTCGCCGATCTGGTCGAAGCGGCTCGCCGCGACGAGGTCGGCGAGGCAGGGCCGCTTCTCGGCGTAGAACGCCATCCAATGGTCGCTCGTGCCCACCACCTCGGCCGCCGCGAGGCCGGTGAGGCGCTCGCAGGCCCGGTTCCAGATCATCACGCGGTGCTGCGTGTCGAGCACGAAGGTCGGCACCACCAGGTGCTCCATCAGGTCCACGGCGAAGCGGCGCGCGCGCTCGGTCAGCGCGTCGGCGGTCGGCGGGATCGGGCGAGCGTCGGACATGCCGGAGCCTTTCAGGTCGGCGCGGGCCGGCGCGAAGGGGCGCGCCTGATGACGGGCCTGCACCGGGGTCCCCCCGGTGGCAACCCGGCAGGCTCCGGGTTGAGGTCCGCGACGCTGCACGGCAAACGTTAAGGACGGCTGAAGCGACCGCGCGCCGCGGCACGGGGGATGGCCGGCGCCCCGCACGGGCGAGCGGCGCCGGGAGCGAACCGCGGCCGCGGCCGGGCGTTACATGCGGCGGGGCGGCGTCGGACCCGGTCGCACCGCGTCGCGGCGTCGCCGCCGGAGCGCCGGGGTCCGGCCATCGGCGCGACGGGGACGGGAAGGCCGGCATGGAGCGGGACGGCGCGGAGACCGGGACATCGCGCGCGGCCTTGGCCCTGCGCTCCTTCGCCATGGGCGGCTTCGAGGGCGCCACCATGGTGCTCGACACGGGGCGGCGGGTCGACGCCGTGGCGGGCAGCCGGCACGACGCGGCCGCAGTTCTCGACTACCGCCTGCTCGCCGCGACCGGCGTCCGCACGGCGCGCGACGGCTTCCGCTGGCACCTGATCGAACGCGAGCCCGGGCGCTACGACTGGTCCAGCGTGCTGCCGCAGGTGCGGGCCGCCGCGGAGGCGGGCGTCGAGGTGATCTGGGACCTGTGCCACTTCGGCCTGCCCGACGGGGCCGACCCCTGGTCGCCCGCCCTGCCCGGCCGCTTCGCCGCCTTCGCCCGCGCGGCCGCGCGGCTCCTGCGCGAGGAAGGCGACGGGGTGCCGCTCTGGTGCCCCGTCAACGAGATCAGCTATTGGGCCTATGCGGGCGGCGAGCGCGGCCACTTCGCGCCCTGCGCGCGGGGACGGGGGGCGGACTGGAAGCGCCGGCTGGTGCGCCTGTGCGTCGCGGCGTCCCGCGCGCTGCGCGAGGTCGATCCCCGCGCGCGCCTGGTCCACGCCGACCCCGTGATCCACATCGCGGCGGGGGGCGAGGCCGACCGCGAGATCGCGGAGCGGCACCGTCTGTCGATGTTCGAGGGTTGGGACATGATCGCGGGCCGGCGCGAGCCCGACCTCGGCGGCGCGCCGGACCTGCTCGACGTTGTGGGGGTCAACTTCTATCCCGACAACCAGTGGGTCCACGGCGGCCCGCGCCTGCGCCCCGGCATGGCGGGCCACCGGCCGCTGCGCCGCATCCTCCACGAGGTCCACGCCCGCTACGGGCGGCCGATCGTGGTCACCGAGACGGGGGCCGAGGCCGACGAGGGGCCGGACTGGCTGCGCGGCGTGGGGGTGGAGCTGGCGGCGGCGCGCGAGGGTGGCGTGCCGGTGGCGGGCTGCTGCGTGTATCCCGCGATGGACTATCCGGGCTGGACGGACGACCGCCACTGCCGCTGCGGGCCGATCGCGGCCTCGCCCGACTGGTCGGAGCGATGGATCGACCCCGCCATGGCGGAGGCCGTGGGGGACCTGGCGCAGGCCGGGGCTGTCCGACCCGGGGCGCCGCCGCCCGACGGGGCCGCCCCGGGGGCGGTGCCGGAGGGACGCCTCTCCACCGGAGCCGGCCGATGCGCCTGATCGCCGTCGAAGAGCACTTCCTGCCCGCCGAGGTGCGGGACGCCTGGGCCGCCGCTCCGCCCCCGCACGACCCCGTCTCCGCCATCGCGGACGGCGGGGAGAACGGCGCCCGGCTGGCGGACCTCGGCGAGGGCCGCCTCGCGCTGATGGACGAGCAGGGCGTGGACGTCCAGGTGCTGTCCCTCACCACGCCCGGCCTGCACAACCTGGAGCCCGGCCCCGCCGTCGCGATGGCGCGCCGTGTCAACGACCGCGTGGCGGAGGCCTGCGCGCGCCGCCCCGACCGCTTCCAGGGCTTCGCCGCCCTCCCCACGCCGGACCCGCGCGCCGCGCCGCGCGAGCTGGAGCGCGCCGTCCGCGACCTCGGCCTGAGGGGCGCGCTGCTGTGCGGCCGGACGCGGGAGCGGCACCTCGACCACCCCGAGCTTCGCCCGCTGCTCGCGGCCGCGGCGGAGCTGAAGGTGCCCATCCTCATCCACCCGCAGACGCCCTCGCCCGCCGTGCGCGAGTCCCTGTATGCGGGGATCGGCGGGACGGCCGACCTCGCGCTCGCCGCCTTCGGGCTCGGCTGGCACTACGAGGCCGGGCTGGAATGGGTCCGCCTGGCGGCCGCGGGGGTGTTCGACGAGCTGCCCGACCTGCAGGTCATCCTGGGCCACTGGGGCGAGGTGGTGCTGTTCTACCTCGAGCGGACCGCGGCCGTGTTCGCCCGCGCGCTCGCGCTGCGGCGCCCCCTCGCCGACTACGCCCGCCACAACCTCTACGTCACCGGCAGCGGCCTGTGGAACGACGCCTACCTGCAGCGCTGCCTCGACATCGTCGGCCCCGAGCGCCTGCTGTTCTCGACCGACTTCCCCTACCAGTACCGCCCCGGCGGGGTCCGCCGCTTCCTCCACGCTTCTCCGCTGGACCACGCCGGCCGCGAAGCCTACGCCCACGGCAACTGGGACCGGCTGACGGGCGCCCGCGCCTGAGGCGGCCCGGCGCGCGCGCCTCGCTCGACGCCTCCTCCCCGCCCGTGCCACGGTGCGGACACGCCCGAGGGCGGGACGGCGGGGAGCGCGAGATGGACGACGGGGACCTGCGGCGCGACATGGTGGACGCGTGCCGCCGCATGAACGCGACCGGCCTCAACCAGGGCACCTCGGGCAACCTGTCGGCGCGAACCGGAGCGGGCTTCCTCGTGACCCCGACCTCCCTGCCCTACGACGCCATGGAGCCCGGCGACATCGTGCCGATGGGGTTCGACGGCACCTACGAGGGGCCGCGGCGGCCCTCCTCGGAATGGCGCTTCCACGCCGACATCCTCGCCACCCGGCCGGACGTCGACAGCGTGCTGCACTGCCACTCGCCCCACGCCACCACGCTGGCCTGCCACCACCGCCCGATCCCGGCCTTCCACTACATGGTGGCGCTGGCGGGCGGCCCCACGATCCGCTGCGCGCCCTACGCCACCTTCGGCAGCCAGGCGCTGTCGGACCACGCCGTGGCGGCGCTGGAGGGGCGCCGCGCCTGCCTGCTCGGCCAGCACGGCATGATCGCGCTCGGGCCCACGCCGGCCGCCGCCCTGGCGCTGGCCGTCGAGGTCGAGGCGCTGGCGCGGCTCTACCTCGGCGCGCTGGCGCTCGGCGAGCCTCCCGTGCTGGCCGACGAGGAGATCGAGCGCGTCATCGCCCGCATGCGGCGGCGCGGCTACGGCCGGACCGTGGAGGGCGACGACGCCGAGGGCGTCGCCCGGCCGCGCTAGGCGGGCGGAGCCGGAGCCGGCCTCAGCGCGGCGCGGACGCGCCGAGCAGCGCGCGGCCGAGCTCGCCCGACCCCTGCCCGTCGGCGGCGAGCCGCTCGTAGACCCGCGCGGCGCCCTCCAGCATGGCCGCGGTCGGGTCGTCGGGGCCGAGGAGGATCGCGATCTCGCGCATCTCGGCCACCCAGCGGTAGGCCTTGGGCAGCATGTCCGGCATGGCCTTGCCGAAGCGCTCCACCAGCTCCGGCTGGCTGCGCGCGAGCTCGGCCCGCAGCGCGTCGCCGGCGCCCTCGCGCTCGGCGGCGAGGAACATGCCGGCCGCGAGCGCGGTGACGCCCTTGGTGCACATGGCGTAGACGAGCTTCAGCGCCGAGGCCGCGCCGAACCCCGCCTCCATCGGCCAGAGGTCGATGCCGTGGCGGGCCAGAGGCGCCGTGAGCCCGTCGGGGTCGCCGCTGACGTAGACGGCCGGGCTCTTGCTCTGCCCCGTCATGCGGGCCTTCGGCGGAGCCCCGATGATGCAGCCGTCGACCACGGCGCAGCCCGTGCCGTCCAGCGCGGCGCGCACCCGCTCGACGGTGGCGGGCGCGACGGCGTTGAGGTCGACGAAGACGGGCTTGGCCGCGCCGGCCCGCAGCGCCGGCGCGAGGCGCTCGGCGAGTTCCACCGCCGAGCCGGGCGGCACGATCGACAGGACGAGATCGGCGCCGGCGATCTCGTCGAGCGGAACGTCCGCCATGCCGGCCTCGGCGGCGCGGGCGCGGCTCGCGGCGCCGCGGCCGTCGAGGTTGGTGAGCACGGTCGCGCCGTGCTCCCTCAGGCGGAGGCCCATGCCGGCCCCCATGGCGCCCGCTGCCAGGACCGCGATCCGCGTCATGCTCCCACCTCCGTCTCGAACCTCACGCCCGTGAGCCGCTCGGACGCGTCCCACAGCGCCCGCGCGACGCCCGCGTCCCGCGCCTGCGGCATGACGCGCGAGGGACCGACCGGGCCCGTCCGCTCGCCCCGCCCCGTCGGGCCGTAATAGCCGCCGGGCTCCGCCTCGGGCGCGGTCGCTGCATACAGGATCGGGAGGGCGCCGTCCGCCGCGGATTGGCCGAGCAGGCGGAAGGCGAGGTTCATCATCGCGGGCTTGAGGCCGCCGCGCCCCTGCCCCGGCCCGTTGGAGATGATGTCAGTGACGGCCCAGCCGGGATGCGCCGCCACAGCGCGGAGCGGCCAGTCGGCCGCGTCGGCCCGCCGCTGCAGCTCGCGCGCGAAGATCAGCATGGCGAGCTTGCTCTGCCGGTAGGCCGTCCAGGGGTCGTAGCGCGTCGCGCCCTGCAGGTCGTCGAGGTCGATGCGCCCCTGGACGTGGGCGAGGCTGGCGACGCTGACGACGCGCGCGGCTCCTCCCGCCCCGGTCAGCGCCGGCATCAGGCGCGCCGCGAGGGCGAAATGGCCGAGGTAGTTGGTGCCGAACTGCTCCTCGAAGCCGTCGCGCGTGGTGCGGCGGGTCGGGAAAGCCATCACGCCGGCGTTGCAGACCAGGACGTCGAGCGGGCCGGAGGCGACGACGCCCGCCGCGAAGGCGGCCACCGAGGCGAGGTCGGCGAGGTCGAGCCGGGCGAAGCCGACGTCGGCGCCCGGCACAGCGCCGGCGATGCGGCGGCGGGCCGCCTCGGCCCTGCCGGGGTCGCGGGCGGCCAGCACCACGGCGGCGCCGCGGCGGGCCAGGCCCAGCGCGGTCTCGAAGCCGAGGCCGCCCGAAGCGCCGGTGACCACGGCGCGCCGCCCGTCGAGCCGCGGCGCGTCCTCGATCCTCCAGCCCCGTCCCGCCATGCCGTCTCCCCCCGCCGCGTGCGAAGGTGGGGCCGCGCCCGCGCGGCTCAAGGCCGGAAACCGAGAAGGGCCGCGACACCCTGCGGTGCCGCGGCCCTTCGCTGTTCGGGTCGCGCGCGCGGCGACCCCGTCAGGCCCGCCCCGGCACGGTGCCGGGCGGGCTCGATGTCAGGCGCCGTAGACCTGCTTGTGAGCGGCGGCGTAGAGGTCGGACTGGAAAGCCCCCATCTCGACGAGCTCGGCGTTGGTCAGGCCGTTGATCTCGGCGATGAGCTGGCGGTAGCGGCGGTTCTTGTCGAGGCGATCCTGCGCCAGGGCGAAGAGTTTGTTGAACATGGTTCGATTTCCCTCAAACGGGTTGATGGATCAAACCTCCCGGATCGGTCTTGATGCCGATGACCGGAACCTAGAGCGGCCCATGGTGCACCGCAACATGACAGGGTGCAGTGCAGCTCGAACGAATCTGCATGGCGCTGTATACGATCCCTTCACAATCTCCGGAGTGTGCCATGCGGGACGCGCATGAGGTCGCGGCGGCCGACTGGTACGAGCTCCTGCCCTTCGCCGACGGCGTCACCCTGATCCACGAGCCCTGGATGCCGCCCTTCTTCCGCGGCCACATGTGGCTCGTGCGCGGGCGCGACCGCGACCTCCTGATCGACGCCGGCCTCGGCCACGTGCCGCTGCGGGCCCGCGTGACGGCCCTGCGGGGCCGGCCGGTGACGCTGCTCGTCAGCCACACCCACTGGGACCACATCGGCGCGGCGCACGAGTTCGACGGCCCGGAGGACGAGCGACTGGCCCACCCGGCCGAGGCCGCCGTGCTGGCCGACCCGGACCCGGAGCACACGCTCTTCGGCAAGTACGCCGACGGCAGCCGCGACGCCGAAGCCTTCACGCGCAGGCCCGCGGGCTGGGATGCCGGGCGCCACCGCATCCGCCCGGCCCCGGCGACGCGGCTCGTCGGCGAAGGCGATCGCATCGATCTCGGCGACCGCGTCCTCGTGGTGCTGCACACGCCCGGCCATTCGCGCGGTCACCTCGCGCTGTGGGAGGAGCGCACCGGCACGCTCTTCGCGCAGGACGCGGTCTACGACGGGCCGCTGGTCGACACCTGCCCGGATTCCGACGTCGCGACCTACCGCCGGACCCTGGAGCGGCTCGCCGCGGACCTCGACCCGCGCATCGTGCACGGCGGGCACTTCCCGAGCTTCGGGCGCACCCGGTTCCGGCAACTCGTCGCAGAATATCTGTCGGACAAATCAGAAGGTTGATTGCATCGCCGCGCGTCGCTTGACGTCGAACGCGCGGCGCCCCACGCCGATCCTATCATTTCAGGCTTGCGCGCGCCGATGTCGCATGGTTGTGACAATCGTAATCGTTCTAAGCGAGATCCATCTCACCCGAGCGTGCATGACGCGACGAAGGATGAAGGGAGGGCATTCATGAACATGGAGCTCTCACGGCGCCACTTTCTGAAGATGGCGGGCGTGGGTGCGGCGGGGACTTCGCTGGGGGCCTTCGGGTTCGCCGGCGTCGAAGCGGCGCAGGCCGCGGCCATCAGGCCCTACAAGCTCGCCAACACCACGGAAACCCGCAACACCTGCCCCTACTGCTCGGTGGCCTGCGGGATCATCATGTATTCCAAGGGCGACCTGAAGAAGGGGGAGCGCGCCGAGATCACCCACATCGAGGGTGACATCGACCACCCGACGAACCGCGGCACGCTGTGCCCGAAGGGTGCGGCGCTCCACGACTTCGTCACCTCGAAGACCCGCATCACCGTCCCCCGCGTGCGCAAGCCCGGCTCGGACGCGTGGACCGAGGTCAGCTGGGACTACGCCCTCGACCGCATCGCGCGCCTGATGAAGGACGACCGCGACGCCAACTTCATCGCGAAGAACAAGGACGGCACGGCGGTCAACCGCTGGACCACGGTGGGATTCCTCGGCGCTTCCGCCACCACGAACGAGACGGCCTTCCTGACCTACAAGGCCGTCCGCTCGATGGGCATCCTGGGGTTCGACAACCAGGCGCGTGTCTGACACGGCCCGACGGTGTCCAGTTTGGGCCCGACGTTTGGCCGTGGCGCGATGACGCAGCCGTGGACTGATATCAAGAACACCGATCTCGCGATCGTGATGGGCGGCAACGCGGCCGAAGCGCATCCGTGCGGCTTCAAGTGGCTGGTCGAGGCCAAGGCCCACCGCGGCGCCAAGCTGATCGTCGTCGACCCGCGCTACACGCGCACGGCCGCGGTCTCGGACTATTACGCCCCGATCCGCCAGGGCACCGACATCGCCTTCCTGCTCGGCGTGATCCGCTACTGCATCGCCAACGACAAGATCCAGTGGGAATACGCCAAGAACTACAC